>NZ_AMZO01000013.1 GCF_000331515.1 Photobacterium marinum
TTTGTTGGTTCAGTGGGGCACACCTTATTGCAGGCGTTAGCTCACCGAGTTAAATTTTTATTTTTGTAGTAAATAGGAATTTTGTTTTGGAACTATGGATTAGAAGATACATTGGTATTGCCTTGGTTGGTGGTGGGGTGCTTGGATTAGCTACAGTTGTTGGCTACTTCTCTCAACAACTAGAATTAGCGCAATGGGCTCTTCTTTTAGCTATCTGTATTTTTTATATATGGTCAACAATCATAGGAGTTCTCGTTTTAGAAGGTAAAAGATCTAGAAAGGTGATGTATCAAGCATTAACTATTCAATTGCTTCAGATACCAGTAGTTTCTTTGCCAGTAATTACCTATCAAGTAGCATCTGGATTTCACCTTGATTTTATCTACAGCACCCTGCAGAACTTTTATTTTTCCGTCAAGATTGGGTCTAAGTTCAGCTTAGGTTTCCTGGACGGTGGGCAAGTGATTGTTATTGGGGTTAACCTCGCCGCACTCTTAGCATCTGTGTTATTTGTAAAATACGTCATTCCATCAATTGAAGTGTCTTCAAGCAATGAAAGCGTATAGCAAGAGCTAACAAGGCCATCAAGTGTGACGCTTTACACTCGGCAGTTTTGGTTTGAAGTTCAGTTGGCTTGGTGAGTTCAGTGGGGCGCACCTTATGGCTGGCGTTAACTGCCTGAGTGAAAGTGACAGCTAATCAAGATTAATCGAAACAAACGTAAGCACATTCAAAGAAACTACCATTATGATAAGGAAAATGAACTGGAACTATGTAACCTGTTCATGTCAATGGAATTTATTGTATGGATATTAATTGGTTAAAAGACCGTATATTGCTTCTGTAAACAGGTGTTAGTTGCTCAGTTCTTGTGTTGGTGTCATGGAGATATTTTGGAGATTACATACATGTAATGCTTTTAGCTCTTGCCACCTATGTATCAATAAGAGATCTTATAAAAAAGCAAAGAATCATTATTTCCTTAACTGTTTTGTGTTTGATTGTTGCTTCACTGATTTCTCCATACATATCAATGTGGTTTGGCAGTTAACAAAGCAATCAAGGTGATGCTGGACATTCGGCAGTTTTGGTATGAAGTTCGGTACGCTTTGCTGGTTTAGTGAGGGGCACCTTATCGCAGGCGTTATGTGGCCCACAAGTTAGTGTACATTCAGCATTGATTGCGTAAAATGCGGTTTCGCGGCTGCACATGTCAGTAATATAAGACTTAAATGAGAATTTTATGATTGTTGAAAATGTGCTTTCTGAAAATTATGCAGAAATGCTTAAGGTTTGGGAAAATTCAGTCCGAGCAACCCATGACTTCATCACTGATGAGGACATAGAGTTTTTCAAACCTATTATCATTGAGCATGCGTTCCCTGCAGTAACTCTACGTTGTGTTAAGAATGAATTTGGTGCAATTATCGGTTTTCTTGGCGTACATGAGCAAAAAATCGAGATGCTATTCATTCTAAACGAGGCTAGAGGACAGGGTGTTGGAAAGCTACTGTTATCATATGCAGTTAATAAACTTGCAGCTACTAGTGTTGACGTAAATGAACAAAATCCTCAAGCCGTTGGTTTCTACCAACACGTGGGGTTTAAAGTAGTCTCGCGCTCACCTTTAGATGATATGGGTAAACCATTTCCTATCTTACATATGAAGTTATAAAACTCGGTTTCTTGTAATCGTGTTTGTCAGAAGAAGCACTTAAGGCTAATAATCTTAGGTGCTTCCGTTTATCTATAGTCTTTAAAAATCAGCCACATAACAAAGGCATCAAGGTGACGCGTTACACTCGGCGGTTTTGGTCAGGGGTTTAGTGTGTTTTGCTGGTTAAGCGGGGCGCACCTTATCGCAGGCGTTATGCCACAATTTAAAGAAAGTAGTATTCAAGGATGAAAGAAATGAGATCAAATACAGTGGCGATGTTGGTGTTTTGGTTTGCAATAGCTAAATAGCTGATCCTAATACTGCTACATTTTTTGAAGCCCATGCCCACCTCCAGGAAATGGTGATACGTTATCCATAAAGCGTTTTACTCGTTGTAAAAGTGCCCACATGTATTTGCATCTGTGATTGCGCGTCACCGTTTCATGAAGTGCATTCCACAAGCGTTCGATTACGTTTATCCAAGGTGAATACACGGGCTGGAACAGCAGAATGAACTTCGGATTTTTGCTTAACCACGCCAGTGTTTCTCGGCTTTTATGGATGATGTAATTATCCAGTATTAAGGTAATGGTTTTAGCGCCACGATAGTGTCGCTTAAGCTTTTACAGCATGGCTATAAATAGTTTCGAGTTTTTTCTGAGGCTACTCACATATAGGACTTTACCTGTTGTGGCATTCAGTGCTCCAGCAAGGTAATGTTTCTCATTGCAGCCAGGTGTTACAACTCGCTTTTGTTGGCCTTTCATACACCAGTCTGCTCCTATTTTTGGGTTTAAGTCGATATCGGCTTCATCGTCATAAAAGACGGGGTTTCTTGCTGAGCAGTTTTCTAATGCTTGAGTGATTTTTTCCAGCTTTTCAGCACGATGTGGGTCGCATATACAAAGAGTTGGTGCTGCACGTCGCCAGACAATACCAGCCTTTGGCAACCATCGACGAACAGTTGAAGCCGCGACTGACGAGCTGAAAAGTCGGTTGAGTTCTATGGTCAGCAACTCAGTGCTCCAACGACTCCGTTGGTAGCCCAAATCTTGAGGTGATAACTGAATGAGTACTGTGAGCATGATAAGCATTTCATTCATAGGTAGATGGCTGGGTCGACCAACAGGTAACGATTTTAGTCCGTCGATTCCACACTTGGTATACCAGTTAATCCATCGACCGATGGAAGAACGAGCAGCGCCAATAATCTTATGAACTTCGACGATATTTTTTCCTTCATGGAGAGCAAGAAGAGCGATTAGACGTCGAGCAAAACCTTTATCGGATGTCGATTGAATCGCTTTGTGCATTCTTCGACGTTCTGGTCGAGGGATCGGTGCTATGATTTGCATGGCTCAGTCCTCTTCGTGGATTTGTTTATGTCTGACAACTGATCAGATCGCACAAATTGGACTGAGTTCCCTTATTTCTGGTGATCTACTATTACGAGCAGCTATTTAGTAATTTTTCACGAGAACTTTCTGGAAAGACCGGAATTGTTTTCTTTAAGGATTTCTGGGCGCGTAACCATGAATTGTTTAGAAATAGAACGGGTGATCATATTGATCTATGGAATGGTTCGCGTTTAACCGATTGGCGAACATGGTTTGTTATTTCCCCAATGTTTAATGCAGGTGAGAATTACGGTAAATCTAAAGAAATATGGTTTTGGTCTATAAAATGAAAAAGTGGATGAAAATTTTAATTTGTTTGATAGTCATTTGTTCTGCTGTATGGGTTATTTATCTATTCATAATTGATGCAGCTTTAAACTTGTTTCATGTTTCTTTAAATCCAGATGACTATACAACTTATTGGTTTAGTATATTCATCATTATAGAGACCATCGTAGGAGGTGTAGCAGTGTTCGTTTTGAGAAGGCGACTTTAGAAATTTAACAAAGCAATCAAGGTGATTCTGGACACTCAGCGGTTTTGGTATGGAGTTAAGTGTGCTCTGCTGGCTCAGTGGGGCACACCTTATTGCAGGCGTTATGTGAGTCAATTATGTTGATAAGGTTAACATTATCGATTTAAAATAATAATTCTTATTTTAATGGATGTGACTTATGTATCTAAAGAATGCCATGGTGCTTTCTTTTTTGTTAGCTTCTAATGCTGCGTTAGCAGAACCAACTGCTCTCGTTAAACAGGCTGCCGAACACGGTATAGAAAAGTGTGAAGCCCTTCTTAAAGCTGTGGGAGACTTTGTTCTTGAAGATGGTCTTCATAGTACGCTCGCTAATTATAATATCGATCAGCCTGACAGTCGATTGTATGCAACTTTTAGTACAGAGGTATACACAGTTGGAGACTCTCATGTCAGTGTTGTAGTCGCTCCTACGTCATTAGGTAAATGTGATGCAACGTACGTAGAGACATGTAAAAAGTTACGTGAAGAATCCTTTTCAGATTGGACGTATGTGGGCAATATGCAAAACAACAGTATTTCATTGACAAATGATGATGGTTCGATATATGCGTATTTATCCTCTCAAGAGGGGGGATATTTGTTTGGTATCTAAACGGGAAGTAATTTACGAGTAATCACATAACAAAGGCATCAAGGTGACTTTGTTACACTCGGCGGTTTTGGTAAGGAGTTTGGTGCGCTTGGTAGGTTAGTCGTGGCGTACCTTATGCCCCTAAAAGCTAAGTGTTTTTCACTCAAATGCTTCGGTGTTCAAGAACACCAACCCTCAGGCAATTTCGTTCATCAACCGGCTGCTCCTTGGGGGCGTCGAAATGTCAGTTGTTAGTGTATTTGTTGCCATCAGCATCGAGTTGTTTGGCTTCAGTTCAACACGCGATGTCCTTTGTTTGAAGCGGTGACTCCCTCGGCTATCAGTTTAGTGCTTGCAGCCTGTGTAACTCCGCATTTGTTGTCATGCAAATCCTGTGTGCTTAAAGTCGCAGATAATTCAGTAGGAATATTGAAGTTGGTGATTGCTGTGAGTTCTGTCGCAAGCACGTTGCGCGTTGCTTGTTTTGCTGCCAGGTTAGGGAAGTATTCTTGGTGCGGCATAACAAAGGCATCACTCAGCATTTTTAGTATGGAGTTTAGTGGGCTTGGTGAGTTGGCCGTGGCGCACCTTATGCCCAGCGTTATGCGAGGTGAATGTAAGCAATGAAATTACCTTTCAAAAATTGAGTTGTGAATGCGAAAATTGAAAGGAGTTGAGGATTGTTTTTATGCACTGGTATTACTATTGGGTAGTGTGATTTCTAGATATTAACCAATACGAATTATGGGTGTTAAATGAGTGAAATAATCCTTTGTAATCAACCTCTAAGTTTGGAAGCTTTAGAGAAGAACTGCGGCATTGATATTACGGCAAATGGTCATAGTAATGAAATTAAGAATATTGAAGCCTATTCACCATATGCTTTAGGTGAGTTATCCGCAACTAGCAAAAAGCTACTGACTTACTTAAGGCCAAAAACTATTTCACGTAACTTAACTCATTTGTCATTATCGTTAGGTAGTGACAAATGTAGTCAATGTATCTGATGTTACAGCTAAATTGTCTGAATATAATGTCGGGTTGCTTGGCGCTTCAACCAGTGTATATGCTAATAGAGTTGGCGGCTTTGTTGGCGATGTTAAAAGTTATCAAAATGCACTTATGGAGTATCAAAAAACATTAAAATCACATTCGGTTTTAAGAAATACAGCAAAGCAAAAAGCTTACCGTGCATTTAATAAAATGCAAAAAAGTTTTCAACATGAATTATCTGTTGTTTCGGCAAAATCTCGTTCAAGAAAAGGAACTCCTTTAACTAATCCAGTACGAGCTGCAAATATAATACGTAGCAGCCGCAATGTAGCTAAATTAAACCTTGTTAATGATGTACAAGCTAACAATCTAATTCGATTTACCAAGCATACAAAACTATTGGGTAATGGGTTAGCTGTGATCGATTTTGGCAGTAGGGTTGGTAATATTCATACTAGTTATGTGGCTGGAGACAATTGGGAGAGAGAGCTATTTATTGAGTCTACTAGTTTTGCTACTAGTGCCATAGCTGGTACTGCTGCAGTAAATGTTGGAACAGCTGCACTAGGTTTCTTGGTTGTCGCGACTCCTATCGGTTGGGTTGGATTGATCGTTGGTGGTGTTGCTGTTGCAGGAGTTTCAGCAGGTGTATCAATGGGTGTTAATAGCTATGTGAAAGAAAACTCTGGTGACACCTATGATCAAATTATGAGATGGTTAGGTTTATGAGTTCAATCGAATCATTAATATTTGCTGTATTATTATTGAATAGTTTTATTTGTATGGTGCTTTACATTGCATTTGGCCAGATAACGGTTAGAAAATTGAGGCGGAACAAAAATACAAAAGATAGTTTAGGCATCGAATACGCTAGCGGCTGGGATATTATAAATGTAGCTCAGGCTTTATCTTTACCTACGTACGTCATACGTAAATTAAGACGTAGTTCTTTATCACCTTTATATGCGGATCGAAAAGTTTTAATTGAAAATACTACTAGGTTTGATCGATTGTTGGCTTTTGTCTTTTACTGGTTATTAATGTTTACTGGGGTCTCATTACCTTTACTCGCATTAGCTGATTACCTGGAGCTGTTTAGTGTTTAATTTAGACAACTCTCGCATAACAAGGCCATCAAGTCGACCCTTTCCTCGTGGCATTTTGGGTATGATTTGGCTTTTGTGTTTATGGTGGTCGGTTTTGTTATGGAGCGGGCAACTTATGGCAGGCGTTATGGCTTAAAAGCACAGGCAACGTGGTGTTCGCTTTAATGTCTGCGGATCAAGCTTAGCGGCTATTTAGCCGAACTTCTCGGGCGATATAACTGGTTCGAGGACGGGATGCGTTGATCGTTCACCACCCATGTTAGGACAGCGCACATGGAAATGCCTAACAAAGGCATCAAGGTGACTTGTTACACTCGGCAGTTTTGGTATGGAGTTTGGTGCGCTTGGTTGGTTAGTCGTGGCGCACCTTATGCCCGGCGCTGTAGGATCCCCATAAATTTCACGCATGATAATTGCTCCTCGCCATCATAGTTAATTCTTGTTGTGCCCAACGTAATGTTGAATCTGTAATGTGATATTCCAGCCTTCGAAAGACTTCTTTGCCGAGCCTGACGAACGATAATACGCGTCGTTTTTTTAGCGTATTAGCCTGGAAGTGGCGGTGCCAACCAGCATGTTCGGCAGCAATGCCGAACCACCAATAGACCATGCAAAGAGAGAAGGCCGATCAGTAATAGGATATCGAGACGCTTTGTGTCGTTGGTTCGGCTTTGACGCGGATCGAAGCCGTATTGCAGGCTTCGTAGATCCCGGAAAGTCTCTTCAATTTGCATGCGCTTTTCATAGATTCGGACGATACAGCGGGAGGAGAAGATGTCAGTTGGGATGTTAGTGGCGAGTAGCCAAGGTTCCTTTGCTGATTTTCTATGAACGGCTTGTGCAGTGAAGTGCTCTCGGTCTCTGTGCCTGTTTTTGCGTTTTTTAACCGTTTGTTTCTTGAAGAGATGCAGGTGGCAGAGTAATGGTTTTCGTTTGGCCAGTTGGGTCAATCCAATGTACTTGGGTTTATTATTTGCCTTTTAAACTGTTGCTTAATGTGATGTCACTGTTTGTTATAAAATGTATTTACATCTGTGCGAACGTGTCCAGGATAGCACCACCCCATCGCCTCTACCTGCCGAAATCAGGTGTTCCGAAAACCAGCATCAGTGACAATAATTGGTATGACATGCGAGGGTAAAACGGCTTTAAAGTTATCAAGAAATGTTTGGTGACTGCGGGGAGAGTTGTACTGTTTAAAGGTAAATGATTGCTCAAATAGGGTGACCGAACGACCATCTACAGCAACGGATGCCCTGAGTACCATGAGGCGTTTATATTCCCGGATATCAGCCCAGTCGACGAGGACGATTGGCTGCGGGTTAACTGAGCAAACTGTGTGGCAGTGCCAGCGATAAATATCTAGCTTGTCTCGGTGTAGATGACAATTACCCAATAAACGATCAACCCGCTTTATACAGTGCTTGGCTTTGGCTTTAGAAGGAAGAGATCTGCCAAGCGAGGTTAGGGTCAGCGCATCGTTATTTAGCAGAGCTTTCACCGAATCCATCAGTGAGTGGAGTCGCTTTTTGTGAATGTTCGGGCATTGTTCACTAAGGGAGTCGTGTAGTATTTGAATATCACGCATCTTGTTTTCTTCTTTTTATTGTGGTGAATCCATTAGATCAGAAGGCAAGGAGCGTGTCTACTTATTGAACAGTAAAGGAATTTTTTGGGGATTACTACTGAGTGCCAGGCGTTACATGCGAAGTGACTCTCAAGATATTTATTTATATCGCCACACAGCTTTACCTTTCTCTATTAATGAGTATTTTCATCTGTTAGTTTTAGTATTTCGTAGGTGAATCTATGAAAATTATCTTTAGTATCGAAAAAGGAAAATTATCATTAGCAACACCGTGTTTCTTAATGGTTGTAAATGCAACTAGTGGGCGTGGTGCTTGTTTAAATAAGGCTTCGAAGGCATGTCAGGCTAAGTCTTATGAAGGATCATTGCCAGTTGGAATGTATTATATCAATCCAAAAGAATTGAGTGACCCTCATTTGATCGGGATTTAGCTAGACGCACTCAAGGTGATTGGGGAGATTGGCGTATACGACTTCATCCAAAACCGACAACGAAGACATTCGGTAGAGATAACTTTTTCCTTCATGGTGGTGATATGAAAGGGTCTGCGGGATGTATTGATATTGGCGGGGGCGTTTTAGGTAATCAAAATACAGATAAGATACTTAGTTATATAAAATCTAGTAAAGTCAAAATTGACGTGGAAGTGATTGAATGAAAAAGTATTTATATCTTTTGTTCGTTATTTTTCCAAGTGTTACTTTTGGTGAGTTGTCAGATAAGACTCCATCTTACGGAAGCTTTTGGTTAACAAGTATCATTATTGGGTTATTGTTTCTTGTAGCATCATATAAGTTGCGATACTTCCATTATTTTGGCCTGCTTGTGACTATTTTTATGTTTTTGGGTGTTTATGATCTGTACTCAGAACCATCTTTTAGAAATTCTGTAATGGATGAAAAAGGAGAGTGGTATTTTTATCATGGGTATATATCGTCACTTCAAGTATTTATACTTTCTGTAATTGGGCGAGTTTTAAGCAAAATGAAACCTAAACGTAACTCATGAAGCTAATTCAAACCGGACGAATGTAACAAGGCAATCAAGGTGACCGTTACACTCGGCGGTTTTGGTGTGGAGTTAAATGTGCTTTGCTGGCTCAGTGGGGCACACCTTATCGCAGGCGTTAGCAGTACCGTCGCTATATCTGAAACTGCTCATGATTTACAGAAATTCATGAGCAGTGTAATCAAATTATTTGATGATTTTATTTCTTTAAATCTTTAAGTGAATGCCAGATGTTTTGTCCGATAGTAATAACGAGTAAAAGGTAAAATATTAGATTTTTTAATTCATTGTCAGCTGTTTCCCAGCGCCAGATCATTGCTGACAATATTGCAATCAAGGTGGTTATTCCAATTATCTGATTTTTCATGATTGAAAAAACCTTGATGTGTTTAATGTTGAGCGATGGTCTTTTTCAGTGGTAGCCTTTTCAAGTTCCTTAGCATTGAAGTAAATACATCTCAAAATTACAAAAGTGATCCAGTTGTCACTGCTGATTTTCTTTTTTTTGGTGGTTTTTTTACTATATCTTTAATGCTAGTTGCTGATGCTCCAAGTCCTAACATACTTGCCATAGTATTTAATTGAGAATGAGATTTTATATCTGCTTTAAGTTCGTCATTTGTTAATGACCATATTCCCCATTGTGGGTTAACAAAGGTTGTGTCGAGAGTTCGATTTATTAACTCTCCAACTAAGGCACGTTTCTTTACAGAGCGAATAGCTTTCATTCCATCTCCGCGTTGATGTTGATTAAGGTGCCGATATAGAATCATATAGCAAATAGCTTCTACTTCTTTTTCGCCAGCGCCAACCAATAAATTTTTAGGAATAGATGTTATCTGGGCCAGTTTTGTTAGTTGTTCTTGTGTCGTTTTTGGCAGCCGATAAGGTAAATCTTTGATGGTTACGTTAGTCATGTTGATTCTTTGCTACATCAAATTTGCTTTAATGCTTCTATTTTTGTGCGTTGAGGTCAACTGACTTGATATCTAATGCTTGACAATTTAGAACGACTTAACATTGAGCTTTACTTCAGTTACATTCTACTCTTACTATCAAGTTTGAAGTGCGACTAAATCGGTAGGTATTCATTGATGAACTCCTGTGTTGTTTTGACGTCAATTCGCTTACGTGGCCTAGTATTTAGCTGGCGGGTGATAGTGTTACATAATTTTTGTGTAACTAAAGCCCATGAGGCTCCTTTAAGAAGGAACGGCCGGGTTACTAGCAATAAGGTAAAAATCCCATTCAAAGTTTTCGGATGTATGGTCGCCTCCAGAAGGTTGCCAGCGAACAATATGACCATAAGGTTTTTTTCTCCCTGGGGTTGACGGCATCAACCGGTTGGTTGGCTTTTATGCCACGGTATTTATTGTTAATCAGAGTGCAGACGACATGTCGGTTTTGGGGATGAACGGCTACCCATTCCGGACGATCCATTGTTGTTGCTCCAACCAGTGTGGCGGCTTTACGTGCAAATATTAGCTCTTCTCCTTGATCGACAAAGCCATTTTCTTTGGTCAGGCCGTTTTTACCCCAAGTCAGCTCAACCCATTTACCACTTCCTTTCAGTTCGTCTTCTATTGCTTCAAACTTCGCGACATAAAGGGTGCCGTCTTCCAGTAAGTTACGGTTCGCTTGTGGCTTTGAAGTGTCATATTTATTCTTCGAGACGAATTTATACAGATGTTCACCACGCTCATCATTGCCGAGGTACACAATTACATGACCGTCGTTATTCAGGGGCAATGCAGCATTTTCATGTTTGAAATGGCCAAGCACGGTGCGCTTCTTCGGGGTTGAATTTGGGTTCATCGGATCGATTTCCACAACTCAATCAAAGCGGTGTGGCTAATTAATGTTCTCACCCAAATCGAATCGCTTATCGAACTTGTACCATTGCTAACCTGCATCTTGTGCTGAAATGCCGTATCGGGCGTAATTACTGTCAAGTGCCGGTTCGCTGTTGGATCGTCTGTGGTTTTCAGTAGTTGGTGACCAGCAGCTGGACCTGTTATTTCCATCTCTGTATTGGTTGTAATACGGCAGTTAAGGTGACCATTCTTATTGACTATCCCGTTACTGTTCATATTTGCCGGTTCGATAATTGACACACCATGAGTGGCTTTAGCTTTCCTTACATCATCGGTCGTCATCTTTTTCCCCTGATGGGCAAAAAGGTACTCATAGTTCGTGTACTCATCATTAACTGATAATACCGCGCGATCTTTGCTGATCTGAAAGAAAGTCATGCCATCGTTGTTATCACCGAACTGACGAGCCAGAGCTTTGCTGTCATTGTTTTGATTGAATGAAGGGGCGCCATTGAAGGCAGGATCACCCCATGAAATCAGAACTTCATAATCATAGCCTTCCAGGACAATGATGGTATCTGCGGTAGAAGCAGATACAGCTTTAAATCCGAGTAAGGCATTTTTGTTTTGGGCTGCAATTGCTTTGGCTATCGGAGTCGTTGCAAAGAAAGCAATGGTACTTCCGGCGGTTGCTGACTGCAGGAATCGCGACGGTTAAGTGATGTATTAATAGTTTATTGAACTCAGGCTCTTCATGGCGAAAGTGTGTTTTTTGAACATTTTGATCAAATTGGCTCATAACAAGGGGTCCTTTATGTAGTACTGACTATTTCTTATTTGTTGTGGTTTGTTTTAGATGCTATTCGTTGAGTATTAAAGTTGGTGAATTTGTGGTGAAACTTTTCTGCATGTCATTGTTTGATGACTTTACTCTCATAGATAAAGCAAACTTTGTCGGCGGAAGGGTGGGTTTTGCTCTACATTATTTTTAAGACATATAAAGGTGTTACTTATCTCGCTCCGGGGAGGCGAGCCGATGGCAAAGTATGCGGTCAATTATTGGAATGCATTATCAGGAGCGAGCCATAATCGTTGGCATGCCGTTGATGGGACTGACGGTATGATTGAGCAGGTGACCCTGAGTATGGACAATGAAACGGGGGACTATACACGTCTCACTCGATTTAAGGCAGGAGCTGACACTACACCTTTCGGTGTTTATCAGCATACCTATCCTGAGGAAGTTTTTATTATCTCTGGTCGATTGTACGATCAAACCAATAATATCTGGCTGGAACAGGGGCATTACGCTAATCGCCCGCCTGGTGAGCCACACGGCCCATTTCTGTGTGAGCAGGAATGCATCGTGTTGGAAATTTCAATGCTGAGTCAGTCAGGCCAAACTTAATGGCTCTTGTTCTTTCTTGCAGGAAATATGGACATTTCTGCAGTGTATCATTTTCCTAGTTGCTTTTTATATGTCGATTCATTCAATGTGACTCTTTGCCCCGTATTTTACAAGGTTTGTTGTTGAGGAGGATAAGATTTTTGTGCGTTTTTTTGGGGTAAAAGTCGAACTGATGAAGTGAATCGTTAGAGTCGTAATTATTTTGAATTACACTTATTTTGTTAGAGTGCGAAACATTAGTTTGTAAATTTATTACTGAAAAGTGGGTTAAATTGGCTTTTAGTGCTCGAGTTGTGCACAAAAGAGGCATATTTCCAATTAAACTTGACACTTTGACTACAGAAATGGTTTGATCTGCGCGTTCGAAAATTATTTATAGAGCTAAATATTCTTGGCTGAGGGTTTGCCAAGTAGGGTTCAATGATGAAAAAAGTTGATAAGTACAGTATAGATAATACTGACTATACGGTTGGGCAGGATAACATCCAGAAATGGGGGTTTGATGTTCATAATCCGGTTTTTGGTACAAGTGCTGGCTTGATTGTTTTGTTTCTGATTGCGGCATTAATTAGTGATCCTGTTACGGCTAAAGCAGCCTTGAACGGGGTGAAAAACAGCATAATTAATAGCTTCGATGTTCTTTTTATTTGGTCAGGAAATATTTTTGTTATTTTTTGCCTGGCACTTATTTTCTCACCTTATGGAAAAATCAGAATTGGCGGTAAAGGGGCTGAAGCTGATTATTCTCGTACTTCATGGCTGGCGATGTTGTTTGCTGCCGGCATGGGCATCGGTTTGATGTTCTGGAGTGTGGCCGAGCCTGTTGCTTATTACACCGGTTGGTATGAAACGCCACTGAATGTTGCGCCGAATACACCGGAAGCAATTAAAGTTGCTCTTGGTGCCACCATGTATCACTGGGGTTTCCACCCTTGGGCCATTTATGGCGTTGTAGCACTTTCTCTTGCCTTCTTTGCCTACAATAAAGGCCTGCCTCTTTCTATTCGTTCTATTTTTTATCCGCTGCTTGGTGACCGTGTATGGGGTTGGCCTGGTCATATCGTTGATATCTTCGCGGTTCTTGCGACGCTGTTCGGTCTGGCAACTTCTTTGGGGCTGGGGGCACAGCAAGCTGCAAGTGGTATCGAGCATGTCTTTAACTTCCAGGGTGGCATTTCCCTGCAAGTTGCTGTAATCGTGGTTGTTACTTTACTGGCTGTTATTTCTGTTGCTCGTGGTATTGACGGTGGCGTTAAACTGCTAAGTAACATCAACATGCTGGTAGCACTTGCTTTGTTGGTGTTTGTTGCTTTGGTCGGTTTTGCTATCTCTATGGGCTCGATCCCGACAACACTGGCTGGTTATGCGGAAAACTTCTTTGCGTTGAGTAACCCGCATGGACGAGAAGATCAGACCTGGATGCACGGTTGGACTGTATTCTACTGGGCGTGGTGGATTTCATGGTCACCATTTGTAGGTATGTTTATCGCTCGTGTATCTAAAGGCCGTACTATTCGTGAGTTTATGGTTGCAGTGCTGATTGTTCCGACATTGATCACTGTGATTTGGATGTCTGTATTTGGTGGTCAGGCGATTGAGCAGGTTGTCGATGGTGTTGGTAGTTTAGGTGAGAATGGCTTGACATCAGTTTCGTTGGCGATGTTTGAAATGTTTGAAGCTTTGCCTTTCAGTAACGTACTGTCTGTGATTGCGATCGTATTGGTCATGGTATTCTTCATTACCTCTTCAGATTCTGGCTCCCTAGTGATCGATAATATTACCGCTGGCGGTAAAATGGATTCACCAATGCCTCAGCGTGTATTCTGGGCTGCCATTGAAGGTGCAATTGCCGCAGTGCTGCTTTACGTTGGTGGTACAGAAGCGATCGAAGCCTTGCAGGCCGGTGCTATCTCCACCGCATTGCCGTTCACTATCATTCTGTTGCTGATGTGCGTTAGTCTGTTAATGGGCTTTAGTACTGAACGTTTTCGTGATTAATTTTTCAATCATCAGATAACAATAAAAACGCCGCTGTTTACAGCGGCGTTTTTTTATCTTGGTAAGTATCATCAATGACAATGCTATTGCCAGATTTCAGATAACGGCGTTTCCGGTGAAAAGTAATGAGCAATTTGCGCTTGTAATAGTTCAGCGGTCGCCAGAGCATCGGTTAGCGCGTGATGTGGCTGGTAAGCTGGTAGACCATACCGTTGGCGTGCTTTGCCTAAACGTACAGATCCCGGTTTCCTTCCTTTTAAACGGTTCCAGACACCGCCATAGAGACGCTGTTGTATAGCGGCTTCAATGGCAAGTGTATCAATAACCGGGAAGCGAATACCTTCATTAATCCTTGTTTTAAGTGCCTGGTCCATGAATTCCCGTTCGATTCTTTGATAATGAACGACAACAATTTTGCCAGCCAGCGCATCAAGTACACCTTCAAGAATTCTGAGTAAGTCCGGGGCTTCGCTTACTTCTGAATCTGTGATGCCATGAATTACTACAGATTCTTCTTTAAGTGGGCGGTGTGGATTCACGACCCAGTGTGCTGATTCTCGGCAGCGGATGCGATTAATATCGAACGGTACTAACCCGATACTGATTATTTCATCTTTCTTTGGATCCAAACCGGTAGTCTCAAAATCGAGAGCAACAAATTCGACATCCTTTAACGGCGTATCTCCGCTGACAAGTTCTGTGTTGTAGTAACGCTTTAATCGCGCATCCTTAGCTTTATCATGCAGTGTAGAAAAGAATGTCGGCCAGTCCGGTGTATTCCGGGTATTAATCAGTGACCGGGTCTTATCAAAATTTTCTTTGTTCATTAACGTCTGTTGCCCTGATAGCGGAACTTAATGAAGTTCTGTGCATTACTTAGAATTTGAAATGCCGCCTTCAGGTTTCTGCGCTCGAAGTCAGACATATTTTCCGGCTCGATACTGTTGTCTGCTTCAATGCCGGCTTCAATATCCAATGCTTGGTGGCGGATGCGAACCATATAGATAAACTCCATCGCATCACGTAAATCTTGTCCACGTCCTTTAGGTAGAATACCGGCTTCAATAACATCATCCAGCCGCTCAAAGGAGTTCTGAGAACGGGAACCGACAGCAAGGGCATGAACCCTGATCAAGTCGGCAAGCGGTGCTGTGCCACGTCGTTTAAGGTTGATCGAGTTATTGTGGCGTCCGTCTTTCTCCATCACGAAGTCTTTGAAAAAGCCCAGCGGCGGTGTCCGGCGAATGGCGTTACGAGCGAGACAAGCCAGGAATCGGTTATTTCTTCGGGCACGGCGAACAATGAAGCTGTTCAGTTGTTCTGCCCATTTCTCCCGTCCCCAAACACCGTCAAGGTCGAAGAAGATCGAGCTGTTCAGAAGCGCTTGTGGTTTTGGATTGTCTATCCAATCGGCAAAACATTCTTCCCATTGCTGGCGGGTTTTGCGCCATTCTGGGTTGGTTGCCATGACTTCGCCGTCGCAATAGCTGTATCCGCATGCAGCCAGGCCGTCACAGACAAATGTTGCCAGCTTACTGAAGTACTCGCCGTGTATGCGCTCGTCATAACTGTTATCCAGGATCAGGGCATTGTCCTGATCGGTAACAATCAATTGCTCGTCACGGGCCATTGAGCCCATTGCTACAAGGCAATACTGGATCGGAGGAGGACCGAGCTCTTCTTCTGCCAATTCCGCCAGTCGTTGTTTGAAACTACGGCCGATAACCGACATTGCGCTGCCGACCATATGGGAGTTGGCATCTTCATTGACCATGCGCACAAAGCAGTCTTTAACCTGCTCAGACAGAGACTTAAGATCTTCTACGGTTTGCTGCTGGAAGATGGCACTAACCAGCAACAGGCTGCTTTGTGACTCATAACGAACGATATCAGTAAGGCCGATGATACCTATCGGGCGTCTGTTTTTAAGGACGGGAAGGTGATGGACGTTATAACGCAGCATGGTCAGCATAGCTTCAAAAACATATGCGTTATAGTCCAATGAAATGACCTCGTTGGTCATCACTTCAGAAACAGGCGTCGACACATCAATGCCGCAGGCAAGAACCCGGGTACATAAGTCACGGTCGGTAATAATCCCTACAAGATGATCACCGTCGTCGTCATCATTGTTAGCTTCAGGATCAACCACTAGAAGACATGAACTACTGTCCTCCGCCATGGTTTGCGCGGCAACCTGAATAGATTCATCGCGAGCAATCATCAGCGGATCTCGGGTCAGCAGGGTGCGGACTTTCGATGTTGTCAGGTCGTTGGCATCGCTCTGGTTCGAAACGACGTTTCTTAATCTTGCACTTTCTTCGACCTCGACAAAGTCGGCAAAACTATCGAATTCGTCATAAAGGCTGTTAAATAAGTCTTCTGGAATACAGTAAACAAGGGTGTCTTCAATGGCCTTTGCCGGCATGCGGACGCGATTGTTCATCAGCAGCCCCATTTGTCCGAACAGGGCGCCTTCATCAATACGGTTGTAGAGTTCCCCTTTACGGCGGTAAATTTCAACCGCGCCGCTGCGGATCAGAAAAAGGTCATGGATTTCATCTCCGAAATTCAGAATCATAGTACCGGCTCGGTAGTAAGAAACTTCAATCTGCAGGGCTATATGCTGTTGTGTTTCTTCGGGCAGGCTTTCAAAAGGAGGGTACTGGCTGATAAAACCAAGTATTTCAAGTTGTTCTGCTTCCATGACGCGATCCGTATTTGGGTCAAGAATATGTGGATTTAGTGGGTATAAGTATACCCTGAATAATAAGCGGATGCTTTTATATTCAGCCCTTTAAGGTTGATTTACTCGGCTTTTGACAGCAAAAAAAGTGAGGTTGGATCAGTCGCCGCTGTAAATTTTATGCAGTAGCTGGTTCTGATGCCTGCAATCGGTTTTACGCAAAATACTTTTGATTTGCGATTTGGTGGTTTCTTTGGATACCCCCCGCATTTCGGTTATTTCACTGCCGTCATAACCCTGTGCGAGCAGGGATACGACATGGTGCTCAGCTTGCGTAAGTGTTTCCGGTAGTTTCATCATGCTTCGGGTTATCGGAGAGGAGCCATAGAGGCTTTCGAGTTTGTCACGGGCGATAAAATACTGACACCACGGAACCAGTTGTTCCAGAAGCTGCTGCATCATCATTTTACTTCTATGGCTGAACGGTTGTTGATATCGGTGAAAGGTAATTGCCAGCATTTGGCCGGGAGCAACAGGGTAGAGCCCACTGATTGAATAACGAATACCAAGGCGTGGAACCATTTCCTCCCGAAACCAGCCGTCATAAATATGTTTTAGTGGCAGCATTTCTTGTAACTGTATCATTTTTCCGGTCAGGGATTGGCTGATGTAATGCTTCAAATAGGCATCATCATTGCTGTGACGTAGATAAAACTGGTAATCACCTTCTTCGATACCATGTCGCAGTGTCCAGAATTTTCCGGCATTAGGAGGGCTTCCCCAAAATAACAGGCTTAAATCAGCACCAAGATGTTCACCGATTTGTTTAACTATCTTGTTCAGTTCAATTTCGGTCTTGCCTGCTTCCAGTAGCGCCTTGACCCAGATTTGCGTTCTGTCCATGAAATCAACCTGGCTGTTTTGTGATTATCATGTTTATTGTTATTAGAATGGTAGATTTAAGTTGGGCGAGCAATTATTTACTTTGAGGATGTGATCTAGGCTGAAAATTGTTCACTTTTATCTTTAAAGTTGTTAATAAAGTATCTTGGAGGTGAGCTTCAGGATTATCAGGTTTCAATCAAGGTAGTAAGAAGTGAATAGTTGGTATGAAATTTTGAGTGCAATCATTAATGGAAGGAGCCATTGTTAACATAATGAAATTCGTAAACTGTAGTTTTGAAAATCACGCTGAAGCTATTTTAGCTATCTTTAATGATGCGATTATTAACTCAACCGCATTGTATGATTACAAACTAAGAACAATGGAAAATATGATTCTATGGTTTGAGGAAAAAGAGAAAGGTCATTATCCAGTGATTGGTCTTGTGAATGAAGAAGAACAGTTAATGGGTTTTGCCACCTATGGTCGTTTCAGGATGCAGCCAGCGTTTAAATATACTGTTGAGCATAGTGTTTATCTGCACCGTGACTTCAGAGGCCAGGGCATAGCAACGTTATTGGTGGAACAGCTAATCCAACAGGCTAACAGGCAGGATTATCATGTCATGATTGGTGCGATTGATATGGAAAACTGCGGTAGTATAGCCCTGCATCAGAAGTTAGGCTTTATTCATAGTGGGACAATTAACCAAGCTGGTTATAAATTTGGCCGTTGGTTGGATTTAGGCTTATTTCAGAAGATACTAAAAACGCCGAAAAAACCGGAAGAGGGATAAAAAAGGATAGTAATTAATATTGTTGAAAATGTGATTTTGGAATTATTGTGATGGGTTTATAAGCGGTCATTGTACATTCGGGTATGAATATATACTCCATAATGATATTGATAATGTGATCTTTTTATAAAAGTTGTCATTTGCTGTTATTTCTTATTTGCCGGAGAGTATTAGAGCTTCTACTCTTTTTTTGTCCAATAACAACGGAAATAACAAAAATGAAATTACTGACTAAGGGAATCGTTACTGCGTTAGCGGCTTTCTCATTTTCTGCAAATGCAGCAATAGGTGAACATCCAATAATTCTGATTCATGGTTTTCAACCCGGCCAGCTCCAGTCTAAACCGGACAGTAAAGCGGTTGAACAAAATGGAGCGGATTACTGGCGTGATTTTTGGCTGGCGAAAGCGGATGATCGGATCGACTGGCCATCTCAGGAACGTATTGCCGGTAAGATCTCGACTGATTATGTATGGCCAAAGCTACAGGAATTATCCCGAAACAAGACATGCGCCAACGGCTGTATTTTTGTTACTCATTCTACCGGTGACCTTGTTGCAAGATATGTTCTGGATAATCAGGCAAACTGGCTGGAAAACGCTGGGATGGCGCCGCTGAATATTGTGGCAACTTTTGATTTTGCCGGTGCTGGTGGTGGTTCTGAGTTAGGCGACTTGGCCGTTGGTGTTGCTGAAGGCAGTGGCTGGATGAACGCAGCACTTAAATCTGCAATCAAATTGTGGCTTGGTGAAATTCCAGACAGTAATAATACTGGTGTGTTAAACGATTTGAAGGTCGCTAATGCCCGCCAGTTAGCACCGATGCCAGACGGTCGTATTCCGCGGATCCGTTTTACCGGTGACGGTTCAGATTATTTCAAACTGACCGGAGGATTCCTACCGGGCCATGATGATGGTGTGGTGGCTAGCCATTCATCTTGTGGAGCCAGCGTAGCAGGAGATTTCAGCAGTTGTTCAGTCAGTGTTGACTATGACGGTAAGCTGGGCACACAGGCGAAAGGTGTCAGTGATTTTATGCCGAATCATTTCCCGTTATTGATGGGTGATGGTTATAGTCACAGTGGTTTGATTAAGAGTGCACACAGTGGTCAGGTAACGGCTGCTAACCAACAAGCTCTGTTGACTGACGGAACAAGATTGAACGTTAACACAACTGACGAAAAATACTGGCTGACAGGTAATTACTATCGCTATGTCGATGGTTCAGACAACCAGACAATGTCTCAACTGGCAGCTGGGTTGCTTCTGTAACTTACTGTCATAAATACGGGTCAGGGAGCACTCTGTTTCCTGGCCTGTATTCGTAAGAGCTAATCTTATTTGAAGAAAGTATCTTTTGGCGATAAAACCAATTACAGAAAATTTATGAGTGATCAAAAACCTGTTGTGTTTCGTGTGGCTTTGGTATTGCTGGCCAGTGCCGCAGTTTCTTATTGGTATTTGGACAGCAAAGAGGATAGCAGCCCTCAACACGAAGTTGTTGCTCAAGCAGACTTAAAGGATTCCGGGCATAAAATAAACACAATGGCTCAGTCGGAAGTTAGCGCAGTTAAACCGCATTCGGCAGTGGGTAAAACTCCTGCAACTCAAGAGAATGATAAGCAACTTGAACTTGAAGTTGTCAGCAAGCAATTTAAAGCCATATCAGAATATTACGAAAATGAAGTGAAGTTTCCGCCTTATTCGCAACCCATTTCTGAGAACAACCTGAGCTATCTGGAGCCTAATCGTTTTAATGTTGTCGATGTCCCGGTGTTGGATGGCAACAGCACTGCATCTTTGTCGTTGGATAAGTTCCGGTTTTTTTATCCGGAGCCGATAACTGTTACTTTGAATACAAAGCTGGTAGTTAGCAACATTCACTTCGAGTTTTATGAGCCAACGACGAAGGAGGTATTTGCATCTCAGCAGACAGGAGAAAAGTCTGTCATTGTCACGCCTGATGAAAACTGGCCTCAGGAAATAAGAGTGAAAGCGATGGTCGATTTTGAGCAGGGCAGTGATATTTTGCTGACTGATTTTAATTTCTTTGTTCCGGCTGCTTATTTGTTATCTGCTGGTGCGCCGATTTCACAGGGAGCGGATATGGTTATCCCTCTGGTGATTGATGTAAAACAGGCAGGAATTTACCGCGTTCGGGCGAATCTGTATTCCAATGACGGTAAAGTCATTGCTGCACTGAACAGCAAATCACGCTTGGGTCAGGGGCAAGAATCATTTGAGCTTAAAGTTCATAACAGCGTGTTGAGTGGTACGGACGGGCATTATCAGCTCCGTAACTGGGTAATAGAAAAGATGTCGGGGTTTCCCGGTGAAAAAGCCAGTTTCGGGGTAAGTGAACAAGATGCGATTATATTGGAGCCTTTTGACCCAGCGTCATTGAGCCAGGAACCTTATACGCCAAGTCCGGAGGAGCAGCAGAGACTGGATTTTCTTCGCGAAGCTGCGGCTCAGTAGGGTGCTTCAGCAGGCTCAGCTTATCTGCTCACATGAATGCCTGTCAGAAGCGGGTCAATTATGTATAAATAATATTCACTTAACGCCATATTTGTGGGAAGTTATTGATTTTTATTGATGTCACAAAGAATTGATACATAATACTGTTTATTTATCCAGTTAAAGAGACAATGGCTGTTTTCACAGTTGCTACCCTGAAACAGAAGAAAACAGTCTTGTTCAGTGTGAATATTTGTGGCTAATTTCAAAATGCATCTTGGATCAGCCGCGCTAACCAGTAGTTTGGCGGCTACCGCATTGCTTTCAGCGGGGCATATTGCCCCGATAACCGCCCTGTGGCTGATGTTTGTCGGCACCATGGGTGGATTGCTACCTGATATTGATTCAGACAACTCAACCTCAATGAGTGCGCTTTTCCGGCTGTTTGGCGGCCTGCTTACCTTTAGTTTCGTCGGACATATTTATCGTGCCGTTTCGATGCTGGAACTGATGGTTTATGCCTCGTTCTGTTACTTTACGATTCGATACAACTTCAAATCTTTGTTGGAAAAAATAACTGTTCACCGCGGCTGTTGCCATTCTCTGGCTTTTATTGCGTTGTCAGCGTTGGCGGTGGTGTATCTGATTTATCTGCTTGGCTACAGTGATATTGCCAGTTGGTTGTCAGGGTTGTTTTTGTTTGGTGGCGGATTGGTTCACTTACTGCTTGATGAGGTTTACAGCGTCGATTTGGCTAACCGGAAAATCAAGATGTCATTCGGTTCGGCATTGAAACTGTGTTCAAACCGAAATCCGGTGATCAGTACTCTGCAGTTTTTACTGATTGGTATTCTTGCTGTTAACAGTCCGCCATGGAGTGATAGTTGGGAATCACTGTCTGACTGGAACAGCTTTAGGCTAAAACCTGACTGGCTGAACCGTGAAGATATCTCTGAGTTTATTCATGATGTGGTGGATTCAACCAATGAGGCAATGACTCCCTGATGGCTAGCTGACGTCACTTGAAACTAAATCAGGCACTTATAAAAAATAAGTGCCTGATTCACGTTATGCGTTCGAAATTAATGACGCATTATTTTCGAGTTGGTTTTCTCCGGGTGTTTCATCAGGTGCGTATGCCTGTTTGTTGCTGTTTGAGCCATATCATCAAGAATCCGGCCAAGATCTGAAGTATGTAGGCATTCGAGGACAGCGGGGTCACGCTTCAAATTAGATCCTAACTCGTAATGACTCTCCCGTTCGGGGTAAAAGTCTATATCACTCTCCCTGTACTTTTTTGTTTCGGTGATTTCATTAAACATGCAGGCCACGGTATGACAGAAAACGTCATAAACATCGTTGGTATTTCTGGCCATGTTAATTCGGTTGCGAAAATCAGGAGTGTAGTTTTTCTCAAGCTTGGAGTATGAAATTTGAGCGGTCATATTTCCTTCCCTCCGTTGTCTTTGGGTGAATCACCTATTAACTATAGGACGAGGGGAAGGACCGTCAATTTAGCTGTATTTGCCCCAATCGCGCTTCACGAACCAATTCGTTGGCCAGGCAACAAAATCTTCCGGAGAAAATTTTTCCGTTAGTACTTCCATTTTTACGATCCGTTCAGGAAGAACAGAGAGAATGTGGTGGCGAGGATCACTGTCAAAATCCCACAAGTGATACCGGTTGCACTGGTTTTCTGAAATGCGCTTAGGGCCAAAATCGATGGGGGCGCAGATCTTTGTTGTCTCTGTTCCGTTTTCTTTAGCGATAAAAGTTAAACGGATTTTTTTCTTGTGTTGAATAGCATCAATAAAGTTGTCTTGATACATAGCGATATGCCCTGAGTATTATGTGTTACATAACTCATATCCTAAGGGAGAGGGAGAATAAAAACTGAGATTTTACTCTAAAAAGCAATATTGTGATGGTATTAATAGAAATGGGTAATGTCGGGGGAAAGAGCAGGGAGGACCTGCTCTTATGATTGATATTTAGTTCAAGGAGCCTGAAGAATCAGTCTTCCCAAATTGGTGGCCATTCACCATGTTTATTGATGTATGAGTCGATGGGTTTACTGCGGTACTTGCTGTCGTACCGTTCCCGAACACTTTTGTGAACCCAGGTCGGTGTCTGGTCTTGAGCCGGGATTTCACGTACATGTTTACCAAGCAGTAGATATTTACGTTTGTACTCATTGTGCTGGCTGGCCAGTGCATTCGTATTGACAGGTTTCAATGCAGGTTCAAACTCTAACCCACTTTGTTCAGCTTCGTTCAGTAGCCAGAGCATAGGAATATCGGACAAGACTGTACCGTCAGCATCCGGTTTATAACTACCACCGACATCACAGTGAACACCGGAAAACCATACCTGCTCAAGGTCGACACCTTCACGAGGCTCCCAGATGGTTGGTTTGAAATCATCTCGCTGTTCATCAAGTGACAGGGCATGACGAGCTTTAACGATATTGCTGCCGAGCTTGCGATCATAGAATAGGTGTCTGTCGTCAATATCGCTGAAAATACTGAATGGCAGACCCATTGCTCCTACTGTATCCCATACGCCGATAAAATGAATTTTCACTTTACTTTCGATGGTGTAGTTTTGCCGCCAGCTGACAGAGTAGGGGCTTTGCGGTTTGTTATCCTTGTTTTTATAAAGTTCGAATGCTTCTTCTATCCGGCTGCCGTGCATACTTTTCAATATGCTGCAGTTATTGATCATTCCGCATAAGCTGCGCACGGTATAAGCGCCTCGGCTGAAGCCAAATAGGTAGATTTCATCACCTGCTTCATAGTTATGAACCAGGAAGCGATACGCATCCATGATGTTTTTTTCCAGCCCTTTACCGATACCGCCTCCGGTAAATTTGTCGTGGTAAGAGCCGATCCCCCAATCGTAAAATACGATTTGGCTGATACCTTCAGAACTGGTAGGGCGAATCCCTCTGGCAAGTTTTAGCACATTGGTCGGGAAGTCTTCTTCACCATACTGCTCGGGGCGGTTCCAGGTACCATCGGAACATATAATTATCCTTTTCATACATGATCCTCCGTTTAATACCAAACTAAACAATAATCTGAGTCAACAGAGTGCCGGAGCTCGGGTATAGCGGGTTGAAGGAGCGCCGAACTATGATTCAGTTTGGTATATAACCATATAAAATGTAGCTGAATATGCTCGGGACTCTAAGTATCGAGTTCACAGCTTGGGGGAAGAGTGGTGATTATTTTGTACCAATATCGGCCTAGGGTGAGTTTTGCAGCACTTAATTGTCCTCCGAGGCAATAGGAAGGGTAATTATGACTTCGACACCTTTTTGATCTGCACGATTTTTTAGTCTGATTTCCCCTTCATGAAACTCTGTAATGAGTCTGGCAATGAACAGCCCAAGGCCAAGGTGAGGTTTGCTTTGCTTATTCTGGCTTCGCACTGACACCATGGAGTTGAGTAGTTGATCAGACATATTTTCCGGCAATAACGGCCCGTAGTTACTGACTGAAAGGTTAGCCTGCGGACCGTTTTGAGTCAGAATCACTTCAATCGGATTCTGGTTGTCACTGAAGTCTTCCGCATTGGCGATCAGTTTATCCAGAAGTTGGGCCAGATAATCCGGCGCACCGTTAATGAAAATGTCTTTACTGCCGCTATGAACCTTAAATGCCTGCTCAGGGAAGGCCATTTGGTAACCCTGCATGCAGCCTGAAACCAATTCGTTAAGCGGGAATCGTTCTTTTTCTGCACCTTGCAGGCTTTGCTCTATGCGGGTGGCTTCCGTCATGCTCGACAAAATGGTGCTCAAACGCTTAACACCGTCTTGCGCACGGTCAATATAGCGTTGGGAATCCTCGTCCTGATCTTGCATCGACAGGTTTTCAAGTGAAGAACGAACCACTGCAACCGGCGTCCGCAATTCGTGTGATAGACGCGAGGACAGATTTTCCAGGTAGTGGTTGTATTGGCCGAGGCGGTTCACCATTCCGGCTAGGCTACGTGACAGATCGCCGATTTCGTCGGTATCGGTAGTTGGCGAAATCGGTTGTCGGATGCGGCCCTGACTATCGATGGCTTGCTCTGCTTCGTCACGCAGGCGACGAATCCGAGAAGATATCTTTGAAGCGAATAAGAACAGGGTAATTGTGCCGATGGCGATTATGGCCAGAATGGCATTAAACAGCTTTTCCAGTGCCTGGTTCCGTAGGGTTTGAATACCGATAGTCGACTCTTCTGCCACTACAGCTCCCATCACATTGTTATCAAGCCAGATAGGGTAGGCAGCAGACAGAATCATAACCTTTCCGTCTTCCGAGCGACGCCATTGGGAGTAGCCTCGCCCTTGTAACGCTTGAGAAACATGAACCCCTTTTACCAGTGCTTCATCTTGTTTGAAGTCGCTGAATTCTGTTGGCTCGGTAATAAGATAACGGTAGTAAAACGGGTGCAGCAGTTTCTTCTCAATCGCAGACCACCAGGAAACGTCATTATCTGCGTATTTAACCGATGACGACCATACGCCGTTAGAATCCTGAATATCGCCGGTTTGTGCTAACACGCGCTGGTGGCGATCAATCACCCAGATACGGGAACTGGTGTGTCCCATTCCTTTCAGGATTTTTTCTATTTCAGGAGATGGCACCAGAACTGTTCCCAGTCTGCTGAGTCGCGTGGTGTTGGAAGTGCCGATGATAGTATCGATTTCGCGGTTCTGGTTGTTATTGATATCGTAAAAGGCAAAGCCTAACTTATTGCCAAGGGTGGAAAGCGGCAATCTTAATTCAATGTTGTAGCCATTTTCAGTTGATTTCCAGAAGCCTTGAATTTGCTTTTGCTGAATGAGTGTCGATGGGTTCGAGATGTCATCTGTGATTTGCCATGCGTTGATCCAGCCATCTTCATAAGCGGAAACAACATAGCGGGAAAACTCACCGTCAGGTGATGTCATGGCAATGATCAGGTGATCATTGCGGTCTACGCGCAGGGAGTCTTTACGACGCATAACTGGGCTGAGGTCAGAAACTTCAAAGGCCGCGTAAAGGTAACCATCGTATTTTCCGACAATATGGCGGAAGCTGATGCTGTTATTGTCGTATGGACGGCGGCCGAACTGGACATAATCGCGACCGTAGCGAACCATTTTATCGTCGTAATCAGTCCAGTCATTAAGCTGGCCGTCTAATGTGATCGGACTTTGTAATTCATAGGCATACAAGTCTCGGCCTTTCTGTACCGATTGCAGGAAACTGGCCTGATCGCTGAACAGGTTAGGGCGCTCATTCAGTGCTGTAGCGACAGCTCGCGTAGTACCAATCAGGGTTTGCTCCTGACCCTGGCGCAGCAGTTTTTCCATCTCCAGGATGTATTTGTAACCCAGCCATGGCAGTAAGAGCAGAAAGCTGGAGATCAGAATAACTTTGACTCTGAGGCCAACAGGTAATTTCGGTAGTTTCTTCATCTGAATCCGTTATGCGCCCCAGCGGTAGCCCATGCCATAGACAGTGTTAATGCAGTCAAAATTGTTGTCATATTGCATGAATTTTTTGCGGATACGTTTTATATGGGAAGTAATGGTGCTGTCATCGACAACCACCTGGGCTTCATCCATCAGATCATGGCGGCTCTTTACATGACCGGGACGCTTGGCAAGGGCATAGACCATCCAAAATTCCGTCACGGTAAGCTCAATAAGCTGTCTGTTCCAGAATATCTGCATTTTGTTTTTATCAATGGTTAGCGGGCCGCGTTCAATTAGTGTTTCCTGCTCAGTTGGGGCTGCCAGCAGATCACTCCGGCGGAACAGGGCAGCAATGCGAGCCATTAAATGTGGCAGGCTGATGTCTTTAGTCAGGTAATCATCGGCACCCATTCGCAGGCCGCAAACGGTATCAAAGTCACTGTCGCGGGCGGTCAGGAAAATGATAGGGATAGTTGGCGACAGGGCACGAAGCGACTGGCATAAAGAGAAACCGCCATCAATCTCATTCTGAAGGCCGATATCAATAATAGCGAGATCCGGTAGCTCCTGTTCGAAAGCCGCCTGTGCATCCGGACGGTTGTCATAACCCTGCACACTATAGCCATGCTTTTTAAGGACATCTATATAGTTTTCGCGAATCGCCGCTTCATCTTCGACAATAACTATTTTCTTCATTTATTACCTTCATTTACTGCTGCGTTACTAGAGCAAATTGCTTTCTGGTTGTGACTATACAATAAAAAAGTGCAGATAAAAGTGGTGTGTGGCGATTGCCATTTTTTTGCCACAATTGATCAGCACATTGCCTCTTTTTCTCCCCGATAATGCCAGATCTGCTTGTTTTAATTACCTCATCGAAACGCAACGACACAAACAACAACGTCAAACGTTTATAACGAATGAGGATTCCAAAATGAAAAAGCAGCTAATTTCTACTCTTATCGCTACCACTCTGATGACTTCTGTAATTGCTCCGGTCGCTCAGGCCAACACCGTTGAGCCTGCTGATGATGCTTATAAAGTCGGTCAGGAGGAACAACTGATTGGTATGGGGTCTGGTGCGGCATTCGGTGCACTGGTTGCCGGCCCTGCTGGTGTGGTTGTCGGCGGTATTATCGGCGGCATTATCGGTACCACAGTCGGACAAGAGGATTACATTAAGGCGCAGGATGAAGAAATGCAGGAAATTGCGTCCCGCAACGCAGAATTAGAGCGCATAAGCCACCGTTACAACCAGGCCCAGATTGAGATTGCCCGCCTGCAACAACAAGCAATTCAGCAGGACAGAATGATGGAAGAGCAACGTCAGATTGATTTGGCTCTGGAGATGAATGTTCATTTCCGTACCGGTTCTGCCTCTATCGAACCACATTTCCAAAGTCAGCTTGATGAACTGGCCGAGATGATGAAGCAGGCTCCTGAGGTTAAGTGGGAACTGGCAGGTTTCGCCGACCGCCGCGGTAGCAGTGAGAAGAATATGGCACTTTCACAACGTCGCGTTGATGCGGTTCGTAATTATCTTGAACAACATGGCATTGATGCTAATCAGATTGTTGTTGCAGCCTATGGTGATCAGGCGCCGTTGAAAGCCGAGCAGAACTTCGAAGGTGATTTCTTTGACCGCCGTGTAACTTTGCGCAGCAGCCAGAGCAGTGTTCAGACTGCGAACACTCATTAACCAGGTGAGTAGTTTGGCTTAATAGTCAGCACAACTGGCAGGTAATCGAATAATGACGACAAACAATAACAGCGGAGCTCCCGGCTGGGTGCTCCCCCTCTTCATCATGCTGTTGCTAACTGTGCAGTTGGCAACAATATCTGAAGATGCACGGGCACAGCGGATTGACATTTTACACGGTGAAACTCTGAAAGCATGGAATGAGCTGGAAACCGATTTTGTTACGGAGGCAGAAAATGGTCAGGGATGACAGTTATTGGCTGATGATTTTACTGAAAATTACTGTGCTTCATTTCAGCTTGATTTATTGCTAGGAATTGGTGCAAAAGAAGCGAGGGCAAATAGTGGGTCTTAAAGATACCAAAAGAAAAAACTCGCCAAGAGGCGAGTTCTTTTGATCTGTTTGGCGAACTGTTGAATTACAGAATGTCGCGCAGGCGATCCTGAACCACTTCAACCAGCAGGTCTGGCTGGAACTTGGAAATGAAGCGGTCACAGCCTACTTTTTTCACCATCGCTTCGTTAAAGCTGCCACTCAACGACGTATTCAGTGCAATATGGATGTCGTTCATACGCGGATCATTACGGATCTCATGCGTCAGCTTATAACCATCCATTTCTGGCATTTCGGCATCAGTAAACATCATCAGAATCTCATCGTTGATGTTTTTTCCTTCATCACACCATTTCTTCAGCATGTTCAGAGCCATCAGGCCGTTTGTCGCCTCGATGATTTCAAGACCCAATTGAGAAAGTGTATCGCGGATTTGGGCGCGAGCCGTTGATGAATCATCAACAATCAGGATCTTGCGACCATGCAAGTGATCAACAATGTTCTGGTCCAGTACGTCATCAGAAATATGAACGTTATATTCGATGATTTCCGACAGAACTTTTTCAACGTCAATGATACTGACCAGACGTTCAGCGCCGTCACGGTTAAGCTTGGTTAGTGCTGTCAGGTAGTTGTTGCGGCCAACCTGACTTGGAGGTGGCTGAATGTCACGCCAGGTCAGGTTTTCGATGTTCATCACTTCACCGACCAGAAAGCCCTGAACAGAGCGGTTATATTCAGTGATGATCAGGTTACATTCACCTTCTTCCTCACCGTGGCGCATGCTGATGGCCTGGCGAAGGTTGATGACAGGAATTGAAAGCCCGCGAATATTCGCAACACCGGTAATATTCGGGTGTGAACCGGGTAGGCTGTTTAGTTTAGGCAGTTTTACAACTTCCTTAACTTTGAACACGTTGATGGCAAATAATTGGGATGTATGTAGTTTGAAGATAAGCAACTCAAGTCGGTTTTCACCAACAAGCTGGGTGCGCAGATCAACAGAATCAAGGATATTGGCCATAATTTGCCCGGTAATTCAAGAAATTATTAAAATTATCATCGAATTATATGCTGGATAAAGGGCAAAAGTCACGCGTTATATAGGGCTAAAGATGGTTCCGTCAAATAACTATGTGATACTTATCGATTTATTTGTTTTATCTATGAGCTGGCTGAATTTCACTGTAGTTATACCGGTTTCATAGATGGTATGGGGACTAATGACGTGCAAAATGGTGACGAAAAATTGCTTTGATTGTTGCTTTTAACCCTTAAGGGTTAATTATGAAATAAAGTGATAGAAAGTTTAAACTAATTTCAATATACGTGTAGATAATTATATAGATAGAACATATTGATTACTTTATTTTGTCCAAAAAATAATTCTCTACAGTGCTCCAAATCAAGGAATTTTATTCTGGTTCTGGTACGTTGGGACGATAACAAAAATGATGATTTTCTCTCAATCATCCTTGAGTACTGTACCTGGCTTTCCCCTATGAACAAGAAGTTAGCTAATACAAGTGAATAAGCATTTATTTGCTCCCCACCGTATTATCAATCGCCATGAGTCAGTGCCGAGTTACTAAATGAGGCAATTTATGAACAATGTCACAATAGACGGACAGGTAGTGGCTGTTGACAGTCAGCAGACACTGCTTGAAGCCGCGACGCAATGCCAGATAGAAATACCATCCTTATGTGGTTTGAATAAAGATGGTGAAAAAGTACCGTGCGGTTTGTGTGTGGTCGAAGTTGAAGGACAAGGCATACAACGCGCATGTGAAATCAAACCAGTTGAAGGAATGAAGGTCACCACCCAAAGTGAAGCTTTGGCGGAATCTCGTCGCAAAGCACTGAACCGCATTCTGTCAGATCACTATGCCGACTGTGAGGCTCCGTGTCAGACAGCTTGTCCGGCCGGGGTTGATATTCAGTCTTACCTTTACCACATTTCCCAGAATGATCACCAAAAAGCTATTGAAGTGATCAAACGCACTCTGCCTATGCCGCTTTCTATTGGTCGTGTGTGTCCTGCCTTCTGTGAAGCAGAGTGTCGTCGTGGCTTGGTGGATGAACCATTGGCTATTCGTCAGCTGAAGCGTCATGCTGCTGATGCGGACTTGGAAGCGCAGGAGCAGTATGTTCCTGAACGTAAGCCTGCTAAGAATAAGTCTGTCGCTATTATCGGTAGTGGTCCGGGTGGTTTGACTTGTGGGTATTACCTGAGCAACGAAGGTTACAACGTCACCGTCTATGAGGCGATGCCGGAAACTGGTGGTTGGCTCCGTTATGGTATTCCAGAATACCGTTTGCCAAAAGCAATCCTCGACAAAGAAGTTGATTTGATGTGCCGTAACGGTATGAAGATCGAAACCGGCAAAGAGCTGGGTAAAGACTTCCTGCTTTCTGAACTGGTGAACGGTTTCGATGCTGTTTGTCTAGCTGTTGGTGCATCGAAAGCGGTTGAAATGAATTATGAAGGTAGTGATCTTGATGGTTGCTACTTGGGTGTTGATTACCTTAAAGATTATGTCACCGAGAAGCAGTACACCACTGGTAAGAAGGTGGCTGTAATTGGTGGTGGTAACACCGCAATCGACTGTGCCCGTACCGCTGTTCGTGACGGCGCGGATACAACCTTGATTTATCGTCGTACCCGCGACGAAATGCCGGCTGAAGATTATGAAATCGAAGAAGCTGAACATGAGGGCGTAAAGTTCCACTTCCTGACTAACCCGGTTGAGAATATTGCTGGTGATAATGGCCGGGTCTGTGAAGTGAAGCTGGAGAAAATGGCATTGGGTGAACCGGACTCATCGGGTCGCCGTCGTCCACAGTCAACCGGCGAATACTTCACTGAAGCTTTCGATACAGTCGTTGCTGCGGTATCGCAAAAACCGGATTTAACTTTCCTTGATAATGACAACATCGAGCTGCCGCTGACACGCTGGGCAACGCTGGAGTCTGAAGCTGGCACTATGCATTCCGGTGTCGAAAATATCTTCAGTATTGGCGATTTCCGCCGTGGCCCGGCTACAGCGATTGAGGCGGTAGCCGATGGTCGAGTGGCAGCACAAGCGATTGATCGTTTCTTTAACGGTGATATGGAAAATATTCCAGTTAAACCGTTTAACTCACACAAAGAAGCCAAACTCAAGCAGGTTGATCCTGAGCATTTCACTAACATTAAAAAAGTGATGCGTGCGGTAATGCCGGAACTGAGTCTTGAAGCGCGTGAATTGAGCTTTGATGAAGTTGAAAAAGGCTTCATGAATGAAGAGGCTATTCGCGAAGCTGAGCGTTGTCTGGAGTGTGGCTGTCAGGCCAATACCGACTGTAAGCTGCGTGACTACGCAACTGAATACAAAGTCGATAACAACGACTTTGACACGGAAAGTCGTCAGAAATTCTGTGTCGATACTTCGTCTGAATTTATTGTTTTCGATGCTAACCGTTGTATTAGTTGTGGTCAGTGTGTTCAGGCCTGTAACGAAAATGCTGTTCATGGCGCATTGAGCTTCATGAAAAATCCGGATGGTGGCAGTGCTAACCGTCCAGAGTGTCGTCCGGGTTTTGAAAACGGTTATAACATGGGTGACTCCAACTGTGTTCAGTGTGGTGCCTGTGTTCAGGTATGTCCGACCGGCGCATTGGTTGATGCGCGTGATAAATCGCAGGGCCGTATCGAAATGCTTAAGCCGGTAGATACTATCTGTACCTACTGTGGTGTTGGCTGTAAGGTCACCATGTATGTCGATGAAAGCCGCAACCAGATTCGCTACGTGCAGGGTGCTAAAGACTCTCCGGTTAATGATGGCATGCTGTGTGTGAAAGGTCGCTTCGGCTTCGACTTCGTTCATAGTTCTGAGCGTCTGACTACGCCGCTGATCCGTAAAGATGGCGAACTGCTACCTGCAAGTTGGGACGAAGCACTGTCGCTGGTGGCAGAAAAACTTGGTGATATAAAAGAACAACATGGTTCTGATGCACTTGCCGGTTTCTCTTCTGCGAAAACCACTAACGAGGATAACTTCGCATTTCAGAAGTTTGTTCGTCGTGAATTGGGTACCAATAACGTCGACCACTGCGCCCGTCTGTGTCACGCATCAACCGTAACCGGCCTGGAAGCATCGCTGGGTAGTGGGGCAATGACCAATGATATTCCGGGTATTAAACATTCTGACCTGGTGTTTATTATTGGTTCTGATACCACATCGGCTCACCCGATTATTGCTTCGCATATTAAGCAGGCTATTCGTAAAGGAACAGCACGTCTGATTGTTGCCGATCCGAAGCGTATTGATATGGTTGAACATGCCGAGCTTTATGTTGCTCAACGTCCGGGTACGGATGTAATGCTGATCAACGGTATCATGCAGCAGATCATCAAGAACGGTTGGCAGGACGAGCAATATATTGCCGAGCGCGTTGAAGGTTATGAGCAGTTGAAAGCGGAAGTGATGTCTGATGCTTATACCCCGGATAAAGTCGAATTGATCACTGGCGTAAAAGCCAGCGACGTGGTTAAGATTGCTGAAATGATTGGTACGGCTGACCGCACAGCAGTGTACTACTCGATGGGTATTACTCAGCACACGACAGGTCATGACAATGTTCGCTCAATTGCCAACCTGCAGCTGCTTTGCGGAAACCTTGGTATTGAGGGGGCTGGCATTAACCCGCTTCGTGGTCAGTCGAATGTACAGGGTGCCTGTGACATGGGGGCGCTGCCTAACAATCTTCCTGGTTATCAGAAAGTTTATAACCCGGATGTACATGCCAAGTTTGCCAAGGCGTGGAATAAGCCGGATCTGCCATCAGAAGCTGGTTTGACCCTGACTGAAATTATCGATGCAGCTTGCCACCATAAGGTAAAAGGTCTCTATGTAATGGGTGAAAACCCGGTACTGAGTGATCCTAATCAGGCGCATGTGATTGAAGGTCTTGAAAAGCTGGACTTTCTTGTAGTTCAGGACATTTTCTTAACGGAAACTGCTCAGTATGCTGATGTGGTTCTGCCGTCATGCTCATTTGCAGAGAAGTTCGGTAACTTTACTAACACTGAACGTCGTGTTCAGCGCATCTCACCAGTGGTTAAGGCTCCGGGAGAAGCGAAAGAAGACTGGTGGATCATTCAGAGTATTGCTAATGCAATGGGCAGTGACTGGGATTATCAGTCCGTTCAGGATATTACAGAAGAGATCACTCAGTTGACTCCGCAATATGCCGGTATCCACTGGGAGCGCATCGGAAGTGAAGGTGTTCAGTGGCCATGCCGAGATGACAAGCATCCGGGAACTCGTATCATGCACGAGAAGCAGTTCGTGCGTGGTAAAGCTGAGATGGTGGCTATCCCATTCCGATATGCCGCCGAGCTGCCTGATGATGAGTATCCGCTGGTTCTGACAACAGGCCGTCTGTTGGAGCAGTTCCATACTGGTACTATGACCCGTAAGACGAAAGGCCTTGATAAGCTGGCTGGTCCGCGCGCTATGATTTCGGTTGACGACGCTGAGCGTTTGGGTATCGGTAATGGTGAAATGCTACGGGTATCAACCCGCCGAGGCTATATCGACACGCCGGCATTTGTTACCAAGCGAATGCAGCAGGGCGTTGTGTTTGTACCATTCCACTTTGCGGAATCTCCGGCTAACCGTCTGACTATCACGGCGACAGACCCTCATGCCAAGATCCCTGAGTTCAAAGTAGCAGCAGTGAAAATTGAGAAGTTGGAAGATGTGCTGACAGCATAGGCAGAGCTTTAATACTGCTAGATAATGATGAAAACACCCGGTATTTTACCGGGTGTTTTTTTATGTTCACTATTATCCTGAACCGTTTTTGGTGTTGTGAATGGCTTTTTGCCTGATCTTGATAACATCGCATATTAAAACCCAAATTCCACATTTAATATGTCAAGATTTATAAATCGTGATTTCTCATTCTGATTTTGACGTTCGCTTTGTGCTTTTTTTAACACAAACATTTACAGATGTGGCGCTTGAAAAGATTTCTTACAATTATTTACAGGTGTAACAATCGGTTGGCTTTTTATTTGATTTTATTTTTAAATTCATGATCTTAAGTCTTTTCAAAATGTAAATTCAAGGGCGGGTGCTGTTAATTATTTGCTGCGTGAATATTATACAAGTATGAAATAAGCACAAAAGGTGGGAAAATGAAACTGCTGACTATGGTATGGAAAGAAATGACCTTTTCTCATTAGTTATACTGAGGTGTGCTTATGAAGTTCGCTCTGATTTTTCTGATTTCGTCTCTTGGCGGAGTGCTTTCTGGTGAACACTTCCACTCATTTATGGCCGGCTTTGGTGTTGCGGCTGTAGCTGTAGGTACAGGTTACTGGTTGGCATTTCGTTGTTCAACACGTTACCCGCAGCTAGCATTGTTGATGTTGCTAATGGGCATGATGGCTAAGATGGGGGTGACCATCGCCGGTGTTATGTGGGGACTAGAAGCCAATGTGATCAATTCACCGATTGTATTTTCGCTTTCATATCTGTTTTTCTCTATCGTTGTTACTTACCTGTATTCAAAACTGCGTGAGTTTCAAATGGCCAGGGCTGTTAGTACTAAGGGTCAAGATAGCCTGAAAGCAAAAACCGTATAATTAATTGGTTTAATTTTTAAAAGCGGGTGTAAAGCCCGCTTTCGTATGTTTATAAATCAAATTTAGCGATAGTTATAAAAAATGCCAGTCAGATATTCTGCCAGGCATTTTTGTTTTCTTGTTAAGCACTTACCAAATGGTTTGTCTTGTCGAAATTGTTTTGCTATTTGCATTCTGCGGGTTTGGAGCAGAAGGTGACAACCAGTTTAATTGCAATAAACTCCCATTTGGAAAACAGCGCCAATCTCATTCTCATTGGTAAGTAAAGTGATATTTGCTTTATAACCGGGAGCCAGCCTTCCGTAGCAGTCATCAATATTTAATGCTTTTGCTGGATATAGAGTTGCCATACGCAGGGCTTCTTCACGGTTTAATCCGACATATTTTATTAAGTTACGGATACCATCAAGCATAGTGATTGTTGAGCCCGCAATTGTGCCGTCTGCGTAATGGCATTTACCATCTGTGACATAAGCTGTAATCCCGGCCATGTCATATTCGGTGATATCCGTACCGGCAGGGGTGACCGCATCTGTGATTAAGAAAAGCTTTTCACCAAGGATTTCATGGGCAACTCGTACAGAGGGAAATGCAGAGTGGATACCATCAACAATGATCCCTGCATAAGGTTTTTTATCGAAGATGTAACCAACGGCACCGGGTTCTCTTGAGCCGAACGGTGACATTGCGTTGAACAGATGGGTTGCCATATGGAAGCCGCTTTTGGCTTCTAGCTCGTCGTAGGTTGCATTGGTATGGCCTAAAGAAACAGTAATGCCTGCATTTGTAAGGATGTCGATAACAGATTGAGCAGTATTTTCCGGGGCTAAAGTAATGACACTGATTTTATCGGCATGATCAGCCAGGAAGTAGGCTGTCATTTCGTCGAGATGCCGGATGTGGATGGGATCATGTGCGCCTTTTTTCTCTTTGCTGATAAAAGGGCCTTCAAGGTGCAACCCCAGGATGCCTTCTGCTTCTCTGTTTTCGATATCACCAATAAGCTCCAGGACTTTTCTCATGTCATGGTCGCCACTGGTAATGAAAGTCGGCAGATATTGAGTTGTACCAAATTTGAGGTTGGTGTGATTCATGATATCCAGGGTCTTTTTCTGAATATCCGTATTTAGCATCACGCCGCCACAACCGTTTAGCTGAATGTCTATAAAACCGGCTGTTGCTGTCAGCCCGCTGGCATTGAATGTTTGCTCTGGCAGGCTGATTTCGTTCATCGGGAGGATATTCTGAATGGTATCGCCTTCGACTAGGATAGCCTGGTTAGCTTTGGTAGTTTGGCCATCAAATACATCTACATGGATAATTGCAAACATAGGCGTCTCTGCTGGAGTTGTCTGGAATTTTTCTAATCTTGTGATTTATTACTTCTTGCTTATTTTTTGTTCAAAAATAAGATAGTGTTGTTAGGTGTCACAGTCAACCGAACTGTTCGATCTTTGCTGGCGTACCTGCACTCTTTATCAGCGGGCAAAAACAGGTTTTCATTTGTATTTGGTATCCGTCTGGCAGAACGATTCGGCTTGAGGCAAAATACGCGGTTTCGTATTAAATAATAATTATCTGATTTCAGGTTTATTCTGAAGTTTGAGAGAAGAGGTAACACATGGCTTGGTTCGATTGGCCATTCATCTTATCTAGTGTTTTTGCCCAATTGTCGATTGGTGCATTTCTGATTTTAAGCGCTGTGATTTTCAGCGGCAAACTATGCTTTGGTCAGAGTGACCGCCTGCACCGGACAATGCCTGTATTATGGCTTCTGTTGTTTACTTCGCTGATCTTGCGTGAAGTCAATCTGATGCTGTCACAAGTTCATTCTGTTTATAGTTTTAGTACAGAAGCTATGCTGGTGACTGTTTTCTTTGTTCTGGCACTGTTGTACTGGTTCGCAGAGAAAGCCTTACTGGGTAACGATAAACTAAGAAAAGTGATGCTGGCGGTTGTTGTATTGAGTGGTCTGCTTTATTTGGGACATGGCCTGATTCAACGAAGTGAACACTGGCTGGTGGCTGCCCACTTTATTGCGACAACACTATGTGGTGGAACGTTATTGGCTCACACCGCTTTGGTGCGAGCAGAACATAAAGTGGAAGAAGTAAATAAGTACCTGCCTGCATTGGGTGCTGTTATCGCAGTGGTTTGTTTCCTGACGGGTATTCCACAATTGGCTGACCTTGCACAACGTGCAGAAGTGCTGAATGAAGTTGGGCCTTTCGTCGCGCATGTCTTCAGCCTGGGATTACTGCTAGCTTCAGTCGGAGTATGGTTGATGCCAACTCTGACAAAGAGTAAGCCGGCCCTGAATGTAATGTCTTTTGCGCTGATTCTGAGTCTGGTTTCTTCGTATTGTGCAGGTGTTGGTTACTAATTGTTAATTGCTATAACGAGTTCAACAAAAAGCCGATGATTGTTCATTAGTGCTGATCGTTTAAGAAGACTTGAATGATCCTCGGGTTGATAGATAATCCCTAATCATTTGTTGGTTAGGGATTTTTTTGTTTACGTAAGAGCTTGAATTAGCTTTTGAGTTTGTAGAAGAAAATGGCTCATTTGAATCCGTTATTAATTCATTCGATGCTGATTGGATAGAGCAATTCCTTTTAGCAACAGACAAAGTTAGTATCCGGCGGCGCCGGTTACCAGCCCTGCAAGCTGTTTGGCTTGTAATTTTCATGGGCTGATGCGAAATCAATTTATCAAAGAATTCTGATTTAAGAGAATGTAGGTAAAGAGCTTTATCGTTCAATCTACATTATCTGGAACATGAAGGATTGCGAGGTTATGGAGTTAAATATCCAGCTAGACCATGTTCATCTTGTTGCGATAATTCCTCCAAAGGTATCGACTTTAACTCTGATGGGTGTATTGAAAGGGCGAACGGCAATATGGATCTTTAATAAATTTCCGCATATTAGAGAGAAGTTATGCGGAAATTATTTTTGGGCGAGATTCAAGCTTCTGAACCGACCATTTCAACCGTATTATGCTCCCTCAACTGGTCTATCAGCGTGTACGTTCGAGTTCGTTCGACATTAAGAGAATTGTGGCTTTTTTAGAATGGTTTTTTCTCGCTCTAGACGAGATTAATGCGCGCCTCTAGTTATTGGATCTTCTGTTGCTCAGTCGTTAACGCTTTGGAGTTCGGTGTTACATGTACCTTGCCGCTATTCATTTAGATATGAGTATTAATGCTAATTGGTCGGTATTGTTCAATCATTGAGGGCTCTTTTTTGCTTCTTGTTCATGATTGATTCATGTTTGTTCCGATAGACTGCAAGTCATAGAGATGAAGATAGATATATCAACAGATGAAAAGAGGCTGGTGTATGAAGAATTTTGTTGCGAGTGTCGTTGCTTTGATTGTCGGTTTTTTCACATTAACACTGGCAGCAGTAATGGGGCTATTTGTTAGCATCGCAGCTTTGATTGCTCGTCCGTTTATTAAAAAGAAGATGACTGCCGCCTATGAAGAAGCAGTAAGGCAGCAGGGGCAGCCTTTCTCCCAGAGTATGAATGGCACTGTTATTGACGGTGAGTATGATGACATTACAGATAGAGTGAAGCAGTCACATTCACGTCAGTTTTGTAATGCATCAAATTTATAGCTAAATAGTAAAAAACGCCGCCAGTAATTTCACTGGCGGCGTTTTTGTTTGGCTCATTAATTCTAGAGCCTAACTCCAGAAGCAACCGGAATGCTATCAGCGGTTTCTTTGCAGACAATTGAAAAAGTCATCTAAATCTCGGCTGTCAGCATTGAAGCGATAACGGTTTCCGGATCTTTTAATTTCGAAGTGTCCTTCGTCCTGATGTACAAGCTTAGTGAACACATCAAATGCCTGCTTGTCGCTGGTTCCTCCCAACATAACCAGCCGGGTCACACTATGTTTGTTTCCATTCTTGCGCCAGTTTGCTGTGAAAACTTCAACTGGCTGTCCGGAACGGTAATAGCTGATATTTTCAAACCCTGCGGGATGATTGATATCTGCTTTGATTGCGATGTAACGGTGTCTGTGCCGGACGTCAGTGATCATTGCCAACTGCATATTGCTCTCGAACTTTTTCTGATCATTTTTAAAAAGATGAAAGATATCCAGACGACATTGGTTTTCGTTGATTTCTGTTGAGCTGACAGGGTGTAGGGCTGCTTGTAATGGTAAGCAGAATATAAGTAATAAGGCACTGATAACACGAAGCAAAAAATTGATTTTATACATACGACACATTTCCTCCACAGGCTTACTCCCTATGATAGTGATTGAATTTGAGTTGTATGTGTCTCACTTCATAAACACCTTTGATAATTTTAAGAATAGTCTGTATTAAGCTCGATTTAAGTTTTAAGGGTTGTATATCTTTGCTTTTACCATCCTTCTGTATTGAATTGGTGTCATGCTGAACTGTTTTTGAAAACGGGTTGAAAAGTGATAAGCATCCTTGTAGCCCACTTGTTCAGCAACATCCTGAACTGACATACCAAAATCACGAAGCAATTGTTGAGCAACTTCCATCCGTATTTTTTGCAGATATTGGTGCGGCGATTCTCCGACCTGATCTTTAAATTTACGATTAAAGGTACGTAGCGGCAGGCCACAATGATCAGCGATGACCTGAGTAGTAATGGGGGTTGAAAGGTTTCGCTTCATCCAGTCCTGCGCCAGTGCTATCGACTCATCAAACTGCACTTGGCCACCGATCTGGTAAAACGGCTGCTGGGTGGATTTGGATATCTCATGACCAAAGTGAGTTTCAATGGTATTTGCCGTTTTTTGGCCGAAGTTTTCTGCAATCAGATAGAGGATCATTTCAGACTGGGAGTTGATACTTCCGGTGCAGAACAGGCCATTGGCAGCGGTAATAGATGCTTGTCTGTTCAGTCGGATTTTAGGATAGCGTGTTGCGAATTTATCGTAGTAATACCAATGAGTTGTGGCAACCTGGTTGTCCAGTAAACCGCTTTCTGCCAGCCAAATAACGCCTGTTCCAGTTGCTACCAGTTGTGCACCTTGCTGATATTGCTTCTTCAGCCAGGGAATGATCTCCGGTGCTTGGTGAAGGGCTGACATTGGGTTCCCCCACATTGGTGGCAGAATGATGGTGTCGAAAGTCTGCTCGTCGCTGAAAGTAATATCCGGTTGAAGTTTGAGACCGGCGGGAACCTTAGGTGGCTCTAACGTAGGAGCAACCAGTTTGATTTCAAAGGGGGCTGATTTTTGTTGTTGGCGAGGGCGAAGGCTTGCTGCGCTGCTCAACATCTCTGCTGCCAGCGAGACACCGGTCACTAAGGCGCGATGATAAAGGGCAAAAGCAACTTTCATATTTAGAATCACTTATGGGTGTTTGGCCTGATTGGCAGTGATTTTGGCATATATTTTAGGTGAATGAACAGCGTAAATTGGTAACCTATGCGCCATCGCAATAAAAAGAAATAGGTTTAGGATGACAAAGTTACCACTGATTGTCGGATTTGGTGGCGTTAATGCTGCAGGTCGTAGCTCCGGATTTCACAGCTACAAGCGAATGGTTGCCGATGCACTGTCTGAAAAAGAGATGGAAAGCACGTGGCAGGATTTAGCGCACCGAATGGGTTTGGCAAGCAGTAGCGAGTTGGATTCTGAACTTATTGAAGCAATTAAGGCGGGTACTTTAGTTCGACGCATCGATTCGTTCGACCCTGACAACTTGCTTTATCAGTACAAAGCGAATCTTAACACTGAAAGTGAGCAAATCACTTTTACTTTGCGTAAGTCTAAACTGCCTACAAAGATTCCGGATAACTGGACCGTTGAAGAGCAGGGTAGCAAGGTACAAATCACCGTAAATGGTGCGCTGGATGCTTTGCTTGAAGATCGTGTGTCATTCCCTGTATCCAGTGGTGGTAATATCCCAGCCGGTTTCGACCCGGGTAAGCTTTATAACTCACGTTTCCATCCTCGCGGCCTGAAGCTGACTGTTTACGGCGCATCTGATGCGTTGAACTCTCTTGGTTTCGACTGGGCTGAGGTAATGAAACACGTTAAGCCTGATGAGGTTTCAGTTTATGCCGGCAGTGCACTTGCTCAGGTGGATGACCAGTCTCTTTCAGGTATGTTGGCTGCTCCTCTGACAGGTGGACGTGTCAGCTCGAAGATGATGGCATTATCGCTAGCGGAAATGCCTGCGGATTTTGTAAACAGCTACGTCATCAACAGTGTTGGTACAACGGGTACCAATATGGGGGCGTGTGCCACTTTCCTGTATAACCTGCGCCAGGGCATGTATGACATTCAGCATGGTAAATCGAAGGTGGTGATTGTCGGTAATGCGGAAGCTCCGGTTGTTGCTGAAATTATGGAAGGCTTCCGTGTTATGGGAGCACTGGCTGAGGATGAACAGCTTAAGGCACTGGATAGCAGCGATGTGGTAGATAATCGCCGTGCTTGCCGTCCGTTTTCTGCTAACGCAGGCTTTACGATGGCTGAGTCTTCACAGTTTGTTGTGCTTATGGATGATGAGCTGGCTCTTGAGCTGGGTGCGACGGTTTATGGTTCAGTTGCAGATGTGTTTGTAAACGCCGATGCTAATAAGAAGTCTATCTCTGCGCCGGGTGTGGGCAACTATGTCACTATGGCGAAGGCCACGGCACTGGCAAAAGCGATTCTTGGCGAAGAGGGAGTAAAGCAGACTTATGTTCAGGCTCACGGCACAGGCACACCACAAAACCGTGTTACAGAAAGCCATATTTTGAATGAAGTAGCTAAAACATTTGCTATTGATAGCTGGCCTGTAACAGCGATTAAGTCTTATGTCGGGCACTCAATGGGTGCCGCGGCAGGCGATCAGCTGATTGCTTCTCTGGGTGTATGGCAATATGGCTGGATTCCGGCAATCAAGACAATTGATCACATTTCTGATGATGTTCATCAGTCTAACCTGGATATTCTGACTGAACATAAGTTTGCCGGTGAAAATGGCGAAGACTATAAAGCAGTACTGTTGAATGCAAAAGGTTTCGGCGGTAACAATGCGACAGGATTGGTGCTGTCTCCGGCACAAACTCTGGCAATGCTAAGTAATAAGCACGGTGAAAAAGCGATGCTGGCTTATCACGATAAGAATGTTCAGATTCGAAATGTAGCAGAACAAAATGATGTCGCGGCCAGCAAAGGCGCAGAGACAATTCGTTATCACTTCGGTGAGAGTGTAATGGATGATAGTTCAGTGTCTATGACTCAGGAAGCAATGACGCTTTCCGAGTTTGATCAGGCGATTGAGTTGCCGCAAGCAAATCCATACGCTGATTACTGCTAAGTACATTTAGTTCTTTCGAATAAATAAGCGTGAAGTGGTTGTTTTAACCACTTCACGTTTTTTTATGTGATCTTACTAACTTTATTGGCTCTGCATTTTTTAATGGTGAATCATTCTTTATATCATTTACATATTATGGTTATTCAGAATTATAAGCTGTGAGCAGAGTTAGTCTGGACAGGAGAGATCGCTTGGCAAATATTATGCTGATTGCAAACCTGAATTGTGATCGGGTTGTACAGTTGGATAAACCTCTTACTACAGGAGGGCGCCATCACTATAAAGATTGCGGTCGACGTCTTGGTGGCGGAGGCGCTAATACCGGCCTGGGTTTGGTATGGGCAGGCCATAATGTATCTCTTGTGAGCCAGGTCGGTTGTGATAAAACAGCTGACTGGTTGTTGGCCGAAGCTGGTTTGCATGGATTAAATTGTGGTTTGTTACGCCGTAACGATGTGGCGACTCCTGAATTGCTATTAATCATGACACCGGACGGAGAGCGCACCATTATACGTCCGGAGCGTCCGAAGTTTGTTCTTGGTACACCTCCGGATTTTTCTCGCTGGGATGCTCTTTATATTAATTCATCAGCTGAAGGTTGTGCTGAATGGGCTAGAGAGGCTCTTGAGAAAACGTTAGTGATTGCACAACTGGCTAAAGATGAACGAAAGCGACCTTGTCATGTACTGATCACTTCAAAATCAGATCTGGAAGGGCGTAGTGAGCTTGAGGCGTGGGACTATGCGTTAACTATCGCGGGTGATGCGTTACGTTATTTTGTTGTAACTGATGGCGCTGAAGGAGCTGTCGCTTATACTGCTGATGGTTGTTTCAGTATTCCGGCGGTCAATTGTAAAGTAGTGGATACGACAGGTGCTGGCGATGCTTTTGCATCCGGTCTGATCAATGGATTTGTCAATCAGTTACCTATCGAAGATGCAATGGCAGAAGGTGCCAAGTGGGCGTCATTTGCTGTTGCAACTCAGAGTTCTATACCCGGCGATGCATTAAAGCAGTATTTGAGCTAATTGCGTCTTAGCGCTATATGAACAGATAAAGAAAGCGCAGGCCGCAAAAACATCGCCTGCGCTTTTTGTTTTTATAGCCGATGTCATTTTGATATTAATGGCAGCGGCTAATAGTTCAGACTGAAATTATTTTTTCAGCTTAGTGATTTTTGCGCGGTTTTTGATCGCACGATGCAGGCGAACGCGGCGCTCGGCATCAGACTGAGCCGTAGGGTTATTCTGGCGGCCACGGCGGTCTTTGAAAGCCGGTTTAGTGTGCATCTTAGTCAGCAGAGCATCTCGGTTAGCTGGTTCATAACCTGCAAGTTGGATACGGCGAATACGCTGTTGGATCAGATTTTCAACCTGAACCAGAGTCAGCTCTTCATCACGGCTGACAAAAGAAACAGCATGGCCTTTCTGGCCAGCACGGCCGGTACGACCGATACGGTGTACATAGTCTTCTGCCAGGAATGGCATATCATAGTTAACAACGTGCGGCAGGCCTTGAATATCCAGGCCACGGGCAGCAACTTCAGTTGCAACCATGACGCGAGCCTTACCTTCTTTAAATTCGTCAAGTGCGCGTCGGCGTGCACTTTGTGCTTTATCGCCGTGGCAAAGAACCGCCTTGATGCCATCAAGCTTCAACTCTTTAACCAGTTCGTTAGCCGTCTCTTTGTAGTTAACGAAAACCAGCACTTGTTGCCAGTTCTTCTTACCAATCAGTTCTGATAGCAGTTCACGCTTACGTTCTTGATCGACAGGGTAAACAACGTGGGCAACGGTATCGGCTGTAGCGTTCTCCGGGCTGACAGAAATACGTTTAGGCTTGCGAAGAATTTCATTAGCCAGTTTGTTCATCTGGCTTGAGATGGTTGCAGAGAACAGCATTGTTTGAGGCTGGCTACGGATATCGCCCATAATGGTGCGCATATCTGCAATAAAGCCCATGTCCAGCATACGGTCTGCTTCATCGAACACCAGAAATTCAAGGTTCGCCAGAGAAACGTTGTTTAATTCCATATGTTCAATTAGTCGGCCAGGAGTGGCTACAAGGATGTCCAGACCTTGTTCCAGCTTTTTCTCCTGAGTCCCCATTTTGGTACCACCATAGATAGCGGCAACGCTGGCAGATACATATTTGGTGTAGTCTTCAATATTTTTGGCGATCTGAGCAGCAAGTTCTCTGGTTGGTGCCAGGATTAGGGCACGAACATTAAAGCGGCTGTTTGGCTTTGGATTGTCACAAATTTTCTGGATGATCGGCAAAGAAAAGGCTGCAGTCTTACCTGTACCTGTTTGCGCGTTCGCAAGAATATCGTGACCGCGACGAGCTTGTGGAATCGCTTGTTGCTGGATGGGTGTTAACTTCTCGTACCCGCACTCAGTTAGAGCACGCACGATTTCTTGAGAAAAACTTTGTGATGAAAATGACATTCTTTGTTCCTAAAGCAGACGGCATAGCCTGACCAAATATACGGTCGCAGATTATAGAGGAATAATGCGCCTCTGTGATGTCAAACTTATGTGTTTGACCGTTTTTTGCGCATTATTCTATGTCAGAGTTAATATTTCACCTTTAATTTCTATGGGAAGGGATCGAAAGGAGCAAGCCTGAAGGCTCAAAAGCACATATGTTCACATTAAAAGTGTGGAAAAAGATAATGTTATAAACAAGCGAGGAGTGACAGGGAAGAGAGTGTGGGTAGAAGAAAATAAGGCCACTTGATGTGGCCTTGTTTTTTTATAACTGCTCGGAAATGAATCCTGTCGTTACTGGGTAACGGTTTGGGAACCAATCTTGATGAAAAAGTGTGTTTTGCACTCCTCACATTTGTATTTCTGATGGTTCTTGTGTGTGAGTGCTCTCTCTAGGAAGCTTCTCTTCACACGATATGTTTTAGTTTTTTTATTGCAATTTTCGCACATAACGAAATTGTTTTTACCTAAGCCAATTGAGCGGATGAGTATAGTTGCTCTACTTTTTGTTTCTGTGACGTTTGTCGCATAAATGTAGAAGGATGAAGACATTTAAGGAAAAATGGTGTTAAGCAGCTGATGCTTATGGATGGGGGTATACAGCATTGATTATATCCCCAAGGGATTTTAAGCGTGTAGGGTTGATTTTAGGGGCTCGCCCGTTCTTTGTTCATGGATTGAACCTGTTCTGTGGGACTTACCTTGAAGTCAGTTGGGTATATAATGCTGGCCAAATTATTTGTTGCTGGTGGGTTACATCAGCCAGATGTGAATTGTGATAAACCTATCGGTGCCTTAGGCTGTAGCTGTTGGCGCTGTTTTTTTTACTTGGTTACCTAAAAGGAATCGTAAATGAAGCTTGCTGTTTTAGATCAGACGTTATTTGATCACCTGTACCGCGATATTCATGAGTTTCGTACAACGTTTGATCTGGATATTGAGACCCCGGCGACGCTTAATGAGAAGAATGATGCACTCCATACCTCTTTGGCTGTTGAGGAACTGACTGAGCTGGCAGAAGCAGACTCTTTGGTAGAACAAGCTGATGCGATTGTTGATTCTGTTTATGTGTTGATGGGACGCTTGGTGCATTTGGGCGATAAGCAGGTAGAGTCAAACCTTGGGATCAGCTATTTGATTGATTTGTTGTTACAGATTGCTCAGCGCTTAAATATTGATTTTGTACCATGTTGGGATGAGGTTCACTCTAGCAATATGAGCAAGGTTTGTCGTAATGAACAGGAATTTACCGATACTGTTGCCCATTATGCTGGTCAGGGTGTGGAAATTACCGGTAGCCAAAAAGGTGAGTTCATTATTGCCAAGTGTGCAAAAGATGTTGATCTGGAAGGTAAAATTATTCGTCAGGGCAAGGTGTTAAAGTCTGTCTATTACCGTCCTGCAAATTTGGTATCTCTGGTAACACGATAAGAGCGCACTGAATGGATTCTCAAATATCGGAAAAATCGCGTACGTCGTATCCGGGTCTTGGACGACAGTTATTTACCATGACCTGGCCTATGCTGTTTGGCGTACTTTCATTAATGAGCTTCCAGCTTGTTGATAGTGCTTTTATCGGCCAGCTTGGCGTTTTACCCCTTGCTGCGCAGGGCTTTACCTTACCCATGCAAATGGTCATTATCGGCTTGCAGGTTGGTTTAGGTATCGCGACCACTTCACTGATTTCACGTGTTCTTGGTGCTGAAGAGCTGCAACGAGCAAAACAGCTGGGTGGTTTGGTTGTACTGACTGGTGCTATCAGTGTTTTTCTGATCTGCTTGTGTATCTGGTTTCTGCGTGGGCCAATATTGGGCCTGTTGAGCGCACCGGCTGAGGTTATGCCTGTTGTCGATGACTACTGGCCTGTCTGGCTGGCGAGTTCATGGTCCGGTGCAATGCTTTATTTTGCTTACAGTCTCTGCCGAGCTAACGGGAACACTATGTTGCCGGGTAGTATGATGGTTGTCACCAGCCTGACTAACATGGTGTTGGATCCTATCTATATCTTTACGCTGGACATGGGCCTGGTCGGTGCTGCCTGGGCAACAGTGACGGCGTTTTCCCTTGGTATATTGGTTGTTTACCCACTGGTGATTAAACGTCACTGGATGAGTTTCAACTGGCAAGGGCTGAATGTGATGAACTCGCTTAAAGAGCTGGTTCATATTATGGCTCCGGCAATGCTCAGTCAGTTATTGCCGCCATTGTCTTCAATGTTGGCAACAAAGTTGGTTGCGGGTTTTGGCGCTGCAGCAGTTGCTGCCTGGGCTCTGGGGTCGCGGATGGAGTTTTTCTCTATTGTCGTGATTTTGGCGCTGACTATGTCAATGCCGCCTATGGTGGGCAGGTTGTTGGGTGCTAAAGATATCTGCAAAATCAGAGCGCTGATTCAGCTGGCGGTGAAATTTGTGCTTGCTTGGCAGTTCGTTATTGCGGTGGTACTGCTTTTTGCTGCTCCAATTTTGACGGAGTTAATGACCAGTGAGGACTCAGTTAGGGATGTATTGATGATCCATCTTACCTGGGTACCGTTAAGTCTCGGTCCGCTTGGTGTGTGCATGCTGATGGTTTCGATCTGTAATGCTTTGACGCTATCAATGCGAGCACTATTGATTTCAGGTCTTCGTTTGTTTGCCTGTTTCTTGCCTGCGATAGGGCTTGGTTCTCAAGTTGCAGGATTACCGGGGTTGTTTATTGGCGCAATGATTGGCAACTTTGCCGCTGGTGCCATTGCCTGGGTTCTGTACAAAAAGGGGATGGAAACAATCAGCTGCAAATATTCGGCTATGTAGAAATCATGGCCAGTGATTGTCGCTTAGAAACGTTTAAGCTGAATGGGCTGATACAAAGGCATTTTGTATTCACTGGTCTTATAAGTGTTTGAAGCGTGTTGTTAATTAACAATAGTTGTTATTATCGCGCCAAAACGCAACTAGTAATAAGGAAAAGAGTCAATGGCTACATTTACCGTTGATAATAAAACGATGCACTACCTTGATAAAGGTGAAGGGCCAGTGCTTGTTTTTGGTCATAGCTATCTGTGGGACAGCGCAATGTGGGATCCACAGATTGAAGTGCTGAGCCAGCATTACCGTTGTATTGTGCCGGATTTATGGGCTCACGGTAAATCAGATGCAGCTCCGGAGAAGACTCGCAACCTACGTGACTATGCGGATGACATTCTGGCTTTGCTTGATCATCTTAATGTTGATGAGTTTTCCGTTATCGGCCTGTCTGTGGGCGGTATGTGGGCAGCAGAGCTGGCAATTAAGGTTCCGGCCCGAGTGAAGTCTCTGGTGATGATGGATACCTTTATCGGTTATGAGCCACAGGTCACTCACGCTAAGTATTTCGCTATGCTGGATACCATTAGTGAAGTGAAACTTGTACCGGCCCCGATGGTAGATGTGATTACACCAATGTTTTTTGCACGTAATGCTGAGACTGAGAACCCTGAGCTTGTCTCACATTTCCGCAATAATCTGATGAGCCTGAAAGGCGAACAGGCTGTGGAAGTAGCTCGAATTGGCCGAATGATCTTTGGTCGTCGTGATACTTTTGATGATATCGAAAAACTGGTGCTACCGACGTTGATCGTTGTGGGTGCTGAAGATATTCCTCGCCCGCCGCTTGAAGCTCAGTTGATGCATGATGCGATTGACGGCAGTGAATACCTTGTAATTCCAGGCGCAGGTCACATCAGTAACCTAGAGAAGCCGGAAGCTGTCACAGAAAAACTGGTTGAGTTTCTGGCAAAAGCAATCTGACAGATAACTTCTCTGTATGTCTAGTCCTAAAATAGGTTGACGCTTTTTTTATGAAGCCAGTAGGTAATCCCTGCTGGCTTTTTTAATACTCGTGATTTGCCCTAATCTGCGTCAGTGATTAGGTATCAGTAGGTCATAAGCTGCTTTGATGCTGCTGAATAAATTGAATAGAGTGTTCATTGAACTCATCCGGGCGTTCAACGTTGCAAACATGGCCGCAATTTTCAAATTCAGTTAAGTAGCTGTGCTTGTGCTCTTTAACCATTTCCTTCACCGGCTTAATGAACATGTAGTCGTTGCTGCCCATCAAATAAAGGGTTGGGATAGGAATCTCTTTCTCTTTGAAGTAACCCATTAATGGATTCACATCAGCTGCAAGCTTAAACCAGCGTTTAAATTCTTTCTGGCATAATTTTTTCGCCTCACGGATAAACAACAGGCGAGATTCCTTCTGTGTTTTTTGAGGCATCACAATGTAGGCAAACAGGCTATATAGCCACATGTAAGGAATGACGTGCTTACAGAAGTTGCCCAACTGAACCAGAAATTGTGAGCGGGCATCTAAGCGAGTAACTGCACCACCCATGATTAATGTTTTTACCCGTTCCGGTGCTAGTTCGGCCAGGTTGCGGATGATAATTGTGCCTAATGAGACGCCGACAAAATGTGCGGACTGAATTTTGAGGTGATTGAGTAAATCCAGGATATCGAGGGTGACGCTTTTAAATGAATAGGGATTTTTCATCATATCCCTGAACATATTGTTAGAGCGACCGTGTCCCCGCAGATCAAGCAATAGCAAATTGAAATGTTGTTTATAGGCTTTAATTTGCTTAAACCAGACGGAGGAACTGCCTCCAGCACCGTGGACAAATACTACCCATTCTTTACTGGAAGGGTGACGGTAAGTTTTATGAAACAACAGCGTATCTGACATCATGACCTCTATTTACAGACTGCTGCAACATAATCAGGAACTCACCCTGGCAAGCCGCAGCTGAACCGGAGTTTAACATGACTTTTTATCAAATCAGGATTAATTACTAATCAGTAAGATGAGATCGGAGGACTTAAAAAAAAGCCCCGAAACTCGGGGCAAGCAGTGGAATGGGGAAATGTTTATAGTAACTGGATACGGTCGACTTCAATTTCAGGGGTATTACCGCCTTCATATTCACCGAACAGGCGAACTTTAGTGGTTGCATCTATGGTCTGCGGCATGTGGATATCATCATCAAGTTCCACCTGGATTTCCTTTGTACCGTCACTGAAGATGAAGGTTTCAGCGTCGATTTGCTTAATTAGTTTGCCTTCTACAACAGCGTTACGTTCTGTGAACATGCTGGTGTTTTCAAGTAGTTCTGCCACGGTCACAGTATCTACCGGACCTGAGTAAGAAATAGCAGCGTTGTTTCTGTCATGGTCTTTGGCAAGAGCCATAGTCGGAGCCATAACTGCGATGGTTGCGATAGCGATAATAGTTTTCTTAATCATGATTCGGTCTCCTCTGTAGTTGATGGTTCCATTAAACAACAGTTGTTCTGAACTAATAATGAGTTGGTCATTCAGAATTCGTTCATCTTTAAAATAGGTTTAATTTTAACTGGTTATCATTTTTTTTGATGTGATACATCTGGTAAATCACTTGAGCTAAGTACTTGATATTAATCATTGGTGATAATGAGTTATTGATTGGTAAAGGCCGTTAACTGCCATACAATGGATGAATAGAAATAATCAGTAATTTGTTCATGAGTTAAAGCCATTATGGATTTTTTAGGAAAAGAGCTGATTTTGGGTGGAGCTCGTTCAGGAAAAAGCAGCCTTGCAGAATCGCTGGCAGATAAGTCTGGGCTGGATGTGATTTATGTTGCTACTGCAACGGCTGGCGATGATGAAATGGTGGAGCGTATTGCGCGGCATCAGGAGCAGCGACCTTCACAATGGCATCTCGTTGAAGAACCACTTAATTTGGCTGAAGTCATTCGCAAGAACAGTCGGGAAAACAATTGCCTGTTGATTGACTGCTTAACATTATGGCTGACTAACTGCCTGTTTGGTGACGAAGCTAACGAAACTGACTGGTCATCATGTAAAAGCGATTTTCTTCAGGCACTTTTAGCGGCACCCGGTCGTATTATTATGGTGAGTAATGAAGTCGGGCAGGGAATTGTGCCCATGGGAGAAATATCCCGTCGATTTGTCGATGAGAGTGGTTGGCTACATCAGGCGATAGCCAAACAGTCAGAGCGGGTAGTATTTGTGACGGCGGGGATTCCTCAGGTCTTAAAAGGGCCAAAGTTATAACAAAAGAGGGATAGATGATGGATCAAACTAAAATCACGCGCATTGATTTTCTTCGTCATGGTCTTCCTGAAGGTGACGGATGTTTACGTGGTCATACTGATTTCCCGATTACGCCGCAGGGGCTGGAGCAAATGTGGTGTGCGGTTGAAGGCTTATCCGACGTTGAAAAAGTAGTGACGTCACCGCTTGTGCGCTGTCGGGAGTTTGCCGAACAATTCGCAGGACGTTTTGAATTGCCGATAGAACCGGTCGAACACTGGAAAGAAATGAATTTTGGTCACTGGGACGGACAGAGTCGTGACAGTTTGTGGGAAAACTATGGCGAGACTCTGAGTCAGTACTGGCAAAACCCATGGCAGTCAAATCCTCATGGTGGTGAAAGTCTTCGTGAGTTTGATTACCGGATACAGCAGGCATGGGAAGCACTTCTAACACAAAATAGTGGTAAGCGATTGTTGCTTGTTACCCATGCCGGGGTGATGAAGCAGTTTTTACGTATTCTTTTAGATATGCCAGAGAACGCCAGCTACCTCCATCGAATGGAACTGCCTTATGCGGCGCGTTACCGTGTCACTGTTTTTCATGATGAAAATGGTAAAAACTGGCCTCAGCTTCAATGGCCGGTACAGCAGCAATTTTAGTGAGATTTAAATGCAATCAACAATTGAAGCCCTGATGGTGCAGGGAACAACATCGGATGCCGGTAAAAGTGTTCTGGCTGCTGGTTTGTGCCGGGTCTTGGCCAGAAAAGGTATCAAAGTTGCGCCCTTCAAGTCGCAGAATATGGCGCTTAATAGCGCAGTTACCCGTGATGGCGGTGAGATTGGCCGGGCTCAGGCCGTTCAGGCGCAGGCCTGTGGTGTAGAGCCAACGGTACATATGAATCCGGTGTTGTTAAAGCCGAACACTGATATTGGTGCGCAGGTTATCGTCCAGGGTAAGGCGCTGGCGGATATGGATGCAGTCGGCTATCACAACTATAAAAAAGTGGTGATGGGGCCGATTATGGAATCATTTTCGGTGTTGCAGCAGGAATATCAGACCGTCATTGTTGAAGGTGCTGGAAGTCCGGCGGAAATCAACTTACGTGAAAATGATGTCGCCAACATGGGCTTTGCTGAAAAAGCCGATATCCCGGTGATCATTGTTGCTGATATCGATCGTGGCGGAGTTTTTGCTCATTTGTTCGGCACGCTTGCTTTGCTCTCTGAATCAGAACAAGCACGGGTGAAAGGTTTCGTTATTAACCGTTTCCGTGGTGATATCAAATTGCTCGAGTCAGGGCTTGACTGGCTTGAGGAGAAAACCGGAAAGCCGGTACTTGGTGTATTGCCTTACCTTCATGGTTTGATGCTTGAAGCTGAAGATGCAATCAATGTTCAGCAGGTTGAAGCAGCAGAAGAGCAACTGACAGTGGTGGTGCCTGTTCTTACTCGCGTGAGTAACCATACTGATTTTGACCCGCTTCGAATGCACCCTCAGGTGAATTTGCAGTTTGTAGGTAAAGGGCAGCCGCTTCCGCCAGCAGATCTTATTATTATTCCGGGCACAAAAAGTGTCAGAAGTGATTTGGATTTCCTTCGCGAGCAGGGATGGGATCAACAAATTGCCCGTCATGTTCGTCTTGGCGGTAAGTTAATGGGTATTTGCGGCGGCTATCAGATGTTAGGCGAAACCATTGCTGATCCTGACGGCATTGAAGGTGATGCCGGAGAAAGTCGGGGGCTTGGTTACCTGAATACATCAACAGTGCTGGCACCTGAAAAGCAACTGAAACAGGTGACAGGTAAGCTAAAGCTGCCTGATCAGGATACTGTTTCTGTCAGAGGTTATGAGATCCATGCTGGTGTAACTGAAGGTGTCAGAGCTGATGCCCCGCTGCAACTGACTGATGGCCCGGATGGTCAGTTAGGTTGTGATGACCAGGTGTTTGGTACTTATCTACATGGTATTTTTGAGCAGAAAGAAGCCTGCGATGCGATTTTGTCCTGGGTTGGTTTGGAAGCCACACAGACACCGGATTTTGATGAGATGCGCGAAAAGGGCATCGATCGTGTTGCTGATACAATAGAACAGTATATGGATCTTGAGAAACTCTGGCCGGAATGGGCAGAGATGTTTGCTCCGTAGGAATAATTTAAAAGAAAAACGGCTCACGATGAGCCGTTTTTTATGCTTTATTTTCGTCCTGAGATAGGCTTCTGGGAAGCGACGGTTTAACGCTGTAGGTGTTTTTGACTGTGTAGTTCCAGTCGACTGAATAGAACAGACAAACCAAGGCAAAGGATCAGGTAACCAACACCAACCAGTAGCCAGATTTCAAAAATCAGACCGGATGAGTTGGCGATTTCACTGCCGACAAATGTCAATTCCTGGATTGAGATCAGAGAGATAATCGAAGAATCTTTTACCAGTGAGATGAATTGTCCGGCCAGCGGTGGAACAATCCCGGTCAGCGCTTGTGGGAAAATGATAAAACGGAAGCGGTCCCAGCGGGAAAGCCCCAAAGAATCTGCTGCTTCCCATTGTCCTCTCGCAATGGCATCAATACCTGAGCGGACTATTTCTGCAATATAAGCTGCTGCAATCAGCCCAACACAAAGTACGCCGGAGAACAGGTTTTCCCATAGCTGAGCCGGGCCAAAGAGAAAGTCTTGAAGCCAGTTAATATCATGGCTGTAATTTCGCAGTATGTTTTCCAATCCAAGCGCAGGAACGAGTTGGCTTGAAATGAAAAAGTAAAAAATGAAGACGAAAACCAGTGGTGGGATATTACGAACCAGTTGGATATAAGCTTGTGCCGGCAATCGAAGCAGTGTGAGTGGAGAACGACGAGCCAGACCGAGTAACACGCCCAGAATTGCCGCAAAAAGCATTCCCCACATGCTTAGACGGATGGTTGCGATGAATCCCTGGAAGAAATAGGGCAACTCATCTGCTTTGCTTGGTGTAAAGATCAGGCTGAATGCTTTATCCCAGTTCCAATGGTAATGAATGCCGACAGAAGAGCGATAAACCAACCAGCCGAGAAAGCTGCTGAGCAGTGCAATCAGCAACCAATCCAGTTTGTTTAAACGGGATATTTCCGGGAAGGGCTTTCCCGGTAATGTTTGAGTTTGACTCTGAGACAAAATTTACTGTCCTTTCGCGATCTGATCTTGCCAGTCCAATGTCTTGAACCAGTAATCATGGCGTTCCTGCAGCCAGCCGTCTTCAGTGCGTAGCATGATCCAGTTGTTGAAAAAGTTCAGTAGATCAAATTCACCATGACGGATTGCAAAACCCTCAGAACCACGACTCAGGCGTTCAGTCAGTGGAACAAACAGTTTGTCATTGTACTGAATAGACATTTGCTCTGGTTTAGGTGACGAAGCAAGAACGGCATGAGCATTACCGTTTAATACTTCCTGGAATGCCTGGGCATCGTCATCAAACTGGCGAAGTTTTGCTTTCGGGAAATACTTCTTGGCGGTTTGAACAGTGAAAGCACCACGGCGGACAGCGAGTGTCACACTGCGCTTGTTGTAATCGGCGATATTTATTTTCTCGGCTGCTTTGTCTTTGTTCGCTGCAAGCTGAACACCTGAGTGAGCATACGGAGCGGTAAACAGCACGCTCATATTTCTGGCCGGAGTGATCGACAATCCACTGTCCCTAACAGAACTACTAAATACCATTATAAATCCCTTAACAGAAAGTAGGAGCGTGATCATGCCAAGAAAAGCAGTGCTATATGGACGTTACAGCACATTAGCCCAAGAAGATGGTAATAGCAGTGAACGTCAAAAAGAACTAGCTCAAGCAATAGCACAACAAGAAAACCTTGAAATAATAAAGGTTTACTTCGATGAAGGCAAATCAGGTTATCACGGGGCGAACCTTGATGGTGAGCTTGGTGTTTTGCTAAAGGATATCGAAAACGGAGTTATTGCTTCTGGCTATATTTTACTTGTTGAAGAACTTGATAGGCTATCGCGTCAGCATCTGTTCAAAGCACAAAAGCAGTTAACAAGCATTTTAGAAAAGGGCATTGAGATATGGACTTATCTCAACGGTTCGTTGTGTAAATACAATTCAGAAAACCCGATGTTGCTACTCCAAGCTATTGTTAAATCACAGTTAGCTTTTGAAGAGTCAGATAAGAAAGCGGCTAGGGCAAAAGATAACTGGAAGCGGAAATATGCTGACATTCGAGCTGGCAAGTTCACACGCGTAAAAGTTGCCTACTGGATAACTTCAAACATCGAAGCTAAGCGCTTTGAGCTTAATGAGTATGCGAAAGGCATTGAGAAAATATTTGAGCTGTATACCAATGGCGTTGGTTTAATGGAAGTTGTTCGTTACTTGAATGAACACAATTACCCATTGGATGATCGGCATGTTCAAAAGCACGAAAATTCATGGGATAGGCATAAAGTCTTACAGGTGCTTAAAAACCCATCGACTTACGGAACGTTTAAGTCTTATGATGGCAAGTTCGTCAAACATGACTATTATCCTGCGGTTACAAGCAAAGATACATTCGATTTAGCAACTTCAATAAGGCTAAGCAGCTCGCACCAAAGTAAACATAAATCACACTTCGTAAACATGTTGTCAGGTCTGGTTGTATGTCCATATTGTGGTCATGGATTCATCTTGAATTACACCACTAATCGAGGGAAGCGATATTATGCACTGCGTTGTAACGCTGGTAGTGCGTGTTTTGCTCCATCTATTTCATTGAAAAAGCTTGAACCACTCTTATTCAAATACCTGAGTGATCTGGATTGGAGCACGATATTTAAAAATGATGGTTTTGATAAAGATAAGTTGATATCTGATTTAGACAACGCGAAGAAGGAGCTAGTTAAGCTTGAAGAACTGTTTGAACGTTCTGGTTTCAACGTAAAACTAGGCGAAGCTGTTGCGTCACAATCCCAAAAAATAAACAACTTACAAAAAGAACTAGATAGCATGTTAGAAGTTCATCCGGACTTCGATTTTGATGTGGATGCTTTGCTTGATGATCATGATTTACGTGCAAAAGCTGCGGTGAAACTCAGAATGCTGGTGGATCACATTGAGCTGTATACATGCGGTGAGATGTTGGACTTTAGAAAGATCCCTAACTATGACCCTAATCTGTTTAAGGAAGGTATTGCATTCAATAAGAAGAACTCACAGTTCCTAGTGATTAACTTCAAGCATAACGAAAAGCGTCAGATTGGTATCAGTTCAGATTATGTTGCGGGTGTTAATGACGGGGTAGTTTACCATTCAGGTGGTTTTTCTGCATGAGAGGCCATAGTGTGAAATTCTTATTGAGGTGCTTATGGTATTCGTTATTACGTAGGGTTGACGAGAAGAAGGGGCAAATCAGAAGGGCAATGATTACACACTGTATACAGCGTATTGCTATGTAGCACTCTATTTTAATTGTAAGCCTCTGAGATAAAAGTATAATCCGCCAGCCAACTAAATGGTTGGCAGTATGCTTTTATATATGAATAAAAATTAATAAATTTGGAGATAAAAGTTTGAGTAGCAGATGGCGTGATGAGAAACAGGTAAAATCACTAATAAAGCAAATGAAAAAAATGCTAAAAATTTGTGATGATGGAAATGTTGCTCAGAAACCATACTTTGAATTAGTGGTAGATACTCTCTGGGGTTATGTAAAGCATAATAAAAAGCTAGACAATAATTCATCTTTTGACGTTTTTCATAAATCAGTTGTAACTGCTTATAAGAATAATGGTTTAAATGATATTAAAACCATACTTTCAGAATTTGATAAAGCAGTTTTAAATCTTTCGAAAAACGAATCAGAATTTAAAATATTAATGTCTCTTGAAATGGATTGTGATCAACCATCATCTAGAGTTGTTAATGGTTGTAAGCTATCGTTTTATAAATCACCACCTAAGAAGTATGCAAAAGCTGTATTAGTTAATGAAGATATTGCTTCCTATTTTGAGAAAGGCAATTTTTTGTATTCTGTGGTGTCTGTGTCTGCTCCTAATAGGAATTCTGCATTAGAAAAAGCAGATTCCGCGATAGATACCGTTCGTGCTATTTGGCATATGCTTTTTATAAAAAACTTCAATCTAGTGGGAGAAGATAAAGAATCTCAATATTGGAGTCGTTCTCTTACTCGATTAGGGAAGTATCATATTATTTATGATAAAAATGGTAAAATGCTAGATAATGGATTACTAGAGATTAAAAATCACATTTCGTATCAAAGTTCAAGTGTGAGAGATATTTCTATTTTCAATAGAAATACAAACGTCTATTTAAGAAAGATCGCCAAAAGCCCATATAAAGAATTTATTGAAAACGTTCTTTCTAATTATGTTTCTGCTGTTGATTGTGTTGATCTTGATTATAGGTTCATGAGGCTTTCTTCTACACTGGAAATTTTACTTAAAGCTGATCAAACAAAAGATCTTGTTAGGAAAGCAACATTTTTATATGAGGATAAAGAGCTCGAAAACATAATTTTAACCAATCTTAGAAACTCAAGAAATGAGCTGTCACACGTAGGCGTAACACCTCCAAATATTGAAATAAAGTGTTTCAAGTTGGCTCAATATATAGAGGACTTGTTGAATTTCTTTATCTTTAACCCGATTAAGGCTGATAGGGTTCAGCAAATACATGATTTGTTATCATCGCCAACAGATTTAACTGTTATAGAATCGAAAATCAAACAGCTAGAAATGGCAAGAGAATACATGAAAGATTAAATTACTAATAAATAATTTGTAATGATGAAGCCACCTCCATATGAGGTGGCTATTGTTACTGAGTAGTGTATAAATTAACTCTTATCTCCTAACCTAACAATGATATCAGTTAGATGTTCAAGTTTAAGTTTTAACGGATATTACTTTCAAGGCTATCAATAGTTGTAGTCGTTAGGCATCTATGTTTACGTTTTTACCTATTTACAATATAGCAATGAGATTGCGATCAAAAAAAACAGGTTGACCAGTAATTCAATTAATACACTAATAGGTGTAATGTTAGATTCTTAGAATTTTCAATTTAAGCTGGTTGATATGAGCTCTTATAAATTTCGGAAAAATACGGAAATAGGTAAATTAGAAGCAGAAACTGACTCATTCTTATCTTCATGTTTTTATGAATCTGACGTTTTTAAGGGGCTGATTAACTTTGATTATAGTGAAAGCAACCCTGACTTTACTCGACGCATAATTGTAGGAAGAACAGGGAGTGGTAAAACTGCTCTTCTAAAACAGATTCTAGGGAGTGAATCCGTTAAAATACATGATACCATTGAAGCAGAAAACACCGTGTTTGAACATATTAATAACAACGTGTTCATTTCAGGTTTAATGGAGAAAGGGATTGATTTAAGAGTATTCTATAAATCCCTATGGCTTCATGTATTGTTGGTAAAAGTAATAAACCTTCTTTATAGATCTACATATGAGAGCTTTTTTGAATATATAAAAGGTTTGTATGGTAAAAATAAAAGACCATATAAGCCAGAAATAGCAAATGAATATCTGGAAAGTTATAAAGATAATTTCTTTAATGAAAATATTGTTACCGAAATAAGTGACAAGATGCAGGCCGAGCTTTCAGGGAAGATAGGTTCTGGTTTGTTTAATTCGACTGGCAAAATTTCAGAAGAGAATTTTAAAAAGATTCAATCTGCAACGTCTAGTTATGTAAGCAAAGAACTATTAAGAAAACAAAAAGAGCTAATAAAGATAATAAAAACTGAGTTTTCTAATGAGAAACAAGTTAGAGTCATTATAAGCATCGATGACTTAGATAAGTCATGGCTAAGCTCTAGCTCAATAAGGTATGATTTTATTAATGCATTGCTTGAGGCATTTAAAGAATTACTTGATGTTAAATCCGTTAAAATTCTGATATCAATTAGAACCGATATCATTATGGGAATTTATCATAATAGCTTGCGTCAAGATGAAAAAGACCAATCATTAATTTATGCCATATCATGGAATAAGTGTGAAATTAGACAGATACTAGATAATAGAATTAATTATTTGATAAAGAATCAATATCAGTCATCAAAGTGTGTAACTTTTTCAGATATATTTAACTTCAAGGTGTCCAATGAGAGTGCGGATGAATTTATTATAAACAGAACAATGTTAAGGCCAAGAGATGCAATAAACTTTGTAAATCTATGTCTTTCTGAATGTGATGGTAGGGTCGAGCTGAACGAAGATATTGTATTAGAGGCAGAAGAAAAATTTTATTCAGTTCGTAAAAAAGCATTAGTAAAAGAATGGAAAAGCATCTATTCTCACATAGAAGACTATTTGGACAGCTTATCATTCATTAAATATAAGTCTTTCAAAATATCTGAACTAACTGAAAGTGACAAGAATAGAGTTCTTAACTACTTAATAAATAGACCGAATACTAACCCAGATGATGAAGAGCATAATAATAGACTGCTTGACTTCGAAGAGTTAGTAAAGGTTTGGTTTGTTGTTGGAATTATAGGGATAAAGAAATCCAATACACTACTTATCTTCTCATCCTTCGAAAAACCAGAGCTAGACATTACTGATTTAAATAAAAAGTTTGAAATACATCCATTGTTTTTTAGAGAATAATTAGACAGTCAGCTCTTTGCAACTTGATGAAGGCTACGGGCTAAACGAAAAGTTAAATCAATCATTAGCTGGTTTACTGAACTGATTAAAGTTAGAATACCTATCTTATCTACATAAAATTCAGAATTATGACTGACGTATTCAAAACACTATTAAATTTACGTTCGCTGCGTGCAACTGCTCGTGAAATGACCGTAGAAGATCTTCAAGAAGGCTTACAGAAACTACAATCTGTGGTAACAGAAAGAGAAGAAACTGAAGCTGAAGAACGTGCTAAAAACAAAGAGCATGAAGAGAAGTTAAAATCTTATCGAGAAATGCTGATCGCTGATGGCATTGAGCCTGAAGAATTGATAGCTATGCTGGGTAAAGCCTCAAAAGCCAAACGTGCAGCTCGTCCAGCTAAGTATAAATTCACAGTTGATGGTGAAGATCGCACTTGGACTGGTCAAGGTCGAATGCCTGCACCTCTAAAAGAAGCTATCGAGAATGAAGGAAAATCACTCGATAATTTCTTGATTTAATTGTTCATAAAGATCCCAAGTTTTGGTAGCGTGTTGAGCGTTGAAGAAAGCTTGAACGATCTTGTCGTTGACTGAAAATCCCTAACCATCATTATGGTTAGGGATTTTTTTATGCATGCAAAAGAGCTGGAGATGACTTTTCATGTTGTTGTCAATGAGGGCTTGTTAAAGCTATTAACGAGTTTCTTGATGCAGATTGGATAGAGCAAATGTTTTGACTACTGAGCCAGGGTTAGCTACTAGCAAAGCAGGTTTTTAATTTGCTTAACGTGTGCTGTAGTGCACAAAAAATAAATTAATTTTTTTTTGCTAAAAACGCTTAAAAAAATACTTTGCTGTTATGTTAGCACTGTAAGCAGTAATCCATTAACAATCACAAGCACCTTAACGGGTGCTTTTTTATGAGAGGTTGCCTTATTGTTAGAGAACATATTTATACGCTTTCATTGATGATTGTTATAGTAACGTATAGACAGTTATGAGAGGGCGCAAAGATACTAATGAACAGTATTACACCGATACAACAGGAAACTGAAGTAAAAGAAGAAGCACCTGTTCCAGTAAATAAAATGGCTGCAATGGCTGCTGCTGCAAAGGCTAAACAAGTAGCCAAAAATGAAGAGAAGGCTAAACAGTTAGAGCCACCACGACAGCTAGCGGAAATCACAGAAGCTAACAACGCAAGATCAAGCGTATGTAAGTTCGACGATGGAAAAACGCGCAAAAAGCAAAACTATGAAATTCAAGATCGAAAAGTAAGCGTGTTCAAATCTGATAGCTTAAAGCTAGCATTCATCTCAACTGATTTAGCTTATTGCACTCGACCTACAGAAAGTTCATTAGAGCATGTTCGTGATGCTCTACAGCATAGAAAGAAAGTTCAACCATTGTTAAAGGCCGATGATCTAGAAATGGTGCTAGTAGGTGAAGTAATAGAAGTTGGTCAAGACTTAAATGATGCAAAAGGGCGCGTCTATGATCTGCTTGCAAGTGAAGGCTGGAAGCTGGTGTGCAATCGTCCCACTACATCTTATCCGCGTCCGTAAATTTTGTATCCAGTGTATTATCCTTCGTGGTCTATCTTTGTGGTTGTTTATGCTATTCAATCAGTCATGAAAAGTGATAGGCTCTTTATACACTGGCATTCCGTTTTGTTATAGTGAAATGTAGCCAATTGATGAGGGCAGAGCCACAGGGTAGTAAGAGAGGGAGTAGACGCAGCTTAACAAAATCAGAACTGGTTGTGATAGTAGTAGATAGAGGGGAGGGATAGCAGACAGAACCCATTACGAGAACGATCATAGCCTGCAACCACAACATAATTTTGAACGCCGTTCGTAATTGTTGAGCAATTGACACTAACATTAACAAATCACAAAGCACCTTAACAGGTGCTTTTTTATTGGAGTTACAAAATGATAGAAATGAACAAGCCTGAATACACATACTACTCAAATGGTCAGATTCAAAGTGAAGAATACTATAAAAATGATGAGCCACACCGTGATGGGGATAAGCCAGCAGTTATTGACTATGACAAGGATGGTCAGATTGACCGTGAAGAATACTATCAAAACGGTCAACTACACCGTGAAGGGGATAAACCAGCAGTTATTTGGTATGACAAGGATGGTCAGATTGACCGTGAAGAATACTATCAAAATGGTCTATGGCATCGTGATGGAGATAAACCAGCTTATGTTAGCTATGGTTCGATTTCGGAAGAAAAATTTTACCAAAACGATGAGCTACATCGTGATGGAGATAATCCCGCTCATGTTCGTTACGGTGAGAGCGGAGAGATTTTGATTGAACGGTATTTTCAAAAAGGTCAATTACACCGTGATGGAGATAAGCCCGCAGAAATTCGTCATAACGCAGGTGGCCTGATTCCAACAGAAGAATATTATCAACACGGACAGCTACATCGTGAAGGAGATAAACCAGCTTTTATTAGGTATGACGAAAGTGGTCAGATTGACCACGAAGAATATTATCAAAACGGTCAGCGACACCGTGACGGAGATAAGCCAGCTCTTATTCATCATGACGCAGGCGGTCAGATTCCAACAGAAGCATATTATAAAAACGGACAGCTACATCGTGATGGGGATAAACCAGCTTCTATTGATTATTATGAAGGCAAGATTGAATCTAAAGAATACTATAAAAACGGACAGCTACATCGTGATGGAGATAAACCAGCTTCTATTCGTTACAGTGAAGAGGGGCAGATTCAAAGTAAAAAATATTATCAAAACGGTCAACTACACCGTGACGGAGATAAACCCGCAGTTATGGAGTATGACCGCAATGGTCAGTTTGAACGTGAAGAATATTATCAAAACAGTCTATGGCATCGTGACGGTGATGAGCCAGCAATTATTCGTTACAAAAACGGTAAGATTGAACGTGAAGAATATCGTAAAAATGGCTACTGGCATCGTAGCCACGCAAAACCAGCAATAATCTTTTATGAAAATGATGAACAGAAAGAGTCATACTTGTATTTCAAAGATGGGGTCAATATAACGGAAGAAATTCTAGAGTGGAAAGAGCTAATGAAGGATGAAGATGAGGAAACAAAACAATTCGACATCAATCTACGTTTTAGTAGCTAAAGCAATCAGCCATCGAACAAAAAACAACCAATGAAGTAATTTTGAATAAATACAAGTCGCAATAAGGCGGCTTTGTTATTATTGGAGGCAATACAATGAAAAATGAACATCTACAACAGCTAAAAGCATTCGAAACACTAGCTAATGAGCACAAGCAAAATCTTGAATGCGCACATTCGAATAATAACGAAGATGATATTTTTGAATGGAAAATGCTATTCGAAAGTGCTGTAAGTAGCTACAACGATTTCATTCGCTCTATCGCTGGTGAGTATGGCGATACCTTACAAGTTGAGTTAGAAAAGCACGGCTTACCTTTGTTACTTGATCATGAGTAGTCGTAAAGCAATCGAACACGAACTACAGATTTTTACTAATCAAAAAGCACCTTAAGGTGCTTTTTTTGGTTAAAGCGTGGTGGTGGGCTTACTAACACCAATAGTCGTGCGGAGCACTCCTATTCCCCCTAAATTGTAAGCCCGTAGGGCATTATTCCCCGAAGCACCCCCGACTTGTAGGAGGAACAAATCCCCCTTGCCATAATCCCTTAGCTCTTTGTAAGTAAGGGCTGTTTTGAGCAACGCGAAAAACAGCACGTCTTATTAGAGTATTAGAGTATTAGGAATTTAATACTTTAGTATTTTAGATCTTTAGTGCTTTAGTAATTTAATAGTAATAGAAAGAGCACAACAGCTAGCTATCAATATCACTTCATCATTATCACTTACTAAAAATTGACATAGAACAAACAATTGTTTGTCTGTTTATTATTTGCGCTAATTTAAAGCCTCATTTGAATAGAAATCAAAACCAAAACACTAAATACAATTGTTGAAAAAGACAAGGGGGACTTATGCGCCAATCAACAAATAATAATAGTTCGGTAATACGTATTCGAGTAAGCAACTACACGCTTGATAACTTACCTGAAGATTTCAACATCACATCACGTATAAACGAATATCTAGCAACATTTACAACTGATAATGCTCACAGCAGCAATGAGGGAAAAAACAATGGAAGCACAAAACGTAACTAATGAACATCGCCAGCAAAAACATATAGGCGTTCTAATCAAAGATATCCACTCTGAAACCTTTGAACGAATCGAATCTGATGTATTCGATAATTCAACAGTCAATAAAACAAACGCATATAAAATAATTTTCCGTTTGTTCCATTCAAACCCTGACAAGAAACGCATGATTGAAAAAATCAAAACTGTTCGCTTAGATGATGGTAGTTACAAGCAGCAACTACGCAGTTTTGAAGTAGGTAACGAAATAGAATGCGTTCCTCTTAGTCCATCCACACCTATAAAATCTCTAAAAAATCGCATACGAGAAAACAAAGCAAATAAGGATGCAGCAGCCTATAAAAATGGTGTTACAGCCTATAAAAAAATAAAGAAATATCTAGCTGATATAAATGATACAACAAGTATTGTAACGCTCGGGACACTAAAGACACGCCGTAAGCAATGCACTGAATTAGGAGAGAACAATAAAACGTTCAACGAAGCTTGTGTTGTCTTTGTGATGCTAAACGATGGCTCTAGCATGGTTACACTTTTTTTAGGTGATTACACATACGACATATCAATGACGGCTTATGTTGACAATAACACAGCAGCTAACAAAGGAAAGTTAGTAGCTAAAGGAACATGGCGTAATAGTGAACAAGATTTAGAAGATGATGAGGAATGGTAATGGACAATAAATTACAGCAATTACTGAAGCCATACGCAGAGTATGAAGCACAACGAGCAGCAGAGGAAGCATACAAGGCGTATGCTTTTTCAATAAACCAGAAAGACCAAATCGAACAATTACCGCCAACAAACCATAAGCTAACAGAGCTTTCGAATGAACAAATAAAATTAGTGCATAAGTGGTTGTATAAGGAATATTCGAAGCTATCGGATTCAAAGAGTTTATATAATAGTAGATATATATGTTGCGGTATTCCATTGAAGAAAATAAAAAAAGAGCAATACCCTAAATTGATCGCATGTAACATTTTGTCTGATGTTTATGACTTTTTCAAAAGATTAGATGTAAAGCCAGTGTTGATGCATGGGAGTGAGTATAAAGCAAAAGTAAATATAGCGAAATACTACGGATGTTCAATAGGACAAGTAGATGAAATAGCATGGATAAAGCGACCAAAGAACGCGCATTACACAATAGTTTGTATGATTGAAAATAAATTTCGAAATGAAATAGACAAGTATTATGGTGTTGCAGATATCGAAATAGTAGCAAGAAAGGCTAAGCAGGAAGCAGAAGCTATTACTAGAAAAGTTGATAATCAATAAGGGGAATAATGATGAAAGGGACTTTTGGAAATATTCGCAAATCTATTCGAGACAAACAACGGCAGAAATACAACATTACTTTTAGTAAAGAAGAAATCGAAGCAATCAAAAATCTATCAATAGTCGAATTCGAATATTATGAGAAGCAGAAAGGCAAGGGAAGCCAGAACACTAATACTATTATATCTTGTTTTAACGGCTGTATAGGCGAGCTAGCAGCCGTTAAACACTTTACTAGTAAGAACATTAAAAACGAATGGGAAGGGCTTACAGAGCGTTTCAGTATGCTTACAGCTAGGGTTTATGCTGATTGTGATATCCAGGCAATTTATGACGGGTTTAGACATAGCTTTGAAGTAAAGACCATTCAAGCAGGACAGCCACAAGGACAAGTAACAGTAAGACAGGGTGATAAGTATAAAGCGAGTGATGTTACAGGCGTTGTTTTTGTAGAGATATTGCTACTCGATAAAGACGGTTACACCATTAAGCCAACAGACACTAATCAAGTAGGCGAGGTAAGAGCGCGTGTTTATGATGTGGTTGCTATTGATACGCTATTAGCTCAGGAGGTGCATTCAAACATGTATGATATTCACTGTTATTCGATGCCTTATTTTATCAATTTAAGCCATTAAGAATCATTAGTCACAGTAAAGAGAGATGAGAACGTGGTATTTTACAGAGTCAACATGTTTGATAGTGACTGTTATATATAATTCTTTATTCGCTAAGGCTAGGATAAACAATGATTTATAAACTTTATAAACTAATCATGAAAATAGTTAAGGTGTTCTTTATTTTTATTGGTGTAGTAATCACACTGATTTTTGTAATCGGTTCTTTTTTAGATGTCACTGAACCAACAGCAGATGAACAACAGAAACAGTTAGATCAGTCAGCCAATGAAGCACGGGAAATTATTGCTAGAGTTCAACAAAAAAATAGAGGACGAATTTCTGTCGAAAATATTATCTATAGTGAAGGTGTGGCTATAAAACTTTGTTCGAACGCTGTTCATCATTTAGGCGTTGATGGTGTTGAGTTTAAGATACTTAAATCGCGCCAACTTGAAAAAGATTCACAACGTCCTAGGTGGCGTTCAGAGGGACAAACTTTGATGTTCCAAGACTTATACGAAGCTGTAGGCGGCTACAGCTGTATGATTACAGTTGATTATGTGGAAAACCATATTTTTGTGTCAAAACTGGATACTCCGAGCGGTAAATCGTTAGTTGGTAAACCAGACAACACATTTACAATAGTTACTCAGTAAGAAGAGGCCGCGCAAGCGGCCTCTTCTTGTAACACATAACACATTTGAAAATTATGAATGTTAGTTGGAATGTGGTTACTTCTGGTTGTAACATAATGAATATTAGGCAATATTTATTATTTCAACTGATTGTGATAGATTTTTATCAGATGAGTTAGTTGTTATGATTTTAGAGGTTCACAGTGAAAGAGTTGATTGATGCAATTTTATCAAGAATGAAAAGCCCTATACTTGGTTCATTTTGTTTAATTTATGCTTTGTATCATATTAAAGAGATCGGTGTTTTCATTTGGAGCAAGCAGGAAGTTAAGCTGCAACTTCTCCATCAGTTTGAGTTTAACTATAACGAGCTAATTATGTTTTTTTTCGTGGCTTTTTGCTATGTGGTTATTTTGGAGTGGCTACAATTCGCGATTGATTATTTGGTAAAGAAATCTAGATATTTTAGAGATAAGTTAATACATGAACAAAATGTAGAGCTTGCAAAGCTGAAGCATCAAGCAAGTAATGAATATCAATCAAAGTTGGCAGAGAAAGAATTAGAATCATATTCAGACGAAAAAAAAGAATTCGAGAAAAAGATAGAGCAGTTAGAAAAGCTCAAAGAGCATCAGAATGATATGATTGATGGGCTTACAGAGGAAGTGAACAGCTTTGGCAAATATAGTGTAATAAATAAATGGGAACCATCTTATAAAAAGCTAAGTTTATTATTTGATAAGCATGGAATTAAAAAGGTTAATGGTGAGTATCAGGTGGAAATGTTAGCTTCTCTGGATCAAGATAAAAGAATTCCGTTGGATAAAATCACTGAAATTGTCAAGGAAATTGAAAAGTTTAACAAGTATATTGAAAAGCTAAAAGAAAAAGAGGAAGAATTATTGCTATAGTGATTACTTTAAGTTTTGTATATAACATAAGCTTGTTTCATATATAAAAAACAAGAATCCTAGTGGTAACAAAGAGGCCAATTAAAATATATATTTTAATTGGCCTTTTTCTTTGTGAGTTACGTATGAAGAACTTATTGTGTAAGCTTCATAGCTCGGCTGTTGGGGCACCAACCACATCAACAGATAGCTTTTAATGTTACTTATTTTAGGGGTGCAATATAGGTAGCTTATTTAGGTTTGAACATAGAGTTAAGTAAAACCAATACTGTTCATTCCATTGGAAACTACCCTTCTTTTGTGGGAAAAAAACAATATCAGTATGATCCCACCCATTAAGAACATTATTCATAGTATACCAATTGCCTGCTCTAGGGGATTTAGGCCAGAAAAGGACTCCTTCATCGTTATATTCGGAAACAGGGAAATAGTTTTCCTCTTCAACACCAAGCCACGGATACTGTTGTGAGATAACAGGCACAAGGCCATCATTTTTTTGCCACAATTCATCAATCTCAGCCTTAGCTGGCCATCGCCGGTTTTTCTCTGGCCAGTATTCAGTTTTAATGAGTTTTTTAATAGAATAATTGCCGATAGCTTTACCGAAGCGCTTTAGGAAAAAGTGGAAATCCTTGGGCTTTTGTTGTGTAACATAACTAAAGTAAGTAGTATCTTCATAAACTTTAAACAGCTTGTTTAACTCTATCGTTCCTATGACTGACAAGCAATAAGCAGCATTGTCTTTACCGTAAACAAAATCTTTCAAATTAACTTTGAAAATAAATAACATATTTAACAGCATTTCTAGTTTTTCATTATATATAATGTTTGATTTGTTTTTCCGAGTTACACTCCATTGATCTAAATCCCAATTATATCCACCCGTCTTTAATATTTCTTTCACATCATGCATAAAACTATCCCAGTTAGAATAAGGGGATATAAAAGCATGCCACCTAGTCTTCAATAAGTTAATAGGTGATAGTCCGAGAAAATCATACATCAATCGCCTGTTTAGGATGAAAGGATATGATGTGCCTTTGTAATAACCTGTTTTTTCATCGAAATTGCATACTGCATAAGGAGCAGTAGTTCCATTGAGCACACCAGAAATACTTGTTACGGATCGAATCCAGCGGGCACTCGTTTTATAAGGAGGAAATAAATCGCCTTGAGCTAACATATATTGCAGTAGCAGAATGGTCCATGCTCCCTGAGAGTGTCCGACTAAATGGATAGGGTGATCTTTATCCCAAGCACTGTATAAGGGCTTGTTCCCTTTTTTCCAATTAGGAAGTTTTTCTACCTTTAGGTGGTCAGTCAAAGTTTCCTTATGGATATGAAGTTCTTCATATCCATCGCATTTGTAAACACAATCGCGATCACAATCGTCTTCCTTATACCCCTTAATTTGATAAAATAACTCTCTCGCCCGATCCCAATAAGAAGAGATTGGACCGACGGATGCAAACTCTATTTTATACCCCTCTACATCATGTGCTCTTCCCCAGTAATCTCCAAAACCTGCCTCATGCTCACCCCAGCCTAGAATTCCATGAACAAAGATGATGGGATAATTATTCTTTTCAGCCATTTTCTCCTCCTTCCATACTTCCATGTCGTAAGTAAAAGATTCAACTTCAGAAAAACACCATTGGTTATTTCAAAATAATCATTATCTAATGATAGCCAAGAAAGGTAACTGTCTAGCAGCAGTATTAACAATTCGTTGCTATTATGGCCATTGGGTGAATGGTCAGATTTTACTCCTTATCTGGCAATCAAAATGGGATTATATCAGAATTTCATTCTGCCTAATGTGCACCTGTTCTGTATCAACTACGTGTTAAATGAACGGCGTTGATTGACTAATCAATGCACTCTTTCGTGAATAGTTATTCGATTTGATTTTAAATATCTCCTGCTTGAATAAATAGAGTAACAATTCAAAAGAGGCGAAATAATGAAAGATAAAGCAGAGTCAAATCAGTATACAGAAACAGAAATTCTCAAAATGAAACAGGCAGCTAGTGAAGCCTTTATCACTCACTACGTAACAGAAGTATGTAAATACCTGAAGGAATCACCAGCCGCTCACCTAGCACAATACGAAGCAATGCTAGATGAAATAGACGAACAACACAGTGGAAAGTAATGCGAGTCCATATACCTAAACAATGCACTTATCCCGGCTGTAAGGCTGTTGTATATGACGGAACAACACGTTGTAAAGCACACACAAAGGAAATACCCAAACGACCTCATACAGCTAATAAGAACGCTAGCTTTTACAATAGTCGCGCATGGAAGAATCTATCTTATAAGAAACGCTTAGCTAATCCTTTATGTGAGGACTGTCTAAGCCGTTCTGTCTATAAGCAAGCAAATATAGTGGATCATGTTATTGAAATTAATGATGACTATAGCAAGCGCTTAGATTGGGATAATCTTAAAAGCCTTTGCTATTCATGCCACTCAATAAAGACACACGGTGAAAAGAAACGCCGTCAGAAAGAAACTGTTTCAGGCTATTGGTTAATCGAACAAATTAAGCAAATCAAAAGAAAGGATAACAAGAAATGATACCAGTTCAACAACTCAATGAGGTTCTATTCGAATACAAAGATCAATTCGTTTTCATACTGATAGATGATGAATGCAACATTACCTTTATGGACTTTCTAACAGGTGAAACACTACCTACACATAATGAAGAAGGTGAACCATTGCCGATCATCAGTGAATATCTGCACTACGTATTAGATTTTGTAAAACAGCAATCAACGCAGTAGACAACAATATACTCAACACGAAATACCAGGCGCTCCTACCTACTATGTAAACAACTTAGCCTTTCAGCAAAAAAACCAACCAATTTTCCCCGAAAACCCCTTAGAAAACAGTGAAAAACAGCTTGTTGGCTCCTAAGTAGGGGGGCTATGTGCTTTTCTATGGTTTTCACACGGACAGTCAACGCTGGACAAGTTTTTACAACGCGCAGACCTTTATACCCCAAAAGTGTGGAACTAAATATAACAGTAAATTAGACAGGGGGTTATATGGCAAAGCCTAAAAAACCTAATTGGATTCCATCTACAGCAACAAAGTATTTTAAAGACTTCGTTGATACGATGGAATCAAAAGGTATTGAGTCAGCAGAATATAAATATATGGGTGCTTTGTTTGCAGTTGAATACAACGAGTATATAAGTGCAATAAAAGATATTGAGGCTAACGGGCAAACAATCACTGTAAAAGGTGCTAATGGTTATCCTGTTTGCAAACAAAATCCAGCAGTTCAAACAAAGCAAGCAGCATTTAAAAACATTATGGAAATAGTGAAGCAATCCGGTTTATCTCCTAAATCCGCTAAAGATATTAACGGTAGTAAGGAAGATGAAAATGCCGAGGTGTTGAAGAAATTTTTACAGGGATAATATGCGCAACGAATTCTATAAAAATAAAATGGATGAACTTTATAAAAATAAAGAGTCAGCATGGCTACCACTTGATGAACAAACAGAAGCTTATGAACTAGAACGAATCAAAGCTACACAGTTATTAAGGCAATGGAGCACAATATAAACGAAATGAAAAAGCTATATGGCTTAAAGGATTAAATAAAAATGGAATTGGATATAGAAAAGTATTCTTATCCAAACCTTAAACCTAACGAGCAAAGTTACAAATGGTGTCATAGATACTGTTATGACGTTTTGAAGGGGAATATTCCTGCTAATAAATGGATCAAGTTAGCAGCACAAAGACACTTTAAGGATTTAGAAAAGTCAGAAAATGATAATTATCCTTACATGTTTGATGTTGGACACGCACAACGTGTAATAGATTTCTTTCAGTATATTGACCACACAACAGGCGAACTTGCTAGAACACCTATTAAGTTAATGCCGTGGCAAATTTGGATATTTGCATCGATCTTTGGTTGGGTTAAAAAGGAAAAGGATAAGCGCACAGGAAAGCATCTAAGACGTTTTCGAACAGCAACAATATTAGTAGCGCGTAAGAATGGTAAATCAACTCTAGCGGCTGGTATTGGCTTGTATGGGTTACTTGCTGATAAAGAAGAAGGCGCACAAATCGTATCAGCGGGAACGACTAAAGAGCAGGCTATGATTTCATGGCGTGACGCTTCAAAAATGTTATCTGGTTCAGCTTTCAAGAAAGTAACTAAGAGCTATCAGAACCGCTTAGAATTCCCCGCAATGTTCTCTAATTTCAAAGCATTAGCCAGTGATTCTAATTCATTGGATGGTTTGAATATTCACTTTTGTATTGCTGATGAACTACATGCATGGAAAGACAGAAATCTATGGGGTGTATTAGAGACCGCAACAGCAGCACGTCAACAATCATTAATGCTTGGTATTACAACAGCAGGGACGATCCTTGATGGAATTTGTGTAGATTTGCTTGATTACGGGAAAATGATTCTTGAACAAATAGAGAATGATGATACTTGGTTTCTAGCTAATTACACGATAGATGAAGGGGATTCAATAGACGATCCTGTAGCTTGGATGAAAGCAAATCCGGCATTAGGTGAATTTAAAAAAATCGATGATATGGAGCGGCTTTGTAAAAAAGCAAAACAGATTCCAAGTGAACGAGCCAACTTTTTTACAAAGCACCTTAATGTTTTCGTTAATAGTTCTGAAGCATGGCTAGATATGAACGAGGTAACGGCTTGCACTGACACTAATTTAAAACTGTCAGACTTTAAAGGCCGCAAGTGTTACATAGGCATGGACTTATCACAGAAATGCGATTTAACAGCTATATCTTTGATATTCCCTGATGAGGATGGCGGGATAAGTATATTTCAGCGACATTATTTACCAGAAGATATGGTGCAATTGGTTCCTGAAAGACTTTCACAGTTATATACAAAATGGGCTAACTCAGGTCATTTAACTTTAACAGAAGGTAACGTTGTTGATTTCGAATGGATTAAACGAGATTTACGCGATTTTGCAACAATGTTTGATGTTCAGGAAATTGGTTACGATCCATATGCAGGAACACAGCTAGCAATTGAATTAATCACAAAAGATCAGTTGCCAATGGTTGAAGTTCGACAAGGCGCATTAACTCTATCTGAACCTAGTAAGTTACTAGAAGCATTATTCAAAATGAACAAAGTCAGATATGACGGTGATCCTGTTTTTGAATGGTGTTGCTCTAATTCACTTATTACGGAAGATTTAAACGGAAATATAAAGGTTCATAAAGAGAAAGGGGCTAAATATAAAAAGATTGATAGCCTTATCGCTTTGATAACAGGTCTACAGAGAACAGTTCTAGAGGAAGGAACGAAAGAAACCATTTATGAAGAAAGAGATTTATTTCTTTTATAGGTGGTAATTACATGGAGTAAATAAATGATTGTGGATTATAACGGTAATCCATTGTCTTTAGAAACAAAACAAGAATACGCAGTTAACAATCCTAATCTATTAGCATTATTGGCAGACGGTGAAAATACGCAAGTTGCGGGAATGGATGTTTCCGGCAGTAAATCTATGCGTCATTCCACTGTCTACGCTTGCATTCGTGTTATTTCTGAAGCACTTGGACAGCTAAAACCGAAACTATTTAAAATTGATGGTGGTGTTAAAAAAGAGATTAGTAATGAAAGCTCACAACTATCAAACGTATTAACGCGACAACCAAACGACTTTCAAACGTGGAATGAATTTCTTGAACAAATTGCAATTCATTTATGCGTGGATGGTAATTTCTACGCTTATGTTAACCGCAATTCTCGCGGTGTCCCTGTTGAAATAATTCCTTTTTTACCAAGTCAGGTTTCTATAAATACTGCCATTGATGGATCGGTTTATTACGATTGTTCTTTTGGTGGTGAACCTGAACAGCCAACAGAGTTTAAGCGACTGACAGAGCATAACATTCTGCATATTCGCTTTATGACGTTTGACGGGTTGCATGGTATGTCGCCTATTGCATTTAACCGTGGCTCTATTGGGCTTTCAATGGCAGCGGCTAAACATGGTGAGCAATTTTTCACTAATTCAGCAACACCTAACGGGATCATTCGAACAGAAAAATCACTATCAGAAAAAGCAATTAAACGACTAAAACAAGGCTGGAACAACCTTCATAAAGGCGTTACTAACAGCAATAAACTAGCTGTATTAGAAGACGGCTTAGAGTTCCAACAAGTAAGCATTTCGAATAAAGATAGCCAATTCTTAGAAACTCGAAAATATCAACGCTCTGAAATATGCGGTATTTTCCGTGTTCCTTTGCACATGATTGGTGATCTTGAAAGAGCAACATTTTCAAATATCGAAGAACAATCAATTAGTTTTTACCGTGATTCTATTTCTCCTTATATCGAGAAGATTTCAGCACGTATAAATAGAATGCTGAACACAGGTAAACACAAAAATTATCATTTCGAACTGGATTACAGTCATTTAATTAAGGGTGATACGAAAGCACAAATTGAATTAACAAAGGAATTGTTTTCAATGGGTGCGCTAACACTTAACGAAGTTCGTGAAATGTTTGGATTAGAACCGTTTGAAAAAGGCGGTGATCAACATGTTGTTGCAACGAATAACTACACGTTCGGCAAGTTAGGAGAAAAACCAAAGGAAACGGAGATTCCAAAGAATGAAGAATAAACAATTCAAGGTTGATTTCTCTATTAAGGAAATCAACGAAGAAGGACGTTTTTCTGGTTATGCAAACGTTGCTGATTATAAAGATCATGCAGGTGATGTAACACGGAAAGGTGCTTTCCTAAATAGCATTAAGGCTATTACCGAGTCAGGGCGAAAAATCCCTATGCTTTGGCAGCACCAACGCGATCAAGTTATTGGTGTGTATGACGTTCTGAAGGAAGACGAACACGGCTTATACGTTGAAGGTCAGCTAGTTCTTGAAGTTCAGAAAGCGTGTGAAGCACATGCATTAATGAAAGCAGGTGCTATTTCAGGTTTATCTATTGGCTACGTAGTCAAAAAGGAAACATACGATTCATCTACTAATACCAATTATCTAGAAGAAGTCGAACTAAAAGAAATTTCTGTAGTGACTTTTCCTTGTAATGAATTAAGCCGAGTCGAAACAGTTAAATCACTAATTGGTGATGGTGAAGTTCCAACAGAGCGACAAATGGAAAAAGCACTGAAGGAACAATTTGGACTATCCCAAAAGCAAGTAAAAGCATTTCTAGCACGTGGTTATATAGCAATTGGTGGTGGAACAATTCAAAAAGAAGAATTTGAAAAAGAAATGCAAGAAAAGATTAATCAAATCAAAAACCTCATTTCTGCTATTCAAAGCAATTAATCAAAAAGATAAATAAATAAAACATCGAAGCATACGGGAAGTTGTTTCTAGGCATTCATTCGAACGGGATGTTCGAAGGCGTGTTGTTTTGTAAATGGAGATATTCAAATGGAATTTGAAACACAACTAAATGAATTACTAGAAGGCGTTAAGGCTATTTCTGAAAAAGAAAGTGTTCACGCTGATGAAGTAAAAGAAATCAAAGAAAAAGCTGAAACCTTTGAAGCTTCTTTTAAAGAACTAAAAGAAAAATCAGAGCAATCAGAATCTCAAGTTATCGAGCTGAAGGAAGCAGTTGCAGAACTTGAAGACTCAATCGAAACACTTTCAGCAAAGTCTAACCGTCCTCAACTTTTTGGAAAGGAATCCGAAATGGAAGCAAAAGAAATTAATGTAAAAGAAACTAACCAGTTTCTAAAAGAAACAATTATCAATGCGAAGTCATTCGAATATGAAGGCGCAGAAGGCGAGCTAAAAGTTAAAGCTGGCAATATGAACGTAACCAACGATGCAGAAGGTAAAGTTGCAATCGTTGAAGATATGGAACGTCAGATTCTAAAGCGTTTGCTAGATGATTACGCAATTCTAAACGTGGTTGGTTCTCGAACTCTATCAAGTCCTGAGTTCAAGCGACTAGTTGACGCACAACGTGCGGGTGCGCGTTGGGTAGGTGAGAATACCGCAGCAGCAGCACCACAATTCACCCAAACACCAACACTACAGTTTATCCGTCCTGTTCTTGGTAAGGTTCAAGCGTATTCATTCATTACTGATGAAGCACAGGAAGATCCAGCAGTAGACCTTAAATCCTATATGGTTACTGATATTGCTGATCAAATGGGTCGCGCTATTTCAGAAAGCCTATGGCGTGGTGACGGTGCTAACAAGCCAAAAGGCATCCTAGAACACTTTGATGATGTTGAATCTGTTAAACCTGATGAGGGTGCAGGCGCACGTTCTGTAGAACACTTTGCTCATCGTGTTACTAGCACACAAGGTAAGCTTGCATCCGGCACTGGTTCAACTCTGTCACAGAACATTATTGATTTTCTAATTGATACTGTTTACGCGCTTAAAACTGGCTACCGTGCTAATGCGCGTTGGATGTTCAACCGTAAGACATTCGCAGAGCTAGCGAAGCTAAAAGACGCAGAAGGCCGTTATTACCTAACTAAAGATGTATCAGAAGGTTCAGACGGCACACTACTAGGTTTCCCTGTAACTATTGATGATTACGCTGATGATATTGAAGCGGGTAAATATCCAATTCTATTTGGTGATTTCAAACGCGGTTACGAGTTCATTAATTACCGTGGTATGAAAACGCTACAAGATAACGTTACAGCTCCAGGTGTTACCAAGGTTTATTTTGATCGTCGTGTTGGCTCAATGATTGGTGACAACAAAGCGGTTATTGGTATCAAGGTTAAAGCAGCCTAATTGTAATAAAAGCGGTATGAAAATACCGCTTCAAAATGGAGCGGTATAATGGATTATAAAACTAATAATAAATCCCTAGAAACTATTATTTCAATTGATGAAGCTAAACAACATCTACGTATTTTTGATGATTTCGATAATGATTTAATTCTTAATCAAATCGAAGCAGCAACACAATGGGCAGAAGCTTTTACACATCGTAAGTTATTGCCAACAGACATTCATGGTTATCAGGAAACAGTTTCAAAAGGTGAGGTTATCTTTTTACCATTCGGTGATATCTCTAATGCAGAAGTGAAAGCTTCAGGTGTTGTTATTACTGATGGTTTCAAGGTAAATGAATTCAATAACTCTATTCGCTTTGAAAATAGTTACTTTGATGTGGAGGTTAAATATACAGTCGGCTTTTCTGATGTTTCGGAAGTTCCAGCACCTATTAAGCAAGCTGTATTACTAATCGTGGGTAATCTATACGAGAACCGAGAAGATACAGTTATGGGTGTTAATGCTGCAATGATTCCATTTGGTTCTAAGAACCTGTTAACAACATATCGTTTATTTGAGGGGTGATTATGCGCTCAGGTAAATTAAAACATGTTATTCAGGTTTATAAGCAAACAAAACAAAAAAACGAATCAGGCGAATACGTTAACAACTGGCAATTGATTGCTAAACCGTATTGTGAAGTCAAAGTATTAGATGGTCAGGAAGTAGTAAACGGGAATATTGAAATAGCTATTCAAACAGTTGAGTTTAAAACAAGGTATTCCCGAGTTATTGAGCAATACACACCTGATATGTATATCAGATTTCAAAATAAGAAATACGATATTCAAAGCGTAGATAACGTTAATTGGTTGAATAGGGAATTACGAATTGTTGCTAAGGAAAGACGATGATCAAACAATCAACGTTCCGTGTTCACGGATTAAAAGAATTACAAAAATCAATCCTTGATATAGGAACGGTGTTAGGTCGGAAGTCTGTTCATACAGCAGGGCGTGAAGCAATGAAACCTGTTCTTGCAGCAGCTAAAGAAAAAGCACCTTACGATCCAAATCATGAAGGTGTTCATATAAGAGATGATATTACTTTGTCTGTTACTACAAAGCTCAGAAATAAACGAGCGCGTAAATATGGAACGTTCTTTAGGGCAAGGGTTAAGACAGGGGCGAAAACAGAAGATTACGCTTCACGGCTCGAATTCGGACGACAGGAAAGCACAGTAGAAAGAAATATAATATTCGGCATTAAAGTGCCTAACTACAAAGCAAAGCTAACAATGCTAAACCCGCGTCCGTTTCTGCGTCCTGCATTACGTGAAAACGTTGATTCTATTTTATCTAATTTCAAAGAAAGCGTTAGCAAGGAACTTGATAAATATTCGAGTAATCGAAATCGAGTAGCTAAACAATACATTAACGCTATGAGACAGAAATCAAGGAGAACAAATAATAAATAATGTTTATAACAGATTTAAGAACGCACCTTGTTTCTAAATCTAATATTGAAAAAGTTGTAAAAGATCGAATCTTTCCTAACTACTTGCCTCAAGACGAAATCAAACCCGCAATAGTCTATTCCGATACAGGCTCTACACGAAATATTAGTTATCAGAACCAAGGGACAAAAATATATCGAATTCAATTCAATGTTATTGATGTTGAATACAAGCGAGCTAAGGAACTAGCTCAGTCAATTATTGAAATCTTTCATTGTTGCTCAGGACTCTTAGGAGCAAATCAAATCTTATTAGGTCGCCTAGTAAACGAAAAGGATTTATTCGAAAACAAGCTACACGAAATCGCAATCGAATTCGAGTTCGAAGTGGTTTGATATAAGGAGATAAAAACATGGCTGGTATTAACCAACTAACCACAGGCTATAACTCAAAAGTTTTTTATGTTGAGGGTCTGGATAAAAGCGTAACTCAATGCACAAAAGAAATTACAAATATTCAAAACATTGCTGATATTGCAGATACAGCAGCAACAGTAACTGTTAACCAATATGCCGGTGATGGTCATACTGTAACGCTAGCTGGCATTAAGTCTGTAGCACCATTTGATCTAGTAATGAACTACAAAGCGATTGAACACGAACCACTAAAAGCACTATTTGATAACGGTGAACAAATCTCACTAGTAGTTAAGCTAATTGCAGGTTCAGCGGAAACATATGTTGCAATGAATGCAAATATTCTTTCTTGGAGTCTATCAACACCTGCTGATGGTGTTCGAACTCTAACATGTTCTGTTGGTGTATTAGGTGGTCTTAAAGTCACTCACAAAGCATAAAAGCTAATTGATAAATAAACATAGATGTAAGTCGTTTCCTTAATGCCTCCAAAGGAAACGCTTTCTTTTTATTACATGGGGGCGGCAGTTATATAGAGGCGTATAAAATGGCACTAAGTAAACAAGCAATTCTAGCAGCAGATGATCTTCCAACTGAATCAGTTCACGTTCCAGCATGGGGCGGTGATGTAATGGTCAAGGGTTTGTCTGTTGGTGAAATGGCAAAGGCGCAACGGAAAGCAAATAAAGGAACACAACTAGATCTAATGGTTTATGTGATGATTTACGGTTGTGTTGATGAAAACGGTAAACATCTATTCACAGAGAAAGATGTAAAAGCACTTCTAACAAAGAATCAAGAACCAATTGTAGAAGTAACAAACAAGATTTTTGAGTTATCCGGCTTTGGTCTAACACCTGAAGAAGAAAAGGAAGAAGCGGGAAACTAATAAGGAATAGGGATGAATGGTTTAAAATCAGGCTTGCCATTCATACAGGCTGGACTTTTGAATATATCGAGTCGCTACCTATTCAAACATATCGAAAAATACAAATTTATCACGCATATGAACCATTCGGAGCAAGAACAGAGGCTTTATATCAAGGCTATCTTGTATCGGCAATAGTTAATCAGAATCGTGATTCAAAAAATCAATTGAAACCTGTTGATATATACCCTTGGATTTCGGAAGAAATTCCAGAGGAATATTTAACAGAAGAAGAAAAAGCCGAAATAAAAAATAACAAAATTCTCGAAATGATGCGGGGATTTGGAAATCCAAACGTTTAAGGGGGCTTTATGCCCTCTTTTTTTTGGTTTGAAAAGGAGTTCAAACAATGGCAAAGACTTACACAGTAGCGCGATTGTCTGTTGATTTCGAAGCTAATTCAGCACGATTTCAGGAAGCATTAACAAGGGTTGAAAATCATGCTACTCGAAGCACCAATAAAATGATTAAAACCTTTGGTGAGTTCGAAAGAAAAACACGAATGGTCGCTGATAAATTCGATTCTAACTTAATCAAAATGAATAGGGCAGTTAAGAAAGCATTTGCACCTATTACAGTATCTTTCAATCTGTTCAAGAAAAGCATTAAAAACCTAACGCGACCTTTTAGAACAGTTTACAAGGTTATGTCAGCACCTTTTATCAAGCTATACAAATTGCTTGATAAGGTGAAAAACAAAATAAGTGGAGTAGGGAAAGCTGTTACATCACTAATTAGTAAGTTTAGCAAGTTCGCTATGATCACAGGCGGCGCGGCTGTAGCTGGCTTACTGGCTTTCACCATTCATGCAGCACAAACAACATTAGAAATGCAACGTCTAGGTGATCGTGTTGGTATCGGTTACGAGAAGATGAACGCTCTAAACCTCATTGCTTCAATGTCTGGTGTAACACTGGAACAAGTAACTGATGCAATGAAAGATTTGTCTGTAAGGACACAAGACGCCGCGTTAGCTGGTTCAGGTGCATTACTACCTTTCTTTATCCAGATTAATGAGTCAGCAAGCGAATGGGCGAAGATGGACGCAGCAACAGAGTTTGAGCGTTTTTCAGATGTTCTTTCAAAGCTACCACTACAGCAAGCACAATTCTGGGCTGATGAAATTAACGATAGCATGTATCGAATGCTACCGATCTTGCGTCAAGGTGCTAGTTACTTCCGTAAGATGACAGATGAAGCAAAACTATTCGAAGTGTCACTAGATAACCGTGAAGCAATCATGAAGATGCAAGCGAACCTTGCACGTTTGAAAGGTGTTGCTGTTGGTTTCTTTGGCAACATTGCGGGTGAAGTATCGAAGATGCTTGACGAACCAATGACTAATGCTATCGAGGGATTCACCAAGAAAGCGAAAGAGTCAGGCGGTGTTGATATTCTGGTAAGAGATACAGTAGCTAATTTCCTAGTTGCACTATCTAATATTGTTCGTGGCTTTGATACTTTCAAAACTTCACTAGTCAGTATCTTAAAAACAATTCAACAGAAGATGATTGATTTAGGTCTGTTGGATGATAAAGCAGAATTAAATTTCAGAACCAAAATTGATACTAGTGAACTTGATATCTTACAGCAAAAATATACTAGTAAAGAAACTGAACTAAACCTTGCTATTTCAGCGGGTAAATCAGCAGATGAAATTAATCTATTAAAATCAGAGCTAACAGATTTAGGTGTTGAATATACTTCATTAGATGAAAAGATTTCTAAGGGTAAAGGACTACAAGCGCGTCAAGCTAATTATCAGAAGATTCAAGCAGAAATTAAGAAGCTAAAAGATTTAGAAAATGGTGTTGGTGCATTCACAAGTATTGATGAAGCTAAAGCTATTAATGCTCAAGCTAAGATAGTTCGTGAAATGCTTCAGGGTTATACTGGCATTGATAAACAATTAGAGAGAGCACTTAACCACAGTGTTGCAACTGTTGGTAATCATGAAAACCAAGCAGCTTTACTTACTGAAGTATCTGATATTTACAAGAATCAGCTTAATAAAGAAATTCGATCTTTTAATGCTAGCTATGAAGAAACTAACTCTTTGTTAGGAGCAACAGCAGATAAGCTAGACGATGCAGCTATTAAGCTAAAAAAACAGAACAATGAAATCTTAACTAATGGTCGTCAAACAAATAACACAATGAATGCTAATCTGAAGCATCGACAGCAAGCTATTAAGTTTGCAAAGGAAGCTGAAGTTGCAGAGGACAAGTTAACAGCTCTTTATAAGAAACAAGGCACATCATTAGAAGATATTAAAATTCAGATGAAGGCTAAAACAATCGCTTTATCTGATATGACTAGTTCAACACTAGTGTTATCTGATGAAAATCTAGCAAAAGAAAAACAACGTGTTAGTGCTTATTATTCTTTTGTTGTTGCTAAAGCTAAGAGTAAATATGCTGATTTGATTGCTGCTAACAAACAAATGATTGAACAGTCAGAAAATAAAATCAATTCCAGTGCTGCTGGTGTAGATGTTGAGGCTGAACAAGAAAACATTAAAGCTAATAATGCAGCTATTGTTAAGTTAGAAAAACAGCTTAATACTGAAATTTTGATTGCCACAAATAAACGTAATACTTCATTAGCTGGTTTGGAAATCAAAGCTAGTGAAGATAAATTACAACGTGTTATTTCTTTTAATGGTGATTACATTAGTTTGCTTACTCAGTCTCACAACACAGACATGGAGCGAGAGAAAACTAATACTGAAACTAAATTGAAGAATATACAATACTTCCTTTCTCAAAAGAAACGCTATTACGGTGCAGATTCAGAAGAATACAAAAAGTTAGTTGAGCAATCAGAGAAAGCAATTGTAAATATCAAGCTGAATTCAGAACGTAAACAACGTGAAATAAGATTCAAGGAATCTATGGAACGTTTAAGAATTCTTGGTTTGTCAGGTGAATTAGCTGTTGCTCAAGTAGACCAGAATGAAAGGAAAGAGCTAGATAGTTTAAAAGATGGTCTTAACGATAAGCTTGTATCTTATGAGGAATATGAAAAGCGTAAAACTCAGATTCAGAAAAAGTATGCTGATAAACGAGCAGATGTAGAGCGAGAGAATAGTAAACGACTTACTGATGCCTTTATTACATGGGCTGGTAAACAAAGTTCAGTAATCAATAGTTTTACAAATAACGATCTAGCTAATCTAGGTGATGCATGGAATAACTTCTTTGATGAAAACAGTGCTGGTTTTAAAGATTGGGGCGCAGTGTTTGAAGACTCAATGAAGTTAGCAGGTTCTTTGATTGGTCAAATTTCAGATATGTATTTCTCATCTAAAGAGCGTGAACTAGATGCACGTAAAAAAGCTTTAGACGATGAAATAGATAAACGAAAAGAATCTATCGAGCAAAACGATAGCATTACTGATCAAGAGAAAAAGAAACAGCTACAAGCTTTAGAGAAGGAAGAAAAACAACGAAACGCAATCATTAACAAAGAGCGTAAGAAAGCCTTTGAACAAAAGAAAAAGTATCAAATGGCTGAAGCTCTAATGAACATTGCAACGGGTGTTACTTCAGCTCTAACAGTTGCACCACCTGTAGGCTTTGTATTGGCTGGTATGGTTGCAGCTATGGGCGCGGCTCAGCTCTCTATGATTTCAGGCCAGCAATACTCAGGACAAGCACACAGCGGTATTGATGAAATCCCAAACACAGGTAATCAAACTTGGATGTTGCAAGGCGGTGAGCGTGTTGTTCAGAAGCCACAGAACGTGAAACTAAAGCGTTTCCTTGATGAATGGGATACACGCAAGGTTTCACAGCAAGCAATGAGCGAGCAGCTTGTTAAGGCGGTTTCAATGCAACCTAGTCAGCCTGTTGTTCAATCTGAAGCAGCTAACGATTCGAGCTACAGCATTGCTGATCAAGTGCAATCAACTTATCTAGAAAAGAGTTCAGACACGTTAGGCAGTGCATTACAACGCGATCTTACTAAATACAATCAGACGAAAGAAAAAGCGGGGTCGTCTTTTAAAGTTGATGCTAGTTTAACTATCGAAGGTAATGTTGTTGGTGAAACTGAATGGATTTCAGAACAGTTAACACAACATCGAGAACTAATAGCAGCTGAACTATCAGATTTAAAACAATCACACGGTTATTAATAAAGAGGCAATATGGCTATTGAAAATTTTCCTGACTTGATGCTGGCTAACGTCAAGGTATCAAGTGAGTTTTTTAATTGGAAACATACAAGCCAGAATAAAAGCACTCTTATGCGTTCGCGTGACTTACAACAATTTAAAGTTGAGTTTTCCATTGTATGTAAAAATGCAATGGATGCTCAACAGCTAAGAGGCTTTATTGCTTCAATTGAGGGTGACGGTTTACCTTTTTATATGAAGTTAAAAAAAGATACGGTTTCTTTAGGTGGTCTATATGGATCACCTGTTGTAACAACTGCGGAAGGTGCGGGAGTATCTAACATTAATGTTAGTGGTTTTTCTGGTTCATTCTTATCAGGTCAATTAATCCAATTCTTAAACGATCCAAAAGTATACACATTAACAGCGAACACAAAAAACAATGGTGTTCTTAAAGTTAAACCATCATTACGTAAACCTGTAGATTTACATACACCTGTAGTATTTGGTGATGAGGTTAAATTCAAACTACGCCTAGAAAAAGGTCAATATGATTTTAATTATAAAAACGGTGAAGTTCTTATTGTTAAATTCACAGCATTAGAGGATTTAGGGGGCTAATATGTTTAATCCGCGCTTAGGCACACCATATCTATTAACGTATCTGTTTTTCAAAGATAGTAATCTACACGTTCGATTAACTAACGCACCTTATGATATTGAATATAAGGGTGATCTTTATCGGTCATATGGTGATTTACTTTCTATCTCTAATCTAAATAGTAGTGCGAACATTAGCACTGAAGGGATGACAATCAAGCTAGTAGGTATTGATCCAGTTTATCAGCGAGAAATTCAAAACGAAAACTACCTAAACCAGCCTGTTAAAGTTTATCTTGTTTCAGTTAATGAGGGTGTAGTGACTTCAGATGAAATCATTCATTCTGGATATTTGGATCAACCTGTTTTCACAAAAGATCCAGATAAAGGAATGCTAACCATTACTTGTAAGACAGTTAATGAATTTAAACGACTTGATCAAACTAACGGCACTCGAACAGCTAATAGTGTTCAACAATTCTGGTTTCCTAATGATAAGGGGATGGAATACGCAGGTAAGAAACGATATGTAGGTAAATGGAAATAGGGGGCTGAATGAAAATAGAGAAACTAATTTCTATTCATGATTTCGTAGAGGATGTAAAAGAACAAGAATATAAAACTGGTGTCAATGATTGCTACATGAATGCGTTGAAAGTTGTAGATATTGTCTCAGGTTCATCATTTCATGAAACATTACTAAATAAATATAAGACGTTCAAAACAGGATTGAAACGAGCTAGTAAACTAGTTGGTTATTCTAATATTGATGAACTTTTAAAAGATTACTCAGTTGAAATGGAAAAGAATTACGCCTCAACAGGCGATATTGTTTTGATTGATATCAAACAAGATTATTTTGCTTGTTTAATTCATATGGGGAATTCGCTGTTTCAATCAGGCGATAAAAAACAAAAGGCCAGTTTTATTTCATTGGATGAAATAGAGGGCATGACTGCGCGTTATTTTCGAATAAAAGAAAGCAAATAGTAAAGAAAGGAATTAATAGAGCCACGGTTCGTTTGGATCGTGGTTCTTATGTATACAAGGAGAGTAGCAATGAATATTTCTATTAACACGGCAGTTCAAGGATCTAATAAATCTTTGAAACTGAGTGTGCATTAATGCCACCTGTAGCAGTAGGGGTAGCAATCGCAGCAGGCGCAGCAGCAGCCGGGGCAACAGCAGCGGCAGTGATCGGTATTGCAATCGCGGGAACAGTTGCAGCAGGCGTTCTAATGAATGCTATGAAACCTGATATTCCTAATTCGGATTTTGGTGCAGGTATTACCAACTCAGGCGCAGATGTGGTTATTCCTGTCGTCTATGGATGCAACAGAACAGGGTCAGCGTTAATTTATGAGCACATTAATGGTAAGTGGTTAACTTGCGTCTATGTCGTCTCAGAAGGGCGCATAGACGGCATAGACGAAATTTATTTGAATGGTAAGGCTGTAGGGATTCGACCACTTGAAAATCAAATCTATACGCTTTCTAAAAGTGATGGTGGTTTTGGTCAGGCAATCAAAATTCAATGTAATTTTGGTGGTGATAATCAGCAAGCTTTATCACTGGTAGATAGTCAATCATCCGAGTGGTCTAAGGATCACCGTGTGCGTGGTCGAGCATGTATTGCTGTATCAATGCACAGAGAGCTAGAAGAAGACACGGAAATCTTTTCACAACCATCATTAAACGCGATTGTTCGCGGTCGCCGTATCAAAGACATTCGAAACAATAAGATTGCATATAGTGATAATCCGGCTCTATGCCTTTATGACTATTTGACTAACAAGCGTTGGGGTGTTGGTTTAGATGTTAGCTCAATTGATACACGTAGCTTTATTGAAGCGGCTAACTACTGTGATTTAAACGAGATTCGTTTAACATGCAATGGGACTGTTAACCAAGCACAATCACTAAGAAACAATATTGATGAAATCTGTTCTAGTTTCCAAGGTAACTTAATCGAGACAGGCGGAAAATTCTATTGTTATGTTGATAAACCTTCACCAGTTGTTTATCACTTCAATGAAGGCAATATGATAGGTGCTAGCACTACTTCATATGGTTCTACTAGTAGTTACTTTAATCAACTTCAGATTAAGTTCAATGATGCAAACGATAGTGTTGAACCTTATTCAGAAAACTATCTAACTTTTCCTTCACAGAAAAACGATATTATTACTAAGGATGGTGAAGTTAAAGCGCAATCTATTGAACTGAAGTTTACAAAAGATAAAAGAGTTGTTGAATGGATTTCTAACGTAGAATTCAGACGCGCACAAAAGCGCGTTCATTGTTCTTTTAAATCGAATGATGAAGCATTTATGGTTAAGCCGTTTGATGTAGTTACGATTACTGATAATGAGCAAGGTTGGGATAAAAAGAAATTCCGTGTAGTAAAAACTGTTAAATCATTTGATGCTAAAAACTTTGGTGTTATTCAATTCTCATGTATTGAATATTCAGATTGGATTTACACAGGTAACGAAACGAGCTTAGGCGGAAAATCACCAAGTCATAAATTCCCTAATGAATACGAAGTGCCAACACCAAAAGCGTTGAAATGGGAACAGCTTTCTTTAGAGGATACAGGGGCAGGTAAACTAACATGGACTAACCCTGATTCTATTGTTATCCGTGAAACCTTAGTTGATTGGAAGCTTTCAACAGATGAAACATGGTCGCGCTACGGTATAACACATGGACAAGAAATTATTATCCGTAACGCTCGAAACGCACGTTATGATTTTCGTGTTGCTAACCGTAATGTGTTCGGTGTGCTTTCTAGCTTTGAATACCTTAACGATGTGAATATGACTGATCCAATGGTCTATCCAGCGGTTACAGGATTGAAGTTAAACACTTCAGCTACGAGCAAACTAACCATTGAAGGCGTTGATTTCTCCTTCAGTTGGGATGATATGAAAGCTGTTGATATAAAAGGGGAAGGTGCGGATGCAGACGGCAACGGTAATCTAGGGCGGTTTATCCGGCACTACGAGATCCAGGTTTATACAGGTAACACTTATAAGCGCACTGAGTTTATAACTGACAACAGTTATGTATATAGCTTTGATAAAAATGCTGATGATGGTCTAGAGCGTGACGTTACGCTAAAGGTTCGAATTGTTGGTAAAAGTGGCGGTGTTTCACCGTGGGCGGCTATTACAGCTACAAACGAACAGATGCCACAACTATCAGGCGTTGTTGTTGATACATCTTTAACTTCTCTTATGGTTCGCTATCAGCTACCTACACAACAAGATTTTCAAGCTGTTGAAATCCATCGTTCAACACAGAAAGGTTTCAAACCATTTATTGATACCTTATGGAAAGATACAACAGACAATAATATCACTGAAACATTAGACACAAAGGAAACCTATTATTTCCGTCTAGGCTCATATGATAAGTTCGGGCGTGATAATATTGTTTACTCTGATGAATATAGCGTAACTCTTAATTCAATTGATGATTATTTGACTAACATTGATGAGTCTAAATTATCACAAGATTTACAATCAAAAATTAGCGTTATTGATGAGAATAAAACGAATATTGTAGAAGAAGCAAAGGCGAGAGCTAATGCTATTACGAAAGAACAAGGCGAACGAGCAGCAGCTATAGAATCAGAGGCTACCACTCGAAAGACTGAAATTGAAGTAATAAGCAATCAGGTTAATACTCTTACTAGTATATCTAATAGTAATGTTGCAGATCTAAAAGATGAAAAAACAGCAAGGACAAATGCTGATAGCTCATTAGGTAAACGAATTGATTCTGTAGTTACTTCAGTTGGTGATAACTTAGCATCATTGAATAGCTCAGTTGAGGCTATTTCAGATAAGACAACAGCGAACGTTAATCAACTATCATCATTACAAACAAAGGTAGGAGATAACACAGCTAGCCTTAATGTGATTAACTCTAGCTTAAATGGTCTTACTACTAAATATGCAGTTCAAACAGATGTAAACGGTGTTCTTTCTGGTTTTGGTTTAATGAATGAAGGATTGAAAGGTTCTGAGTTTGCAGTAAACGCAAATAGTTTTACAGTCTTTAATGGTGTTGGTAATACGGTTCATGATAAATCTAAAACGTATTCAAAAGGAACTTATGTAAATAGTCCTGTTATTTTTTCTGAAAACGGTAAAGCTATTCAGTTTATGTATAAGGCTAAGAAAGATGTTCCTAGTTCTATTGATTTAACAAATGTTGATTATTGGGAATACTTAGGAAGCGCAAGACAGACAGCTTTTGAAGTTAAGGACAATAAAGTATTCATCAAAAAAGCTTTGATTGGTAAGGCAAGTATTGAAGAAGGTCATATTGCTAATGGTGCAATTACTAACCTTAAAATAGGTAATGTGATTCACTCGAATAACTATAAAGCTGATAATAGTGGTTGGTGCATTAATAAAGATGGTTCTTCAGAGTTCCAGAACATAAAAGCGCGTGGTTTGATTGAATCCTCACAAATTAGAGGCTCAGTTATTGAAGGTGCTTTAATCATTGGTTCATCTAAGGTAACTGTTCCAACTGAAGCTGATGATGGTGATAAAGGCACAGAAGCAGAACCGCGTTACTTATGTTTGCCTACTAGTAACGTTAATGTGAATGCGCCTAATGATTGGGCTTTAGGAACAATCGACACCGAAAATAAACCAGCTACTAGCGATACAGCACAAACTAGTGTGAGTAATGTGGTATCGGCTAATTATACAAGTGATGGAAAGATTCAAGAAACTGGTGGTGAATGGGTTTGGAAGAACATGCAACGTCATCGACTGTGTGGTCAAAAGCCTGTTTTTAGTGGCACTTTTTCACCAATGCATACAGAGTTAATTCCAAGCATGTTAGGTGCGCCTGATCCAAGTGTATCACCAATAAAAGGCACACGCTCGCCTAATACATTTACATTGTCGCTAGGTATTTATGACAATAAAGATAGAGAGCTTAAAACCATTAGTTCAGGCACTATTACAGTTAACTTTAATAATCTTATTGGTAAGTCATCAGGAGCACAATCTCAATTAGCCTCACAAACAATCACCATTGATAGGGATGGTTGTCGTTGGGTGTTTAATGTTCATTTCATGTTGGCGCATGATTACAATGGATTTCAAGCGAAATATACATATTTCCATTATATTGATAATATTTCTTTTACGGTTACACCATTGAATGATCTTTTCTCTTTTAATATAGAAGATCAAAAAGGAATGTATGCGCGTTCTTCTGTTTCTATTAGCGGCATGGTTAATTATTATGGTAGTGGTATGTATCTAGGAGGGCCGGAAATTAAATTTTATTGGCTAAGGCGTTCTAATACAAAAATAAATACATTTAATATGACTATCACAGGTAATTAAAAATGGTAACGTTACAAAGTAGCGAGATCCCATTCGAATATCAAATAGCGAAAACTATGTTAGTTTGCGGCAAAGATTTTGCCGCAACTGATTTAGCTGTAAGGATTATTAAAAAAGTAATACTTATGGATAAAACTGTTTATGTCGAATCGGATACAGGCACAATAAATAGAGAGCATCATACAAATATCGTTAATGATGTATCTAAAGCAGATTATAAAATTTACATAAATAAATACACTTGTCAGCCGGATATTTTATATGAGATTGAAACTGATTGTGATTATGAACCTGAAAGGTTTATTCCTCTTAAATATCATCTAACTGAATATCAGGCATTAGGCAAAAACGAATACCAACAGCAATTAAAAGAAACTGATTTTAAAATCCTTAAGGAGTTAGAAAAAATGTTCTTACAAGATCACCCATTAGTAACACAACGAAATGAATTACGAAATGGATTTAATAAAACTGTTGGCAAATTAAAAGAAGAAGGAGCTATTAATGACAGCAATGGACGAGTGGACGATTAAACGGGGAGATACATTTTTCGTAGAATATGAATTATACGCTGGAACGAATCCTGAAAATCTAATTAAACGGATTGATTTATCACAAGTAGATATTACTTGTAAGTGTCGTGTTTCACCTAATGATCCAGTTGTAATTGATATTACACCATTTATTACAGTAACCAATGCTGTAAGTGGTGTATTTCAAATCAAAATCCCACCTAGTAAAACAACCGAGTTAGGTCAGGCAGGCCAAACACATTTCTTTTATGGTGATATTCAAATTCAAGAAAAAGTAGCACCACAGGATGAAGAAAAAGATGTAGAGACATTAATGGATCTATCTATAACCGTTGTTGATGATTACACATATACAGCGAAGGGTGGCGATTCTAGTTTCTTACTTTAATCATAAATAAAGAATAGAAAACAATAATTGTTTTAATCAAAGGAGTGATTAAAATGGCGATAGTGGTTAAAGTTGATAAATCACAAATATTATCAGGCCAAACGTCTGATTCTTATGTTGTGCGCAAACAAGCAGGAAGCACAATTATAGTTCGTTCACAGATTCTAGATAAAACTAAGTCTCTACGTGAACTAAAAGATTTTCCTGATTCGTATACAGGTGCAGCAGGTAAAGTAATTGCTGTAGATAAAAACGAAATAGGTGTTTATTTTAAAGAAATTTCACCTTCTTCTTTGAACGTATATACGAAAGAAGAAGTAAACAAAGATATTGAAAACCTACAATTAAACAAGGCTAATCTAAAAGACAGTAACACCTTTACGAGTAATCAAACTGTAAAGGGTGATATTACTATTTCTCAAAATGAAGATAAGGCTAATACAACTACTTTTAAAGTAATTGATGGTGGTCTTAATGTAGATCTAGTTAACCAGAACGAAAGCCAGATTGTTAATTTCAACCTAAGTAATCTAGATCAAAGCCGTTCTAGTGATAAAGGCAAAGATTCTAATTCAGGCTTAATTAAGTTCCAACAAAATAAAGAAGGAACAAAAATTCTTGTTGGTAACGATGAAGTATTAACGACTGAAACAGTTAGCAAGAATATTCCTACTCAGGGTGTAATGGAAGCTATGCTAGCGGCTAATAATGATCGTTTCGCAGCAAGTGGCTTTGTTCATATGGGGCAGAATTACCCGCCAGCAACAGGCATAATTAATGATGGCATGTGGTCGTATATACACGGAGCATTTCCTAACCGTCTATTCCTCGGAGCAACATCAAAACCTAACGCCCATCTGGGTGGATCCAAAACAGTTACCCCTTATGTAAACATTGCAGGTTTCATCTCAAATCTGGCAAATATTAACTCAATTAACGAGTCGCAGTTGGTTTTCCCCGAAGCCGAAAAAGGCACCCGCACATATAATTCTAAAACTGGCGAAACAGTTGATTATCTGACAGACATTGATCCGAAATATGGGGATGTTGCTCCTACAGTTAGCGAAGCGGTTAGTCGAGCTTGGGAGTTTGAATTAAAAAATGGTGACTTCAGGTTTGAAGATAGTCATTGGAGTAAGCAAGGCGGTGGCATTTTTGACCTATCAGGTGGACGGGCGAAAATATCAGGTAGAAATGCATTTATTGAGACATCTAGCCGTATTTCATTTGTTGCTGGTGAAGAATATGTCATCGCCGGATATGTCTCAGAATTAGTTGGTAGCGTTCAATTTCGTGTTAGGGATACATCGGGATATCAATTAGCAAAATCAATTAGTTCTAATGGATATCATGAGGTTAAGTTTACAGCAACAACTACAGGTTCTTTTAGCCTTTTATTCTATTGCTCTGGAACAGGCGCAACAGTTGAACTTCGAAATTGTAGTGTTAGAAAAGCATCAGAGCAAGTAGTTACAGAGCGTGTTGATTTAGTCGCTATTGAAGCATTTATGCGCCCAATTCATAAAGGCGATCATGTTTATCCTAACGGTTGTATTCAGTCACTAGCGACAAAAATGAACGGTATTGTGACTAGTGATGATGCTAGTCGTCCAGATTCATTCTTTGCTATGTATGACGGGCAAGTAGGGCTACGTGGGCGAGGTGTTAATTTCCATGCTTGCAGTGCTAATGATCAAGATGTTTTAACTAATGACCCTGATAACAATATCTATCGCATGGTAGACGGCACAATCTGCCAGTGGTCAATCCGCGCTAGAACGTTTAAAGGCGTTGGTAATGGCGATTGGTTTAACACAATGCCCTTAGCTACGGATTTGAAATTTAACAACGTTAATTTTGTAAAGCCGCAGGGTATTAAAGACGGTATTGAGTCACCCTTTGGTGAGCACAACAAAGGGTCTAGTGGTTATTTCGCTAAATCAAGCAATGTTAAGTTTAACGGTGGGGCGGGTGTATTTGGGGCAATTAACCCAAGCAATACGGGATACGATAAAACTATTGCATACAACGGCTTATGCTTCCTATTGCCAATTTGCACCGTTCCTAGACTTAATCAAGGTGCTGATCATCCCTCGCTAAATCCTATGGGGACTGCTGGCTGGCGGAGAGGGGATGGAGATAGCAACACTTACACATGGTGGGGTGTATCGTCACATCTCCAAAAAACAAGTAAGGATTGTTTTAAATACTTACCTAGCGGTTCGCAAGAAGGCGGTGGTGGTAATTGGGGTGGACAAATTGGACACTCTCCGAAACGCCCAGATGGCCGATTCCACAATGCAATCTACGCAGATGGCTTAGGTGGTGTTAATGATTTGCGTCTTAGTGCTCATAAAGTAACAGCAGAAGATTACGCAAGGGTTGATGCAAAGGTTAAAGCGGGAACGTATCGCGGTGCTGAGAAGCTGAAACTTATCCGTATCAGTCAAAACCCAACACTAAACACAGTATCAACCACTCCGTATTGGTTCTTGGATAATAAATTTGTAGGGTTAGTTGATAACGGTGAGTTTACAAAGGTGCATATCGTTGATGGAAATACTGTTATAGCCTCATTGCAACGACATGAGCTGTTCTACACCACCGCCAAACTGGATGGAGCATCTAACGAGGTATATATTCGCACTAAGGATAGCTATCCACGCACACCTGATACATATATCGTGTTCGAAATGGAAGCTGATATCTCTGTATCCGGTGAGTTCCAAATGACAGAGGTGATTGGTTCACCTGACAATATCGTTAAGTGTGAAACATTGAAAAATGGTTGGTTGGGTGTATGGAATCCAATTATACCCGATGGGAATCCCGCTACTTGGTTTAAATTTTCAAGAAAATCATTTGTGAAAACATCATCAGGGGTTAACACCAAAGACAACGGTTTAACGTGGGTAAATAGCACTCCGTATATAGATCCAATAACAAATGCAACTACACTTGGTGGACACAATGCGGCTGGGCGTATTGGTGTTTACCCATACAAAGCTTTCGCTCATCAAGTTGAAGATTGTAATAATTCTCCTGTTCAGGATTTCATAGCGGGTATTGGTGATGTGTTTGCAACACAGGCTTACTTATCTCAGCGAGGCGGGTTATTAGCAGAAGCCCTTATTACTAAAATACCTACAGCAACAGCAGCTAAACGCTACCTGCAAACATTAGCATTACAAACCAAAACATTACTTGATAATAAACTAAACAGTGACTCTATCTATAGCTGTCAACACGTTGAAGTGTCTATGTTAGGAGGGGATAACTCGCCAGCAGTTAAATGCTTGGATACTCGTTCAGCCGTTAATGATCAAGCTTACCTTGATTATCACTTCAAAGAATTGGTTTGGGATGAGACTTCGAAAAGTTGGGGTGATGAGTCTAATCAAATGCCTATTGGTAACAAAACGGCTGTAATGACAGATAACAATGGAAACTCTGTTCTGTTTGGAACAAAACGTTTAACCATGCCGATTGGTTGGTTATAAGCAAGGGGTAATTATGAAACGATATAATTATATTAAAAATGAAAGAGAAGGCGTTTCAGGTTTAGTTACTACCGAGCTTGAAACCAAATCAATCAAGGATGTAGAAACAGTAATCAAAACTGGTAAAGATAAAGCCGTCATTGACGGCTTTATCGAAATGTATCTAACAGGTCTGTATCCATACGCGAAAGTAGAGGAAGAATACATTTCTAACGAAATGAAACTATCTGAACTGTTAGCAGGGGATGAAGTTAATCAGGGTGCTATTGATGCTTGCTACGGTGTTCGAAAGAAGCTTGAAGAAGGCAAGCAAGAACATAAGACAACGGTTATTGATGCAGAAGGAAACGAAATTGAAGTAATCGAGGTTGAAACGTTTGACGCTTATCCGTGGTTAGCAACTTATCGCGGAGTTGAGGATGCACCCAAACCACCATCGTATGAGTTTAGTATTGATGAATGGAAGATAGAGCATTGTCAATTAATGCGTAAGTGGTCGTATCCTGATGTTCGAGATCAGTTAGATTATCTGTATCACTACGGTATAGAAGCATGGAAAACAGATTTAGTTGAACCAGTAAAAGCTATGTTTCCAAAAGAGTAGGGGGCAGAATGAATATAGACGTTAGTGATTTTATTCTGTTTGGTCTAACGGTTGGATGTAGTGTTATTGGCTGGCTAATTAATCAAGTTATGGCATCTATTGAAAAGTTAGAACTACAGGCCGATGAGTTCGAAAACGAATTACAATTACAAAAATTAGAAGCGCGGGATGTTTCAAACGATTTGAAACACCTAACACAAACCGTTGATCGTTTATGTGACAAGATAGATAAATTGTTAGATAAGGGATGAGCTACGCGCAGTGCTTCAAACGATTAGATTAAATCCTGGCTATTTGTGTAGTCAGGATTTTTTTTAGGCTATTCACAATTGTGCTTAGAACGGTTCACTGTATCGGCATACAGTATCATAGAAACCAATTATCTTTGCTATAGCTCGATCAACACCAATTTGGTCAAGTGTATTCACAGTAGCTTGATAACTACCTTCATCACTTTTCGGCTCAACAGAAGTCATCTCAGATATGAAGTTTTTGAAATCTTCATGCATAGGTTCAGGTAAATCATTTTCAGGTGTGATATGTGTGAGGTTAAAAACAAGTGCGTTAACCAGTCGTTCTTTTTGAGTTTGTGAAGCAGCTAGCGAGTGAACCGCTGTGTGTAGTTTTTCCCAGCCATAACCATATTTCATAACTATTCCTTCTTTGACAATTATTGCTTTGCTTGCTGGTGCGTAGGTGGCTGGTAGCATATCACTGTGCTGTAGTTCAAAATTGTGATGTAGGTGTTGTTCTTCGGGATACTGTCAGTAAGTTCGGAACTGAAGTGAGACTGTTATAATTGATGCTGATGAAGAGCAAATAAAAAAACCGCCGTAGGCGGTTTTTTTATTTGCTCTTAGAGCGATCCACTATATCGGTAGTTGAATTTTTGTTAATAGTCAGCAACTATGTCTTCCCACTCAAGGGTCTTAAACCAGTAATCATACCGCTCTTGCAAGAACCCATCATTTGTTCGAGCAGCGATCCATCCATCGAAGTATGCTTTCAGTTCGTCATCACCTAGACGCATTACGAATCCCTCATCTCCATTTGCTAGTGGATCTTTGAAAGGCATATATAGGAGGTATGAATGTCTTAGTGTTTCGTGTTCAGGTTTAGGGGTGCTTGCGATAACAGCATGAGCATTGCCATTTAGCACTTCTTGGAAGGCCATGTTGTCATCATCAAACTGGTAAATTTTAGCTCTAGGAAAAAGCTTCTTCGCTAGTGTTGCAGTTGTTGCACCGCGTCTAACAGCAATCTTAACTCTACGACTGTTATAGCTCTCAATTGTAGTTAAATCTTTTGCTAACTTTTTATTTGCGGCTAGCTGAATACCGCTGTGAGAGTAAGGTATAGAAAACAACACGCTTTTTTTACGTCGTTCTGTTATAGTCATTCCACCGATAATCACGTCGAATTTATTCGCCAGCAGGGCTGGAATAATGCCGTCCCATGCGGTTGGAATGAACTCAACTTTCAGGCCCGCATCATCGGCAAGGCGACGGGCAACATCAACCTCAAAACCAATCAGTTCACCCTGTTTATCACGCATTGCCCATGGGACGAAAGTGGACAGGCCGACACGTAAAGTGCCGCGTTCTTTAATAGCTGTAAGAGCGGTTGTATCTCCGGCGATGGCTGAGGAGCCCATGACTAACGACAGTAAAGCCAAGCATGTAGCTAAAAGGCGTTTCATGTGTCCTTTCTCCTTATTAGTAATGTGTTGTTTTTAATTTATGAATTCTTGATCAATGCGACGAAACATTGAGCCTGTGCTCAAGCCATGCAGCAAAGCCTGAAAGTACCAGGGTTACGCATAAATAAATGCCGGCAACAGTAAACCAAACTTCGAATGGCATGGCAGTGTCGGCAACAATGTTTCTGCCTTCAGTGGTTAAGTCGAAAATCGCCATTACACTGACGATCGAGGAGTTCTTAACCAGTGATACGGCTTCATTGGTCAATGGCGGCAGAATGCGCCGAATTACCTGTGGGAGGATGACAAAGCGATAGCAGTCAGTTTTTGTCAGCCCCAGGCTTTGCCCGGCTTCGAATTGTCCTTTGGCGATGCTATTGAGCCCGGCACGGAAAATTTCAGCGGTGTAGGCACCCTGAAAAAGTGACAGTGCCAGAACCGCAGTGGTAAATCGCTCTAAACCAAGTACCGGGCCAAATACGAAATACAACAGGTAAATTTGTACTAGTAGTGGTGTATTACGGATCAGCTCGATGTAACCACGGGCAAGGGATCGACCGACAACAGAATCTGAGAGGCGCAGCAGGGCAGTAGTCTGGCCAATCGCTAAGGTACAAATCAGGCCAACAGCTGATATCTGTAGGGTGACCATAAGACCTTCGAGCAGTTCGGCCGGAAACCATTCTCCGTCTTCAACAAACCACAGATATTGAGGTATCCGATACCATTGCCAGCGGTAGTTCATGGCTTCAGCACCGCTGTTCAGCAGCCAGAACAAACCGAGTCCGACGAGACCAACCTGGAAAAGTCCGGATAGAACAGGCCTGAGAATTTTGGTGCCGGAACTTAGAAAGTGAGTTTTATTCGACATCAGAATTAATAGCTCAGTATTTGTTCTAGGAATTGACGAGTGCGAGGGTGTTCTGGGGCGTCAAAAAGCTGCGCAGGTGGGGCGGTTTCGACAATTTCTCCTTCGTCCATAAATACCACCCGATCGGCAACCTGACGGGCAAACCCCATTTCGTGGGTTACGCACACCATGGTCATGCCTTCGTTAGCCAGTTCTTTCATCACATCCAGAACTTCACGGATCATTTCTGGATCCAATGCTGAAGTCGGTTCATCAAACAGCAAAATATCAGGTTTCATACAGAGTGAGCGGGCAATGGCGACGCGTTGTTGCTGTCCGCCGGAAAGCTGTGCTGGATATTTATCGGCCTGATGACCTATATGGACACGATCAAGAAACTCTCGGGCCATTTTTTCGGCCTCGGCTTCTGGCATTTTTAACGCACGGCGGGGAGCAAGAGTCAGGTTTTCCAGAACGGTCATGTGAGGGAAAAGATTGAAATGTTGAAAAACCATGCCGACTTTGCCGCGAATAGTGCGCAGGTGCTTATCATCAAGCAGTTGGCCGGAAACAGAAAGTTGGCCTGTATTGTATTTCTCCAGCCCGTTAATACAGCGAATCAAAGTGGACTTGCCAGAGCCGGAAGGGCCACATATGACAAGGCGTTCTCCACGCTTTATGGTCAGGTTTATGTTTTTTAGGGCATGGAATTCACCGTACCATTTATCTACATTTCTAAATGAAATGACATCATTGTCAGACACTATACTGACCTCGTTAGGTATAACTTGTTGAACTTATGTTATTGCTTTCGTGGGGGTATTTCAAAGCGACAACCCACAAAAGAGCAAAAGGTGCAATTTGTTGCTCATTATTTATGCATGGATAGCTATCTGTTGTAGGATTTTATTGTGCGATTGGTTAACTACTTTGGTGAAATTTATTAGAGATTTTGGATTCGCAAGTGAATTCTGAAGAAAAAATATGTAGTTAAATTACAAATACCGTTTGCACATGCCTAAATTAAGAGGTAGGTTAAAGTCAATTGGATATGAAATTTACTGTCAACCAAGCTTGTAAATAATTATTTACGGTTGCCAGCGGAGTAACACGGGAAGTAATAAGCATGCACAAAACAGATGACGTACGCATTCGCGAAATCAAAGAGTTATTGCCACCAGTAGCTGTACTGGAAAAGTACCCGGCAACAGAAACTGCTTCTGAAACAGTATATAAAGCTCGTCAGTCAATTCATAAGATTCTGAATGATGAAGATGATCGCTTATTAGTGATTGTCGGCCCTTGTTCTATTCACGATCCTGTTGCAGCGCTTGATTACGGTAAGCGACTGAAAGCATTAAGGGAGGAGTTGAAAGGGGATCTGGAAGTGGTGATGCGGGTTTACTTTGAAAAACCGCGTACCACCGTTGGCTGGAAAGGCCTGATCAACGACCCGTACATGGATGGAAGCTTTCAGTTGAATGATGGTTTGCGAATTGGTCGCAAATTGTTGCTGGATCTGACAGATATGGGGGTACCGACTGCGGTTGAGTTTCTGGATATGATTTCTCCTCAGTACACAGCTGATCTGATCAGCTGGGGGGCTATCGGTGCCCGTACTACTGAATCTCAGGTTCACCGTGAGCTGGCATCTGGCCTGTCTTGCCCGGTCGGATTTAAAAATGGTACGGACGGTAATATTAAAATTGCCACCGATGCCATTGGTTCTTCCAGCGCGTCACACCACTTTTTGTCTGTTACCAAGTTTGGTCATTCAGCTATTGTCTCGACTGAGGGTAACGATGACTGTCATATCATTCTTCGTGGTGGTAAAGAGCCAAATTATAGCGCTGAGCATGTCGATGCGATCACCCAGCAACTTGAAAAGGCCAGTTTGCGCCAGAAAGTGATGATTGACTTCAGCCATGCGAATAGCCTTAAGCAGTTCAAGCGTCAGATGTTAGTAGCTGAAGATGTAGGCCAGCAAATTGCTGCCGGAAATGACGCAATTTTTGGTGTGATGATAGAAAGCCACCTGGTTGAAGGCCGTCAGGATATTGTTGACGGTAAAGCCGCAACGTATGGTCAGAGCATCACAGACGCTTGCATCGGTTGGGAAGATACTGAAAAAGTATTGCGCCAGCTTGCTGAAGATGTGTCGAAGCGTCGCCAGGCAAAAAGCTAACCTGAGCGAGAGGCCAGAATAATCGCGATTAACTTCCTTCCTAGACAGTTAAGCGAACAAAAAGCCTGATGATTCATTATCAGGCTTTTTTATACTCCTTGTCCCGTCCTGAGATAAGTTG
>NZ_AMZO01000014.1 GCF_000331515.1 Photobacterium marinum
GCACACCTTATCGCAAGCGTTATGGCTTAAAAAGCACAGGCAACGTGGTTTTCGCTTTAAGATCTGCGGGTCAAGCTTTGCGGCTACCAAGCCGAACTTCTCAGGCGATATAACTGAACGCTTTGCGGTATAACGAACTGTGAATTAGGCGGGCTTTGTCCGCAGCACGCTTGATTTTAATGTTGTGTTTGCTGTCAGAAATGCCAGAAACTGCATCGAAAACCAGCTTTTAAATTTTGGCTAAAGGCTAACAGATTTCAGTTTTCACAAATCTTCCCGAAGCTTCTGATTTATATCTTTTGGTAAAGAGCCATTCTTTCTCCAGTGGCTACTGATTTTACGAGTTGGTTCATGAAGTTATGCATCAATTTCTGTTCGGTTTTTATCGGTAGGGTAAACTGGCAGGCGTTCGAGCAGATATTTCTGTAGCGGTAGCGTATCTGCTAAGTGACTAAATTTCCTTGAGTTTGCCATAACAAGGCAATCAAGGTGACCCATTACACTCGGTGGTTTTGGTTTGAAGTTCGGTGTGCTTTGCTGGTTTAGTGCGGGGCACCTTATCGCAGGCGTTATATTTATTAGAGGTTACCATGAGAATTGATCATTTCTATAAGGTCGATATTGCTGGAATAACAGCGGATTTTTCTGGTGATGATAAGCACAGAGTGTCACTAACAATACCTCTATTAGATAGAGATACAAATAATACTCTATGCATCATTGGACAAAACCCAAGTAATGCAAATGAGCTTCATGCAGATAAGACTCTGCATTTTTTGGAACGTTTTGTTTATGAACGAATGCCGCTCTACTCGAAGATAGTAATGCTCAACTTGTATACAAGAGTTGATACTCCAAAAGAATTTAAGTCTGACTTGCTACGTTTAGCTTGTGAGCGGAAGGTCAGACGGATTTTAAAGGAGAATACAGATTTTCTTCTTGTCTTTGGTAAATTAAAAAACCAAGGTAAGTACAAATTTCCTAAAAAGTTTTCATACGTAAAACAGCACTTAATTGGCAAAAGTAACTACATTATAGATGTCGATGGTATAAGTGGTTATGCCCCACACCCTGGAAACAAAGAGATTTACTATGGAAATTACAGTTATTTCCCATCACCAGTAAACATTGAAGAACTATAAATATAACAAAGCAATCAAGGTGATGCGTTACACTCGGTGGTTTTGGTATGAGGTTCAGTGTGCTTTGTTGGTTCTGTGGGGCACACCTTATCGCAGGCGTTATAATTTTAAATTAAGCAATGGTGTTATGAGTAAGTTATTGAGTATATTGTCGTTGGCAATATTATCAGGTTGTGCATCTCAACCCTTAGATGATGTTGAGATTGCAAAAGTTGAAGTTGTTGAAGATGTTTTGTTTTATGAAGGTGAGTTAAACGAGGAATCAATTAATATTGCTTTAGATAAAGCCCAAGGTCACCAAATCAAACGGATAAATATAAATAGTCCAGGTGGTGAAGTGACATCATCTATGATGTTTGCTAATTGGATTAGAAGTAATGGTATAGATGTTGAGGTAAATGAAATGTGCTTTTCATCTTGTGCTAATTATGTATTTCCAGCTGGTGTTAACAAGTATGTTTCAGAAAAAGATTTCATTGGCTGGCATGGTAGTGCACATCAAAAATATGAAAAGTTACCTGATCCAGACGCAGAAAAATCATTCCAAAAATATATTGCTAAAGCTCGGGTGATGGAAACTAAATTCTATAAGTCTTTAGGCGTAAATTCTAAGTTGCCGATAATGGGGCAAGTAGATGGATATTCCTGTCAAGTTCATGACGAGTGGGGCTGGTATTACTCTGTTTCTGATCTAAAAAAATTAGGTGTTGATAATATTGTGCTAACCGATGGACATTGGGATCCATCGCATTATCACTCAAAAAAATTATGCCAACTCATACTACCTGAGAAAGTGTAAAATTATAACAAAGCAATCAAGGTGATGCGTTACAGTCGGCATTTTTGGTATAGAGTTCGGTGCGCTTTGCTGGCTCAGTGGGGCACACCTTATCGCAGGCGTTAGCTGCAAGGAGAGTTAAGTGGTTAGTATTTTAGATAGGATAAATAGTTTAGGTCCTTTTGAAGTTAATATTTTAGCTTCAAGTATATTTTTATTTGCAACTTTCTTTATTAGGTTTTTATTCAAGAAAGCCGCTTGCCATAGCAAGTTGTTTCTTAAAGTTTATGAGGAAATGTATTTTTATAAATATGTTGTACATAAGAATATTTATGAATTGGAAGATGTACCTAATCAAGTTAAATTCTTTTTTCAAGCAGTTTTAATGTGCCTGAAGTGGCTGCTTCTAGCCTTAATGGTTTTAGTGTTTACACACGGTGTTACAGCATTAACATCGGGAGAGTGGTTTTTGTTAGTGGGTTATTGGTTCTCGTTTAACTATTTGCTTGAGGCTTACATGTGGGCTAGAGATAGTCGCAACGATAAAACAGCTAAAGCTATTAATGAAAGACGGAATGATAAAATTTGCGAAGCGGAGAGCAGCTAACAAAGGCATCAAGGTGACGCGTTACATTCGGCGGTTTTGGTTTGGGGTTTAGTGAGCTTGGTGAGTTGGTCGTGGCGCACCTTATGCCAGGCGTTATGTGTATATTAATAAGGAGATTCATATTTGGAAGGTTTGTCAATTTCAACTATTTGGCGGTTATTCAAGTGGTTACCAGGGTGTGTACTCAAACGAATATTTACGCCAGAAAAGCTATCAAAGCTGATATATGTAGATCTTAGGCCAAGACATAGACAGGCCTCTATGAATCTTTGTGAAGTCCCTCGATTTGAGCTCTACTTTCAGATTATTAACTTATCGCCATTTAATGTGGAGCTCGATCGAGCTGAAGTTAGATTTCATTGTGCAGGAACTATATCCAAAACAACATCACTTATGAAAAAAGACTTAATTCCAGGACAGTTTGAAAGTCTTTATTTTGACGATGCTGTTCATGAAGGAAATGCGAATTTTATTTCTCAAAATACGGACAACCTTCAGCCATCTGTTGAAATTGATATGGAGTTCAATTGTAAATTGCACAATTTTTCCTTAAAAAGTGGGCGATTAGAAGGTGTTAATATAAATTTGATTAATATGCGCAAAAACACATAACAAAGCAATCAAGGTGATGCGTGACACTCGGCGGTTTTGGTACGGAGTTAAGTGTGCTTTGCTGGTTCAGTGGGGCACACCTTATTGCAGGCGTTATGTTTCGAGGAGGTTACAGTGATTGATAGAAAAGCGCGAGATGAATTAGCAAGTCTAATTCGTAGTTTAAGCTCAGGTCAAATCACGAATGATGAATTCGAAGATAGAATTCCCTCCTCTGAAGACATGGCAATTCGTGAAATAGCTTGGTTAGGTGCTTGGGGGCTATATTCAGATACAAAGGAATATAAGCTTCGAGGCAAAAACGCACTATGTAGTACAGATAAGTCAATGGTTGCTCGATGGGTGCTGTTTCTAAAGTCGGATTTCGAATATTCATGGCCAACTCCGACGCTTAAAGAACGCATTTTACACAAGCTAAGCTTTGGTTTTCTTGGAAAAAGCATTCGACAACAGAATAGCATTGATGGTGATTTACAATATTGGCCATTTGTTGACCAAGCTCAATTTAATGCGGCTAAAACGCGAACTGGTTATCTCGGGTTCAGAAACATAACAAAAACATCAAGTTGACGCGTTTTACTCCGCATTTTTGGTTTGAAGTTCGGCGCGCTTTGCTGGTTTTGTGGGGCGCAACTTATGTTCGGCGTTAGCTATCAATTTCAATCGTTTTGATAAAATGTGAAAAATATGAAGTTTAAAAACACAGAAACTTTAACTCTTGTTTCTAATAGCGGCGGTCGCACTGAGGAAACTAGAAAGCGAAAAATAATTGAAACATCTAATTTTAAAAATGAAATCGGAGCATATGTCATCCGATATAAGTCTCATAAGATTCCAAGGTTTTCTGGCTACTCAAGTATTCTTAAAATCGGCTGTACGACAGATGGATTTCAAAATAGATTCAAGAACTATAATCATCAATCTGATATGACAGTTGTTGGAACAGACTTGCTTGAGTGTTTGAAAGTAAGGTCTCAAAAAACAAATGTACGATTAATGCATTTCTTGGCTCATGTAGATCACCCTGATGAAATAGTCATAGATTTCTATAGCTCAGATGAGGAACACTCTCCAGAAGAGTTGGAGTATGCTTTGATTAAAGATTACTTCTTAGCCCATAATGAACTACCGCCATTAAACTTTGGAATGAAGTGAATCATTTAGTTTATGAATTCCTTGCAGCTAACAAGGCAATCAAGGTGACCCGTTACACTCGGCGGTTTTGGTATGAAGTTCGGTGTGCTTTGCTAGTTCAGCGCGGGGCACCTTATTGCAGGCGTTATGGCTTAAAAGCACAGGCAACGTGGTTTTCGCTTCAAGGTCTGTGGGTCAAGCTTAGCGGCTATTAAGCCGATCTTCTCTGGCGATATAACTGAGCGCTTTGCGGTATAACGAACTGTGAATTTGGCTGGCTCTGTCCGCAGCACGCTTGATTTTCCAGTTGTTCTCGCTGTAAGAAATGCCAGAAACATCATCGAAAGAAAGTTATCAAATTTTGGCTAAGGGTTATTAGATTTTAATCCTTGCTATTTTTCCCGAAGCTTCTGATTTCTATCTGTTGGTAAAGAGTAATTCTTTATCTAATGACTACTGATTTTGCTAGTTGGTTCATGAAGTTATGTATCAATTTCTGTTCGGGTTTTATCGGTAGGGTAAACTGGCAGGCGTTCGAGCAGATATTTCTGTAGCAGTAGCGTATCTGGTAAGTAATTAAAATCCGTTGAGTTTGCCATAACAAGGCAATCAAGGTGACCCGTTACACTCGGCGGTTTTGGTATGGCGTTCGGTGCGCTTTGCTGGTTCAGTGTGGGGCACCTTATCGCAGGCGTTATGGCTTAAAAGCAC
>NZ_AMZO01000015.1 GCF_000331515.1 Photobacterium marinum
TAGTCCGGTTAAACATCCTCCCAACTCTAGGAGGGAGAGGGCTGAGTCAGAGGGGGGGGAGGAAATCAAATCCTAATTTTTTTTGGCTTTCGGTTGTAATTCTAAGAAATGACAGAACTGGAAGAAGGGATTCTGAGCTTTGGTTAGGCGGACCACCTAATCGCATCAAAAAAATTACGTAGCTTTAGTGTTATAACGTGGCCTTATACAATCGCGGGCACCTATTTGTGATAATTATTTTTTCTGTAAGTTTTATCAACAGGATTAAAAATTCAGATGTCTGTAATGGTTCTACGCCTAAAAATGAGCTGCAATTAGTTGCATTCTTATTCAATTTTAGTTCATGGAAATCAGGTTTTCACAAGATAGGACACCTACGGTGTCAGGAGCCACGCTGCAAGCTCTTTATTTCCATAAGGAATAGTGGCGAGCGCTATAATCACTTACCACGTCCCTAAAATTGCTCTACCTAAGAAACAATGCCGGGCACCACATCACTTAACCATTAATCGGTGGACCATCAAATATGCATTCTTACTGGAACATCAGGCTCGTCGAAGACCTCTTAGTGGCGGTTAGACGAGACCTTTATCAACGTCAACGGTCAGTGGAGGTATAGCTACCAGGCCGTTGATAAATAGGCTAAAGCGTTGGATAAATTATACGATCTGTGGTTTGGCGACGAAAAATCAGACTATGTACTTAGGGTAGACGTATAATGAGTTATTATTCACTGTCAAACGCGACATTGGCAGCAATAATTGCTGTGTAATGAATCATTAACAAAGTTATTAAACATAGTCCAATACTTTAAATGTTCAGCATTTGCGAAATATCGCAGGAGCGAATTTTTAGATAATATCAAAACGCTATATTGAATATTATTTCCTTATGAGTAAATGAATTAATTGTAAATAAGGCGTGCGTTATCACATTACCTCTGCTTCAATTCTACGCCCCCGCTTACGATCCATCTACGCCAAAGAAAAAATAAGAAGGGATGATGTGCATAGGCTTACAGTGCGTATAGTTGCATTCATCGGTTGGTGCGGTGATGCTATTTCAAAATGTTTACATTAGAGAGCACTTCATATGATCACGACACCAATTGAGAAATTATAATAGTTCCGGCCTGAAATTGTCATATGGATAGATTCTTATGGCGGCTCAACTACACATATTATATTTCGCAACACGTATTGCTTTTTTTATCGCCGGGGTCAGCCCAGCTGCCTGGGCACTTTTGATCCCTTTAGCCAAAGAACGCCTGCTGGCTGATAACGGCACCATGGGGTTGGTATTGCTGGCATTTGGTATCGGTCATTTTTAATGATGCCATTTTCTGGTGTGTTGGCTTCCCGTTTCGGCTGCAGGGTCGTTTATTCAATTGCAACTCTCGTTATTTTGCTGGGATTTCTCTGCTTTGTTGCTTACATCATGGAAGGCTCAATGTTGGACTGGAGTGGTATCCTGCTTACTAGTCACAGTATGATCAGTTCTAATCAAGCGGGTTTAGGTTATACGGTATTCGCTGTCGCAATGACTACAGGCCGTTTGCTTGGGGATCGCATTATTTCAGCCTTTGGACGTTCACGAGTGTTCAGTTTCAGCGCCCTAATTGCTTCATTTGGTTTTACCGTGGTTGTACTAGGAGCAAATTTGACGTCAATGATGTGCGGTTTTTTTCTTATTGGTGCTGGTTTGTCAAATATCGTTCCTATCTTGTTTACTGCATCAGGGCAACAAACGGTTATGCCGAGTGCGTTAGCTGTTGCTTCCGTATCTACCATTGGTTATTCAGGCATTCTTTTGGGACCTGCGTTAATTGGTCTACTGGCACAAGTAACAACACTGAGTTTTGCTTTTGGTATTGTGACTATTTTGTCATTTAGTCTGCCGCTTTGTGTTCGATTTATATCGTTTTCAAACAAATAAGAACAAGTCACAGACAAATAGTAGCCTTTAGTCTTTGGCTGAAAGTTAGGAAACTTATTACAAATAAAAGGTAACGAATTTTATGGATCTTTCTCTATGTAAGTGGATCAACCAACCGAAATCCTGGTCACAGGATAATGATAAAATGATTGTTATGACTGATTATAATACCGATTTTTGGCGCGAAACCCATTATGGTTTTAATCGCCACAGCGGCCATATTTTTGGTTGTGAAGTCGAGGGTGATTTCACTTTTGAGCTTTGTATTGAAGGTGATTTTTGTGAGTTATACGATCAGGCAGGATTAATGATTGAGCAGGGAGAGCACATTTGGTGTAAAGCTGGAATTGAATTCGCTGATCAGCAATCATTAATGAGTAGTGTTCTGACTAACGGACAGTCTGACTGGGCTACTGGTCCTTTTCATGGTGATCCTAAAAAGTTTTGGATGCGTGCAACAGTTAAAAATAATGTACTCAGATTGCAATACTCACAAGATGGCGTTACCTGGCCATTAATTCGTCTTTGTACCATCCCTGCGGCAACTAAACGATTTGTCGGTGCGATGTGCTGCACACCTGAACGTGAGAGCCTGAAAGTCATTTTTAGTGATTTTCGTCTAAGCAAACCTTTGGAAAAAGATCTTCACGATTTGAGCTAATACTTATTGGCCACTCCCCCCTGTTTTGGTAATGAATTGAGATCAGGCGACAGTAGTCCTGAGACCGATATCAGGGGCGTTGTTGAATCGCTCAAATAACCTTCAGTTTATCTATTCTCATTCAGTCTTACTCTATTCGACACGAATCGTAGGTATTTGTCAGTACTGCGACGATAGGTATGGTGCTAATAGTCTTATGAGGGCTGAATCAATTGATTATTATCTGAGTCCTTCAACAATAGGTACTAGTTAACCCCATCGATATTATCTTTGGCGATATCGATGGCGTCTTAGTTATATCGTAGCAACATGCGCAAGGTGTGAGTAGATGCGCACTTGAGAAGGTTGCTGGCGAAAATACCATGTGAAAAGCGCCAAATAATGGCATGTCTACTGTATAAAAATTTGATTAATGTTGCATAATATGAGGCACTTATGACAAGTGAAAGAGTGTTTATTGGTTGTTATTCGGCGCCAATTGGCACAATGGAAAATAAAGGTGAAGGTATTGTTAGTTGCCTATTGGATACTAATACTGGCGAGTTTTCCGATCTGAAACATACAGCTATAGCCATCAATCCATCCTACCTCATCACAACAAAAAATAATTTACTGTTTTGTGTACAAGAGGTGTTTGCAGAGCAACAGCCTGTGCTAAGTTGTTATCATATAAACGATGATGGGGAGCTCAACCACAACCAAGATGTGTCAATGAGCGGCGAATTTGCTTGTCATCTTGCTATTGATCCTAAAGGTGAATTTGTTAGTACTGCTCATTACGGCAGTGGAAGTTTTGAGCTGTTTCCGTTAAGTAATAATAACGAGCTCGGCTCAGCCAGCGATCTAATTCAACATCAAGGCAGTGGTCCAAACCTTGAACGCCAAGAAGGCCCTCACGGACACCATATCTCCTTTTTAAATCACAGTGACACCTTAGTTACCGTCGATTTAGGTATTGATACAATAGGCTTCTATCCTTTTGATAGAAGCCAGGGGAAAATACTTAGTCAACAGGCTAAACAGGTTGAACTGCCAAAAGGCTGTGGTCCTCGTCATGTCATTTTTACAAAAGACGAAACAACGGCATTTGTGTTGTGTGAGTTATCGGAAGAGGTGATCGTTTTACGCCATGCGAAAGGTCAATGGCAAATCGCTATGCGATGCCACCCTTTTGAGGAGCATGATCTTGGCGGAGCAATGGCTGCAATTCGCCTAACCGCGGACGAAAGGTTTATCTATGTATCAGGACGCCATCAAGCTCAAATTGCCTGCCTTGAGGTAGATTCCCAGTATTCACTTCGCTTGGTGGAACGTATCGATACCTTAGGACTATTCCCAAGAGACTTTAATCTCAGCGCCGATGACAAATGGTTGGTTGTCGCCAATCAAAACTCTCACAATGTCGTGAGCTTTAAACGAGACCCTAACAGTGGAAAACTAACCACTTCTGACCACCAATTCGAAACGGGCAGTCCTGTCTGTATCGCGTTTAATTAATAGTTTGTCGCAAAAATGCCGTGGTGTAGCTCTGTTCAGCGAGTAGGAATATTCATTTTTAATAGAATTAAGTCTCGTCTTTTAGGGCGACTAAATTTTGAACTCCCCATAAAAGAGCAAGGTGTAGTAAATGATCACGTATGTTATGACGGCTTTTTTTGCTGCATCAAGAAGTTTTGATCTCTCTTCGTCGTTCAAAAAATCCTTACTGCGTTCATGACCATCTGATGCTTCATTTTTATCACTTTTTACATTTCGCCGGTTGGGTATGATGGCTCCCCGGAGTTGTCCCTATCAATACTGTTGTAGCTGGTAGGGGCCACTTTTTACAAAAAGCGCCTTTTGTCTAAAGTACCTCATACAAGTAATTGCGCTCTAAGTTGTTCAGTAGCCTTAACGCAAATTTATGGCGATGATCGCATCGGCAACAGAGCTCGTTGTATAGTCGAGCACCAGTATTCCGGATGCTTTATTTCTTTCGGCCAATATGGATGTTAACCAAGGATTCATTTTGTCCGCCATTCCCTTAGGGGCAGGAATACCATAATAAGTGTCAGTCGCACTAACAAAGTTGATATATAGACCTTCTTCATCTGTCTGATCAAGAAAACTTTCCACCACACGCTTTTTAATGTAGGCCAGCTCTAGGTCTCTATCATATTCATCTTGCAAAAAAATTTGGTTGCCATCTTCACCAATATTACCTGAGTATGGCGTATTGTTTGGTATCGATAGCTCTACTCCCCGTTGTGGTGACTTAAATCTTCTCTGTAAAATTATTTGTCGAGTTCTCAGGTGATCTTATGGCGATACGATAAGTTCCTTGCCGTTACTGCTCTTAGACCAAATCAGTTCGCAAGCATGGGACTGGTGCGAACAAAGCTCAACGTTATCGCTGTATTGATTGCCGGGAGGCAGAATCGGTGGAACCGCGTTATTTTCTCCTTGTTCATACTCAAGCAGCCAATAGCATTCAACATATTGGGCTATGACCTGGTCGAGGGGAGCTTGTTTCCACTTTTTCATGAGCAGTCTGACGATTTAGGTGACAAAGTATTTCATTTTTTTTAATACTGAATATCTCAAGATATTGTATAGAAAAGCTGAGTATTCAATGCATTAGCATGTTATTTAGTCATATGAACATGGTTAATGTCGCTGCGATTTGGCGAAAATTTAAAATAACGTGTGGTTATTTTCGCTAACTTACATTTGTTTGCTATTTTGATGTATTTAAGTCATTGATTTTAAATTGATAATTAATTGGTGTGAAGCTTGCTAAGAGCTATGCAATAAGAACAAGTTAAATTAGAGGAAAGAGAAATGCATTTTACGGGTGTGACTATTGTTGCCATTGTTTTTGGTTTTTTGGCGATTCAGCGTTATCTGGGGCATTGTGCAGAGATGAAAAAGTTGGAGTGCGAAGGTAGCAGTGAAGATGTCCGGGCATTGAGGCAAGAGATCAAAGTATTACAGGAGCGTGTGTCTGTATTGGAGAAAATCGTGACAGACACTGGTTATCAGCTTAAACAGGAAATCAAAAACCTGTGATTTTGTTGGTTTGCTTAAGATGAATTGTGATGGCGGTCAGTCAATGCAGACCGCCTTGGAACCGCTTCATAACTGTTACAGGAACGGTCTCCGTGATGAGCAACGTTTTTAATCAGTGATGCTTACTATGTGTGGCATCTGCTCTTTTCATGCCTTCAGGGATATAAGTCGCAGGCTCAACTGTTACTTCAACCTCCACGCGTCCTGCTTTGGCAAAGTGAAGTGTTAGCGGGAAGCGTTCGCCAAGTTCAGGGATTGTCTGTAAATCAAAGAACATAATATGGTAACCGCCCGGTTTTAGCATTTGTGAACCGTTGGCCGGGATTGCGATTTCTTTAACTTCACGCATTTTCATCATACCGTCTTCATGGATATGAGTGTGCAGCTCAGTTTTACCGGCAATTGGGGATTCTGCCCGGATCAGCATATCCTGTTCATTTCCCTGGTTAGTAATTTCAAAGAATGCCGCAGCAACAGATGAGCTTGGGGGAACTTGCTTTGACCATGGGTGATCGATATTAAGCTGACCGCTGTTAAATTCGTGGGCACCGGCAAGGCTACTGAAAAGAAATGCGCTTCCTAAGATAACTTTATTGAATAACTTCATGACTTTACTCCATGTCCAATACGATATCGAGAGTAATGGTTAGTGCTTTATTTTAATGTGCGCATAGTATCATTGGTGAAACAATTTCGTAACGTTTGCTTTCTTTGCCCGTTTTGCTTTGAGAGGTCGCTAACGAAATTATGCTTGTGGCTTTCATTTCTGTTGATGACATTCAGTCGGATATCAGTACACTGGCGCCTTTATAATTGTGATGTGAATCACAATCGATAAGACAGATACAGTTCTAGTCAGTTCTAAGTCAGGGCAAAAATACATTGATCCAGGATCGTGCAGGCCAGATGGTCGTTTTTTTCACTTTGGTACAAGCCGGAAGTTTTACGGCAGCAGCCCGCCAGCTGGGTGTATCTACTTCTCATGTCAGTAAACAGCTTGGTGCGCTGGAAGCAGAGCTGAATTTACAGTTGGTTCAGAGAACGACAAGGAGTTTTAATCTCACCGAAGCCGGGCAGCGTTTTCTGGGATATTGTGAGCATGTCGTCACAGCAGTCCGTGATGCTGATGCGATTATGGATGATGCTCGTGATGAAGTTGCTGGTGTGCTCAGGTTAGGGCTTTCTCAGTCATTCGGCACTATGCATGTCATTCCTGCCATTGAGCAGCTCCGCAGACAGTACCCTGAACTTCATGTTGAAGTGAGCTTGTTTGACCATAAAGCGAATATGCTGGAAGACGGCATCGATCTCTGGATCACCAACCATGAACGGATCCCTGATGGCTATGTGGCACAGCGACTGGCAGACTCCCGTTTTGTGGTGGTTGCGTCTCCGGATTACCTGATCAATCACGCTCTACCCCATCACCCTGATGATCTTGTAGAACATAACTGCATTACCTATCGGAGCCGTGAGCGAAATTATTGTCGCTGGTCGTTCAAAAAGCAGGAAGAAGAACTGTTTGTAACCGTGGCGGGCAATTATCGTGTAGATTTGGCTGAAGCCGTTCGTGATGCGGCGATTTCCGGTTGGGGAGTGGCTTATCTGGCCAGCTATTTGTTAACTGATGAGTTTCGTGAAGGGAAGTTGATTCAGTTACTGCCAGACTGGCAGGCGAACCAGAAAATGCCGTTCTATGCGGTTTATCCGAGTCGTAAGCACCTGCCGCGGAAAATATCAGCCGTTATTGAATACTTTAAACAGCATATTGGTGATACACCGTATTGGGACTCGGCGCTTAAACCGCTGGTGAAATTTTAGACAGTTTTTTTACCTATCCTATCAGCCAGTGTTATTTATGGCGTGGAATTACATAAATAAGCCCTGCATGTGCAGGGCTTTTTGTCAGAATAGAATAAATTTCAGCTAGTAAGACTTACAGAACGATACCGGCGAATAGGAAGCCAAACATGATACTGAAGGCCATACTCAGCAAGCCCGGAAGCATGAAGCTGTGGTTAAAGATGAACTTACCGATGTTGGTTGTACCGGTACGGTCAAAGTCGATTGATGCGATGATTGGACCGTAGTTCGGAATGAAGAAGTAACCGTTAACCGCAACGAAAGTTGCAATGATAACTTCCGGTGGCAGACCAAGAGTAATAGCAACCGGTACCAGTACCGCTGTTGTTGCACCCTGACTGTTTACCATTACAGAAAGCGCAAACAGAGCGAAGGCGAATGTCCATGGAGCCACTTCTACCAGGCCTGCAACAGCTTCTTTAACCATAACGCCGTGACCACCGATGAAGGTGTCACCCAGCCATGCGATACCGAAGATAGCAACGATTGCACGCATACCGGCGTGGAATACTGAACCCTGGGTGATTGCGTAGCCGTCAGGCTTACAAACCAGAATGATTACCGCAGCTACAGTCAGCATCACGATTTCGATGGTGTGAGCCATACCCATTGCGTGTCCGTCAAAGCTTGGACGCAGTGATGGGAAGGCACCCATGATTACAACTGCTAACGAGCCGAATAGGAATAGAGATACAGCCTTCTTCGCTTCTGGCTTGATAACTGTTTCTTCAATTTTAACTTCCTGTTCCATCTCAGCACGGAAAGCAGGATCTTCAAGGCGACGCAGGTATTCAGGATCTTCGTTAAGCTCTTTACCCATCTTGTTAACGAATACACAAGCAGCAGTCAGACCAAGGCTAGTACCAGGAATAGTAACCATCAGTACGTCAGCAAGCGTGATGCCTTGTGGCTCCAGGAAAGCAACCAGTGCTACAACTGCTGCTGCAATCGGGCTGGCAACAATCGCAAACTGAGAGGCAATAACCGCCATACTCATTGGGCGTTCAGGACGGATACCGCTACGACGGCTCACTTCAGCGATAACAGGCAGTACTGAGTAAGCTACGTGACCTGTACCTGCCATCATAGTGAAGACATAAGTAACAACCGGTGCGATAAAAGTAATGTATTTAGGGTTTTTGCGCAGGATGTTAGTTGCAATTTTGATTAGGAAATCAAGACCACCGGCAGCTTGCATAGATGCAGCGGCAGCAACAACAGCCATGATCATTAGCATTACGTTAATTGGCGGGCTGGTAGGTTCAAGACCGAAAATAAAGCTCAGTACGGCAAGACCGACACCACCCATTACACCCAGACCGATACCACCGATTCGGGCACCAATTAATATACATATAAGTACAATTAAGAACTCAACAAAAAACACACCAATCTCCTTGATGACAACGTTTAAAACATAGGAATATCTAGTTGCACATAGTAAATGTTTCATATATTCACTAATCAAACATCCATCACACAAAAACTAATAACCACTTATTTTTTCAGGTTATTTTGCGCATATAGACATTGTTGTTAATAGGTGGTTTTGAGTTGTTTTTGTCTGATTGAGTAGGTGTTTTGTTTGTGTGTTTTATTTGTTCACATCTACAACATTCCTTTAATGAGATTGCCGACAATGATTACCTTGATATATGAACCTCAAGGGGCTGATTTGGTATGTTTTATTGCTCACAAAATCGCCAACAAACGTCAGCGCTGGGGGATTCACCGCTAAACGGAAGCTAAGTCACTAAAATTCAATCAGTTACTGACTACACTGAGAGATATGCCGAAGCATCTTGGTGAGGTTTTGGTATGCCGTAATGTCATAAGAAGAGGGATCTCTATGCCAATTCAACCTCTGAGCAGTGACCAGCTGTATCGTGTATCAGACTTAAAAGCCCTGCCGGACGATTGTAAGTCAACCAAAAATCTGACTCCGCTGGACGAAATCGTCGGCCAGGAAAGGGCACAGCAGGCGGTTGAGTTTGCTATGTCTATCAAAGAGAAGGGCTATAACATTTATGCCATCGGCCGTAATGGTTTGGGTAAGCGAACTATGGTTCTGCGTTACCTGAACCGCCATGAGCCGAATGGCAATGGTTTTAAACTGTATGACTGGTGTTATGTGGCAAACTTTGAAGAGCCACGCAGCCCGAAAGTCCTGAAGTTGCCAACCGGCACGGGTCACCAGTTCAAAAAAGATATCGAAAAGCTGATGACCAGGCTGGTCAAGGCGCTGCCGTTGGCTTTCGATAATGAAATGTATTATAGCCGCTCGGAGAAGCTGAAGAACCAGCTGACCCAGAAGCAGGAAAGCTCGTTGCTGACGCTGACAAATGAAGCCAAGGAAAAGAGTGTCAGCCTGTCATTGACCACCCAGGGTGATTACCAACTGGTGGCGCTTAACGGTGAAGAACCGCACACCGAAGATACGTTTGCTAAGTTGTCTGAGAAAGAGCAGAAGCAGTTTGAGCAGACCATTAATGATTTGGAGAAAAAGCTCCGTGGTATTGTTCGACAGCTGACTGAACTGGAAGAAGAGTTTTCTGACAAAATTGAAAAGCTTAATGATGAAGTGGCACTGGATGTGGTGGTGCATTTCATCAAGGAGTTGAAAGAAACCTATAGTGAGCAGCCGGAAGTGAAAGCGTATCTGGATGCGATGCAGAAGGATATTCTGGAAAACCTCGAGATTTTCCTTGAAGAAAGTGAAGAGCAGGTAGCCCTGGCTTATGCGGCGCTGGATAAGAAAATGCCGCGTCGTTATCAGGTTAATATCCTGGTCAGCCAGCCTGAGCATAAGTTCCCGATTGTGGTTGAGGAAAGCCCTAGCTATCACAACATCTTCGGTTATGTGGAAAATGCGACTTTCAAAGGTACAGTATTTACTGACTTCTCACTGATCCGTCCGGGCAGCCTGCACCGTGCCAATGGCGGGGTTTTGCTGATGGATGCGGTGAAAGTACTGGAACGCCCTTATGTGTGGGACGGCCTGAAACGTGCCCTGCGTTCGCGCAAGCTCAATGTCAGTTCGTTGGAGCGGGAGGTTACCCTGTCTGGTACTATTTCCCTTGAACCGGAAGATATTCCGCTGAATGTCAAAATCATCCTGTTCGGTGATTATCAGACCTATCAATTGCTGCAAATCTACGATCCGGAATTCAGTGAACTGTTCCGTGTTACGGCGGATTTTGAAGATGAAATGCCGCGTTCTGACGAGTCTGAGCAGCAGTATGCTCAGTTTATTTCCAGCATTGTGAATGACAGCGGTATGCTTCACTGTGATCGTAAGGCGATTGGCAGAATTATCGAATATAGTTCGCGTCAGGCTGAAGATCAGAACAAGTTGTCACTGCACTCGGCCGATATCGCCAATCTGTTACGAGAAACCAACTACACCGCAAAAGCCTCTCATGCGACTATGATCCGGGCCAACCATGTAGAGCAGGCGTTGCAGAGTCAGGAGAAGCGGGTGAGCCGTTTGCGTGATCATGTTATGCAGACTTTTGCCAACGGTACGACCCTGATTGACACTGAAGGTGAGATGATAGGCCAAATCAACGGATTGTCTGTTGTTTCAACCACTGACCACCGTTTTGGTGCGCCGAACCGGATCACAGCAACAACGGCTTACGGTGAAGGGGAAGTGTTCGATATAGAACGTAAGGTGAAGTTGGGTGGCAGTATTCACTCCAAAGGGGTGATGATCCTGTCGTCGTATCTGGCCTCTATCTTTGGCAAGACTACCAAGATCCCGCTTTCGACCAACCTGACGTTCGAGCAGTCGTACGGCGGTGTCGACGGAGATAGTGCGTCAATGGCAGAGCTTTGTGCCATTGTCTCTGCGTTTGCTCAGGCTCCGCTGCGGCAGGATGTGGCGATCACAGGTTCCATGAACCAGTTTGGCGAAGCCCAGCCAATTGGCGGTGTAAACGAGAAGATCGAAGGTTTCTTTGATGTTTGTAAGATCAAGGGCCGCCATTCAACTCAGGGGGTGATTATTCCTCAGTCGAATGTGCATAACCTGATGCTGCGTAAAGAGGTGGTTGAAGCCGTAGAAAAAGGTGAGTTCCATATCTGGGCAATCAGCCATGTGACTGAAGCCATCGAGATCCTGACCGGTAAACCGGCCGGTGTCTGGATGGAAGAGACCGGTTATCCGCTGGATTCCATTTTCGGTCATGCGCAGGTGAAGCTGAACGCGTTGAGAAAGTAATTTTTTGACATCATTGGCTCAGTAGAGTCTGAATCTCGGATGTAAAAAAGGCGCCTCTGGCGCCTTTTTCTTCGTTTGTTGCTTTCTGATTTATTATGCAAGGCGAACGTTCATGGTGATTTCAGCACGGAAAACCAGATTGCCTTCAGTGTCTTTAACTTCTACCGGAACCTTCTTATCACCTTCTGTATTCCACTCAATATTATCGCCGGACGCCACTGCGGTAAGGTCAGTTTTGGCTTTTTTCAAATATTCCACCGTCATTCCAACCGGGATCCAGCGGCTTTTGTCAGGAACCGAGGCATCCGTCATCATCCCTCCCGCCAGTTCAGCCATATTACACATAGCGATAGCATGGACGGTGTTGAGGTGGTTAGTGACTTTTCGGCGTTTTTTGATCGTAACTTGTGCGTATCCGGGTTTTAGTTCCTGGATTTGCGGCTTAATGGTTGAAAAATAAGGAGCAATTCGACAGACAATGAATGAAAAAATCTGGCGGCCGAATGGCAGTGAAGCAAGGCGGTTATAGATTTTAAGATTTTTACGCATTGAAAATTCCTTTTTCCAATTACTATCTGGTCTGACCTCATTATAGTTGGTGCGGTGAAAAATCAATCAGCTGGTGGGTTTTCCTGTGAGTCATTGCACTATTTCTTCTCGGGAATGAGTATAGCAGCTGTTGTCTGATATTGTTTTTTTACTCTTTATATTCAGTGCGTTATTTGATTTCCCTCATTCCGGGTGGAGTATTTTTCTTCGTTGCGGATTATTGATTGATGAGAAATGTCTGACAATAGAATCAGGATGTCTTTTTAGAGATATTTATTTCTAAATTGACCTGCCAGAATACAGCTAAAGAAAGTACTGTTTTTTCAATTAATATCTGTAATCCCCGTTTATAGGCAGACCATGTTCTATTTATTACCCTTATTAACTGTTTCAATCTGGGCAGGGAATGCCATCGTCAATAAGCTCTCATTCAGTGTGATCGATCCGGGAGCGATTTCTTTTTACCGCTGGTTTTTTGCTATGGCACTGCTGACGCCCTTTATGCTGCGTTCGGTATGGCGTAGCCGTGCTGTGATTCGTCCTTATGTACCCAAACTGGCTTTTCTTGCTCTGCTCGGCATGGTGTTAAACCAGTCTCTGGGTTATTTTGCTGCCGCAACCACGACGGCAACCAATATGGCGCTGATTGTTTCTCTGGTGCCATTGATCAGTATGTTTCTGAGTGTGCCGCTGCTAGGTCAGCGTCTGTTACCGCTGGCGATAGTTGGTGCTGTGTTGTCTCTCTCCGGTCTGGTATTGATGCTGAGCCACGGTGATATCAGTAATTTGCTGGCACAGGGAATTACTATCGGTGATGGTCTGGTACTGCTGGCGGCATTGGTTTATGCCCTTTACTGTGTGCTGCTTAAACGTTGGCAGATGCCGCTGACAAACTGGCAGTCTGTTTATATGCAGGGCATTCTGGCTATTGTTATGCTGATCCCGCTGCTGCTAAGCAGTGAGCGTGTTGCCATCACCTCGGAATCTCTGCCATTGATCATGTATGCAGCTATTCCGGCCTCCGTGATTGCGCCATGGTGCTGGCTGATTGGTATTCAGCGCCTAGGTGCTGACAGTACGGCCATGTTTATGAACCTGATGCCGGTGATTACCGCGGGCATTGCCAGCGTGATGCTGAATGAGCAGTTGGAAGCTTATCACTACATTGGTGGTGGTATGGTGTTGGCAGGTGTCATTCTGGCGCAGAGGAAGCCAAAGCCGATTCCGCATCCTTTGGCGACGGTGGAAGTCAGTTCTTAAAAGAAGTCTTTACTTGTTGAGAAAAAGCGGCAGTAATCCTGGATTACTGCCGCTTTTGTTTTGGACACTTTTCCTGACCTTTAATGGATCAGTTTTTCATGCTTAGCATGATAAACGCGGCTACCGCCAGGAAAGCGCTCATGATTAGGAATGCGTCGTTATAAGCCATGATGGCAGCATCTCGCTGCATGGTGGCCATCAGCGATGCCTGAGCCTGCATCATTGCTGTACCTGCATCACTGCCCGACTGAATGAAAAAGCCGGTTTGCTGTTGCAACTGATACCAGGCATCACTGCTGACACTCGGCAGGGCGCTTTTTATATGTGCCAGATGCTCGCGTGTTTTGTTATCCAGCATGGTGGCGATAATGGCAATACTGAAGGCACCGCCAAGGTTACGCATCACATTGGTCAGTGTTGAGGCATCTGGCGTGTCAGCCTTACTGATTTTCTGCATCGCAACCAGTGAAATCGGCACCATGATAAACGGGCTGCCGATGGCACGAAGTACCATAGAGAAGATCAACTGCTGGCCACCATAATCCACACTCATGTGGGTATTGACGTAACAGCTGAGCCCGAACATTAAGAAGCCGAAAGTAACCAGATATTTAGGTTTGATGATACGAGTGAACTTCGGCACCAGCGGGAAGATTAGCAGTTGCGGGAAGCCCATCCACATCAGTACTTGGCCGATTTCCATCGCATTGTAGTGCTGGATTTGGGTTAGGTAGAGCGGCAGCACATAAATCGAGCCCAACAGCGCCATACCAAGAATCAGGTAAGCAACGCAGGACATAGCGAATTGCCCGTTCCTGAGCAGCCGCAGGTTCACCAGCGGCTTTTTGTGCTGAAGTTCGTTAATCACAAAGTAGACCAGGCTGACCGCAGAGATGATTGATAGGGTGACGATGAAGTCAGAGCTGAACCACTCTTCGCGGTTACCTTCTTCCAGCACGACCTCCAGACATCCAAGTCCCATCGCCATTGTTATGATGCCAACCCAGTCGGCCTGAAGCAGGCTTTGCAGGTTGAGTGGTTCGTCATCCAGCCCGTAGTTAATCATGCTAATCACCATCAGGGCCGGTGGAATGTTGATGTAAAAAATGTAGTGCCACGACAGGTTTTCAGTCAGCCATCCGCCCAGAGTCGGGCCGATAGAAGGTGCAAAGGTCGCGGTAATACCGAACATCGCCATGCCGATGGCTCGCTTTTCCAAAGGCAACAGCTGAACGACCAGCGAAAACGCCAGCGGGATCAGTGCACCGCCACTGAAGCCCTGCATCGCACGGAATACGATCATAGAGGTCATGTTCCACGAGATAGAACAAAGCAGGGAAGAGGTGATGAAAACGAGTGTCGTCCAGGTAAGGTAACGGCGTTTGCCCAATGCTCTCGACAACCAGCCACTGAGCGGAATCGCGATCATTTCCGCGACCAGATAAGAGGTCGAAATCCATGAGCTTTCATCCAGAGTGGCGGACAGTGCACCCTGAATGTCTTTCAATGATGAGTTGGTGATTTGGATATCAAGAATAGCCATAAAAGCCCCGATCAGTCCGCCAATCAAGGCTATCCAGTGGCGTCGGGGAACTTCATGTTGCGCCGGGACGGCAGTCTCACTTGCCTGTGCCGTCGGGGCCTCTGCTGTCGGTGCTGACATACTCATGGCCTAACCTCGGGTATCGACAGTCGCAATCACAGACAGGCCAGGGATCAGTCTTCCTTTCAGTTCAGCTGAATCCGGGATAGTGATTTTTACCGGCACACGCTGAACAATTTTGGTGAAGTTACCTGTGGCATTTTCAGGCGGCAGCAAGGCAAATTTCGCTCCGGTAGCCGGAGAGAAACTGTCGACAACACCTTCAAGAGGCTGGCCTGGGAAGGCATCCAGCTCAACAGCTACTTTTTGCCCTTGATGGATACCCGCCAGTTGGGTTTCCTTGAAGTTTGCTTCAACCCATACATCTGAGGTTGGCACCAGGCTCATCAAAGGCATCCCTGGCTGGACATAAAGGCCGACACGGAGGCTGCGCTTGCCGACAATTCCGTCAACCGGTGCGTAAATTTTGGTGTAGCTGAGATTAAGGTTTGCCTGTTCTAGCTGAACGTTAGCTTCGCGTACCGAGGCTTCGGCCTGAACAATCTGGCTGGCAATAACTGTCAGTTGATCTTTGGCTGCCTGATAGCTTGCCGTGGCCTGATCAAGCTGAGCTTTGGTGACTTTTAGGTGTGATGTCGCATCATCAAGTTCATCCTGAGATGAGTAGTTGCGCTTTAACAGGCTGCGGGTGCGGTTAACTTGCTGTTGGGCGCGTTCGTATTCTGCCTGAGCTGATGCGATCTGGCTTTCAGACTGGCGGATCAGGGTATTCTGCAGGCTTTGTTGGGCTTTAAGGTTATCAATTGCTGCCTGAGTGACTGCAATGTTTGCTTCTGCTTTATCACGGGCGGCAACAAAGTCGCGGTCATCAATGGTTGCCAGCAACTGACCTGCTTCAACAGATTCATTGTCAGTGATAAAAGATTGAGTGATATAACCGGCAACTTTCGGGCTGATATTAGTGATATCGCTTTGCAGATAAGCGTTATCGGTTGATTCAAAATACTGGCCGTAACCAAACCAGTAACCGCTACCTGCCAGACCCAGAGCCAGCATGATGGCTGTTGCAATAACTGGTGCTTTTTTCTTTTTTGCGTGTGTGTTTTCTGCCATGGAGCCTCTTCACTTTGCGAAGGTATAGTGAGTTTTTTTTGTGTTACAGAGTGTAAATGAAAAAGATTGGTTGATTGGATAGGAGGAAAAGGAAATACTGTTGCAGAAATCTGACTAATAGAGGCTGGGATGGATTTAAACGCTATCGCTATATTTTCCCAAGTTATTGAATGTGGAAGTTTTACTCAGGCTGCTGAATCTTTGGATATGACCAAATCTACGGTTAGTCGCAAAGTTGCAGAGTTAGAGGAACATTTAGGTGTGAGGTTAATCACACGCTCTACCCGCAACCTCACTCTGACTCCGGAGGGGGAGAACTTCTATCATTCCTGCACACAAATGCTTGAAATAATGGAACAAGCAGAGTTGGAAGTGACCGCAAATCAGGATTTAGTGCGGGGGCGGCTGAATGTCGTGATGCCGGTGGAACTGGGTCAATTGGTTATGGCGGAATATATCCATGATTTCTTGAAGATGTACCCGAATGTATCCGTTCATCTGGAGCTGACCAGTCGTGAAGTAGATATCATTGGTGAGGGAGTTGATCTATATGCTCAGGTCGGTGAAGTGTCAGATTCTAGTATGATAGCCCGTCAGTTTCATACCTCCCGACGTTATATGGTTGCAAGCCCTGAATACCTTGAAGAGTTCGGGAAGATTCATTCCCCGGAAGACCTTAAGTCTCCGCATCATCAGGTGAAAATTCACAATAAATCGGTCAAAGTGCCGCCCTGGCACTTAGTTCAGGGGGAAGAGGAGTTCACTATTGATCTTCCCTATCAGCTCAGGGTGAATACCATCACATCGTCATTGATGGCCTGTCTGGATGGCCTCGGGATTGCTATTCTACCTGAGTTTTTGTGTCGTGAGCACTTTGCCAGCGGGCGATTGGTTCATCTGTTGCCTGAGTGGGATATGCCGTCGGTCCCGATCAGTTTTGTTTATCCTCAGCGCAAGCTGATCCCTAAACGTCTCAGGCTTTTAATTGATTATTTGATTGATAATTTTGAGCAACGTAGCTCTCGGGCTATAAAGAAAGATTTATAGTCACGCTGAGTAGTCAGAATTTATTGAAAAATAGGGCTAATACCCTTGGTATAAGCCCTGTTTCGTTGTAGATGTGCAGATTTTACAATGTAAATCAGAAACGGTGGCGGTAGCCGAGGGTAAAGGCTATATCGGTACTGTTGTCCATATTGAACATGTTTTCAATCATGGATATCTCCACCGCACTGTGCTTCATGTGGTAGCGATAGCCGAGCAGGATTTCATTTGATGGTTCTGATAGATCGGATGTTGCATCAGTAGCCCCCTCGTAGATGTGATATTCCATCAGGAAGCGATGTTTGTCTCTGATCCTGTACTGGTAACCGACACCAGCAGCCAGGGCGACAGTCTTATAAGGGATGCCGCCCAGTACTTCATCGTTATTACGGTAAGATGTGCCCAGCATGCTGTAGAACGAATGCTTGCCGCTGCGATAGCTGTAGTTCAGTTGTAAAGCCTGCTCGAAGTTATTGACTTTAAAAGGTCCGCTTGGAACCCGGTTATAGTAGAGTGAACCGCCGATGGATAATCCATGATGGTCATCTTCATATATTTGGTAGCCTGCGTATAGAGTGAATGCATTACTGAGGGTTTCACGGTTAAAGTCATGCAGTTCAATACCATACTCAGGTACTGAAATATCAAATGAGTGATGATCCACTTGATCTCGACCGTTCTGGCCGATACCAAATGCGTCGTGGAAAGCCTCGGTCAGGTTATCAAGGTGATTGTTGGCAGTGAAGCGCCAGGTGTAGTCGAGTTCGACCACCCATTTACTGTTTATCTGCCATAAGCTGCCGACTGAGATTGCGTTCTGGTAGTAATCGGCTCTGTATTCATCTGTTTCCGCCCATACACTGGCTATGGTACCAGTGGTATAGACTTCAACAGTACCGGGCTGGTAGCTGAAGCCGTTTCGCATTAGAGGAGACAGGCTGTTGGACTGGATAGGGGACTGAGCGTAAGTCTTTAAAGGTCCATAGTCATCGAAGCGTGAGATACCTTCTGCATACACATTACCAATAGAGCAAAATGCTGCTATACCTGTAAAAGTGTATGCGGGAATTCTGTTTGTATTCATCACAATGCCATTTTCTGCTTGTAATTATAGTGTTTATGAATGATTCTTCGGTCACTATGTATAACCTGTCTTGCCTGACAGTTATCTGAACCAGCCTGAGATTTGATATGAAATCAGTATTTTCACTAATGAGAAAAGCTAGTAATTAATTGGTTTATCTTCTTGAGTGTAGTGAAGGGATTGCCGAATGAATGGTTTTATTGTGTGACTTATTCTTAAAAAATAGACAGTTTGTGAACTCAGTCGTCTTTTTCATCACGGAGATCATACTTCTGCGAAAGGAAACTCATGGTGTTGATTTACTGAGGATTATTCTTTTGCTCTGTTTAATGAAGGAGCCACAGACGTGGCTCTTTGTTGTTTAGATTGCTGTTATGTCGACATTATGGGATCAGCAATGTCGGTTTGGTTTCGTAAGACAGGGCAAAATCAATTTCCCAGCTCATGCCATTCATATTGAGCCGGCCGTCAGGAATGCCTTCTAATCCAGGTTGGCCGGTATCAGCGACTTCCCATTGTTGAGTTCTGGGATTGTTGATGTTACTGAAGTTATCGCCTTGGCTGGCATCATCTAAGGTATAGAGGTACTTTTTATCGTTAAATTTGGCGGCACCGTATACTCGTACGCTGTGTCCACCCTGCCAGTCTCCGTTAATGTCATACCAACTGAAGAGAATTGTAACGGCCCGTCCTTGGCTAAGCTGATCGAAAATCCATTCCCAGGTTGGATTTGCACCTTCTTGCGTTGACGTGATATCTCCCATCAGTACTGTTCCGTTGTCACAGTCTGCGCCACTGCCCAGTAAAGCAGAATCGCTACCCTGATGTCGGAATTCAGTGACAGCTTGCGAGCCTGAATCGTTGAGGTAGCCGAAGACGCCTCGGATTAAGCCGCAAAATGAGGTATATCCTCCACTGTTCAGATCTAGAACGCCGGCCCGACGGCTGTAACTGTCAATGTTGGCGACCAGGCTGTTCTCAGGCTCAGCTACCCAGAACAGGACGTCCCCGGCCGAGCTGACTTTTCCGATTCCCCGAATATGTAACTGTGGCAGGCGCCATAGCAGAGGAAGATTATCGTACCTGTCTTCCAGGTACTGAAGGGCATTGGCATGGGCGATAGGTATGCATTGGTTTCGGCCTGCATCAAGATTAGGTTGATCTGCCTGAATAATTTGAATTGGGAAGAGTAGATCATCCGGCAGGCCTGGAGTTGGGCTGACAGGCTGAGGAGGGCGCCCAAGTGTCAGGGAGTTAGGAATTGATGAGGATACCGGACTGATACGCCCGTCTATATGCCCGGCCCCTTCTGAATTGACTACAGCAGGATTTACCGCAAAGTCTTGTGGTACGAATCGATTAGCAAGTTGGGCAATATCAACAATGGTTGGCAGCGGTTGTTGGCTGAACAATACTGTTGCTCTCAGGAATTTTTTTTGTCCCTGCCCGTCAATACCCGGGCGGAGATCAAAGTAGACAGTAGCTTCTGGTTGGGATGGTGATCGGCCTGAGAAATCCTGGATATCAGGATGCTGATTGCCTTTGTTCCAGCCGGAGCTGTAGCGCCTGTCTGATTTAAACGCTACCTGAGAGCCTGGCACAAAAAGGTTATCGATAACCCAGCTGGCTTGTCCGCCCCGGCTACTGGTGTAGGTGAATACATTGATATAGCCCGGCCCTGCGGCTTTACCAAATCTGTCTTTTAGCCTGTCAGGTTTGACTCTCAGTTGTCCCCAGTCACTGTTGCTGATTTTGCCGATTTCAAGGTCAAAACTGATCTGCTCGAAAACAACGGCATCAGTGCGAGGTGTTAGTTGAGTTACTGGTAGCTGCCTGTCTGGGGAATGATGCCGGTGTTTTGCACTTGCCTGAGGTAGAAATAGCAGCAGGAACAACAAGCCTAAAATACTCGTTTTGATTACTTTCATGGTTGTACTCTCTAATGCTGCCGGTGCATAAAAAACACCGATAGTGATTGAGTTTGTTTGCTGTCAGAGCTGAACTCAGTCTATTGAAAAGTTGAAAAATTAATCAAAATTATAGCTGGGAAGTTAGCGGTAATTGGCTCTCAAAAGTGCAAATACCCCTTTAGCGTTAAGGGATATGAGCCCCTAATGCGGGTTGACTGATGGCGGCAAAAATAAAGCCTCCAGCATGAAAGGCTCATCAAAGTGTCGCTCGCCGATAAAGGCGGTGGCGTGATGACCGTATTGGCGCATTGCTCCTGGGGATTTCACGCCGAATGGCCACAGATAAAAGCGCTCTGAACGTCGGCTATCGGGAAGCATTCCCTGTTGATCAAATAGGCTTTTATAGCTGCTGTTGTTTCGTGGCAGGCTACGTAATTGGTTATAACTCTGCAGAATTAGAGGACGTGCCTGAGGATTGTTGTCGCTCCAGTTCACATCTTTGATCATATGCTCGCCGTGGGAGAGGGTGATGCGTAACGAATTAGTCGTCTTATTCCGGTACACAGACCAGGTAACAGGTGATTCTGTGTCCGCTTGCTTTGGGGCAAACTTCAGTAAAGGGTTAAGAGTAAATACCATGTGGTAACAGCCACAGTGGTGGATACTGTCGAGTATAAGCGGCTGACCTTGATGATCCAGAGTCAGGCGAACCAGAACAGCATCAAACTTGCCTGCATAGGGATCGAATTTGGACTTTGCTGTGCGATTCGCAAACCAGAGACTGTAATGAAGCTGGAGCAGAGTCCGTCCGTGAAAACGGGTATAGCTGTGGCCAAGATACAGAGTCGGTTGGCTGATATTAACGCCGGGTTTGCCATCGGCGAGAAACGCCACCTGTCCGGGTTTGTCATCATTTGAAGCCGTTTCAATAATAAATTCCGGCGCATAGTATTTTTGTAGCTCAGCAAGCTGTGATTTTCCTAGTAATGGCCACTCGGCGTCAGATTTATACAAAGCTTGTCGGAACCAGGAATGAATTGTTGATGAGCTTAGTGTCGGTTTATCGGCATTCCGGTAGATGATGCTGTAATCATGAACGGGTGCTATAAAATCCAGTGCGATTCGGGTATTCTCTGATTCGATAGCCGGTGCGGCAAAAAGTTTGCTGATGGGGTAGAGGCCAACCACCCGTTGCCAGCTCTGATAACCTGACGGGATTTTGGGCGGTGATTGTTTTATCTGTAGCCAGAACTGCGCATTATTTTTGTTGTGAGTAGCGAGTTGTTCGGCGCATTTTTCCTGAATTTCAAAGTCAATGTTCGATTTGTCGGGTAAGTTTTGATATTCCACTTTGCGCTGAACAGCCGCCTGACCGGATACATAATCCAGCCAGCGGGATTTGTCCTCTGTTGATTGCATCTGCGTCAGTATGGCGATACTGAATCGGTCAAAAGCAAGATGAGGGTATTGGGTATTCCAGTGCAACTGCGCGTCTTGGACACCTTGTTGCAGCACCTGTTGTTTAAAATTCATGAGTCTGTTCAGGCATGGATCAAGCTCTGCCGGATAACTAAGGGTATTTACCGGCTGACTGGCGCAGGCAGCCAGCAGCAGGCAGATGAAAGGCAAAAGCAGTTGTTGCATTCAGTCTCTCCGGTTACCGCTTGTTCTGTATTAAGTGTAATGCCGGATATGCAGAGGAGATGAATGGAATGAATGAAAAAACAGCAGCCTGAGCAGGCTACTGTTTGGTATCAGTGGAATTCTTGCTACAAAATGACATGAGGCAGATAGCGTGACAGATCCTGAGTCACTCGGGAGGCATCTTCCCGGATTGAAATACCGCCTGCTTTGTCATTGACCAGCCAACTGCCAATCAGGGTGTAGTTGCCGTTGAATTTTGGCAGTGGGTGATAGGCCTGGAAGATAACGCCTTCATCGCCGTATGGTCCATCAACATGCAGAGTTTGTTTGCCATTTTCGACAACAGTGATATTGGCACCTTCACGTGAAAAGATGGGCTTAATTACGTAATCATTCAGCTTACTGGCTGCCTTGTCATCCGGGAAGTAGGCAGGAAGCAGATTCGGGTGACCTTTGAATTTCTGCCACAGCAACGGTAACAAGGCTTTGTTACTGATCACCGATTTCCACATCGGTTCAAGCCAGTTCACTTTGGCATCGGTCAGGTATTTGCTGTATTCCTCACGGAACATAAATTCCCATGGATAGAGTTTGAACATCCAGCGGACAGGGCGATCCTGCAGATCGGTGAACTCATTTTTTCCGTTGATGCCAATATCTTCTACATGAACAAAAGCGGTCGACAGACCAGCTTCTCTGGCACAGTCTTCAAGATACTGCACTGTTCCGCGGTCTTCTTCGGTGTCTTTGCAGCAGGAGAAGTGCAGGGTTTGTCCCGGTTGCTGTTCGGCCAGCTGAACAAAGCGTCCCATCAGTAGTTCCTGTAGCAGATTGAACTGATCTGCATCCCGGCGGATGGCACCGCTGTTTACCATATCTTCGAGCCATAGCCATTGCCAGAAGCCGGTTTCGTACAGAGATGTTGGTGTGTCTGCGTTGTTCTCATAGAGCTTTGCATGTCCTTTGCCATCGTAGGCAAAGTCAAGGCGAGAGTAGAGAGAAGGCTCTTTACGTTGCCAGGAATCGAGAACGTTCTGCCACATTGCTTCGGGGATTTGGAAGCGATGAAGCCAGTATTCATCCCGTACGACAGTATCGACGACATCGAGACACATCTGATGGATTTCTTCCGTCGGATCTTCCAGATCTCGTTCTATCTGTTCAAGGGTGAACTGGTAGTAGGCGCTTTCATCCCAGTATGGTTCGCCGTACATGGTGTGGAAGCCAAAGCCAAATTCTGCGGCGAGATCGCGCCAGTGCGCACGCTCCTTGCTCTCGATTCGAAGCATGGTAAACCCTTATTCATTGTTTTTACTTGCTGTCGGGCATTTTATCGGTTGTGGGATAATCGTGCAGCATCGGTGATGCCGAATATTGGGACTTTTGTCTGATATTGCAAAAGCATCCATATCAATTAAAACCAAAAACGCCGGACGATATGTCCGGCGTTATCAAACTATCTGTTCTATGAACGGCTTAGTCATTCTGGTGCTCAATGACATACATTTCGTTGGTGTTTTCATGCAGGCTGTTAACACGGAAAACATGCTGGTTTTGATCCAGCCCTTTTTCATACTCAGACAGGTAAATGTCACTGTGAATATGCTCGGCAACTAGCTTATTTATCAATGGGTTGTTGGTGTAAACGCCGACAGCTTCATTGAAGTTGGAGAAGATAAGCGAGCGGTGCATGTCGGCAACCACAATCAGGCGTCGTGACGGATAAAGCGACTCTTCATCCGGTGAGCGAGAGTACATCTCGATATCCGGATGCGGTTTATCCAGTTGTTTGAATGAGAACACAATGACGCGCACACCACGTTCGATGGCCTGAACCAGCTCATCTTTAAAGTCATGCAGACTGAAATCAGTATTGATATAGATTTCTTTTTCGGCATGGTTCAGTACTTCACGTACTTTTTGCTTTAGGTTTTCAAATCCGGCGACGTTGAAGATAAATTCTTTTTCATCTTCCGACATCAGATTTTTTAATTCTGTCTTGAGGTAGTGGATATTATCTATACACTTTTTCTCGATCTGTTCGAAGATCAAATCCGGGGATTTAGCTTCATACTCTTTTGTTTGACCATCACAAAGAAATATATAACCGTTGTTATATAAATTGTCGATGGAAGAGTAAACCGTCGAGCGGGACAGTGATATTTCTTTGGCAATCTTATATCCACTTGAACGTCCGTTTTGCAGCAGACACAAATAGACGAGTGCATCTGTTTTTGAAAAACCGAAAGCCATTAATTTATCAACTAACTGAGTCAACGCTCCCCCTAAATAAATATCCATTTACATACAAATTAATACAATTCTCTCATGCTTTCCGGTCATTGGGAATGAGAATATTCAGTGTAATATCACGTTATTGCCATCTGTTTTATAAAATTTACCTCATAAAATAAAACAGGCCAGCAATATAGCTGGCCTATTAATCATTGGTTCAGGATTCTGGTCAAATTATTAAATAATTGTTCATATATCCAATCGCTTTTAAGCGGGTTGAATATAATCCTGTCCTTATTTCTGAATTGTACGCAAAATAACCACTTCGTTTTGTTTCAGGCTGATTTGTGCATTACCGTCAGCGACAACGACAGAGTTTGAATCCAGCAGGTTCTGATAAGTACCGTTTGCAAGACCGATATTCTGTACATTAACGCTGGTGGTTGGACCGATATTAGCGGCAACCAGCACTACGTCATCCCCGGCATTACGTTCGAACACCAGTACATTTTCATTTACCCAGCGTTCGACGTAGTTGCCCTGTTGGATTGCAAAGCTGTCATCACGCAGATCGCTGAGTTTTTTGATCAACGAGTAGGCCGGTGTGCTTTGATCGAAGCCAGGCATAACTTCACGGTTGAATGGATCGCTGCCTACCTGGCCGAAGCTGTTAACGGTAAAGTTTGCAGCGTACTGCTCGGTTCCATAGTAAATACAAGGAATACCACGGGATGTCATGATCACTGCCAGACCCAGTTCCAGACGCTGACGAGCAAAGTCTGCACTCAGGCGGCCACCAGCTTCATTGTTGCTTGGGCCGAAGGTGTTTTTGTCTGAGCGTAGCGCGGTACTGATTCGCGCCATGTCATGGTTGTCCAGGAAGGTAACCTGCCAGTCCGATGATGTGAAGGCCGTATCACGTTCTTTCAGGTAGTTGTTAAGCGTGTACATGTTTGTGCGGTTGGTAAGCACTCGCTCCATGGTGTCACGCAGTCCGAAGTCCAGTAGGGCTGAGCCGGAAGTATTGGCATAGTCCAACGCCATTCCGTCGATACCTGTTTTAGATGTTGCACTGGCACCGAACCACTCACCGAAGAAGAAAAATCCGCGGCCTTTAGATTGAGCATAGTTGTAAAGATCGCCGGTCCAGCGCTGGATGAAAGATTTTTCCATGTGCTTGATGGCGTCGATACGGATGGCGTCAACGCCCATATCAATCCAGAATTTGGCACCGTCTGTCAGGTAGTTATAGGTAGCCTGGTTGTTTTGGTCGAAATCGGTCAGGTTGAACAGGTTGTGATGAGTGACTTGATACCAGTCGTTCCAGTTGTTAACCCCACCGTTGTGGTGATACCAGTTGGTACCGGCGGCAACATCACTCTGATAATTAGTAATGTGCTGGCCGTTGCGGTAAAGGGCACCGAATTCCATTTCGTCATTCGGGTTAGAGTGGTTTGGTGCATAGTCCAGTACCAGCTTCATGTCGTATACCGGGCTGTGCATTTTTGCAACCAGCTCTTTGAAATCATCAAGGGTGCCCAGGTGTTCGTCAACCTTGAAGAAGTCTTTACCCCAGTAGCCATGGTATGCCGCGTCACCGTATTGGTTGGCACCGTCAACGTTGTCGATTGGTGGGGTGATCCAGATGGCGCCGACACCCATATCTTTCAAGTAGTCGAGTTTGTTGATCAGACCGCGGATATCGCCACCCTGGTATTTTTTCAGGTTGCTGCCATCGGCAGAATAAGAGCGACTGTCGTGACCGACGTTGTTGCTTGAATCACCATCAGAGAAGCGGTCCAGGAAGACGAAATACATGGTTCTGTCACGCATTTCCAGTGCTGGTTTTTCGTGAATAAAGACTTGCTGGGTATCATCGTAGAAGTTGATGATATAGGTTTTGTTCGGGTCTACAGTGAAGTTTTTCTGAGGGTAGCTTTCTTGCCAGTTGCCATAGCGGTCAATTTTGAAGCTGGGTGCCAGGCTATCAGCGCCGTTGCGGAAGGTTTTGATGATTTGCCATTGGTTGTCGCCCATGTAGGTCATGGCTTCGCTTTGCCATCCGTTCGGCGTTCCTCTGAAATATGCCTGATTCCAGTCAGCAATGGCAGCCTGAGAGAAAACCAGAGCAGAGAGTAAGATCATTGATTTTTTCATTATTCCCTCTAATTCTATCTTTATTGTTTTCACATATGTTCAAAGTACCCGAATATTCAGGTGAATATCCGGGCACAATGAGATTGCTTATTTACTACAGGATGTTTCTTTCTTGTTGTTAATTATGTAATGGTCTCTGCTTTTTAATCTTTCCTCCTATGTTTATATTGCGGAGCTATGAAGAGTGCAGGAACACCTTCATGATTATTTTGATTGCTTGATTAACGTGTTATCTGAAAGCCAAATATTACTTTTCGATTTGGATTACTTTATATCCATAAGCAGGAAGTGTAATTTGACTCTCAAATTCTTCACTTTTATAGGTCAATAAATCTTTTATGGGTTTATGAGCTAATTCTTCTGGAAGTTCAAAAGTGCTTTCAGATGATTCATTGTTCATCATGACAATCACATTTCCGCGCTGGTAAATGAGCGTTTTCTGCTGTTTACCGACATGCAACCATTGAATAGATGGCGCCTGTAAGTCAGAAAACTCTTTGCGCAGGTTAATTAGTGATTGAATGAAAGTTTTGAAATCCTGATCCTGTTTAGACTCATCCCATTCCATGCACTTGCGGTGGTCTTCAGATCCCATGGCTTTGTAGCCTTCCATGCCAATCTCACCGCCATAGTAGATACATGGGCTGCCAATCTGAGTGAACATAAACAGGTACGACAGTTTAGCTTTATCTTTGCTACCACCGGCCTCGCTGATGATGCGAGATGTATCATGGCTTTCCAGCAGGTTGAAGATGGATGCGTTCACGTTACGAGGATAATTCAGGTACGAGTTATTTACGTCATATGTAAAATTGCGGGCATCAGTATTATCAAATGCAAAGAACTCCTTGATTGCTGAAGTCAGCGGGTAGTTCATCAGTGAGTCGTATTGATCGCCCTGCAGCCACGCCATGCCTTCATGCCAGATTTCACCCAGAATGTAGCAGTCCGGTTTGATAGACTTAACAACTTTGCGGAAGTCGCGCCAGAACTGGTGATCTACCTCGTTGGCAACATCCAGGCGCCAGCCGTCGATATCAAATTCTTCCACCCAGTAACGAGCGACGTCTAACAGGTATGCTCGGCATTCCGGGTTTTCGGTGTTCAGCTTCGGCATGGTGTGAACATTGCCGAAAGTTTCGTAATTCAGGTTGGTGAAATCCCAGGTTTCCAGCGGCTTGTCCGGATAAACCGGGAAGTCTTTAATCCAGAACCAGTCTTTGTATTTGGACTTTTCACCGTTTTCAACCACATCCAGCCATAGTGGAGATTCGTTGCCGATATGGTTGAAAACTGCATCCAGCATCACTTTCATGCCGCGCTTGTGGGCTGCTTCAACCAGAGCTTTAAATGCTTCTTTGCCACCAAAGTGCGGGTCGACTTGCATGTAGTCGATGGTGTCGTACTTGTGGTTGGCGTTGGCAAAGAAAATCGGGCAGAAATACAGACCGTTGATACCCAGTTCCTGTAGATAATCCAGGTGGTCAATTACACCCCACAGATCGCCACCCATGAAGTTGTCGTTGGTCGGTTTGCTACCCCATGGCTCAACGTTTGCCGGTGAAATATCCGGACGGCCGTTAGCAAAACGTTCAGGGAAAATCTGATACCAGGTGGTGTCTTTAACCCATTCCGGAGTGGAAAGCACGTCAGCCGGGTTGATGTACGGGAAACAGTAAAAGTTGCTCAGGTGGCTCAGTGCCTTGCTGTTTGCCTGTTGATCATCGGTTAGGGGGACACATTTTTTCTCACCGAACAGCAGTTTTTCCTGGCTTTCTTTATCGGTCAGGATAAATCCGTAACGGGTACGCTTGCGGGTTGGTTTGTATGCCGCAAACCAGCAGTCATACAGCTCGGTTGAGCCTTCAAGTTCCATTTCGACTTCTTCGCCGCCGCTCCAACCGTAGGCATCGCTACCTTCAAGGTTACCACCATCAAGGCCACCTTCTTCCCACTTGTACGGATCGCCAATCCACAAGGTTACCTTTTCCACTTCACCTTTCGCACTGCGCATTCGAATATGCAGTGTTTCTTTGTCATTCGCGTAGCTGAATGCACTTTTTGCTGTATGAATCAGCGAACTTCTCGTGATCATGGTATTTCCTTCGTTATTCCTTAACTGCACCGCTCACCAGGCCGCTTGCGATATGCTTTTGCAGCAGCATGAAGAGAAGGGTAATCGGTACAGCAACAAGTAATGCACCTGCGGTAAACAGGGTGTAATTCTCGCTTGACTGGGATGAGATCCAACTGAAGATCCCCACTGCCAGGGTCTGATTTTCTTCACTGCGGAGGATCAGAGTCGGCAGGATGAAGTCCATCCACGGCGCAGTGAAAGACACCAGGGCAACAAACACCATTATTGGTTTTGCAAGCGGTAAGATAATTTCCCAAAAAATTGTAAAGTGACCGGCACCGTCGATTTTTGCCGCTTCATCCAGCGAAGTCGGGATGGCATCGAAGTAGCCTTTCACCAACCAGGCCAGGAATGGAAGTGACCCGGTAACGTAGACCAGCAACAGGCCAAGGTAGCTGTCAATCAGGTTCAGTTTTGACAGGAAGATATAAATCGCTGTCATTGACAGGAATGCCGGGAACATTTGCAGAATCAGAATCCCCATCATGACATTCCTTTTGTTCTTGAAGCGGTAACGCGAGAAGGTGTAAGCCGTCATGGTTACCAGCACCAGAGAAATCAGCATGTTCAGTACAGACAGGATCAGGGTGTTTTTGTACCACTGAACATAAGATGTCTCGAACAGCAGGGTTTTATAGTGCTCTAACGTGAAACCAAAACCGCCGAAACTGGTGCTGAATAGGTTCTGGCCCGGCTTGAATGAGGCCAGAATGGTCCAGACGATCGGTGCCAGTACAATGACGGCATTGGTAATCAGGAACAGGTAAACCAGGCCGTTTGCTAAATTGATTTTGCGTTTAGCCAACATAATTACATCCCCACATCGTCTTTAAAGGATTTCATGCGTCTGAACTGCCAGATAGCGATGCCAGACAGGAACAGGAAGATGACAATCGAAACCACAGAGGCGATGTGATACTGCTGGAAGTCCAGTGTCAGCTTGTAGATCCAGGTGATCAAAATGTCGGTGTGGCCTGCGAAGCGGTAATCCGGGTTAATCGGACCGCCGTTGGTCAGCAGGTAAATGGCACCGAAGTTATTGAAGTTGTGTGCAAAGGTCATTACCAACGATGGTGCGATCTGATGAAGTACCATCGGCAGGGTAATTTCATAGAACTGCTGAAATTTACCTGCACCATCAATTTCGCTGGCTTCGTATAGGTCGGCCGGAATATTGGTCAGAGCGCCGGAAATCAGCAGCATGAAATACGGTGCGCCAACCCAGACACTGATAGCAACAACCATGAACTTCGCCATAATCGGGTCAGTCAGGAACGGGATTGAATCAATTCCCCACACAGACAGCAGATTGTTGACCGGGCCGATCCCGTTCAGTAGCAGGCGGAACACCAGCAGGGTGACGAACGCCGGAATGGCATACGGCAGAATGAAGACGAAACGCCACAGCTTCTTGAATTTGACGTCTTTCTTTTCAACCGCCAGTGCAAGAATAAAGCCGAAGACAAAAACACAGAATGTCGCAGACAATGCCCAGATAACTGTCCAGGCTGCTACGCCGAAGAAGGTCTCAGACCAGATCTTCAGTTGGAATAGCTGGAGGAAGTTACCAAAACCGACCCAGTCAACCAGGTTACGCGGCGGAATATGATTCGGTGCCGAATAGTTGGTGAACGAAACCAGAACGGTAATTACAATCGGCATGACAACAAAGAATGTTGCAGCAATGCCTGCCGGGCTCAACGCAATAAATGCAAAGTTATCGTCGTAGAACTTGTGGATCTGTTCTTTCAGCGTCAGCTCTGTTTTCTCACTTTTCAGTGCGTCTTTTACATTGACGATGTAAAGCCAGACGAAGAAAAGCGATAGGATCAGGGCAATTACGCCTTCTACTAACATGAATACAGAGTTATCACCCTGAATAATATCGAAGCCTCTCCGCGTTTGGGCAACGTCCCCTAAGGTGATTAAGCCTTGTAGCGCAGCGATCAGATCCGGCAGGTAGGTGACGAATAATAACTGTGCAGCTAAATAAAATAACCCTTTCAGATATTGGTTATTTTTTAGTTGGGTTGCGCCCATGACAAGGAGAGATAGAGGAACGTGGAATGCTCCTCTTTTCTCTACACTAATTAACATATATCTACTCTTTTACTCTTGATGGCGAATCGAATAATTGCTGCAAATTACTGCTGCATAGCGATTTGCTGTTTGATAACTGACTCGGCTTTTTTCAAAGAAGCCTGTACATCAGCTTTGTTATTCCAGATGTCAGCCAGTGCAGCTGTTGCCGGTTGCCATACGTAGCCCATTTCAGGAATTGAAGGCATGGCGTCTGCGTGGTAACCCTGAGCAATGATCGCTTTGGTAAATGCATCACCGGTTTTCGCCAGTTTTTCCATCGCACCTTTGTGAGGCGGGATCGCTTTCATCATTTCAAAGCGTTTCAGCTGCATATCTTCAGACGTGACGAAATCAGCAAACAGCTGGGCTGCACGAGGGTATTGAGTGAATGAAGATACGGCCAGCATTTTTACAGAAGCGAAAGTCGTTGGCTTCTTGCCTTTGAAGCTAGGTACAGGCACAGCACCCAGATTGATGCCTGAATTGATGTAACCTTCTACAGCCCAAGGGCCGTCGATGATCGCTGCGGCTTTACCTTCAGTGAACAGACCACGACGAACCTGAACCTGGTTCATGTCTTCTGAGTTAGAGTTAGTAGTGTCACGCAGTTCAAGCATGGCCTGGATGCCTTTAACAGCGCCCGTTGTTGCAATACCTACATCGTTGGCATCTCTACCGTCGTTACCGAACTCATAGCCGTTGTACATAGACAGGAACATGCGGGATTCATAGTAATTCTGGATATCCCACAGCAGGGCGTATTTGTGCTCTTTTGGGTTGGTATAGCCTTTACTGAATTCGATGATCTGTTCGAAACTGGTTGGCGTTTGAGGTAAAAGGTCTTTGTTATAGAACAGAACAAGCGTTTCAAATGATAGCGGGAAACCGTAGGTTACACCTTTGCTGTCTTTGGCGGCCACTGCCGCACTGTGGATGAAGTCATTGTCAACACGATCTCCGCTGACCAGGTTTTCCATAATCACACCGGATGTCACGGCACGGCCAAGGAAGTCATGCGGGAATTCAACGATATCGCCCACACGGGTTGATGAGCCGTCCTGGATTAGTCGGTTAATTGCGTTTAGCGGGCTGACAGAGCGAACGTCGATATCAATGTTGTATTTGGTTTCGAATTCTTTTGCGGCGTATTTCATGAAATCGGTGCTGGCACCCTTATCCGCCCAAACTTGCAGTGCAGCGCCTTCTTCTGGTTGGATAGTTTGTGACGCCATTACCGGTAGGGCAGAGGCCATAAGTCCGGATGACAGTAGTGCAGACAAGATGATCTTTTTCATTTTCTCTTACCTTTAAGTTTTGTTAGTAGTACGCCACGTACTACTCAAATACTAATTCTGCTTAATTAGCAGTCAAGAAATAATCTGACGTTATTGACCGAAGTGTGATTGCTATCAAAGACGGTGTAATAAATTAACTCGATTTGTGGATGTGGGGAGAGTTTACAGAAGTGGAAATAAAGCCTCTATTTATATAGTGCACTGTTTGGGATTTATTTTTCCTCTATTTTTGTGGCGCATAAATATCCCTTAAGGAAATAGACAATTAATAAGAATATTTCTTATCTTTGATGAGTTAATTAATTACGTAAAATAAACGTTAGTGTGAATATCATCACATGAAATTGCTTGTATCCTGGTTGACCTTTGTATTTGTATCTCTAGAATTAGTAGTACGCCATGTACCACTAACAAAACACAATAACTCAAATCTTCAAGGATCAAGGTAATGAACAAGTCCTTATTGTCGGTACTGATTGTAAATGCTTTGGCTGCAGGGTATGCACACGCAGAGGTCGCTCCGTCTGATACATCCAATACTTTTGACCAGCTTGTGAATGTGGTAACGAATGTTAATGGTCACGTTGGCGTAGCCTATGAGTTTAAAGAAACAGAATTTACTAATTATTCTGACCCTACTCAAACCTATACTGAAAAGCATAAAGAAAATAGCTATATCGATGGTTTCTACAACTTCAATGACTTGAATCTTTTCGGTAACTATAAAATTACTCAAATCACTAACTCAATACGTAAGAATAACGGTGAGTTTCTTAATGAAGAAACTGTTAAATATGAGCTTTCGACAAATTATCGATATGTTCTTTCTGAAAGCCTGAATACTGGTTTGGGTTATAGTCTTGAATATGAGGATGGTTACGCGATTGAATCCAATAGTGGCCGCTCAGATAGAAAGATTAATACTACAGAAGCTCAGCATGAGTTCAGCACTTGGTTGGGTTATTGGAATAATGAAGGGCAGTGGGGCTTCTATAGTGATGCATCTGTTGGTTGGAAAGATGCTGACAAAAACCAATGGGGTGATGCTGACACTGATCTTTATCATGTAAGCTTTAAGCCATTCATGAACTTAGGTAAGTTCTTTATGGCAGCAGAGCTGTACTATGAGAATCAGGATACAACTAATAGCTGGAAAGAAAACATTGATTTTACTGAACGCTATATTGAACCAGAGCTAGCATATAGTTTTGGTGAAGGTAAGCGTGTTTTCGTGAAACACCGCTTTAGTGAAAAAGAAACTAACACCTCTCGTAGTAATGGTAGCAGTACTAAGTATTTCGAGAACATCAATAAAACCACTTTGGGGTATCAACAAACTATTGGTGAAAAATGGTGGGTATCTGCTGAAGTTGAACTTATTCGCGAAAAGCATGATATGGATGATAAGAAATTTGCGGATAAGGACAGTGACAACTTCAAACTATTCGCGCAATATCGTTTCTAGGATAGTTTGACTTAGGAATAGAGCATGATTACTGCAGCAGAAATCGCGCAATTATTAGGTGGAAAACTTATTGGCCAGGCGGATATCGAGATTAATGAGATCGTAGATATTCACGATAATGTAAAGGGTGGCCTGGCAATTATTCACCAGAAGAAAGATCTGAACGCATTGGAAACATCAAAAGCTGAGGTGATTATCGGACCATCGGTAATTGAGTCTGTCAAAGATAAAACACTTATCGTGATAGATAAGATCGATCCGATGAAATTGAATCAGTTACTGCGCTTTTATAAAGTGAAACGTTATGGCTTAGAAGACCAGTGCAATACCTCAGATCGTAGTGATGTACATATCGGTAATCATGTCTCTATTGGCAAAGACTGTTATTTCATGCCGGGTGTAAAAATCATGAATGGTGTCACCATTGGTGACAACGTTGTGGTTCATGCCAATACCGTTATTAAAGAAGGTACGGTGATTGGTAGTAATGTCACCATTGATGCTAATTGCTCGATAGGTAATTACAGCTTTGAGTATTTATTTGAGCATGGTGAATACATTCGGTTAGAGAGTGTAGGACGAGTCATTATTGAAGATGATGTCGAGATTGGTGCCAATAATACCATTGATCGCGGCACATTCGGTTCGACGGTGATTGGCCGGGGAACAAAGCTGGATAATCAGATTCAGATTGGTCATGACGTGAAAATTGGTCAGCATTGCTTGATCGTATCTCAGGTTGGTATTGCCGGATGGACAATACTTGAAGACCACGTCATTGTTCATGGTCAGGCCGGACTGGCTGGAGGGTTGCGGATTGGTCACGGAACGATGATCAAGGCACAGGCCGGAGTTACCAAGTCCTGCAAGCCAAACAGCCAGCTTTGTGGTTACCCTGCACGCGAGTCATCTCAATTTTTAAGCACAGTAGCAGCCCTGAACAAGCTTTCCCGACAGCCTCAGTCAAAGCTGTCTGCAGCTACTGTGGAATCAGAGTCACCAGGTGTTTTAAGAAGATGGTTAAGGAAGTTGATCTGATCTTCGGGTGGAACTCTGCGCTAGCGACAATTTTTCGGAGTCATACATGGCAAATGTGAAGCTTAGCCAAGTAACAAAGCAATATGAAAATGGTTTTAAGGCCGTACATGGCATTGACCTGGATATCCATGAAGGGGAGTTCATGGTTTTCGTGGGACCGTCAGGTTGTGCCAAATCAACCACGCTGAGAATGATTGCCGGACTGGAATCGATCTCAGGCGGTGAGATTCGTATCGGCAACCAGGTGGTGAATGACTTGCCGCCTAAAGAGCGCGGCATTGCCATGGTATTCCAGAACTATGCGCTTTATCCGCATAAGACGGTTTACGACAACATGGCGTTTGGTCTGAAGATGCAAAAGCGACCAAAAGCTGAGATTGATCGTCGTGTTCGAGAAGCGGCAGAAAAACTGGAAATTACTGATCTTCTCGATCGTAAGCCAAAAGAGATGTCCGGTGGCCAGCGCCAGCGTGTTGCTGTAGGTCGCGCGATTGTTCGTAAACCGGATGTTTTCCTGTTTGATGAACCACTGTCTAACCTTGATGCTAAGTTGCGTGTTTCGATGCGGGTAAAAATTGCTCAGCTTCACCAGCAACTTAAAGAAGAAGGTAATCCGGCGACCATGATCTACGTTACTCATGATCAGACCGAAGCTCTGACGCTTGGTGATCGGATTTGTGTACTGAACAGCGGTCAGATCATGCAGGTCGATACACCGGTGAATCTGTATAACTATCCTCGTAACCGTTTTGTTGCTGGTTTTATTGGTTCTCCAGCAATGAACCTGATTGAGGTTTATCTGCGAAAACTGGACGAGACATATTATGTTGATCTTGGTATAGACAAGCTAATAGCACTGCCAGCACGTTTTGCCGACAAGCTGGATCAGTATGTGGATCAGAAAGTGTGCTTTGGTCTACGCCCAGAACATATTTCGATTCAGGAAGGTGACGGTATTGCTAACGCACTACCAGCCAGGATTTCCGTCATCGAGAACATGGGTAATGAAAAGTATGTGTACTTTGATGTTGCCGAGTATCAGATGATTAGTCGGATTCATGATCCGCTGCTGTCTATGTCAGCGATTAACTCAGAGAAGCAGTTTGTGTTAGACACTGAATTTAGTCACATTTTTGATATTGCAACGGGAGATAACCTGACGCTGGATTGATGCGGCAGGCTACTGATTTACGTTTTATATTGGGTACGTCTCTATATCACGCAAAGGATGATGCGTTGTTGGTTTGAAAAGAAATCTATTCCTCGACTCAATAACCAGCCGGGCAGGACGCCCGGCTTTTTTAGTGCCGTCGCATAATGAGGAAACACGCTATGGGAGTACGCTAACTGTGTATTGAATGCTCGTAGCTGGTTGCTTTGTTAGTTTGCCCATGGTTAGCACTTTGTTTTTCAGCAATAAGTTGCAAATGATTGGCTTTAGTTTTCCTGGATATTGTTTGTGCAAGCTGTCTGGTTCGCTTTTTCACGCGAGCTTTGTCGTTTGTCATTTTTGCTCTTGATTGTAACCTGAAAGGCGATATTGGCTATTTCGTCTGGTGTCTGGAGCTCCATAAGCTGAATAATTAACCAGTAGTTGATAGCAATTGAATAGCAATCTGTCCAAACCTGCTGTGTATACAATTGAATGAGGTATAGAAAACGCCTCGCGTATACTATCTTTGTTTTATGACAGAATTATTACAAGAGCCCAATAGAAGCAAAAAACATTCAAATTGATATTAGTTGCTGATTTTTAATGTTTTTTTGTTGGTGATGTTTATTTTATTTCTCTGTAATTAATCTGAAGCCTTGTGATTAAAGGTGAGCTTGGTAGTTTTAAATATTACTTATCATTAATTAATGGTGTTCTTTTTAAATTTAAATTCATTTGGATTCTAATTGTTTTTGTTAATATCGGTTTTCTATTTTAATATAATCATGGCTTATAGAAATGGTATTTAAAGACAGGGTTGAATTGTTTTTTTTTGATTATATTGTTAAGCGGTCATTGTATTTTATATTAATTGGGCGAGGTGATGAGTTTAATTAAATTATAATATAATGGTTTTCTAATATAATGAATATTTGGTTCTTAATTAATAAACTTGTCATGTAAACTTATTATGCAACTTCTGTCATTTGTTCTGTCAGGGCTTCATTTTCTGGCTGGTGATCATTTCTATTGCATGCTGTGCAGTTATCTTCAGATAAATGGACAATGGCATAACCAAGGCTCATATAGATACAGCGTTCGATATCAGTTTGCTCTCCGCGGATGGCATCAAAAATGCTGCTAAGTCCCTGTAATGGTGAGATTATTGGTCCTATGTGTTTGACTGCTTTAACAAATTCTGTCTCATGATGAATCGCATAAACCCAAGATGTAAAGAATGCATCTGGTGAGGTGAAAATCAGCGGGCGTGTGATGATTTCCAAGAACATAGGCTTTAGTTCAGCAATCAAATCTGCTTTCAGTTTAAAGTGGGCATTGATACCTGAACGGGTGATTCCGACTTTTTTCGCAATTGTCCCAAAAGTTAAATTTTCAAAACCTTCATTCATCGCAATATCGAATGATATGTCGACAATTCTGCGTCGGGTTTCTGCAGCGACAGCTTGGCTTACTCTAGGCATTTTTATTATTGAATGATCTCTTAATAGTGGTCGCCATAATAGCAGCATTTAGTTATGGATCCAGTGACTTTGTCATTTAATCAGATCTGATCATACCTGTTGTCTGATTATTCGGTTTTAATATTTGGATATTTAATGAATGGTATCCGATAAATTTAAAATAAAAGATGTCGCATTAATGTATCTTTTTAGGTTCAGCTTCTCCTTTTGTGACGTTGTCACTCTGTAAGCTGTTATTTACACTTTAAAAGCTATATTTTTCAGTCATGTTTAACATGGCTGTGGTACTTCGCCTATCTGTGCGAGAAGAAGGCCTCTTCAATGGTTGGTTAGCGATGGTAGGTTTAAAGAGGCCTTTTGTACCAATAGCGGACGCTAGCTTCGCGTAATGTCGGTACTAACATCCCGAAGGAATGCAATAGAAAGTGTATTGAACTGGTTTAGAGTAAAAAACCTAATTGTTGTTTTTATAGACAGTTGATGTAGAGGATAAGAAAGTAAAAGCGCCAGTAGTAGCTACTAGCGCTGTTATCTGACCTTAACTTGGTTTATCGATACGAACTATTTCAACGAAAAAACAGCTGACTGAACGGGTTCAGTAAGGTTGCAAGCCCTGAAGTGAAATGTAGTGGTGCGTCAAGCAGTGTCAGGCACAGGCAATCCTGATTTTCCTCAGTCTTAGGTGAGTGCTTGTTTTCTCTTGTTTGCACAATGAAGTCCCCCGGGTAATAAGTCGCCTGTTCATCACAGAACTTGCCTGCCAGAACCAGGGTAATCTCCTGTCCTTGATGAGTGTGTTGAGGCAGCGAGCTGTTACTATCCATATAAATGAAGTTCATTTTGCTTTCACCGCCGGTCGTGACATGGGCACGTTTGATATTACCCGGTAGGTGGGTCCAGGGACCTATTTGGTCTTCGTGGCGTTGCAGCGCTCTGGGGAGCTTGAATGACTTGTTATTGATCGTCAATACAGCCTCCTGCTGCTCAGGCTGATAATCGACACCTTCATTTTGAGGAGCTTCTTTATGACGAAGAATTTGATCTAGCATGTTATTTAGTTCATCAGATAAGGGCTCTGAGGGAGAAAGTGCTAACTCCCTAGCTTGTGCTGTTTCAATATCAGTAACTTGTTGTCGGCAGTCTGCACAGAGTTCAATATGAGCACTCAGCATGATGCTTGAAGCAGGATCCAACTCACCTGCAACATGTTTTGCCAGAGTTTCCGCTGTCGGGTGAAATTGAATGCTAGTCATCGAGTGCCTCCTTCATTTTCTGTAGCGCAAGTCGAAGCCGACTTTTAACAGTGCCCAGCGGGACATCAAGGGCATCGGCCACATCCTGATGTGAAGCGCCCTGTAAACAAATCATACGAACAACTACCGCCTGAGTAGACGGCAGGGTATTAATTAAGTCATGAAGCTCTTTGCTGACAATAGAATGAAACTCTTTGGGAAGTTTGTCGGAATCGGTCTCTTCACACAGAACAGGCCAGAGGTCATCGCCCTGAACCCAGTCATTCTGATGCTTTGTTTTCCTCAGGAGATCAAATTTTACATTCCTTGCAACAGAATAAATCCATGTCAAAGCAGCACCTTTAGATTCGTCATAAAGGCTGGCTTTCAACCAGATTTTTAACATGGTCTCCTGCACAATTTCCATTGCCATGGTTTCATCTCTGAGCTGTTTACGAGAGTAATTAAGCAGCTTGGGCGCAATCAGAACAAAGAGCTTTTCGTAACTTTTCTTACAGCGATCATTAGCAATGTTATAAAGCAGTACTGCCAGGTCAGGTTTTGGCAAGGCTTCGTTGAGCATGGGCTTCTTTGCGTTTCCGGTGTTAAGGCATTGGTTTGTCTTAATCATGGTTCTACTGCAAGCATGGGATCCATAATCAGTTAACGCAATAGTTGTGCTAGGCGATCACTTTGATTAATGATTTTTTTCAAATATCTGAGACAAACATCCGGGGAAGAATGCCTGAGAAGCTTTTGTTTGGTCTTTAAAGGCAATGGCAACAGCTCCAGCCAGCGCCAGCATAACCAGCATGGGTTATCGAAATCGGCTTCGAATGCATTTGGGGGCGATGCTAAAGTTGAGGCTTTGTAATTGCTCTCATGATGGTGTTCAAGTAAGAGCGCTTTCAATTTTGCAGCCAGCAAATTTGTTGATGGCTCTATTTGTTCTGTCCTCCATAGAGGGAGAGGTTTTGCTTTGATGTGATGGTGTTGTGGTGTGGTCGAACTGATTACCCCTAGACTATCAACAATGATATCAACCCGAATTTGGTCAGTTGATAGCCAGTCAATTTCGACAATTCGGGCATAAGATACGATGTCACCCTGAGCAGCAGCCACTTTGCCATCACTATCTTGCATTAATAACCAGAGGCCACCAGTTTTAGTTGCATCGCGGATTGTGTTGACAAAAATAAGCCCATCTCCCCTGATTTGCCATTGAATTCCGGGAAAGTAATGCTCAGTAGTTATCAAGAAGGGCAACAATACTGGTTGTAACTCGGGTATATGCACACTTTTCTCCTATAGGTTGTTTCTTAAACATACGGACCAAATTAGAGATCAGATGACCCAACTTTAATTTTCAATCAAAAGGTTGTTTTACTGACAACGCTGTAAATAAAATCTATACCGTGCTGATCGGTTCTACTTTTAGCGTCGTAATTACCCTCAACTGATGATGAGAAGAAAGAGGGTGTTCAAATGCAAATCAAATCGGTGGTATTAGCTTTAGGCTCTGCGATTTTTATAACAGGTTGCCCATTGTTAGAAGATGATGATTCACAAATCCGGGTTACACATGCCAGTAGTGATGCTCCTGAAGTTGCAGTGAAACTTAATGGTGGAATTGTTGAAGGTCTTGAAAAAGTTGATTATCAGGTTGGCAGTGGATTGATTGAACTTGAGTCAGGTGCGTATGACATTGCTGTTGATGCGCTGTTACCGGGAGATACCAGTTCGGAAGTGATTAGTACTAATCTCGATTTCTCGCCTGATATGCAATATGACATTATCGCAGTAAATAGTGCCGCCAATATTGAAGCTGTCGTTCTTTCCCGTGAAGATATAGCCCCTGCTTCGGATGAAGTAAGGTTGGATGTCCTTCATGCTCACCCTGGTGTTGGTGCCGTTGATATTTATCTGACAACAGCAGATGAACTGACTGATGAAGCACCTGCTGTCAGTGGACTGGCATTTAAAGTCGATGCGACTGAACTGCCCGTTAGTATTCCATCTGGTAAGTATCGAATTCGAATCACACTCAACGGTGATGATGACAAAACAGTTGCTTTCGACAGTGGTGAAATGGATTTGGTCGGTGGTAGTGATTTGATGATTACTGCGGTTCCGAATGTTGACGGCGGCGCTGTTTCACCAGTTAATCTGTTGGTGGCTGACGGCACTGAAGTTAATGTATTACGAAATAGTGAAGAACAGTCTGGTGTCCGTGTTGTTCACGCTGTTGATGATGCACCTGAAGTGGATGTGCTGGCTTCTGATGCAGCTGTTGATGGCCTTACAAATATTGCTTTTACCCAATTTCGTAGTCTCGATTTAGCTCCTGGAAGTTATGACTTAAGCGTTGCGGCGTCTTCTGACAATAGTCTGGTTGTGATTGATGCACCCGGAACTGAATTTGTCGCAGGTACTACCACTAGTATTTACGCGGTCGGTAAACTAAACGATATTGCAACATCTACTATCGAACCTCTGATTATTCCCGAAGATCTTCGCTCCGTAGCGCTTTACGCCAAGCTGAGAGTGGTGCATGCCAGTGTGACGGCCGGTGATCTTGGACTAGTAGATATTCATGCTTCGGCAGACGGTGTTTATGATGAAACGACAGCTGTACTAAAAGGCGTTGATTTTAAAGATACCGCTACCTTGATTGTTTCGGCCGGCACCTATTCTCTGGCTGTGATTCTTGCAAGTGACGATACTTTTATACCTGCTGTTGAAGCGGTGGCAACCGTTGAAGATGGCGGTGTATATTCTGCTGTTGCTACAGATAACACCGGCGGTGGTTTCTTACTGACTTTAAACGAAGATAATACCGCGCCGACGCCATAATTATTTGATTATGTTATGAGCCAACCCTTGCCAGCCGTATGGCTGGCTTTTTTTATGTTTTTAACTTGTAACTGAGTAATTATTCAGTTACGTTTCGAACAATTATCATACAAAGTAAACGATTACCGGGCAGGGGGAACATGCACCAAGAGCGACGTGCCGACTTTATTCTGGTTTTAACCACCATGCTGGCTGCTGCTGGCTGGATTTTTTCAAAAGAAGCGATTCAGGGCCTGCCGCCATTTGGCTTTATTGGTCTGCGCTTTGTGTTGGCATCAATTTGCCTGTTGCCGTTTTGCTATCGTTATTTCAGGCAAGTAGACAGAACAGATGTCTTAAAGGCGATGGGGGTTGGTTCCCTGTTGGGATCGGCGCTTTTGCTGTGGATTTATGCGATTTCTGTCAGCGATACGCTTGGAGAAGGGGCGTTCATCATGAGTTTGTCGATGCTGTTTGTACCTCTTGTTGCCTGGCCGTTGTTTAAGCAGTCGCCACCAAGATTATTCTGGCTGTCATTACCGATGGCAGTTGCTGGTTTGATGATGTTGTCACTGGGTGGTGCAAATGGCTGGCAGCAATCGCCAAGCCAAATATGGTTCCTTGGATCAGCTGTGATGCTAGCGCTGCATTTTAACTTCAACAGTAAGTACGCAAGGCGGATTCCGACGTTACTGCTCACTTGTATGCAGCTTTCTGTTATTGGTGTGATGGGGCTGGTGGCGTCGATGTTGACAGAAACCTGGCCAGAAACTGTGGGTTCGACAACCTGGGTATGGTTTTCTCTGAGTGTGCTTATTGCGACCAGTCTTCGCTATGTAATGCAAACGGCCGGACAGAAGCATAGCTCGCCAGCCAACGCGGCAATTATTATGATCCTGGAGCCAGTCTGGACAGTGGTTTTGAGCGTTATCTGGTATGCCGAGCAGATGCCGATGCACAAGTTGAGCGGATGTATGATGATTCTGATGGCGCTGTTGATATACCGTGGTGGTCCTTTCCTGATACGACGCCTGGCTAAAGCTTATTCATGATCTCAATCCGAGTGTTGGTATTCATGGGAACTAAAGGCCAAGGTTTCGGCCTTTAGTGGGAGGATAATCAAATCACCGCATTTGCAATAATAATGTCTTGTGATGCGATACCGGTAAAGTCGGCAACAGTAACCCGATTTTTCTGATAGCGGTTTGGGTTGTTCAGGTAAGTTCCGAATTCAATCGTTTTGCGTTTAATTTCAGGGTGATTCTTATCGTTGTATAAATACTGTAACTCACCCTGGGTCGAACACTGAATCAGGCTGTCTGCAAGAATAAACTCAGCATTTTTAATTACTGATTCGTCAAGCTCTTGTTTCTCCTTGGTATCACAACCAAAAGCATTGATATGAGCATTGGCTTTTAGCCACTCATACTTTATATAACCTGCTTTAGCAGGAGTAACCGTCGTAATTACATCGCACTGTTTGCATAGTGACTCGACAGAGTCGCAGCGTGATATGGTGATATTATGTTCAGCAAGTTTATTTTGTAGTGTGTTGATGTTGTCTTCACTGATGTCATATACAAAAATATGTTCAATTGATAACGCATTGCATGTATAAATTGCCTGGTAATATCCTTGAATACCACACCCGATAATACCGAATGAAACTTCTGGTATGTTGCCTACTATTTCTTTTGCAAGCATACCTCCGGCAGCCGCTGTGCGGTGATCTGTTAGGATGCCTTCATCATTTAATAAATATTCCGGAAAGCCCGTTTCGCTATTAATAAGCATGATGCAACCGTACGAATTAGGTAGGCCAATCTTATAATTAGTATAGCTACCGGATGCAATTTTAATTGCGGCATAGTGTTGCTTTTTGCCGATACCATATTTGATATGAAGTTCACCATTAGGTAATGGCATATGACCGACAGGAGGAATTTCAAAATCATTATTTGAATAGTCAATGTATGACTGTTTCATCATCTCCATGACATCGTTCATGCTTGGTAGTTTCGCTGTAATTTCGTTTTTGTTTAAGCTAATCATTTGGCCACCATCTGCATTGCTTTATCGAACATTTCATCTGTAACGTTGCCCCCACAGATGACGATGCAAACCTGCTTACCTTTAAATTGCACTCTACTTTTGATCAGGCTGGCGACAGATACACCGGCGGCACCTTCAATAATCATGTTATGACTGTCTTTGATAAGCTGCATCGCATCAGCAATTTCAGTTTCAGTGACAGTCACTGTTTGATCAACAACTGCGGTACAGATTGGCAAGGTGATACTACCTGGCTCAATACCCCCGGCAGTGCCGTCGGAAAGCGTGTCTTGCTCAGGCACTTCAACAATTTGACCTTTTTCCATGCAGACTTTCATCGCAGGTGCATTTTCCGGGAAGGCTCCAATAAGCTGAAGCTCCGGATTGATAGACTTTGTTGTCAGGCCGATTCCGCTGATCAGACCGCCGCCACCGACACTGACGATAATGGTGTCTATATCGCTATTTTGAGTAAGAATCTCTTGTCCAATAGTGCCCTGGCCGGCAATGATATCTTCGTGATTATAAGGGCTGATATAAGTTTCACCGGTTTCTTTGGCTGTATTAAGAGCAACGTGCTCAGCGTAATCGGCACTGCCATCTACCTTTACGATTTCTGCGCCAAATTTAGCAATTTTATTTTCTTTTTTATTACTGATTTTCTGGGGGACATAGATCTTAACCGGAATGTTTAATGCTTTTGCTGCTGCCGCAGTTCCGGCGCCATGGTTCCCTGAACTTGCGGTTAAAACACCGTTGTTCTTATCATTGTTATTTAAGTTCAACAGTGCGCTGGTAGCTCCCCTTATTTTAAAGCTTCCTGTGGTTTGTAGGTTTTCACATTTTAAATATACATCGCATTCGCACAATTCTGATAATACGTTTGAGTACATTAATGGCGTTTTATTTACACCTTTTTTTGTATAAAAACCGTTTTTATTTAGTGTTAGTGATTTTTGTAATATTTGGCTGAATTTATTCATCAGGTTTTGCCTCGTTAATTATCCTGATGATTAAAATAAAAGAGTCGATAAATAAGTGCATTAACAATTGTTAAGATGAGGGGGGCTTTATTTTCTAAAAGATATGCACTTAAGTTAAAGATGCTGTAAGGATGATGTTTTTTTATAAAGAGAGCCCAGAGAGGGGCTACAATCAGAAGTAGATATCCAATCGTGTCTTACAATTATTCTCATTTCCTGAACCTATCATTTCGTCATACGGGCTGATCATTTCAAAAATGGCATGACTGAGGCCAAGGCTTTTAAGGTGACATTTTGCTTCATCGAGAGAGCGGGTTAATAGGGTTTGATGTTGCTCGTTTTCCAGATGATAGAAATTACCTTTGTTATCTTCAGCGCCGACAAGGTAATGAGTAGCATCTGCGGTATTGAGGATTGTTGGGCTGAACCGACGGCTTTTTAACATCAACAACAATTTTTCCTGAGTCATAGGATGTCCTTACTTTTTAAACTTCAAGATTAATACGAATGACTTCGTTGCGGGGATCAAAAGGAAAGTGGTAGGAGAGGTCAATATAGGTGAAAGCCAGCCTGAAGATGAATGTGAATCAAAGGCTGGCTTATTTGGGGGGAGGCGAGAAAATCAGCTCTCTTTCAGGTAGGCACACAGGAACTGAGCGACCGCCATTTCGATTGCGATCTTCTTTGCATCTTCTTTCGCAGGTGGAACATGAACCAGCACCTGAGGCCAGAACAGGGTTGATTTCAGAGCTCCGATGAACTGTTCAGAGGCGATTTTTGGATCGGCGACATCAAGCTTTCCCGCTTCAATCCCGGCTTCAATCCATTTGGTTAGTCCTTGTCCGCCTTCAAGTTGCTTAACTTTATCCAGCATAATGGTAGCTGACGCTCCTGAGCGCATACACTCCGAGAGTACCATGCGTGCCAGAGACACAAAGTTAGGGCAACACAACAAGGTTGCTTCTCTCTCTGCGATTTCTACCAATTGCGCTTTGATTGATTTTTCAGGCTCAAACGGAATTGCACTGAATGTCTGCACATACGATAGCATGCGTTCAATAATCACACTGAATAGGCTCTCCTTCGTCGGGTAGTACTTGTACAGTGTGCGTTTTGAAACCTCGGCTTTTTTCGAAATGGCTTCCATACTCGCCTGTTCCAGTCCCTTGTCCTGAAAAATTTCAATTGCAGCAAGGATAATATTTTCCTGTTTAATTTCAGCGACTTTAACCATTTGTATCCTAATGATGAATTTTAAAGTAAACGATCGTGTTTACTTTTGGAAAAAGAAGGTTATCATCAAAAGTATACACCGTCGTTTACTTTTGAGGCTAGTCATAAAATGAACACAACTCATAAAGCATCTCTGGTGGCATTAGCCAGTGCACTGGGTCTTGCCTTGTGTGGTAGTGGCAATGTCGAGGGCGATCATGTTCGCAGTGAGGAAATTCGACAGGAACGTATCGCCAAATCTCCCCAGTTTGTTGATGGGAAAGTTGTGTCACATTTACCGAAAGTAGACATGGGTGAAGGTATGCTGTCGATGATGTGGAAATTTTTCATTAATCGCGCTCAGTATAAGCCGCAGCAGCGCCTTCAGTATCAGGCCGTTGATACTTATTTGCTTGAAGAACCAAGTCAATCGTTGCGGGTGACCTGGCTGGGGCATTCGTCGTTGTTTCTTGAAGCGGATAAAACCCGGATGCTGATTGACCCGGTTTTTGATTATGCAGCACCGGCTCCCTTTGCCAACTGGTTCCAGCGTAATGTGGATGCGCCGGTGAGTCGCGATGATTTGCCATTGCCTGATGTGATTATCATTTCTCACGATCATTATGATCATTTGGAAGAAAGTACCGCGCGCTATTACGCCGATAAAGATGTGAAATTCTTTGTTCCGCTGGGTGTAGGTCGCCATCTTGAAAAATGGGGTGTTAAACCGACAAACATTGAAGAGTTTGATTGGTGGGAAAGCCAGAAGATCAATTCGGTGACCATTACTGCCGCACCGGCCAACCATAACTCAGGCCGTAGCTTGTTTGACAGTAATACTACCTTGTGGGCGTCATGGGCAATTCAGGCCGATGCCGGAAGTATTTTTTATAGCGGTGACTCAGCCTATGGTGAGCACTTTAAGGAAATTGGTGAGCGTTTAGGCCCGTTCGATGTGTCTTTCCTCGAAGTGGCGGCGGACATGAAAAATGGTCGGGGGTATCCGGTTGAAGGCTGGGGACATATGCAGGCTTCTCACACCATGCAAGCGCACTTGGATTTGAGAGCAGATAAATTGTTCCCGGTTCACTGGTCTACTTATGAGCTGTTCCTGCATCACTGGGACGATCCGGTGAATGATTTGGTAGCTGAAGCGGAAACTAACCATGCTGATTTGGTTACTCCACTGGTTGGTGAGTCTGTTGATTTCTCGCAGTCTGTCAGGACAACATACTGGTGGCAAAGCGATGTCGACTGGCTGGACTTTTCGAAGTTAGCCAAGGCTGAAGCCGCTTACCAGGCAGAGCAATAATCAATAATGACGTGGGGAGCCAATGTGCTCCCCATTTCTATTTCTAGTACTTTTACTGGCTCATCATCAAACTCTCGTTGGGAGTTTCTTCCTAAAGCATATTTTTCAATTATTCCAGAAAGTGAGCTTGCAAGAAAACTGTCACTTTCTTCTACTCATTTCCTTCTAAGATTAAATGGTTATGTCACAATGGGGGAATTTGCGTGAAAATCCTGTTTATTTGCCGTCACAATTCTTGCCGTAGCATTCTTGCTGAAGCAATAGCAAAGCGCTTTTTGCCTGATCGCTTTGAGGTTCGCAGTGCCGGAAGTGAACCGTTGGGCGAGCTTCATCCTTATATCTCAAATTATATCGAAGCGATGGGACTGTTTCCTTGTGATTTTCGAAGTAAATCCTGGGAAGAGCTGACTGACTACCATCCGGATATTGTGATTTCAGTTTGTGACCAACAGCATGGAGAAGCCTGCCCGAACTGGTTAGCGGATGGCATCAGGGTTAACTGGGATATCAATAACCCGCTGGAAGATAGTGTCAGCCAGCAGGAGTTTGATGAGCTGTGCCACAAGGCATCGGCCTCATTGAAACAGCGGATTGATAAACTGAGTGGCTATTATTTTGAAAATATGGAGCGGGATGAAATTATACGGGCTTTGGAGAACCTGCACGACAGGTAACTTTACAAGTGTGGTACTCAACTGCCAACTATGTTCATCTGAATACTGAGATGATTTCAAGTACGTAATTGCATTGACCTCCATGCATGACTAACAAAACGGATTTAATAATGACAATGAATAAGCTCGAAGGCGTTTTGACGTTTTTGCGAGCTGCTGAGCAATTAAAAAATACGATGCGCAGTGCCTATACCTCTGAGGGCAGACAAGAAAGCACAGCTGAACACACTTGGCGTCTGTGCTTGATGGTTATGATGTTCGAGCATGATTTTCTGGACATCGATTTTACCCGGTTACTGAAAATGTGCATTATTCATGATTTGGGGGAAGCAATCAGTGGTGATATTCCGGCAATCGAACAAGTACCGGGGCAGGATAAAGCACAGCAGGAAAGACTGGACTTGCAACAATTGATAGAGCCGTTGCCCGGGTATCTTCAACAGGACATTTTGTCACTGTGGGATGAATATGAGCAGGCATCTTCACCTGAAGCAAAATTGGCAAAGGCAATGGATAAGCTGGAAACACTGCTACAACATACGCAAGGAGATAATCCGGAGTCATTTAATTACGGATTCAACCTTATGTATGGCAGGAAATATACAGATAGCTACGAACTGACAGCCCAAATTCGTCAGTTGCTGGATGTTGAAACTGAAAAGCTAGCCAGAAGCAACGATACAATGCCAGAGGTTGGATAATACGCCCATCAATCTGTTTGCCACTGATAGGTGGTTGTAACTAATCGCCAGTCTCTTGTTTGTTAAAGGGCTTACCAGATTAAAGGGCTAAGCTAAAACAAATTAAACAAACATTGTTAGCGAGAGGCTGGTATGAAGATTTTACTTATCGGGGCGACAGGAACTATCGGTAAGGCGGTGGCGACGCGCCTTGGGGCTGAACATGAAGTGATTGCCGCCGGTTATACCGAGGGAGATGTGCAGGTCGATTTGGCCGATGCTGACTCCATCAAAGCCATGTTTGAGCTGGTAGGCAAAGTGGATGCAATTATCTCAACAGCCGGTCAGGCAAGGTTCGCTCCTTTTAACGCATTGAGTGATGATGATTACCTGTTGGGCCTGGAAAATAAACTGATGGGGCAGGTGAATTTAGTTCGCTATGGAGCTGATTACGTTAAGCTTGGTGGCTCTATTACTCTGACTTCGGGAGTATTGTCACGTAAGCCTATGGCGGGAAGTGCTTCGATCAGTATGGTTAATGGTGCGCTGGAAAGTTTTGTCCGTGCTGCCGCATTGGAGCTACATCAACTAAGATTAAATGTTGTAGCACCAGTTTTCGTTAAGGAAACTATGGCTATGATGGGATTGGATACAGAAAGTGGTGTGTCTGCCGCAGATACCGCAATTGCCTATGAGGTAGCGGTAAATGGTGAAATGCACGGCGAGACATTAGACATCACTGACTATATCTGATTGAACACTCGCTATTTGTTTAGACATTTTCTTTTTTGCCCGACCCTCGCTGGTTGGGCGTTGTTTTTTAGCTTAGTGAACTGAACTGACGAATGGTTTGACACCGAAAATGCATTAGCTCATTATAAATCCACGATTTATGTGAAACATCTTCTGAAGCAGGTACCTGAGTATGGCAATTTCTGCCTTTCATTCTGGCGTCAACATGATTAACCAGTCTCAAAGCATGGTGACTTCTGCTGCAAAAGATATTCAGCAATCGACCCTTCCATCGGATAATCCGGTTTCACAAAACCAAAGCTCAAATCTGGCATTATCTTCGGCCCCCTCTGCCGTCAATTCTCTTTCATCTGATGAAACTATTACCAAAGCCGCAACAGATCTGTTGCAAGCAAAAACTTATAATCAGGCCGGAGTGAATGTTGTACGCCGGGCCGATGAAATGGCAGGTACTTTGCTGGATATAAAGGTTTGACCTCTGCCTGGTTCTCTTAAAATTCTTTGTATCCTTTCATTCCCTCACCGTAAGTATTGATTTGTCAAAATAGTGCTAGTTATTGAGATATAAGAGTTAATTAGAAGGCAAATTAGTCCTTAACACGGATTTTCCCTCTCATATGTCAGACATGCGAGCATTAACGCATTGCTATCGTCAACGATAAAGAGGCGCACATCGCCTTATTAATAACAACGTCTTTATTTGGCTAGTTATGGAGTGTTTATTATGAATACTTCGACGTACTTGCTGTTGGCTGTAACGTTGACAATGATGGTTGCCTGTCGGGCAGATACAGAAGATGGATTTGGAGGCGAGGCTGACGCTGCTTCAGTGTCAGATACTGATATACCGGTTGAGGCACCGCCGGCTCCAACAGAACAGCCCCCGGTTTCTTCTGAACCACCTGCATCAGAACCGGCACCCGTACCCACGCCCGACCCTCCGGCTGAGGAGCCCGAGCCCAGAGTCGATATTGATGGTTTGCCGTTGCCGGATTTAAGTGTGAGTCATGACTATGAAGCTTATCTTGAAGCCCGGCCAGAATATTACACATCACAGAATTCACCGTTTGGTAATGTAGATACTCAGGATAATACGCCGTTTGCTAATCCGGTGAAGAACAACGGAGCGAACTTGGGACGGATTTTGTTTTACGATGTTCGTTTGTCGGCAAATAATACAAAGGCTTGTGCATCATGCCATATTCAAAAGCATGGTTTTACCGATCCTGAGGTGTTTAGTACTGGGTTTGAGGGCGGTAAAACAGGTCGACATTCAATGAGTTTGAGTAATGCAACCTATTATTCGCCAAAGAGTTTCTTTTGGGATGAGCGCGCCGCCACCCTGGAAGATCAGGTGCTAATGCCGATTCAGGATCCGGTCGAAATGGGCATGAACCTGTTTGATTTGGAAGTAAAATTGGCCGAGACTAGCTTTTATGCTGACTTGTTTACTCAGGCTTTTGGCGATGAGGCGATAACCAGTCAGCGCATTTCGCTGGCTTTGGCACAGTTTATTCGTTCTATGGTGACTTACCAGTCGAAATACGATCAGGCGTTTGTTGCCGGAGAGTGGGATAACCCAAATTTTGAAGCCGTCTTTACAGAGCAAGAGATGCTGGGTCACAAGTTGTTCTCAGGCTTTCCGGAAGGCCCTCGAAGCTCTCTCGGATGTATCGCCTGTCATCAGACATCAGCGCATACCTCTGATCGCTCTCATATTAACGGCCTTGATGCCGATACCAGCAGTGACCCTGGGGCAGGGGGCGGTTTCTTCAAGTCGCCGTCACTGAGAAACATTGCAGTCGGTGCACCATATATGCATGACGGTCGTTTCGCAACGTTGATGGATGTGGTTGAGTTTTACAACAGCGGGGTTCAGGCTCACCCGAATTTGAGCCCGGATCTGAGAGATTCAAGAGGACGGCCAGTGCGGTTTAACTTATCGCAAGAAGATAAAGAGGCGCTGGTGGCTTTTATGGAGACTCTGACGGATGAAACGTTCTTAACCAATCCGATTTTTGCCAATCCGTTTCCGGAGCCGGTTTCTGAATCAGACAACGATACTGATTCGGCAGAAGGTGCAGAGTTGGGAAATTAATGACGAGGCAAGTAAAAAGAAGCCAGCACTTGCTGGCTTCTTTTGATACAAATTATCCCCCCCAGCTTTTGCTTCCTGAGGAACTTTTGCTCCAGCTGGATTTGGCTGAGACGGAAGAGCCGAAACCACCACGGGAGATAGTGCGGCTTACTGTTGGTTTTGGTTTTAAGTGATCTTTACTGACACTGACTTTGGTTTTTTTATAACGGCTGCTGCCATAGTCGTAACCGTCAGCAGTGATCCAGCGATCATAAAAAATACTGCCCCTGTAGTATGAACTGAACATCGGCTGTGAATAGTAGCCGCGGTTGCTGTCCATCAAGCGGCCGAACATAAAGCCAGCCATTGCTGGCATGAACCAGTTATTTTGTGTCCGCATACAGGTGTTGTTACCGAATTCGGCTTCACAGTCATATTCGCGCTGGTATTTAGGCGCGGTTCGCTCAGCTTCAGTCAGCGCAAACTGGTAGGCAGCCCGACATTCCTGGCTGTAGTTCGGGTTATCATCGATACAGTCATTCAGGGAGTGATAAATTGTCCCTTCATGTTTATCGCTGCAGCCAGTCAGAAATGCGCCTGCAAAGGCGACAGAAATCGGAGCTACCGAGAAAGTGCGCCAGTTTTTGCGCATACTCGGCAGAACAACTTTCTTGCTTCGTTTCATGCGCAGGCTCCTAGTAGGTCATGCAGGCGGCGTTAAGCAGGCCGACTGATACCGATGTTGCAGCCATCAGAATACCAGCCGGGATTTCTCCGGCCTCAATACGTTCGACAATTTTTGGCATAAAACCAAAACGTACAATGTAGAAAGCAATAAGCTGGGCAATAAGTGCGATAATACCCCATAGTGCGAAGTCAATCAGGTTGACTGAGTTGCTTGCCGCGCCAGCAATTGCAAGGCAGTAGCCAAGAATAGAACCAGCCAAACCAATAGCCGCTGCAGTATTTTGCTGGTCTTTTACCAGCTTCCATTCGTCATGCGGTGTAAAACGTACGTAAATAATTTTGAATAGCAGTAAAAAGGCCAAAGAAAGTGCAAAATAAAGCAAAAATGCACCAAGGCCTGCAAGTGAATCTGAAAGAACTTCCATGGGGTTCCTTATTAAAGTTGAATTATCCAATCAGTTTAAAATCTGTCGGGGTTAGATTGATGCCAGTGCTGATTGCAAGGCATCGTTCCGCGCGGTTATTCGTTATTTTTTCTTCCCCGGCGACCATCAGTGATTCTGCAATATCGTTACCCACATCACGCTCGTAAATCATGACAAACTGATCAGTTTCGCTGATATTGCCGTTTTCCAGCCAGGTTTTCTCAGTCATGGCGACCGGACGGGAGTTGTCCCACACTTTTTCAAAGCGCTGACCTTCAAGTTCCCAGGATGGTTGAACAATTTTATTTTCCAATAAATGATTCCATTCACTGTTGTTATCAACCGGTTTGCTGTCATAAAAATAAAATAGCTTCACTTCGCTGACATCGGCTTCACCAGTACCGTGGGTTAACACCTGTACAAAGCCGTCATCATCGGTGTAATAACGAAGCAGGCGGGTTTGTTCATCAAGGCAGACTTCGCCGACAGCTTTGATCAGCTGGGTACGAGCAGCTCCTTCAATGATCAGATCCGGCTCAATCAGGCGAAGTTTCAGATCATCAAGTTCAAATGCTCCGCCTAGCCTTAATCCCAGAATTTCCGGACTGAGCGGTTTTTCCGGGGCTGGTTTCTTTTTCTTAAACCAATCAAACATAGTGACTCCTGAATATCGGGTTCAGCGGTTTTACCAGTTAAAAGTTGTGACTCGTTCGTCGGAAATATAGAAGAGCTTACTGCCTGGTGGCACCTCACGATCCAGAGATGGATTCAGCTCAACACCGTTACCCACATCAACAGCAATAAGCGTGGCTTCATAGTCTCGCTTGAAGGCCGCAAACAAGGCCTCAATGGTGGTTTTCTGTGCATTATCGGGATAGTTCACCGAGTACTGCGTCATGCCCTCAGTGGTACTGAGAAGTTCATGGTGAAGCTCGCTGGAGCCGGGGTCGACTGCCGCTTTTGCCAGCATTTCAACCGCTACAGAAGGGATACATTCAGCATTCGGGCAGTGCTGTTTCAACAACTGGCTTAATGCATCATCCTTAAAGTAGGCCAACAGATGGGCATCGGGATTTTTGTTGGCACAAAACAGAGCCGCTGACAGGGTAATGTCATCTTCTGGGTTATCAATAAGGATGCAACTTGCGTGTCCAATTCCCGCTCTTTTCATGCCCTCCTGATCGGTAAAGCTGGTTACCCGGACAAATTCAATTTCACCCGGCAGAGGGTTTTCCATTTCGGGGCGAACACACAAAACGATTTTACGTCGCTTCTTTTCTTCATGTTGCAGCATTTTGATCAGATGCAAAGTACGCTGCTCGTTCCAGCCCAGAATTAAAATATGGTTGTTCACTTTGAGACTCCGTTTTCCCATCAGGCCACTTCTCCAATAACGAAGAAAGAGGCTGGCAACACGTCCTATAGCCATGGCAAATAAGCCAAGGCCGCCTGGGATCACAAACAGGGATACTACCCATTTGCCAAATACTGTCGTTGGCGACATATCGCCATAGCCAACAGTCGAGGCAGTTACAAACAGGTAATAGATGAAATCAGTAAGGGAACTCGTTAGCTCTTTTTCTCCCGCTAACGCCAGTAAAAGCCAGCTGATTGCGCCATAAGCAAGCAAGGTAAGCAGGAGATTCCTGCTATTAAGCTGACTGAAATTCCTGACAGCCCATCGTTGGAAGAGGAGCCATAGTGTCATTCGTACCTCCGTTGCTTACCTGCCTGTAATTTAACGATAAAGCGCAAACGGGCTTTATTTGCCCAGAATTCTTGCCAGTTCATCTTCTGCAGACGATTTTGGTGATGTAATACCGGCTTCTGCCAGCTTCTTATCAAGGCTGCTGCCGGATTGTTCTTCAGTCATTTCTGCGGCTGCTTCAAGCTGAGCGGCTTTTTCCGCCTGACGTTGTTTAATACGCTCCAGAGACTCAACTGCCGTATGCATTTTAGTGTTGGCACCGACATTGGTAGCCGAAACCGCAGACTGTGCTTTTTGTACGGCTTCATTCGCTTTAACAACATCAACCTGCTGTTCAAGCTGGCGCAGTTTGTCTTTCGCTTGCGCGATGTTGGTGCGCATGGTTTGTTCGGATTTAATGAACTGATCCAGGTAGGTTTGCTCAGCCTGCTGTTCATTGCGCAGGTTGGCAACCTTCTGAGCACATTCAAGTGCAAGCTCTTGCTGACCTTTTTCCATCGCAGTACGTGCGTGGCCTTCGTATTCATCGATACTGCTGTTGAAAGCATCAACTTTCTGTTGAGACAGCTTGCGCTTGGCTACAATACTAACCAGTGCTTCATCTGAACGACGAAGTTCTTGCTTCGCTTCACGGATCTCCTGATCAAGGATTCTCAGCGCCTGATTGTCTGCGATAGTTTCAGCTGCCTCGTTTGCTCCACCTTTGATTGCGGTGAATAGTTTTTTCCAGACACTCATTATGCGTTCTCCGTTAGGTATTCCTGGTATAGTTCGATAAAGGCTTCAACATTGCGGAACAGAGTCGCAACCTCAATAAGAATGCTCTCTTCTTTTGATTGTGAAGACAGTGAGCCAAAAGCAACGTAATAGCTTTCACCGTTGATTTCGTTAATGCCAACAGTCGAAAGCGGGAACATTTTATGTGTACGCAGGATTAGATCATTCAGCGCAGTGTTATCGTTTACCTGCTGGTGAGGGAAAAGCAGTACCTCAACCAGAATCTGTTCACCGGCTACGGCCAGATAGGCTTCAATATTATCTTCATTGCGAATAACAAGAGTGTGATCTTGCTGAGTTACCTGCCAGCCATCGTGTGCAGACAGAACCGGAAGCAGATCATTTAATTGCCATGTCATAGTCATACCTTCATGATTTAGTGAGAGGACTAATGAAAAAGTATCACTATATTATGGGGTTAATCGAATAAATTACTATCAGAGTTTGGTAAATTGTTCACTCTTTTGTGAGCTGTTGGGAGGGTTTTGCATTTTATTTCACAGGGCCGCGTTGAACAGCAGCCCGAAAGATTCTGCTTTGGGCCGAACATGTAGACTTAGGAAGTGACAATCATGCTACAGCTTCGCCCCAGTAATCTTGGCAGATCGTACTCTTTAACTGGCGTTCCTAATTTGTCTTCGATTAACTGTTCAAGCTTGATCCAACTCTCTAATGCCTTCTGTGACGTGATATCGCAAGACAGGTTAGTAATCAAAAGTAGTAGTACAGCCTTGAATTCAGGTTTTTGGTTCGCAGCTTCAAAGGATTCGATGAAGGCTTCACGGCTGCTGAAATCCAGAGAAGTTAGGATCGTATCGAAGAGCTTTCCATCCAGAACTGAAAGAAACTCTTCTTTTTTATTGAAATGGTTCAGTATCCCGCCACGTGAAAGACCTGTTATCGATTGAATACGGCTATAGGTCATCTTCTCATAACCGATTTGGGGGTCCAACAAGCAGCTGATAACTGCATCTGTTATTTTCTGACGTGTTTTTTGTGACTCTTCCGGAGTAACTCTGGCCATAATATATTTCCTTTGTAAGGGGAGGTGGCCTAATGAAGGTGTTGACTTTGATTATTATACCGATTGTATGACGGTATAATATGGTGTGGTTGACTGTATAAAATCGCAACTGATTATTTTTGATTTTATAAATAGATAGTGTGAGTAAAGGCTGAGGTGTCGTGGTAGAGGAAGGTGTTTTACGGGAAATAAGGAAAGAGGCGCCGACAGTAAAAGGAGACAATCTGATGAATGACTGCCGGCGCCAGATTGAGGGATTCACCCTCGGGGGATTAGCCTTTCAGACCTTCGCTGATTAGCAGGTAACCGCGGTTGCGTTTGGTATCCATGGTTGCCATAGCATCAAACAGTTGATCGCTGTCTACCCAAACCCAGTCTGCTTTAGCGTTAGATACATCCATGATCAGGAATGAATCTGAAGCTTTATCGTATGCGCCAACTGGAGAGTAGTGGCCAGAGCCCGGTTGGTTCAGGGTCTTACGTGAATAGTTCACAACCACGTACTGGTTCTTGGTTTCCAGCGCATGGACCAGCTCTGCTTTCATTTCAGCTTTATGATCCAGGTTATCAACGAAAACAGTTTTCACTTTCAGCTGGTTTGATGTCAGCAAATCGGTCATTTGATCAAGCTGAAGGCCATAGTCATGTCCTGCGCCTTCGGTTACCGGTTGGCCCATGATCTGCAGGCGGGTTTTCTGACCGTGGCCTAAAACTGTGTTCTGGGTGTAACGCTCGTAGAACGGACTCCACTCACCTTGTGGGAAGTAAGTACGGTCTTCCGGCGCGATCAAGGACTCGTCCAGAGGGATGTCAGTTACATTCTGACGTACACGCAACGCATTCAGAACAATCGAGGTTGATGCGACGCCGCAGTATACTTTGTTGTCCTGTGCATCATAGAAGTTAGCCAGCTTGAAGAAGTCTTTTTTGAACTGAGATTGCTCAAGACGGGTGATACCTTCGTCACTTGACCAGTTGATCACATCAGCAAACGCTGCAGTAGTCGGGGCAACAGCCAGGGCTAGGGTAAGTAATGATGTTTTCAGCATTGTTTTCATAGTTAACCTTTTTACACTAATCGTTGTTCGGCAATTCGGCATAGCATCGTCACACCCAGCGGGATGATGCTGTCGTCAAAATCAAAATCGCAGGTATGGAGGTTGGTTCCTTTCGAACCAATCATGAAGAAGCAGGCACCAACACTGTCGTCTTTCTTGAAAAACGCCATGTCTTCACCGCCCGGACTCGGCTCAACATTGGTATCCAGCATATCTGCACCGACGGTTTGTTTGGCAACTTCAATCACACAGTCAGTCTGCTCATGTGTATTAACCGTTGCTGGGCACAGCACTTCAAATTCTACTTCGGCTTCTGCGTTGTAAGCTTCGGCAATAGAGCTGGCTAGCAGCTGCATTTTGTGGCGCATGGTGTCGCCGACTTCACGTTGGTAGTAGCGAATGGTGCCACCGGCTTCCGCCGATTCAGGAATGGAGTTAAAGACTTCGCCACTCATGATTTTCGTTACGGCCAGTACACCCATTTCAGAGCACGGAACGCATTCAGAGACAATGGACTGCCATGCAGTGATGATTTTGGCTGAAATTGTAATCGGGTTGACACATTTGTGCGGCACGCTTGAGTGACCGCTGCAACCTCTGATAACTAAGCTGAACTTCTCGCCGGCACCGGTAATTGGGCCATAGCGAAGGGAAATCGTGTTGTCCGGCAGACGTGGCATATTATGGAAGCCGTAAACTTCATCAAACGGATATTTCTCAAATACGCCGTCTTTCATCATGGCTTTAGCACCAGCACCGATCTCTTCGGCCGGTTGGAAAAGGAAGATGATGCGACCACGGAAATTTCTGTTTTCAGAGTAGTAACGGGCAGTTGCCAGCAGCATTGCCATATGACCGTCATGCCCGCAGGCATGGGATTTCCCCGGGTTTTGTGAAGCATATGGCTTACCGGTTTGATCCTGCATCGGTAATGCATCCATGTCAGCTCGGTAGGCAATGGTTCGACCTTCGCCCAATGTACCGTCGATGATACCGACAACCCCGGTCTGTCCGAAGCAGCGATCGATTCTGATAGCCCAGGATTCAAGCTTGTTCGCGACATATTGAGATGTGTTGTGAAGCTCAAATCCTACTTCAGGCATACTGTGCAGCGTTTGACGCCACTCGGTAATTTCCTGATGCCATTCATTAACAATTTCAATAGTGTTCATCATCTGTTATGTCCGGGTAGTAGCCGGGATTTCATAGCCCCGGCTGAGGTTTACAAGTTGATTAAGCGTTTGCTGCAGATGGTTCTGTTTGGCTTTCAGCTGCTCGCTTACGGGCAATAAAGTAAAGAGGAGAAATCAGTACCATTGCGCCAAGGCCAACCAGAATCTTGGTGATGCTCTGGTCTGCCAGCAGCCATAGGCAGATACAAACACCGACTACCGGGATAACAGGGCCAAACGGTACTTTGAAGTTTTTCTTGGTGCTTTCGTCGTTGGCGAAGCGTTTACGGAATTTCAGGATAGCGATACAAGTCGGGATGTACTGCGCAAAGCGGGTAACAACACTCAGCATCGCCAGTGTAGTGAATGAGCCAGACAGTGCGATAGGAATAGTAACCAGACCTGAAGCCAGGATAGCTACTGTCGGAATGCCTTTTTCATTCTTACGGCCGAATACCGCAGGGATCATTTTGTCGTCAGCCAGAGGCAGCAGGGCACGAGGAATGTGGAATGATGCCGCAACGTTGATACCAGCAATTGAAATGATTGAGCCGATGGTGATCATGTAGAAGCCAACATCACCGAATGCTACTTTTGCAGCGTCTGCCAGCGGTACTGATGAATTAGCAATATCAGGACCAAGGATACCAACAGATACCGCCATCACAGCAGCGTAGAAGATGGTTACAGCAAGGATAACGATAATGATAGCAAGCGGCAGGTTACGCTTTGGATTGTCCATATCTTCAGCGGCTGTACCGAAAGTTTCGAAACCGGTAAATGCGTAGAAGCAAAGAATCAGTGCAGAACCCAGAGTTTCAAAAGACAGCGAATACTGTGCAGGTTCAGCGGTAGCTTCTGCAGCAGAGAAAGTAGGAATGATATTTTCCGGGTTAATGAACCAGATACCGCCAACGATCAGAACGACCAGTGGTACCATTTTGGCAAGGGTAGAAATGTTGTTAACCAGTTTAGCAGCACCAACACCAGCCAGGTTCAGGATGGTTAGTGAACCGACAATGCCAATGATGATAATGTTGCGCAGCATTTGGTTATCTTCAAAACTGAACGTATTGGCAAGGATATTAGTCAGAGCTACGGCCATTACCCCCCAGGCGATACATTGCATCATCCATTTCAGGAAGCCGACTTCAAAACCAGCAAATGAACCAAAGGCTTCTTTAGTATAAACATAAGCTGCACCATTCTGGCTGAAATAACCGGATGCTTCAGCAAAGCAAAATGCAATTGTAGCGACAATAACCGCAGTAATAAGAATCAGCGCTACAGACCAGTCACCTGCTAATTGATATAGAGAGCTTGGTAGCAAGAATATTCCAGAGCCAATAATAGAGTTAAATCCGAGTAAGACTATACTCGCGAGTCCTAATTTTTGTTTCGTCATGATACGACCTACTTTTGCGTTCCAATACAGAATTTTTGCACTAGGGAGCCGCCGAAATTATTTCGGTTTAATTAAATCTGTTCTCAAAAATCTTATGAATATTTGTATAGATAGTTGAAGTAATTATTTCCTGGTGCTTTTATTTTTATTTCGAATGGAGAATACGCTTTCTATAGGAGAAAAAAATTTCAAATTTTCTTTGCTGGTGGGTATTGGTGGAAATTTTTTCTAGTAAGTTGAGGTATGCATAAAATGATTTTTACCAATTGATCTTAAATATGTTTTTGTTCGCAAAGCACCCTGAAAACTGTGATTTGATTCAAATTTAGCTAATTAAAAAAGGGTTTATTGATGCTAATACCCATATGAAAAATATGGGCTTAATCACATATTTAGTATTTTCTCTATAAGAGGTAAATAAAGCCCGGTTTGTAACTATCTTATTAATAGCTAAATGGAATAGTTGAGCAACTACTTTATAGCTAAATAAAAACAGCTCGGTTTGAAAGTGAACTTTAAAGCAGAATTAAAAATACCTGTTTAATGCTTAAATAGTGTTAATTAATAATCAGAAGGGGAGACTGTGGTAATTTATAAATTTAAAGCTGGTGGTTTATTGGAATAATCCAATTTGAGTTTACTAATGGGGTGCTGACAGCTACTTCATTTAAGAACTTGAGTGAAGTTATTTTTCCAAAAGGAGATTGTAAAGAGGAGGAGCTGGAGAGAAATCATGAATATGAACAAGAAATAAAAAAGCCTGCACAAAGGCAGGCTTTTAATAGAAACCAGAGCTATTAAGCAGAAACTGCAATAACTTCAATTTCTACTTTTGCATCCAGAGGAAGACGAGCTACTTCTACGCAGCTGCGAGCTGGGCATTGGTCGCCAAAGAATGCGCCGTATACTTCGTTCACTGTTGCAAAGTCATTAAGATCTTTTACGAATACGGTTGCTTTAACGATGTCTGCTTTAGTCAGGCCTGCTGCATTCACAATCGCTTCAACGTTCGCCAGAGACTGTTTTGCCTGCTCTGCTACGTCTTCAGGCATTTTGCCTGTTTCTGGGTTGATCGGTAGCTGGCCAGAAGTGATAAGCATGTTACCGAATTTCTTTGCCTGTACATATGGACCAACAGCTGCTGGTGCTTTTTCTGTGTTGATTGTATCTACCATGGTGTCCCACTTTGGATTTATATGTTTGTTCCACAATTTCACGATCATCACAGGCCGGATATCAGCCACTCTGTCCTTGCCCTGAAAAGGTGGAACAGACAATAACCATGAATAACTTATGGATTAATTTACGCCTAATGTAAGGGAAATCCTTCGCTTTAATTGCTTTAAATTTCTGTATATGTAGGAAAATTTTCTCCTCCTGGCTTTATGAAGGAATGAGTTGTTAGCTTGGTCACACTTTCGAAGACAGCGAGTCTGTCAGCTGAAATAGATGTATATGAAGCAAAACGGAAAGCAGAAGAATAACCTGGCAGAACTGTAACTGAGTGATTGCAGAGGGGGAGTATGGATAAGAAGTCGGTGAAGCTAAACGGCGTCATGAGGCTGTTCAGGTGGAATTCTACTTGGTTAAAAGCAATGGAGTTGATTTAAGCTACAGAGAGGCTGTCAGGTGCTGTAATGGCGATTAGCGGGCAGAAAAAAGCCAGGCATTTGCCTGGCTTAAGAATTTAAAGGGTTGCTTAGCTATGAATTAGCTCAACAGCTCTTTTGCAGTGTTCACTACGTTTTCAGTTGTGAAACCGAACATCTTGAACAGCTCGCCTGCTGGTGCAGATTCACCGAAGGTAGTCATACCGATGATACGGCCGCCGAAACCAACGTACTTGTACCAGAAGTCAGCAATGCCTGCTTCGATAGCAATACGTGCAGTTACGTCTGATGGCAGTACCGCTTCACGGTAAGCTGCATCTTGCTTGTCGAACAGGTCAGTAGCTGGCATCGAAACAACGCGAACCTTGCGGCCTTCAGCTGTTAGCTGTGCGTATGCTTCAGTTGCTAGTTCTACTTCAGAACCTGTAGCGATCAGGATTAGCTCTGGCTTGCCTTCACAGTCTTTCAGGATGTAGCCACCCTTCGCGATATCAGCAACTTGTGCTTCTGTACGCTCTTGCTGTGCCAGGTTCTGGCGAGAGAAGATCAGTGATGTTGGACCGTCTTTACGTTCGATAGCAAATTTCCAAGCTACAGCAGATTCAACCTGGTCACATGGACGCCATGTGCTCATGTTAGGAGTCAGGCGTAGTGAAGAGATTTGCTCTACAGGTTGGTGAGTCGGGCCATCTTCACCCAGACCGATTGAATCGTGAGTGTAAACCTGAATGTTCTGCACTTTCATTAGCGCAGCCATACGCATTGCGTTACGTGCGTATTCCATGAACATTAGGAAAGTTGCGCCGTATGGTACGAAGCCACCGTGAAGGGCAATACCGTTCATGATCGCAGTCATACCGAATTCACGTACACCGTAGTGGATGTAGTTACCAGAGAAGTCGTTTGTTTCAAGCGCTTTAGAACCAGACCACATGGTTAGGTTTGATGGCGCAAGGTCAGCTGAACCGCCCATGAATTCTGGAAGTAGCTTACCGAATGCTTCTAGTGCATTTTGAGATGCTTTACGTGAAGCGATGTTAGCTGGGTTAGCTTGAAGATCTGCAATGATAGCATTTGCTTTTTCTTCCCACTCTGCAGGAAGTTCGCCAGATGTACGGCGTTTGAATTCAGCTGCTAGCTCTGGGTGTGCTGCTGCGTAAGCGGCAAACTTCTCATCCCATGCTGCTTCTTTAGCTGCGCCTGCTTCTTTCGCATCCCACTCTGCAGCTACGTTTGCAGGGATTTCGAATGGACCGTGGTTCCAGCCTAGGAATTCACGAGCTGCTGCAATTTCTTCAGCGCCTAGTGGAGCACCGTGGCAGTCGTGAGAACCAGCTTTGTTTGGAGAACCGAAGCCGATGATTGTTTTACAGCAGATTAGCGTTGGTTTGCCAGTTTCAGCTTTAGCAGCTTCGATTGCCGCGTTGATAGCTTCTGGATCGTGACCGTCAACTGCTGGAATTACGTGCCAGCCGTAAGCTTCGAAACGCTTAGGCGTGTCGTCAGAGAACCAGCCTTCAACTTCACCGTCGATAGAGATGCCGTTGTCATCCCAGAAAGCAACTAGTTTGCCCAGACCTAGCGTACCAGCCAGAGAACATGCTTCGTGAGAGATACCTTCCATCATACAGCCGTCACCAAGGAACGCGTATGTGAAGTGATCAACGATGTCGTGACCTTCGCGGTTGAACTGGTCAGCCATTGCTTTTTCAGCAATCGCCATACCAACAGCGTTAGTAATACCCTGGCCTAGTGGACCAGTTGTTGTTTCAACACCTGGTGCGTAACCGTATTCTGGGTGGCCTGGTGTTTTTGAGTGAAGTTGACGGAAGTTCTTCAGATCATCGATTGATAGTTCGTAACCTGTTAGGTGCAGCAGAGAGTAGATCAGCATTGAACCGTGGCCGTTAGATAGAATAAAACGGTCGCGATCAGCCCACTCAGGGTTTTGTGGGTTGTGGTTCATGTGGCTACGCCATAATACTTCAGCGATGTCTGCCATGCCCATAGGTGCACCTGGGTGACCTGAGTTTGCCTGCTGTACACCATCCATGCTCAGGGCGCGGATTGCATTTGCTAACACTTTACGTTCCATATTGGTTTCCACTATAGAATATTTTTGAATCGAAAAAGGAAGAAAGCGGCTAACCGGGCCGCTTTCTGATATTTAGTTAACGCTTATAGACGCTCTGCGATCATTGCTTCTAGTTTGCCCTGATCGACAGCGAAGTTACGGATACCGTCAGCCAGTTTTTCAACTGCCATAGCATCTTGGTTGTGATCCCATAGGAATTCAGCGTGAGTCATTGCTGCTGGACGTTCTTTGATTTCTACGTCTGCAGAAAGCTTCTGAACTACTTCGCCTTCAGCGTCGCTTAGTTCTTGTAGTAGCTGCGGGCTGATAGTCAGGCGGTCACAACCTGCTAGTTCAAGGATTTCACCTGTGTTACGGAAGCTTGCGCCCATAACAACAGTGTTGTAGCCGTGTTCTTTGTAGTAGTTGTAGATACCTGTTACAGAAATAACACCTGGATCTTCCTGTGCTTCAAAGTCACGACCTTCTTTCGCTTTGTACCAGTCCATGATGCGGCCAACGAAAGGAGAAATCAGGAATACGCCTGCTTCTGCACATGCACGAGCCTGAGCAAAAGAGAATAGTAGAGTCAGGTTACAGTTGATGCCTTCTTTTTCGAGCACTTCAGCCGCGCGGATGCCTTCCCATGTTGAAGCCAGCTTGATCAGGATGCGATCGTTGGTGATGCCAGCATCGTTGTACATTTTGATTAGCTGGCGAGCTTTCGCGATGCTGCCTTCTGTGTCGTAAGAAAGACGAGCATCAACTTCTGTAGAGATGCGGCCAGGTACAACTTTCAGGATTTCTTTACCGATGTTAACAGCAAGCATGTCGCAAGTGTCTTGAACCTGCTGTGCTTTGTCGTTGCTTTGTGCTTTTGCGTACTCGATAGCCTGATCGATTAGAGGAGCGTATTCAGCGATTTGAGCTGCTTTAAGGATCAGAGACGGGTTAGTCGTCGCATCTTCAGGCTGATACTTACTGATTGCTTCAATGTCGCCGGTGTCAGCAACAACAGTTGTTAGCGCGCGAAGTTGTTCCAGTTTAGTGCTCATATCTTTCGACCTTCAATGTGTTAGGGCTTATCTGATTGCTAGCTAAAAGTGTAGCCAGAAAAGGTATTTTTACCTGTAAATAACCCAAATGTTTTGTCCCCCGTACGCGGGTGGTGAACATATGGATCATTCGAGAACAATTGATGTGCTGATAATTAGCTTTTTACTGCAACTTGTCAATTATCAAACATATCAAATCGTGCATAGATCGCATTTTTTTGTCTTATTTGGGCTCTTGAATAATAAAAAGCCAAAATATGTTGAAAGATGTGGTTGGTAATTAATGAGAACGGCGTGAGCAAATGATCGGTGGTGTGTTCTTTTGTTCGGTGTGTGGGTGGGAATAATATACATTTCAAGACATAGGTTGTATGTATGTCACTACAAGCGGTGCTGATTATGAATTGATTCTTGGTTGGGAATTAATGTAGAGCTTTTTGCGTTGTATGATCGTGGAATGCCGGAGAAGCAACAAAAGTACAAAAATGTTACATCTCGTAGATTGAATTCACTCGAAGAAATACCTGAGCGTAAGAATTTGGTGGCTGAGATAATTTTCATGTTTTCTTTATAAGAAGTAAGGATGAACATGAATAAGCAAATTCCGATACTGACGCCGCTACGTGGTTTTGCGGCTCTCTGTGTCGTGTTTTTCCATGCCCGCCTGATATTTTTTGTGCAGTGGAAAGATCCCGTCAGTGAATATACCCACTTTATTGAGAACAGTTACCTGTGGGTTGATCTGTTTTTCGTGCTCAGTGGTTTCGTCATGATGCATATTTATCAGCAAACTTTCTTGCAGGGAATTAGCGTGGCGAAATGGCGTCATTTTATGTGGCTGCGTTTTTCGCGGATTTATCCGCTGTTTCTGTCGACTTTGCTGGTATTAGTGTTGTGGGAAAGCGTTAAGTATTTTGCAGCTGTCGGGTTTTATGGCGGACCATTATTTGAGGCTTGGGGGGTGAACGGCATTCCTGCTTTTGCCGGACCGTTTAACAGCGGTGACACACTGATGGCTAATTTCTTGATGTTACATGCCGTTGTTAATTTGGATTTGTCGTGGAATATCTCTTCATGGTCGCTGAGTGTGGAGTGGTTGTGTTACATGGTCTTTCCTCTTCTTATTCCTATGCTATCAGTCCGCTCTCGAAACAGTGTGTGGATGCCGGTAGTGATCATCTGTATTTGGACTGGAATAAATAAGAACCACGGCTCGCTGGATGTGACTGGGGATTTGTACGCCTTTATACGTGGCTTATGTGGATTTGCCATGGGAGCCTGGCTACGTAATGTCGTCCTTTCTCTGGTTGTGAAGAAGTGGTTTGATAACGATGCTGCTTTATTAAGTGTATTCCTGATGTCTCTTTGGTTGATGCATTTGCCTAAAGAAGGTAGCCACAACGTCTATGTGGTACTGGTGTTTTCTCTGATGGTATTTATTGCAGCGCAGCAGTCAGAACGTCAGACTCCGGTATTTAAAATGATGGATAACCGGGTGACGCGTTTTCTGGGGGATATTTCCTATTCAGTTTACTTGTGGCATGCAGTGCTCTTGCTAGTTGGTGTTGAAGTATTAAATCTGATTGCACCAGAAGCGCTAGCTTCGTGGTTTACTCAAACCAGTTGGTCGGCAGGGATGTGGGGAATGGCAGCATTTATGGCTGTGACTATCCTAATTTCTTCGCTTAGTTACTATGGCTTAGAGCGACCAGCCATGAAATATCTGCGTAAGAAGTTTCAGACTCAGCGCTATGAAGTTTCGAAAGCGTCTTAATCGATAGATATGTAACTATTGATATTGCATGGAGGCAATATGTTAGACGAGTTTCAATCCACGCTCCCGCGGAGGGAGCGACATAGCCAGTGCCCTGATTAACCGCTACCGTGCGGTTTCAATCCACGCTCCCGCGGAGGGAGCGACTAATCACCCAGATTATTACTGCGGTTTTGATCCGGTTTCAATCCACGCTCCCGCGGAGGGAGCGACTTTACTGTCGACGCAACCCCAAGCAAGACAACCGGGTTTCAATCCACGCTCCCGCGGAGGGAGCGACTAGAGAGATTCTATTTGAGGTTGGTGTTATAAGTGTTTCAATCCACGCTCCCGCGGAGGGAGCGACACGTGCGCAGTCAGCTCTTATTCGGTAATCACGAGTTTCAATCCACGCTCCCGCGGAGGGAGCGACAAATGTAGTCATGCATTCCGCCAGAACCGAAAGTGTTTCAATCCACGCTCCCGCGGAGGGAGCGACAGGCAAAGCACCGAAAGAGTTTAAGCGTAAAGTTGTTTCAATCCACGCTCCCGCGGAGGGAGCGACTTCAGGCCTGAGGCTGTTACTGTATATGTTGATGTGTTTCAATCCACGCTCCCGCGGAGGGAGCGACCTGAATAGGTTTGATCATCGCCAGTAACAATCCATGTTTCAATCCACGCTCCCGCGGAGGGAGCGACTTCTGCACCCGGCGTTGAGGATGGCAGTTACCTAGTTTCAATCCACGCTCCCGCGGAGGGAGCGACGTAGGGCAACCGTAGCCTTGGCTGTAGTTTCAAGTTTCAATCCACGCTCCCGCGGAGGGAGCGACCACTCATTTCTCACTCCACTCAATTAACATCTCAAGTTTCAATCCACGCTCCCGCGGAGGGAGCGACGACAATTCAGCGGGTAAAGGTTAGCTGTAGTGTGTTTCAATCCACGCTCCCGCGGAGGGAGCGACGTAAACCTATGAGCAACGAATTAATCGTAATTGAAGTTTCAATCCACGCTCCCGCGGAGGGAGCGACCATGGCTTCGTGATAACAATTACATCACATCTCAGTTTCAATCCACGCTCCCGCGGAGGGAGCGACAAGGCTTTGTCGCCACTAAAGCCCATTGTAAGCAGTGTTTCAATCCACGCTCCCGCGGAGGGAGCGACATGCTCGTGACGTTCCTTTCGGTCGTCATCAGCTGTTTCAATCCACGCTCCCGCGGAGGGAGCGACTAAATCTGATGGTGAGCTGCCTACTTCATTTTCGGTTTCAATCCACGCTCCCGCGGAGGGAGCGACATCGACTGGGTGAATGTTTCCATCGACAATTTGAGTTTCAATCCACGCTCCCGCGGAGGGAGCGACCTCAGAATGGTGTGACCCGGTACTCAAAAGTTCATGTTTCAATCCACGCTCCCGCGGAGGGAGCGACAATTAGATCTCTGGCTGAGTCATGATCAACTTTGTTTCAATCCACGCTCCCGCGGAGGGAGCGACAGCCTTCCGGAGAAGGCTTAAATAATCTACGCCAAATAAGCACAAAACGCTAACACGGCCTCCTGCTCATTAATATGGGGCAGTTTAATATCTCAATTTATTAAAGAGCTTAACTTTCAATAGACTATCTGCGCGCTAACCTACTGGGGTTTTGATGAGAACAAGAGGTTAGCGTCACGCTTTGTATTCAGGTTATTTATCAATAAAGCGGATAATTATGTGGGTTGCATTGCATATGTGGTAGCGCAATATAAAACAAGTTGAGTTTGTGATCTTTATTCATTTTATCAAGCTGCCAAATGCTAAGACTGTAGTTTTATTGATCGAAGAAAATAGCAGTCATGTCATTTATAGCCCATTGCCGTGAAGATGATGCGTGTCAGCAAACTGTATTTGAACACTTATCGCAAACAAGTGATTTATCAGCTCGTTTTGCACAAAAAATTGGATTACCCAATTCGGGAAAATTGCTTGGGTTACTTCATGACTTTGGCAAGTACAGCGGTGCGTTTCAGGCCTATATACAATCAGCGCAAGGTTTGATTGACCCTGATGCGTTGAACTTTGTCGACGCCAAAAGTCATAAAGGCAAAATCGATCACGCCACCGCCGGGGCGCAATATCTCTATCAGCGTTTACGTCAGTATGGTCGACAGGGGCAAGGTGAACTCTGCGGGCAGGTGTTGGCGTTGAGCATTGCCTCTCATCATAGTGGGCTTATTGATATGTTGGCGGCGGATTTTAATAAAGGCAATGTATTTGACAGAAGGATGCAGAAGTCGAACGACAAAACACATTTTGCTGAGTGTTGTCAAAATGCTGAACCTGAGTTACTTGAACAATTAGAGCTGCTGCTTGGTAGTGATGGAAAAGCGCCGGTTGTCCTGAAAGAAATGGGGGAGTGCCTCTGCCAGATGCTCGGCTCACCCAATCAGGCTGATAGTATTACCAAGAGTTTTGTGCTGGGTTTTCTATCTCGCTTTATGTTTAGCTGTGTGGTTGATGCCGATCGGATAAATAGCGCGGAATTTTGCGAGCCGCGGCGGCTGGAAGAGCGATTGTCCAAGCCTGAAAAGCCGGATTGGGTGGTAGCGATTGAGCGTCTTGAAAATCACCTTTCTGCATTATCACCACGTAACCCCATCGATCATATTCGCCAACAAATTTCTCACCGATGCCAGCAGCAGGCGTTGCTGCCTAAAGGCGTTTACAGCCTCACTGTGCCGACTGGCGGCGGTAAAACCTATGCCAGTCTGCGTTATGCGGTGCATCATGCCTGCAAGCACAAGATGGATAGGATTTTCTACATCATCCCCTTTACTTCAATCATTGAACAAAACGCGGCAGTTATTCGCGATGTGCTCGAACAAGAGGGCGACCTTCATACTTGGGTGCTTGAACACCATTCCAGCCTGGAGCCGGAGGCGCAAACATGGAAAAGCAAAATCAGTGCAGATAATTGGGATGCACCGGTTGTTGTTACCACCATGGTACAGTTTTTAGAGGCCTTATTTGCCGGAGGAACACGCAGTGTAAGGCGGCTTCACCAATTGGCGAACAGTGTGCTGGTTTTTGATGAAATCCAAACGTTGCCTATTAACTGTACTCATCTGTTTTGTAATGCATTGGACTTTCTGATCAGGCATACAGGATCAACCGCGGTGCTATGTACGGCAACCCAGCCATTGCTCGATAAGCTTGATAATCCCCATAAGGGGCAGCTGTCGGTTTCAGGTGAACTGGTTGAGGATGTTTCCCGGTTGTTCAATGACTTGAAACGGGTTCATGTCGAAAATGCCTGTAAGCCTCCCGGTTGGGAGTTAGATGAAATTGCCGAGCTTGCGCTAGGTGAATTTGAACAAAAGGGCAGTTGCTTAACCATCGTCAATACCAAGCAGTGGGCACAGGATTTATATCAGGCGTGTGCGGGGCGGGTAGATAGCGAGGCACTGTTTCATTTAAGTACTAATCAATGCCCGGCACACCGGAAAAGGCTACTTATCCTTATTCGCCAGCGGCTGGCGGCGGGTGAACCGGTGATGTGTTTTAGCACTCAGTTAATTGAAGCTGGCGTCGATGTCGATTTTGCCACGGTTATTCGTTTTCTTGCCGGGCTTGATTCTATTGCCCAGGCCGCAGGCCGTTGTAACCGCAATGGACGGCAACCTTGCGCAACCGTGTATGTGATTAACCCGCGCGAAGAAAATACCCGGATGCTCATTGATATAGATAAAGGGAAAGACGTTGCGTTGCGGGTAATGAGTGAAGGTTTTGATGATTTGCTCTGCCCGCAGGCGATGGAACGTTATTTTGAATATTATTTTTATCAGCGCTCGGATGATATGGATTATCGGTGCAAAGATAGTCAGCAGAATGCTACGTCACTTCTAACGCTTTTATCGAACAATTTTGAACACCCTCTCGCTTCAAATGACCAGCGTGTGGCTCGGGGCTGCCTGCCGCGATTAGAGCAGTCATTTATGGAAGCCGGGAGAATTTTCCAGGCGATTAATGCGCCTACACAGGCGGTGATTGTGCCTTATCAGCAGACTGAAACAGAGCTGACGGATGGCTTAATGTCGGCAGATGAGATCATTAATACGCTATGTAGCAAAGACGAAAAATTCGACGCCCAGGTCTATTATCACGCCCTGCGACAGGCTCAAAAATACAGTGTCAATGTTTTTCCTAATGTCTGGGACAAACTTATTCAGGCGCAAGCTGTGGCCGAAACACAACCAGGATCCGGGGTGTATTACCTTCTCGAACAATATTACGACGCAGATTTCGGCTTAAGTACTGAACCTGTGTCGTCATCCAGCTTTATTTGCTGCTAAGGAGGCAGATAAGTGAAAACAACGCCTAAGAACAGCATTAGTTTTCGGGTATGGGGACGTTATGCCCTGTTTACCGATCCCGTTACCAAAATTGGTGGCGAAAAATGCAGTTATCACGTACCCACTTATGAAGCATTAAAAGGAATTTTAAAATCGGTTTACTGGAAGCCGACCTTTACCTGGGTTATCGACCGTGTGCGGATCATTAAACCCATTCGCACTCAGACTAAAGGAACCAAGCCTTTGGTGTGGGGAGGTGGTAACAGCCTGGCAATTTATACCTTCCTGCATGATGTGGAATATCAGGTAGAGGCCCATTTTGAATGGAACGAGCATCGGCCGAAGTTGGCGAAAGACCGCATTGACGGTAAGCACTTTGCCATTGCCCGGCGGATGTTGGAAAAAGGCGGACGGCAGGATATTTTTCTGGGAACCCGTGACTGTCAGGGTTATGTTGAACCTTGTGAATTCGGCGCCGGAGAGAGTGCTTATGACAACCTCGATGAGCTGGGTTTTGGCCTGATGTTCCACGGTTTTGGTTATCCTGATGAAACCGGAGGTAAGAACCTTGAAAGTCGTTTTTGGTATCCGGTTATGCGTGAGGGAATTATTGAGTTTGCCTCGCCGTCTCAGTTTGATGGCCAGGATCCTATGTTGGTAAAACGCACGGTTCGCCCGATGACGGCCAAAGAGTTCAACTTGGATGACAACCTGAAAGCAGTTGAACAGGAAGAGGGCGAGCTATGAGTTGGTTAACCAGGCTGTATCAGACTTATGAAGCGGCTCAGGCGCTTGATTTACCTCAATCTGAGCAAATCATGCCGATTTGCCATACCCCGCAGAATGCTCATATTCATATCACGATCAATGAGCAGGGGGAGTTCTTGCGCGCCAGTGTATTGGAAAAGACCCAGATCATTCTGCCAGCGACGGAAGAGTCGGCTGGGCGGGCTGGAAGTAAGCCGCCGCCTCATCCGCTTTGTGACAAATTGCAGTATGTCGCCGCCGACTATAAAGCCTATGGTGGGGCGAAGCCGTCATTTTATGACAAGTATTGTCAGTTACTCGATAGCTGGGTTTCATCATCGTTTACTCACCTAAAAGCGCGGGCGGTTTATCGTTATATCCGTAAAGGCCGGGTGATGGCCGATCTTATCGCAGCCGGGATCTGCTTTGCTGATGATGACGAACAGTTGCTGACATCATGGCAGGATAGCGAACAACCGCAGCCCCTGTTATTCAAAATGCTGCCGAAAGAGAAAGGGCATATTGAACAGGGCAGTGCCCTGGTGTGCTGGAGTGTCGAATGTGTCGGTGATAAATGTCCCGAAACGTGGAAAGACAGAAGCTTACAACAGGCGTGGATTGATTTTGATATCCATAATGGCGGTAGCGCGGAACTGTGCCTCGTTACCGGAAAAGAAGCGGCGGCTGCTGTGAATCATCCGGCAAAAATTCGGCATACCGGCGATAAAGCCAAGCTTATCTCCTCAAATGATAAATCAGGTTATACCTTCCGCGGGCGCTTTTTTGATTCCCACCAGGCGGCCAATGTCAGCTTTGAGGTGACTCAGAAGGCCCATAATACCTTACGGTGGTTAATAGAGCGTCAGGGATATCGCAATGGTGAGCAAGTCATTGTTGCATGGGCTGTGAAAGGATCCCTGATCCTCCAGCCGATGGAAGATCCGGAGCTTGAAGAGCAGGATTATGACACCTTTGAAGCTGGCTGGGGCTGGGGGGATGATGACTTAGCAGCGCAGGTTATTTCTAGTTCACCAGATACTCCAGAAGTACCGGATAGGGTTGAGCACACCCGGGATCTGGGTCAGCGGTTCGGGCATCTTTTCAGGCATAAACTCAAAGGCAGCCACTCTGCGGTTTCTCTGACTGTTACCGATACGATTGTTGTTATGGGGCTGGATTCAGCCACGCCTGGGCGGATGGGGATCACCTATTACCGCGATTTCTTGTCTTATGAATACCTCTCCAACCTTGAAGCCTGGCACCGCGACTGTGCCTGGTGGCAGCGGGCCAGTAAAGAAAAGCAAGAAGCTGGCAAGCCGAAATGGTATCGCTGCGCGCCCAGTACCTGGGCCATTTTACAGGCTGTGTATGGCGATATTATCAAGAGCAATGAAAGCCTGAAGAAAAACCTTTCTGAACGCCTGCTGCCCTGTATTACAGAACGCCGCTCGATCCCTGTCGATATGATGCGCCGTGCCACTCAGCGAGCGGCGCAGCGCCACAGTTTCAAAATAGATGAGCAGTGGCAATGGGAACAAAACCTTGGCGTAGCCTGCGCACTTTATCGTGGTTATGCCATTCGCCAATTAGGGAGAAAATACGCTATGGCGCTAGAAACAGACAACCATTCACGCGATTACCTGTATGGCCGCTTACTTGCGATTGCTGAAAATGTTGAGCAATTTGCGCTGGATAAAGCAGGAGAAAAGCGCCTGACCAATGCCGCACGCCTGATGCAACGCTTTGCTGACCGCCCGTTTTCAACCTGGAAAACCATTGAACTGTCGTTGCAACCTTATTGGCATCGCCTGCAGGGAACCTATGGTGGTTTCGTCTATAACCGTAAAAAAGCCCTGGATGAAGTATTGGGCGCATTTGACAGCGAAAGTTTCAGCAGTGACAAAGCCCTTTCAGCCGAATTTCTGCTTGGCTTCCACAGCCAGCGCCTTGAGTTGATGGTGAAAAAAGCCGAAACCGAATTAACCGAACAAGAATAAGGACATCATTATGCCTCTCAGTAATAAAATTGATTTTGCCATTATTTTTCGGGTCAACCATGCCAACCCGAATGGCGACCCACTTAATGGTAACCGCCCACGTCAGGACTATGATGGCTATGGGGAAGTGACAGATGTTTGTCTGAAAAGGAAAATGCGAGATCGTCTGCAAGAGCAAGGGTATCCGATTTTTGTTCAGTCTGATGAGAAGAAAACCGATGGTATGCCGAGCCTGCGTGTAAGGGCGGAATCGGAAGAGTTCGGTGTGGGTAAGGATGTTTTTAATACCAAAAAAACGCCGATCACCGAGGCGGCCAAAATCGTATGTAATAAGTGGTTGGATGTAAGGGCTTTTGGTCAGGTATTTGCGTATTCGAAAACATCCGGCAGTGAAGGTATTTCATTACCTATTCGCGGCCCGGTCACTATCCAGTCGGCATTTAGTCTTGAACCTATCAGTATTTCCAGCACTCAGATCACCAAGAGCGTCAGCGGTGAAGGCGACGGCAATAAAAAAAGTTCTGACACCATGGGGATGAAACACCGTGTGGATAGTGCTACTTATGTAACTTTCGGCGCCATGACGCCTCAATTGGCGGAGAAAACTGGATTCAGTAATGAAGATGCCGAAGTGATTAAAGCGGTGCTGCCACGGCTTTTTGAAGGCGATGCGTCATCGGCGCGCCCGGAAGGCTCCATGATGGTAGAAAAAGTCATCTGGTGGCAGCACGACAGTAAATCTGGCCAATATTCTTCAGCCAAAGTCCACCAAACCGTACGGGAGCATTTAAATAAAGGGCTGCCATTAGATACATCAGCGCTAAACGACAGTCTGCTTAATACTTTGCCTGGTCTATCTCCTGAAATTATTGACGGATTTTAAGATGGACACTCGCTTGATCCCGCTTTCAGCCTTACAGCATTACGTATTTTGCCCCCGCCAGTGCGCGCTAATACATAATGAACAGGTCTGGGCTGATAATTTTTTAACGGCTCAGGGTATTCAGCTTCATGATCGTGTGGATCACGGCGAGCCGGAAACCCGCAAGGGGATCCGCTATGAGCGCGGGGTAGCGGTTGCTGCCCCAACCTTAGGGCTGACGGGTAAATTGGATTTGCTGGAATATAACAAGAAGCGCCATTGTTATATCCCCGTTGAATATAAACGCGGGCGGCCAAAAATAGATGATTGTGACACCATTCAGTTATGTGCCCAGGCACTTTGCATTGAAGAAATGACGTCTGCTTCTGTCACAACAGGGGCGCTGTGGTACTGGCAGACTCGCAAGCGATGTGAAGTTGCGATTGATGATGCACTCAGACATAAAACGCTGACAACGATTGCTGGCGTCAAACAGCTATTGCTTGCGGGTAAAACACCTAAAACCAAATGGTGTAGTGCTTGTAAAGCCTGTTCTCTTGTCGAATTGTGTTATCCCAAACTGCTTAGCAGAGATAAAACGAACCGATACCTGTCAGCGTTGTTTGCAATGGGGGATGACGAATGAAAAAACTGCAAAATTGCCTCTATATCAACCGTGATGGTGCCTATCTACATAAAGAACGGGAAACATTGCTGATTGAGCAGCGTATAGACGGCAAAAAACAAAAGCTCATGCAACTTCCTATTCATTCTATTGGGCATATTTTTTGTTTCGGTAACGTGATGGTATCGCCTCAGGTGATGGGGTTTTGTGGTGAAAATGCAACAGGACTGGCATTTTTCAATCAATATGGGCGTTTCCAAGCTCGGGTTGTCGGTAAGCAAAGCGGCAACGTGTTACTTCGGCGGCAGCAGTATCGCATCTCCGATGAGCAGGCCGTGGTGTTGGCCAGGAATATTGTGGCAGCCAAAGTGCGATCGTCTCGACAGGTTTTGCAACGCCATACCCGAAATCATCAGTCAACCCCGGAAATGGAGTGCGCAATACAACGTCACCGGCAAATTGTTGAAGCACTTTCCGCTCAGCAGGACTTAGAAAAAATACGCGGGCTGGAGGGTGAAGCGGCCAGTCATTATTTTTCGGTATTTGGCTCTCTCATTACAAATACAGATAAAGCGTTTAGCTTTGAAAACCGTAATCGCAGGCCCCCCAAAGATCCTGTCAATGCGATGCTTTCATTTCTTTATGCGGTATTGGGGAATGAAATCAGCAGTGCGTTGCAAGGTGTCGGGTTAGATCCTCAAGCGGGTTTTTTGCATGCAGAGCGTCCTGGTCGGGATAGTTTAGCGCAGGATCTGCTAGAAGAGTTTCGCGCTTTGATTGTCGACAGGTTGGTATTAACGCTGATCAACCGTAATCAGGTCGGAAGTAAGGATTTTGAGGTTGATGCACTTGGTGGTGTAACGATAAAGGAAGATGCCAGGAAAGCAGTATTGCAGGCTTATCAGTTAAAAAAACAAGAAGAGATCATCCATCCGTTTTTAAATGAAAAGGTTGCCATAGGTTTATTGCCGCATGTCCAGTCTATGTTGTTGGCTCGGTATATACGGGGCGATCTTGATAATTATCCGCCATATTATTCTCGATAAGTGAGCGTCTATTATGATGGTATTAGTTACTTATGATGTTTCTTTTGATGATGTTGATGGTAAGAGACGTCTGCGCAAGTTAGCTAAAGCTTGTTTGGATTATGGTGTTCGGGTGCAATATTCCGTGTTTGAATGCGATATTGCCCCCGACCAATGGGTGAAGTTTAAAGCTCTGTTATTGTCGATTTATGATCCAGATGTAGACAGTTTGCGCTTTTATAAACTGGGCAAAAACTGGCGCAATCGTGTTGAGCATCATGGTGCGAAAGTTGCCGTCGATATTTTTCAGGACGCACTTATTCTTTAGTGCGCTAATCCCTTGTTCTCATCAAAATCCTAGGAGGTTAGCGTGTTCTTAATTTATTGAAAAATAAGCTCTTTAATAAATTACCGAATACAAAATGAATGTCACGTTAAGTAAATTGCGGAGGTTAGCGATTTTTACTCATTTTGTGTACATTATTTAAGCCTTCTATGGAAGGCAGTCGCTCCCTCCACGGGAGCGTGGATTGAAACCAATTAATGGTACTCCTAGTGCGATGGTATCACTGTCGCTCCCTCCACGGGAGCGTGGATTGAAACTCGTCGTCTCTTGCGAACTGATTCCTGAATGGAGGTCGCTCCCTCCACGGGAGCGTGGATTGAAACTTCTTTCATTGGTACTTGCTTTACAAGCATAAAGTCGCTCCCTCCACGGGAGCGTGGATTGAAACCATTGCTATACTCTCTAAGCAAGACAACATCACCCGTCGCTCCCTCCACGGGAGCGTGGATTGAAACAGCAGAATGATGACTTGAGCCAGGATGCAAGTGTGTCGCTCCCTCCACGGGAGCGTGGATTGAAACATATTGTAAACTCATCACTCAAAACTAAAACGATATGTCGCTCCCTCCACGGGAGCGTGGATTGAAACTTTCATGAACTTATGAATATCATGATGGCCTTTAGTCGCTCCCTCCACGGGAGCGTGGATTGAAACTCTCTACTCAGTTTGTCACATTCCGCCTGACCGCCGTCGCTCCCTCCACGGGAGCGTGGATTGAAACACCGGAATGATTAAAATCAAAGGGTGGACAGTCAGTCGCTCCCTCCACGGGAGCGTGGATTGAAACTTGCTAAGCAAAAAATCAACTGCGTGTTTAACTGGTCGCTCCCTCCACGGGAGCGTGGATTGAAACTCTGGGGTGATAAGAAATGCATTCCAAAATACCCCGTCGCTCCCTCCACGGGAGCGTGGATTGAAACTAACTAAAGTCCTGGGTAAGTCGTCAGACATGGAGTCGCTCCCTCCACGGGAGCGTGGATTGAAACGTAATTACGAGAGATATACGAGATGGGCAAGAAGGTCGCTCCCTCCACGGGAGCGTGGATTGAAACGATAATATCTCCTGCCGAATACAACTGCTTGATGGGTCGCTCCCTCCACGGGAGCGTGGATTGAAACATGGTAAGTTTGAAGCTTGGGAGCTTGAAATAAAAGGTCGCTCCCTCCACGGGAGCGTGGATTGAAACTCGAATGCATCAATGATCTGCCACTTGTGACCCTGTCGCTCCCTCCACGGGAGCGTGGATTGAAACTCGTTAAAGAGTACAGGGGGCAGTAATGCTTTTGGTCGCTCCCTCCACGGGAGCGTGGATTGAAACCAGTAAGCGGTAGTGGTTACCGTAATGTAGTTGGGTCGCTCCCTCCACGGGAGCGTGGATTGAAACATCACAGCAAGGGCCTGAACTCTCTCTTTTGCCTCGTCGCTCCCTCCACGGGAGCGTGGATTGAAACTTCGACCGCCGGATATTTTAACCGTCATACCATAAGTCGCTCCCTCCACGGGAGCGTGGATTGAAACTTGGTGGTGACTATGATGTGATAAGCCTTTTCTCGTCGCTCCCTCCACGGGAGCGTGGATTGAAACTAAAAAAGACCCGAGTGTTGGCGGTGTTACTTTTGAGTCGCTCCCTCCACGGGAGCGTGGATTGAAACCGTCTACGGTTGGCTTGGACTTGTCCTTTCCGAGGTCGCTCCCTCCACGGGAGCGTGGATTGAAACACGCTACAGCGAACCTTTACCCTCTGAATAGTAGGTCGCTCCCTCCACGGGAGCGTGGATTGAAACACATTCATCCCATTCTTGCTCGGTAAGGTTCCCATGTCGCTCCCTCCACGGGAGCGTGGATTGAAACCAGAAAGGCAAGATTAAATATTCTGACGAAACACGTCGCTCCCTCCACGGGAGCGTGGATTGAAACATGTTCGCGACCGCGGTCGCATTGAATAGTTTCTGGTCGCTCCCTCCACGGGAGCGTGGATTGAAACGGTGTTATTGGGGATATGTGATTAAAGCGGTGTAGTCGCTCCCTCCACGGGAGCGTGGATTGAAACCCAGTTGACCGGCGACGAAACTCACTGAGAATTGTCGCTCCCTCCACGGGAGCGTGGATTGAAACCGTGATTCCAAGGTGTTGCCGTTGAAAAGCGGAAGTCGCTCCCTCCACGGAAGCGTGAATTAAAACTCAAGATTTAAATCTTTAAAATTATTGGCAAATAAAATAACGGGAACGACATAAAAAAACACCCTGGCAAACCGAGAGAAAATAACCAGGGTGTTCGAGAAATTATGAGGTTTTTCTTTCAATCAGCAGCCATAGGCTGCTGATTTTTTTACGTGCTTGTTTTCGCACTGGTTATGTTGCCTTATAGCATGCTTGCTCCAATGGACAGAACTACGCAGTTCAGGGCAACGAAGAAGGCTACCAGTGGGGCAATGAACTTCAGCCAGGTCACATAAGGAATACGTGCAATAGCAAGGCCGCCCATCAATACACCGTAAGTCGGCGTCACAAATAAGATAGTACCGATACCACTCATAAAGGCAGTCACTACCAGGTCTCGACCTGTGTTTGCAAAGTCACTTAGTGGTGCCAGGATTGGCATACTCATTACGGCCAGGCCTGATGTTGAAGGGACGATGAAAGAAAGCAGCATCTCAATCCAGTAAACGGTGTTAATAAAGAGTACGGAACTCTTACCGGCTACAATGCCTTCAGCGTAGCTCAGGATAGTATCTGTAATGTTGCCTGCTTCCATGACGACCACGATACCTCGGGCCACACCGACAATCAGGGCTACACCAATCAGATCCGCAGCACCGGCAACAAATGAGTTAATCAGGTCATCTTCTTTCAGGCGGCCGACGATGCCGCATACAATACCCATGAAGATAAACAGGGTTGCCATTTCAGCCATCCACCATCCCAGGCAGGAAACACCATAGATCATGATGGCAAACGTCAGGATAAACAGTACCAGCACCGCTTTTTGTGACAGTGTCAGTTCTGGTAATTTATCGGTTGTCTCTTTATTACCCAGGAAGTGAGCTTCATTTTCTTTTCTCTGATTTGCCAGCAAAGATAATTCTGGGTTGTTTTGGATTTTCTTCGCATAGCGCATGACATAAGCACAGCCGACAACAAGAGCGATAGCCAGAATTGCAAAGCGAAGCTCGACACCACTTAGGAAATCAACACTGGCTGCATTCGACGCGATAACCGTACCGAAAGGGTTAATAGTGGAACCCAGTGTACCCACACCGGTACCGACAAAGATAACAGCAACGGCAACCAGAGGATCAAAGCGGGCTGTCATGAAAATAGGGATCAGCAGGCCGTAAAAGGCAAGGGACTCTTCGGCCATACCGTAGGAGGTGCCGCCCAGTGCAAACAGGAACATCAGGATGGGGATCATGTAGATCTCTTTGCCTTTCAGACGCACCATGATCCTGGCGATCCCGGTATCAATGGCACCTGTCTGGGTCACTATTCCCAGAAAACCGCCGACCATAAGGACAAACAGGCTGACATCAATTGCGCCGATTACGCCGCTCACCGGATCATAAAAGCCGGAAATCGGGGCCATCAGAGTATCGAAAAAGCCTTGCGGGGTGGATTCAATGACATGGAATGAGCCGGGTACAGGTACTTCGCGGCCAAGGTTTTCGTTCATCTCACGTACGTACTTACCAGCCGGTAACACATAGGTCAGCATGGCAAAGAAAGCGATCAGGAAGAACAAGATCGTAAAGGTATTGGGAAATTTTTTTATTTTTAGCATGGGTAATCCTCAGCAGCTTTTGTGCCGCATTTATTGTTATTGGATTCAGACAAAGTGTTTGCAGACGTACTCGGAGGTCATGCACTGTAGCACAGCCCCGTAGGTTAGTTCGAATTCCACCAGGCTTCCTATTTCATAAGGTTTTTTGCAATAGTCGATATCAAGGATCAGGTGATCACTGCTGCCGCCGATGACGATGATGTCTTTATCTACCGGGGTGATTTCGCTGATATCGACATCCTGCTTGCCGATGGCACAGATTGCGCGTTTACGCAGACCGCGATCGATAAATTCAGGCTTGTTACCAAAAGCATCCAGAGCCGTAGAATTGACTGGAACGGAAGGTTTAATTTTTATTTCGATGATTTCAGCTGTAAGGGTGAAAGTATCTTGGCGGGTGTCGGGAACCGGATCATCATTAAGGCCAATACCCATCATCAGTGAGGCGCCAAGGCGAAGCTGGTTGATTTCTTTTGGCAGTTCGCCGTCGAGTAACAGGTTAAGTCCTGCTGAACTGGCTCCGGAAATGTACTGGAGTTTGATGTCCAGTTCGGTTTCGATTTGTTTTGCAAGATCAACTAGACGTGTCTGGTTTTCAGCTGTTGGTTCAACACCACCGTAGCAGGCGAGGTTAGTGCCGAGGCCAACCAGTTCAATGCCGGGAAGTTCGATGGCTTTGCGGCTGAGGGCAAGGGTTTCTTCATCATAAAAAGAACCTTCGCGTAAGTCTCCCAAGTCATGCATTAGAATGACTTTGTGCAGTTTGTCTTGCTTCACTGCTTCTTCGGATAGGGCTTCAAGTGTTTTTGCTTCTGAGTTCAGCGAGATATCTGCATATTTGATGACGTCAGAGATTTCGCTCAGAGCGGGAAGGCGAAGAAGCATGGTAACAGCATCAAGATGACGGATCTTTTTCAGGTTCGATATTCTGGAATCTGAAAGAATCTTTATTCCGCCGTTAAGTATTGCTTGTCCGACTTCCGGGTAAGCACAGGCCAGTTTTGTAACTCCGGTGGGAGAAACATTACAGGCTTTACACACGCCTACCATGTTTTGGGTATTTTCTGTGATTTTATCTAAGTGGATATTTATGCAAGGGTAAGTGCTCATCTTATTACCTCTTGGTAATGTTTTTTATTTGTTTTTATTGAGCGCTTTTTAGTCGGAAAGATAAATAACGGCTTTTTGATAGTTACTTTGTGTTTAATCGATGTATTGTTTTGAGCAAAGATGCGCAGGGTGACAGATGAGACCCTGCGCATGGTTATTTTGAAAAAGATGATTAATGAGTTGTAGAAAGTGAGGTGTTATTCACTTTATGTGCTTCGCTTATTGCTTTTACTAACTCACTAGCAGCAAAAGAAAGCTCTTTAGTGTCGAGAGTTGTCAGATGGAATTCAGCGGAGTATTCAAGTGAAGGGGCATTAATTCTCACCATCTCGCCGCGTTTTACCCAGATATCCGCATAGTGATCCGGAAGATAGCCAACAAAATTGCCGGACAGCAAAAGGTGAGCGGTCGCTTCCATATTGGCACTGCTTGCCTGGGGCTTAAAGCCTTTAACCCGGCTCAGAGGTGTAATGCTATGGGCCAGGCCTCGCTCCACAACAGGGAATTCGATCAACTCATCCAGAGTGATCTCGCTGTCACTGCTAAGAATAGGGTGTCCCGGGGCGCAGTAAAGGCATTGCTTCTCTTCAAAAAGATAATCGTATTTCAGACCGTCTTTTCTGACTTCAGAAGAGGTGATGCCAAGCTCAATTTTCCCTTCAAGCAGCATCATTTCAATTTGGTACGAGTCCCAGATGTCGGTATCTATGGTGACTTTGGGGTGCTCGTTACAGAACTGCCGGATTGCCAGTTGGATTCTGCACTGGGGATTGGTCGCCAGATTATCGGTGAGCGCTAGCTTGATATGCCCGTGAGAGACACTACGAATACTATCAAGCTGTTCTTCAAAATAAGCGATGTCGTTGAACAGCATCTGGCAAAGCTGGTAGACCTTTTCACCGTCTTTTGTCAGGCGAAAACCTCGCCTTCCACGGTGGCAGAGTGTCATTCCGAGCCTAGTTTCCAGATCATTCATTCTGGTGCTGATCGTTGATTGGTGCATGTTGAGTTTAAATTGTGCTGCGGAAAAGCCCCCAGAATCGACAATCGTTACAAATAACTGCAACAGCTTTAAATCAAAGTCATTTATTTTTCGCATCTCTTTATCTCGTTTTTTATTAATGCTATTACGGGGTGCTTTATGAGTCTGAGATGTATCGCACTGGTTTAAAAATACGTAAACTTACTGGTTAAAAAATAACAGAGTCAGGCATGGAAAAACGTTCGTTGCCTATTGTCTAACAAATGAAAAAGGGAAAATAGAGCAAACAGGTTAAAGGATTACATTACACGGATTTATGGTTGAAATTTGTACTGATTGCCTCGTAACACATGATTAGGCTTTCTTTTTTGTGAGTATTATCAACAGATATGGGAAGAATGAATTATGAAAGGGATATTCAATAGTGGCATAATTGATATGCCGCATGGTAGGTAACAACAGATTGATACTGACAATGATAATATAGCCACAAAGTATGGCTAAAGATCGAGAAGCTATGACTTACAAAATTTTGATTGTAGAAGACGATCCTATTTTGAGGATTAAGGTAAAGGGGCATTTCTCCCAGGCTGGTTATACCGTTTTCGAAACAGATAACGGTGGTGAAATGAAGGAAATATTAGCTAGGGAAAAGATCGACTTAATTCTTCTGGATATTAATTTACCAGGAGAAGATGGCATACAACTGACCAGAGATGTCAGAAATACATCTGATATTGCTATTATTCTGGTGACGGGACGTACTGATCCTATTGATCGGATTTTAGGCCTTGAAATGGGCGCAGATGATTACGTCACCAAGCCGGTTGAGCCTCGTGAATTACTGGTCAGGGCAAAAAATCTGTTATGGCGTATTCAGCTTACTCGTGATGCACTTGAGCAGGCTGAGGCGGCGTGGGCGCAACTGGAAAAAGATGAAAGTAAATTCCGTTTTCTGGATTTTGAGTTTGATGTTACTCAGCGCCAGCTGACAAAAAGTGATGAAACGATAAGGCTGACAAAAGCAGAGTATGAGCTTCTTGTTGCTTTTATTACTCATCCGAATCGGGTGCTTAGCCGGGATCGTCTGCTTAATCTGATTTCACACCGTGTAGATACACCAAGTGATCGAACGATAGATGTTTTAATTCGTCGTCTCAGAAACAAAATGGAAGAGAGCATTAAACAGCCGAAAATATTCATTACTGTACATGGTGAAGGCTATTTATTTGCTCCGGATGTGGTTTAGTCCATGAACTTGACAATCAGAGCCAAGCTCACTCTTATCATGTGTGCTTCTTTGCTGACGGTCAGTGGTTTTTTTATCACCAGCCTGATTAATACAGAACAATCGGTTCTTGAAGCAGAAAAGCACAATGTCAGCGTAAAAGTCGCAAAATTACTTAATGATAATTTGAAAGGGCAGGTGGATACGGTCACCCGCTCTTTGTCTTATTATTATGAAAACTCAAAGCTGGAAAATATAAAAGTCGAGTTGGCGAAGGATATTTCTGCTTTCAGAGATACAGTTGAAAGTATTTATAATAATAGTGATTCTGATTTAGATGCTGAGATTAGTATAAGAGCATTTATTAACCAGTATCGCTGGCATAACGGACGTTATATTTTTGCCTACGATGCGACCTCTATTATTAATAAAGCGAATGGCCTTGATCGCAAAATAGTCGGTATCAGTGCGTTTGATAAACAAGATGACAATGGCACTTTTTATGCCAGAAATATTGTCAGTGCTGCAATTGAAAATGAGATAGGTTTTACCAGCTATCACTATCTCAATCCTATGACTAACAAAGTGGAAGAAAAACTGACGGCGTCAGTTTACTTCGAGCCGCTTAATATGGTGATTGCAACCGGTGAATATACCAGTGCGCTGCGAAAAGATGATTTTGAAGCAGCCCTGCAGACGATTAGCACATCTAAGTATGGTCAGAATGGTTACTTTTGGGTTCAAGATGATGACGGGCGGATTCTGGCTCACCCTGACCCTTCAATTGTCGGTACTATTATTCCCACTACAACTCAAAAGATTGCCAGCCAAATCCAAGGTAAATCTGAAGCTTTTGTTAAGACTTTCCATAAAAACCCGACAACCAAGAAAGGTGAGAATAAATTCGTTTACGCCAGAAAGGCGTTTCCGGAGTGGGGCTGGACGATCGCAACCGGTACTTACGACAGTGACCTCACCAGTATTCAGGATGGCCTGACTAGCACAACGGAAAAGATCTTCAATGCTAAAGTTTATATGAGTATTGCCACATCAGCGGGCTTGCTGATGCTGGCGTTAATTGTAGCGACCATCTCGATCAATAGGATCGTCCGACGGCTGGTGATCCTAAAAGAGCGTATCGATACTTTGTCGACAGGTGAGGCGGATCTGACCTCTAGAATTGAAATTACATCCCATGATGAGCTTGGGGATATTGGTCGTTCGGTTAATAACTTTATTAGTTACCTACAGTCGATGATCCAGGAGATCTCCCAGGCATCAGATCATATTACCGACGACATCGCTTCTGCCTCTATAACAAATCCGCAGGGGGCGATGGATGAAATTCTTGAGCCATCGGGTAGTATGACGGCGGCGATAAAAAAACTGGCCGCAGGGGACTTGTCGGTTGATATTCCCCGAGGGGAAACTGATGAAAAGAGTCAGCTTGCCGATGCAATTTCTGTGTTCAAAAAGAATGCGCTGGCGTTGCAGGAGCACAAGAATGAACTGCAAAAATTGGTTGATGAACGTACTGTTCAGCTGATTAAAGCCAACGAAGCGCTGAACTCTGAAGTGAGCAAGCATGAAAAGGCTCGTGAGCAGGCTGAGCAGGCGAACCGGGCAAAATCGACCTTCCTTGCTCATATGAGCCATGAGATCCGGACCCCTATGAACGGTATTATGGGCACCTTGCACCTACTCGATAATACTTTTCTGAATAAGATCCAGAAGAACTATACCAAGACTATTCTTGCCTCCGGTGAAATCCTCATGGGGGTGCTTAATAACGTGCTTGATTACTCCAAGATTGAGGCCGGGCATCACGATATCAATGAAACTAATTTCCACACCAATTCAGTTGTTAGCAATGTGGTAAACATGCTTACGGCTCGGGCGAAGGAGAAACACATTAGCCTGAGTTGTGAAGTTGCAGAAGATGTTCCGTATTATCTCCACGGTGATGCCAATAAGCTGACGCAGGTGTTGGTTAATCTGGTGGCTAACGCGATTAAGTTCACAGCTCAAGGTGGAGTGAAAATTCAAGTTAGCCTCAAAGAGCAAACAGAAGACAAGCGTTATCTGTTGCAGTTTAAAGTGGTTGATACCGGTAAAGGTATTCCGGAAGAAAAGCTGGCATTGATTTTTGAACCTTTTGAACAGGCAACAAAATCTGAGCGGGGGACAGGGCTAGGCTTACCAATCAGCCGACGTTTTGCCGAGTTGTTAGGCGGTGAACTGACAGTGCAAAGTGAAGTGGCGAAGGGCAGTACGTTTACCCTTACGTTGCCGCTGAACGCGGCTAAAGAAGGTAAAGTCATCTCGACCAATGAGCCTGTTCTGCTTGCTGTTCCGCCTTTAACCATCATGCTGGTTGAAGATAATGAAACCAATATCCTGGTTGCAGAAGGTTTCCTTAATAAACTGGGACATAACGTTGTCGTGGCTATGTCCGGTGAAATGGCGGAATCGGTGATAGAGAAACATGATGTAGATATTATCCTGATGGATATTAATTTGCCGGACACTGACGGGGTTACCCTTACTCATGTTCTGCGGGAAAAAGCCCATCGTTATATACCGACGATTGCGTTTTCTGCTCATGTTTTCCGTCAGGAAATTGAATCTTATCTTGAAGCCGGATTAGATGGTTTCTTAGGTAAACCGGTACAGTTTGAACAGATGCAGGCAATTATTGCCAAGGTTTATCATGGTCAGGCAATTAAGTATGAAGTGGTTGCTGAGCAGGGGGCTGCCTCCACAGTATCAGGGATAGAGGTTGTAGACATTTCTGGATGTGAGTCAGTGTTGGATCATGTCGTATCTGAAGATATGGGCCTGCTCGATGCCTCGGTATTAGAAAAAGACAGGCAAACATTAGGTGATGCCCTGGTGTGTGAAATGACAGAGGCATTTTATTCGCATTCAGAATCACTGGTCGAAAAGATGGCTTCTCACACCTCAGTTGAAGGCCTCGCTAAGCTTGCACACAGCCTGAAGAGCTCATCTGGTGCTGTTGGTCTTGTTGCATTAAGTGAAGCTTGTAAGGCGTTAGAGATTGCCTGTAAGACAGAAGGTCGTGATGAACAGGAAATAGCAGATCTTTATCAGGCTTTGCAGGAAATCTACGTCCCCTCAATAGAGAGGTTGAAAGAGAAATTTAGCTAGACGGCATAAAAGTATGAAAACAATTTATTAAATACCTGAATGTATTTTTTTACTATTTTTAAGCAATTTTGAAAAGAGGTCTGCAAAGCAGGCCTTTTTCATATTTTAGCTGGAATATCCTTTAGTACTTGTTTAATTGGAGTTTTTTTGAACTGGAAACAGCAGCTAGAGCTATGTGTTGTTCATAAATTTACACAATTATTTATTACTTGTTCCCAAAAAATATTCATCATGTGCATATCAATTAATTGATTGGGGTTTGCATATTCAGAAAGGAATTTCTGATTCAACTAATCCTCCCTTGTTGTACTTTTGATGGATGAAAAGCTATGTCACTACCATATGTAATCTTGACCATACTGAGTAATCGGGACTCTACGGGTTACGATATCACTAAAGAGTTTTCCCAGAGTATCGGTTACTTTTGGAAAGCAAGTCATCAGCAGGTATATCGTGAGCTTAATAAAATGGCTCGTAACAACCTGGTTGTATCCACTGTTGTACCGCAAACCAGTAAACCGGATCGGAAGGTATATTCGATAACGGATCTGGGACGACAGACGTTGTTTGAATGGTTCCAAGAACCTGCTGGAAACCCGACTATTCGTGATGAAGTATCTGCAAAACTTCTGGTCTGCAGTATTTATGACTCAGAGCCAATGCAGAAGCAGCTTGAGTCACTGATTGAAGAATCGTATTCGTTGCTGAACCATTATGATGCGCTGGAAAAAGTGTACTACTCGCATTATCGAAACATGACTCGTCAGTCTCGTCTTGAGCGTTTGACACTTCGTCGTGCAATTCATAACCGTCAGGCATGGATTTACTGGGCTGAAGATGTACTTGCCGAATTAAAAGAACTAGATAGTTCAGAGAATACAGAACAGGCAAATCTTCGTCTTTGTGTATAGATAGTATATATCAGCTTGTGTAGATGTTGAGTTAACAATTTAAGTAAAGAGGGTAAGTAGAAAATAGACATGGATTTTGATTACAAGATAAATCCATACAGAACATACCAGCGCACAATCGTTAATAAACGACAATAGAAATAAAAATAAAATACAAAATGTAGAAGAGTGCCAGAAACTAAAGCTCCAATATTATAGAGAGCAGTAAAAATAACTATCTGGCTAAAAAGAAAAAGAGCGACAGTTATCACAATGATGGCTGTCGCTCTTTCTGTTTCAGAGATGGCTTTTCACTGGTCTGGACGTCAGCAAAAAGAAGCTAGTTGTTGATGGATTTCATCTGTCAGCTTCATCAGTGTTTCTTCAAGCCTGAGCAAATCCGCTTCAGAAGGCAGTTCTCCGGCTTTAAGTTGTTGTTCAATATACATGGCTGACTGATGAACATATTGTGCACTGATACTACCTGATGCGCCTTTCAGAGAATGGCTGAGCAGAATGGCTTCATCTATGTCATTTTGTTCAATGGCCGTCCGGAGCTTATCAACATCGTTACAGTGCTCTTCAGCAAAGATCATCAGGAATTGTGAGATGATTTCTTGGTCATAATCCATCATCTCTAGCAGTGAATTCAGCTCGATCTGGCTGAAATTCTCCGGCTCGAATAGATTATTGTTATTGTCGGCATATCCATCATTGCCTGTTGTGGTAGTAAGTATTTCTTCTGTCAGCGTGCTCGTTGGTGGAAGTGAAGACGCTTGTTCCTGGATATCAGTAACGGCATTTTCGGTCGTAATGACAGATTTTGCTTTTTCTGTTGGCAGCGTAGCTTCCTGTAGTTCCCGAAGCCTCGCCATATGCGTAATCTTATGTTTGAAGCGTTGAAGTGCATCTAGCAGTTTACGTTCATCAAGCGGTTTTGTGATGACGCAGTCTACCCCTGCATTCAGCATCGACTTCTGAGTTTCTTCAAATACGTCGGCAGTACAGGCGAAGATTGGCACCTGACTAATCTGCTGATTCACTTTTCGTATTTTACGTGTTGCCTCAATGCCATCCATTACAGGCATATGGTTATCCATCAGAATCAGATCAAAATATTCCTGTTCAAGAATGGCCAGGGCTCTGGCGCCGTTTTCTGCTGTACGGGTAGTAAAGCCTCTTTGTTTAAGAAAAGCATCAATGATTAAAACATTAAGGTGGTTATCTTCCACTATCAGTACTTTAAGATTGGCGAAAGCTTGTTGGTCGAACTCAACATTGTCCACTTCCGGTTGCATGTACTGACCCTGGTGAATTGTTAGGGTGACCGTAAAGGTTGAGCCTGCACCCGGCGTGCTCTCCAGGGTAACACTGCCGTTCATCAGTTCAGTCAGTTGTTTTACGATACTTAATCCAAGTCCGGTTCCGCCAAAACGACGGCTTGTAGATGCTTCAGCCTGAGCAAATGGATCAAATATGTAGTGAATCCGATCCGGTTCGATACCTATACCGGTATCTGTGGTAGTGATAGTCAGTATGCGCTCATTCTGCGTGGCACCTTCTTCCATCTTTAAATTGACTTCGACTTTGCCTTTTTCAGTGAATTTGATGGCGTTACTGATGAGGTTGAATAGGATCTGGCGAATCCTGGCTTTGTCGGCATAGAACCAGTCATATTGGTTAAATTCGCAGTTGATATTGAAGTCGATGCCTTTTTCTTTGGCCAGAGAGTAATAAGTACTTTCTATCGTGCCGACAAGATCGGTAAAGCAGAAGTTGGTTGGATCAAGTTTAAGCTGGCCCTGTTCAATTTTAGAGAAATCAAGGATGTCATTGAGTAGCGTCATCATGTGTTTGCCGGAGTCCAGTAGAGTGCGCAGGTGATGTTCCTGCTCTTCCGACAGTTTCGTTTTTAACAGCAACTGGGAAAGTCCCAGCATGCCATTCATCGGTGTCCGGATTTCGTGGGATAGGTTAGCAAGGAAAGCCGATTTTGCTCTGTCCGCGGCCTCGGCTTTGTGCAGGGCGCGGTTGAGTCTTTGGGTGTCGTAAGAGATTTTATCTGCCCCCTGGTTCAGAGCATCATGCAGAACCTGTAATTCATGCGGGCCTTCAAATTCATCATTTCTGTCATAGTTGCCTAATCTGAACTGGGCGGCAAAACGGGAAAGTTTTGCCAGCGGCTTTGTAATGCGTTTGGTCATTGTTATAGAAAGGATAATGACAATCACCGCTGTTAGCAGTAACGAAGCCATAAAGAATTTGTGCATGTAGTCGAGAGTATGGGTCACCATATCTTTCGGGGTGATTGAAACCAGTGACCAGAGAGGCTGTTGTTCATTGTCCTGTATTGTTAGCCGGGAAATAGTCGCAATTAGTTCATCACCGTAACGGTCGCTATAGCGCAGAACTTGTTTATGACTGTTATCGTCTGTCAGGTAGACCTGCCTGAAACTTTCGAATGTCTGTAGGTGATGGCCTTGTTGTGGGCCGGACAAAATCACATCGCCACTTGGATCGATAAGCAGCAGGTGGTCCTGCTTATTAATGCGTTCTGCAAGGAAAACCAGCTTTTCGTTAAGTTCACTCAGCTCATATTTCACAATCAGCATTTTTTGCGTGTTTGCTGAAGTGCCTGCTTGCTCTGAAGTGTTAACTTGAGTGATTAAGTAAACAAAAGGCGTTGTATCCTGCTGTTGTGGCTGGGAGATAAAGACATTATTTGGTGTGTTGCTTAGTATTTCGGGAATTGCCGTTAGCTGATTGATACCGGCCTGGTTTAATTTTTCGACTAGAGAGGCTATTGAAATTAGGTGGGATGACTCAGCTACGGTATATCTGTCTTTTGTGTTCTCAAGCAAATATATGGCAGAGAAGGCGGTATCGACAGTTGTAATTTTCTCCAGGTAGCGGCTGATGAACTGATGGGTTACACGCTCTGAGCCGGCATTTGAAGCAAAAATAGGGGAGTTGGCCAGTGTGTTGAGTATAACCAGCCGTTTTGCAAGAATATCATCAATATTCTGTGCAGCCAGATCCGTTCGATTACTAAGATTTTGAGAAATCTGTGTCAGTGCGACAGTTGATAGTTTTTCACTGGTGACCCAGCTGTATATGAAAGCCGGGACAATACCGATGAACAACATACTTGCCAGTAACATTGGCTTGATACGATATGGAATTACCCTAAACAATCTACAGCACCCCAAGATTTTAGATTTATTAATTGTTTGTAAATAAATCTTAGATAATTATCAATCTCTTCGCATGACTGAAGGAAGGAAAGTTGATCTCAGCTGCAAAGCGAGTGAAAAGAAAGAGCTGACGTGCCATTTGGCTTGTATTTAGAGGAATGAAATTAGTGAAAACTATCAGGCTGCATACTAAATAGCATGCAGCCAGGGGGGATTGATGCTCAGGTGAAATGGAATTAACTAAGCAGTTGCTCAAGTGTTAGTGGGGCGGAGGTCAGGCCCATTTGCTGTGCAGGTGTTAGTCCTGAACGATCCTGTCGGCATAGGTTGTGCCATGCTCTGTAAATATCGAGCAGAGGCAATAAACCAGCCGGACGTAGTTTACGGCGCGGTTCATCAACCAACTGAGCGAATTGGTCATGGAAACGTTTCTGGTAGTCGCTGATAGTGCGGTGAGATGCGATTTCCAGCCATTTGTCTTCATCACCTTTTTCACCACCAAGGTGACAGACACCTTTACTGATGTCGTCATGACGGGTGAATGCCCAGCGATCACGCCACCATCCCATCAGTACGATGTCGATTCTTCCTGCTGCCTGTCCATGCAGCCAGCCCATATCTTCTTCAACGTAGAGCGGATGAATGGTTTTCGCTTTAATACGATCCATAAATACAGAAATACAGGCAGAACGCATCAGCGGTTCTTGTGGTATGAAAATCGCGAGTGATTCATTGTATTCCAGCATCTCTGCGAGGTGCAGGTAATGTGCATATACCGTGTACTGCGGGCGGATCAGGCAACCTTTGGCTGGATAGTTAATCCGCGGCATGTTGCTGAGTGGATCTTCTAGGTTCGGACGTGACAGTACTTCACGGTATTTAGCATCAACGCGAGCAAGAATACCTTGTGGTGTCGGAGGTGGTACTTCAACCAGTCTTGCCTTTGGTGGTGCCATGAAGCGGGTGCCATCAACGTACGCATCATGTTCTTCGCTGGCATCTTCAACATCACTTTGCTGGAAGTTAACATGCTGCCCGACAACATAACCGGAAGCTGCTTCACAGCTTGCGATCCAGGTAACCCCGTTACTGCTGTTTGGCTGTAACGGGATCAGGTCGGATGCAAGTGACAGTGTCTGGGCATGTTTGAATAGTCGCGCATCGAACATCGACAGCTGGCGACGGCAGCGGCTAGCAATTTGTGACAGTTGATCGTAGAACGATTTCGGGTTCATGCTTAGACGACGACAGATGTCTCGTACCGAACAGCCGGTAAACAGCAGTGCCAGTAATTTCTGCTGAATCTGGTTCTTGCCGTTAAAGCCTGACCAGCGGTCAACAAACGTGGCTTGGCAGCATTTGCAGCGATAACGCTGACGGTCACCACTGTAGCCAAATGCATGATATAGGTGACGGTGAGTTAGTACAGGTAACCCGAGATTTTCACACTCAGGATTACTACAGGCTGGCAGACCGCTGCTTTGCATTATCTTAAGGCGGGCAACTTCGGCCAACACATCGTTGTTATTCAGAACAGGCGGAAATGCACCGCATTCTCGGCATACAAGAGTCGGACGGTGAGGATTGGTTCGTTGTAACACGTAGTGATGTTTGTCGGTGGAACCGAAATTACAGCAGCCGATAGTTTTGCAGTGGTTAAGCTGAAGATTACCGCTAGCCGGAGGCAATAAGGAATCATTGCAATCGGTGTGAAGTGTTTTCATCATAACAGCCTAACCTTATCCGTGTGCCAGAGCATAGCGTGATTAGCCGCAAAGCCTTTCACTAAAAGGGGGAGGGAAGGGTACTGAATAAAAGGAATGCACCTTTTATTCAGTACATAATTAGATGTTACCAATTAACAGAAAGAGCATCCGGTGCGCCTGAGCGCAGAGGTTTGCAGTCAGCCCTCAGTTCAAATTGTGTAAGACGCCACATTTTACAAAATTTTGAGCTGCGACCATTTGCAATGTCTGTCTCTTGCTAACCCTAATTGTCCCTAGTTTTCACTAATACCAATATGATCAATGCATTAATCACATTCGTATTTGCGCCTACCATGAGGAAATAAGTGGCCGGCGTAATCGGGGGTAACGCCAGCCACTGAAAATCAGATTAGATGCTGATAGCTGTTTCCAGAGCTACGTTCATCATCTGGTTGAAAGACTTCTGACGGTCTTCAGAGCTTAGTTTCTCGCCACGCTTGATGTGGTCAGAAACTGTCAGGATAGTCAGTGCACGAGCACCTAACTCAGCAGCTACACCGTAGATACCAGCTGCTTCCATATCAACACCCAGCATGCCCAGTTTTTCCATCTTGTCGAACAGGTCAGCTTCAGGGCTGTAGAACAGGTCTGCAGAGAAAACGTTACCTACACGAACAGGAACGTTTTGCTGGCGAGCCTGGTTTACAGAAGTTTCCAGCAGGTGGAAATCAGCGATTGCTGCAAAGTCATGGTCGCTAAAGCGAATGCGGTTTACTTTAGAGTCTGTTGATGCACCCATAGCGATGATAACGTCCATCAGTTTTACGTCATCATGTACAGCACCACAGCTACCGATACGGATTACATTTTTCACGCCGAAATCTTTGATCAGCTCGTGAACATAGATTGAGCATGACGGAATACCCATACCGTGGCCCATTACAGAAACTTTTTTGCCTTTGTAAGTGCCTGTGTAACCGAACATGTTACGAACATCACATACAAGCTTCACATCTTCCAGGAAGTTTTCGGCGATGAATTTGGCACGCAGTGGGTCGCCTGGCATCAGGACTGTTTCAGCGAAATCACCAAGTTCTGCATTGATATGTGGGGTAGCCATAGCTCACTCCTCGGAATTTGTTATTTAATGAATATGGGAAATTAAGAAAAAAAACGCTCAACAATAGTTTGGTATGCAATACCGCCAAGGTAAACACCTACGATACCCATAATGCCTGGCAGTACAGGTGGCGCTGGAAGCGGAAGTTTGATGGCGGAGAAAAATACGCCAACAATTAAACCTGCAAAGATTGCAAGTAAAATCTCGTTCATGTGTTTACCCTCGTTGTGTTGCATGTTTTGTTTCGGCTTGTGAGGCTGCTCTGACTGGCGCCTTTTATTGTTGCCGTTTGATGGAGCCAGTTTAAGCAACGAGCGTTAACAATCTCGCGATCGCGATCACAAATTGTCTCGCTATTATCCAAAAAATGGCTGTCGATTACCAATTCTGTTGAAACTGGGAGGGAAACCGTTTGCCTGATAGGCTTGTAAATTGGCAATTTGAATCCTTTTTTTTTGATGGTTTATGCTTTTTATCAATGTGTTATGTTATTTTGAGCAAATGCTTGGCGTTGAGAAAAAGTAATGCAACAGCTCAAGTGAACATGTGATCTTGCAATGGATTACATTGCGACCAGGTTCAAAAATGAGTCAAAAATGGGATAGTGATCCCCAACACGTAATGCCTTTGCCAACTGGTATTTACTCTAGTTGTTGTCTATGGATTAAAGGCATAAGCCGATCGTTTGATACTACATATCTGCTCTGTCGGGGGGCTACTTTGTGAGGGAATACAATGATGAAAAAGTACGTGATAGCAGCTGTATTATTTTTTGCTTCTTTACCTGTAAGTGCTGAGATTTTTGGTTTATCAGCAGGTGCAACGGCTGGTGGAGCCAATGTTAAATTTGACGGTAACAGTGACTATGGATTTGAGTATGGCGTTCATGCAAGGTATCAGTTCAATGACATACTAAGCATTAATGCAGGGGTCGTGCAGGGTAGTGCTGATGTGGATGCGAATCTGCAAACAGCAGACAATGAAATTGACTATACGGCGTTTCCGGTAACAATCCGTGGGGATCTTCCTTTATTGATCGGTAATTTATACGCGAAAGCCGGAACAAATTATTACGATGTGGATATTGAGAGTCCGGGAATACAAATAAATGATGACGGTTGGGGCTTTACCGGAGGGGCCGGTTTTGTATTCACCCTGCTGCCTTTACTTGACCTGAGCCTGGGGTATGAGTACCGCAATATGGGTGACGTTGAGAGTAACGCCGTTGTACTGGGTGTACAGCTTGGAATTTGACCTGTTTTCCTGCCTGTTAACATAAAGATGACTGAAAGCTGCCACCTAGGTAGCTTTCTTTACTTCTGTATATAGGAGATTTAGTGGAACTCGTTGAGAAGGTATCTCCGAAGGTGAAAATTTTACAGTTCATATGGCTAGCTACTTAATAGTTAGGATAAATTGTGCTTTCATTTTTTTATTTATTTGGTTGAGGAATAGCATTGATGATGCAGATTTAACTGTTCAATAAATAATTTTTTTGTTTTTATTCAGTCTTTATTAAGAAAAAAGTAAAAGAGTGCCAATTTTCTAAAAAATGAAACGGATCATAGTTGCTGAAAATAAATTCCTTTACTATGTAGTCAATAATTGTCGAGAGCATAAACGGAGGCGTATTGATGACAAACTTTGACTACTACCGGGCTACAGCAGATAAAGTCAATGCAGCCATTCTCCGTAAAGTAAAACTACCTTGGCAGGTTGAATATCAGCCTGCTGATGATGCAGTCGCCTCAGGTAAGAGTGGCGAACAAAAGTTACTGATGGTCTCGCCAAGTGGATTGATTTGTCAGAGGATTTCATTACCAAAGGCTGAGGCCGAGTCGTTTTGGTCCGATAAGGAATCAGTCTGTTCTATTGTCAGTGAATATGTTGTGAGAGGGGCATCCCGCCTTGCTCCCTTACGTCAGACATCTTATCGGAATAACTTTCCTCACTGGTTGGAAGAGTGTATCCAGCAACTGCATTATTTAATTGGTTCAAAAGACAAATTACTTCAGTTGATGACCGACACTCATTACCCATTTCCAAGTAAAGTCAAAGTTCAGGGCAATTATTTACCATGCTGGGTCTGGTATAAAGAAAATAATCAATATGCGGTGTCTGTTATTGATCGCCGGACAGGATTATTCAGTAAGCCACAAACAGTAGGTGACGATCAGTTAGTTGATAACGAAAAGTGGTTCGGTGCTCAGGTTATCGATTCTGCTGATGAATGTATTGAAACTGTCACCTATTACATTTCAGAACTGGTCAGAAAACAAACGGACCCTACAGAACCTGAGCCCACACTGACTGATGTGATACATAATCCTTGTAAGTCGACACTCAGCCCGGTTTTAAGTTTCGGGCTCATCATGGGAGTGGTTGTCAGCTTCTTTTTGATTTTTAAAATGCTCCTTGGCTTTTGATTTCGGTTAATCCCGGTGCACTTGGCTGTTTATGCATTGGTTCCGACAAGAAAATCAGCTAAGATTTGCGCTGTGTTTTTCCGTTGGTGCTGGTTATGCATAATCTTACGTTGTTATCTCAAGCTGAAAAAAACCGTATTGAACTGGATAAGCAGGCCGCTTATGTTGTCTGGCAAATTAAGAATGCCAAGCGTGGTTACGAAGCTATTGCTGAAGTCAGCAACAATATTGAAGATGACGATGAGCGCGAATTCTTCGACAACGCGGTAACCAAGTACAAGACAAAGATGGGTGTTGCATAACCCTCATCTCTCTGCTGAAAGAAGCTGCCATTGGCAGCTTTTTTGATCTCAGTGATTAGATATTGACTAAATCATCAGTCTTTGATGTGAACTTCATGATTCTGAGGCATAATGCGCGCCTTTTTCTTTATGGTCTGGTATCTTAAAGAAAGATACAGCCTGAGAAACGCGTGTATAGTAACGCTTCGGAATCAAGGTATCTGGTTTAGTAATATGGTATATCTCCGGTTTTCACTGGCTTGGCAGTGAGTATGTTTGGGTGCTGCCAGATGGTTGGAAAAAACCGGTACAAAAGGAAGGTGAAATGAGTGCGAGCAAGAAGGTTCTTGTTGTTGATGACGATCAGGAAATTCGCGAGCTGCTGGATGAGTACCTGACGAAAGCAGGTTTTACGGTCACAACAGCGGCCGAAGGCGAAGAAATGAAGCGTCGGCTGGCGATGGGTTACCCTGATCTCATTTTATTGGATGTTATGATGCCGGGTGATGATGGTTTTACCCTTTGTCAGTACATTCGTAAAACTTCTGATGTACCTATTATTATGCTGACAGCGGTATCTGACGAAATGGATCAGATCATTGGCCTGGAACTGGGTGCTGACGACTATATTGCTAAGCCGTTTAGCCCGCGCCAGCTTATGGCGCGTATAAAAGCGTTACTGCGCCGGGTTCAACCAACTGAAACGCAGCAGGCTCCGGCAACGCCGAAGGCAATTCGCTTTGCCAACTGGCGTTTGGAGACCGGGTCACAGCGTCTTTATGACCTGGATAAAGGCAAAGACTACGAACTGTCAGGCAGTGATTTTGCGTTGTTGATGCTGTTTTTGACCCGCCCTAATGAAGTATTGGATCGGGATACGATCTCATTTGCGACCCGAGGCCGCGAAGCACACCCTTCTGAACGTGGTATTGATGTTCAGCTTAGTCGCTTACGTCAGCGCCTTGGTGACAAGGGTACACAACAGCGTTTGATCAAAACAATTCGTGGTAACGGCTACGCCTTTAATGCCGAAGTCACTTACGAAGAGTGATTCCCTCCTGATGTGATACAACAAGGCATCGCAGCATGAATTTGAAAAAATGGTGGCCAAAGTCTCTTTTGGCCCGCACCCTGTGGCTAACATTGCTGGCAGTTTTCCTTGCCCAAATGATTGCCACTGTGATTTGGTATGGCCAGTCAAAACAGCGGGATCTGGAGGGGCTTGAGTCAGCATCAGCCAGCATGGCTAACATGTTTGCCTCTACAGTTACATTCTTTCAGTCTCTTCCGTTGGAATATCGGCATATCGTTCTGGATCAGTTGCGAAATATGGGAGGCACCCGCTTCTTCGTTTCGTTTAATGAAGAAGAAATCAAGATTGATCCTATTCCGTCCTCATTAATGAAAAATACCGCCGTCAGGGTATTTGATGAAGTCTTGAGAGAGAAGCTTCCGCGTCTTGACGTTATCAGAGTAGAGTTTTCCCACCCGGAAACTCTTCATGTTCTGAAAAACGATATTTTGCTAAGCGATTTACCGCGATCCTGGGCTCACTATACGCTCAGCCTCGAGCCATTAAATCCGCCGATCCTGGTTGTCCAATTGGAGCTGGCAGAGAATGAATGGCTTTATATCGCCGCTCTTTTGCCTGCGCCTTACGTCAGCCTGGAAGATGAAATCATCACTAACCAGCAAGTGATGTTTTTGCTGTTCATTACTACTCTGCTGTTAGTGTTTACTTATTTCATGATTCGTCGCCAGACCAAGCCTTTGAAGCGCCTGGCTAATGCAGCCAATGCCTTGAGTTTTGATATCTACCAGCCACCGCTGGTGGAAGAAGGGGCGAGTGAACTGATAACGGCTACTCAGGCATTTAACCGGATGCAGTTGCGCCTGCGCCGTTATATCGATGACCGTGAGCATCTTTTCTCTGCTATTTCCCATGACTTGAAAACACCAATTACTCGCTTGAGACTCCGAGCTGAGTTGATTGACGATGAGGATAAAATCGAGAAATTTAACCGTGATCTTGATGAGCTTGAGATGATGGTGAAAGGTGCCTTGCAGACAGTGAAAGACACCGACCTTCACGAAAACCTTATCCAGGTTGATCTGGCGGAAGTGCTGCAAAGTATTGCTGAACGTCATAACAGCAAACGAACCAAGGTTCACCTGCCGGATACCAAAATTGCTCCACTTACGGGCAAACCATTGGCGTTGAAACGATGCCTGAGTAATTTGATCGATAATGGGGTGAAGTATGGTCATGAGGTAAATATCATTGTTTCGGATGAACCTGATGCTCTTGTGCTGATCATTAAAGATAAAGGGGAAGGTATTCCGGAAGAGATGCTGGAAACGGTTTTTGAGCCTTATTTCCGCATTGCCAAAGATGACGAAGGCCACGGTCTGGGAATGGGGATCGCGCGTAATATTATCCACGCCCATGGCGGTGATATGACCATCCACAATGCTAAGGAAGGTGGTCTGGAGGTTAAAGTTTACCTTCCTCGCCTGCTGAAAGAGTAGGGAAGGAGCATTCGGGGAAACGTATGAAGACTTTTAAACGGGCTTTGCCTGTATTGATACTGGCGTTGTCTGCGTCTGTTGCTTCTGCAGGAGAAGTGGAAGTTTTGCACTGGTGGACTTCTGGCGGTGAGGCTAAATCTGTGTCTGTGCTGAAACAGAAGATTGAAGGTCAGGGTAATACCTGGAAAGATTTTGCGGTTGCAGGCGGTGGTGGTGAAAGTGCCATGACGGTTTTGAAAACTCGAGCTGTTTCAGGAAATCCGCCGTCAGCAGCGCAAATTAAAGGTCATGATATTCAGGAGTGGGGGAAGTTGGGTTTCCTCACTGATTTGAGTGATGTCGCTGATGCTGAACATTGGGATCAGGTATTGCCGGAAGTCGTGACTAAGGTGATGAAATACGACGGTAATTATGTTGCTGTGCCGGTTAACGTCCACCGGGTTAACTGGCTTTGGGTGAATCCTGATGTATTGAAAAAATCCGGAGCCAAAGTACCGACAACACTGGATGAGTTTTTCATTGCCGCAGAGAAGGTGAAGGCCGCAGGCTTCGTGCCTCTAGCTCATGGCGGTCAACCATGGCAGGACATCACATTATTCGAGGCTGTGGCGTTGGCCGTTCTGGGAGCTGAAGATTATCAGAAAGCCTTTGTTGATCTTGATATGGATGTGCTTTCCGGCGACAAGATGACGGAAGTTTTTGTCCAGTTTAATAAAATGCGTGATTACATTGATCCTCAGTATCGTGGTCGTAGCTGGAATGCAGCTACCTTAATGGTGATTGATGGTCAGGCAGCGATGCAGATCATGGGTGACTGGGCAAAAGGTGAGTTTGCAGCGGCCGGTAAGGTGCCGGGTAAGGATTACCTGTGTTTGGCTGCTCCGGGTACAGAAGGGCAGTTTACCTATAACATCGATAGCTTTGCTTTTTTCAAACTGAGTGATGAAGAAAACCGTAAAGCGCAAAAGCAGCTTGCCAGAACCATTCTGGATAAGGACTTTCAGGAGATCTTCAATCTAAATAAAGGTTCGATTCCAGTTCGTCTTGATATGGACATGAGCAAGTTTGATCAGTGTGCGCTGGATTCTATGGCAACGTTCAGATCGACGTCGACCAATGGTGAGCTGGTGCCAAGTGTATCTCAAGGTCTGGCAACCACAAGTTATGTTCAGGCGGCGATTTTTGACGTGGTAACTAACTTCTTTAATGCTAAATCACCGGATCCGCAACAAGCAGCAGGCAAATTAGCCCGCGCAGTAAAATCGGCGATCTAAGTAACTATTTTCTTTCATAAACGGCCCAAGTTCTCAGGGCCGTTTTTTTGTTTTCATTCGTACACCACCTTAATTACTTCATATACTTAGTGTGATAATTCTTCTGTTTGGAATTAAAGGGGGAGGTGAAAATGAAGTTGCTGTTTCTTGTTCGTCATGCAAAGTCTTCCTGGGATAACCCAAAGCTGGATGATCACGATCGTCCTTTAAGTGAACGCGGCATGAAAAATGCGCCGGAAATGGCTTTTCGGCTTGATGCCTGGCAGTTAGGTCCACAGCTTATTGTTTCCAGTACAGCACTACGAGCTGCTCAGACAGCGTCTTTTTTTGCTCAGGGGCTTTCCGGTAAGCCAACACTGGAAGCATGCTCTTCGCTTTATACCGATTCACCTGCAGTGCTGTTGGAAGTGATTCAGAACAGCCCAAATGAAATTGATCGACTGATGATTGTTGGTCATAACCCGGCAATGAATGAGTTAATCAGCCAGTTGGATTTTGATTTAGATAACTTTCCGACGTGTGGAGTTATCGTGTTTGGTCTTGAAATCGATAGTTGGAAAGACATTGATAATGAACCTGCGATAGCGCTTTATTATGATTATCCCAAACGAAAGAAGCCAAAAATGAACCATAGTGGAAAATAATCATATGATTTGCTTGCTGTTTGAACGGTTGACTTTGTTTTATTGATATTGTGCTTTACAACTTTCCGTCAGCTATATAATATTCGCCGCACTTACGGAGAG
>NZ_AMZO01000016.1 GCF_000331515.1 Photobacterium marinum
ACTACGCCAATAACATCTGGAAACTAGAAGCTGTGAAGCGTTAATTCACACCCCATTTGGTGAATTAAAAGTCTGAATTGATATCAGCAAAACCCTAACATCGTAGCGGCCGCGAGGCCGCTATCGGAGAGAACGATGAAAAACGATCAAGTATTAAAGCAAGTTGCTGACATGGTAGGTCTTGCAGATAGCTATGTCAGTGCTTGGGGAGATGAAGCTAAGGTAAGTGATGAGACGCTGCGTCGTCTGCTTGCAGCCCTTGGCTATGACACAAAGAGCGATGAAACATTGCTGGAATCAGCAACTAAAAAACATCGCCCGGACGTACTGGCACCGGTACAGGTAGTGCGCACTGGTGAGCCGATGCACATTGCCATGAACCTTGGCCAGAGTGCACGCATCAGTGATTTTAGCTGGCATCTTGAAACCGAGCAGGGCGAGGTGATGGAAGGCTGGTTACAGTCGCAGCTGATCAAAGATGAGCGTGCAGAAGGTGGTGCACTGGTATTTGCACTACCGGATGATCTGCCTTGGGGTTACCACAAGTTGCAAGTGTTCCGTAAGCGTCGTAAATCTCCTTTTGAAATGACCCTGATCGTGACTCCTCAATCTTGCTACAAGCAGAATGAACTGCTGGAAGGCAAGAAAGTATGGGGTACCAGCGTTCAGCTGTATTCAATTCGTACCAATCATAACTGGGGTATCGGTGACTTCGGTGACCTGAAACAACTGGTTGCCGATGTTGCTGCCCGCGGTGGTGATTTTGTCGGTCTTAACCCGATTCATTCTCTGTTCCCGGCTAACCCAGAAGGCGCGAGCCCTTACAGCCCGTCTTCACGACGCTGGCTGAACCTTATGTACATTGATGTAAGTTCTGTTTGCGAGTTTGCACAGTGTGATGAGGCACAGCAGTTGGTAGGCAGCCAGGAATTCCAGCAGCGACTTGCGGAGGCCCGCAATTCAAACTGGGTTAACTACAGCGAAGTATCTTGCCTGAAGATGGCAGTACTGCCTTTGCTGTTCGAAACATTCTGTGAACGTCACCTTGATCAGAAGACAGCACGTGCTCAGAAATTCCTTCAGTTTGTTGAAGATGGCGGTGAAAGCCTGCTTCACCAGGCAGCTTTTGATGCGTTGCATGCCGAACTGAAGAAAGAAGATGATTCTGTATGGGGCTGGCCTGTATTCCCTGAAGAGTACCGCCACTTCGACAATTCTGCTGTTCAGACGTTCATTAAGAAAAACTACAAGAAAGTTCAGCTATTTATGTACCTTCAGTGGCTGGCTGATACTCAGCTTGCAGAAGTACATGAATTGGCAGATGAAAAAGGCATGGTAATGGGTCTTTACCGCGACCTTGCCGTTGGTGTCTGTGATTCTGGTGCTGAAACCTGGGCTGACCACGGTGCACTGTGTCAGGACGTCAGCGTTGGCGCGCCACCAGATATCCTGGGTCCACTAGGCCAGAACTGGGGCTTGCCACCACTGAACCCGCAAGTGCTTCAGGAAACGGCTTATGATCCGTATATTCAGCTGCTTCGCGCTAACATGCGTAATTGTGGTGCACTGCGTATTGACCATGTTCTTGGCCTGCTACGCCTATGGTGGATTCCTAAGGGTGAAGGTGCTAAAGATGGCGCGTACATGTACTATCCAGTAGAAGACATGATGTCGATTCTTGCTCTGGAAAGTCATCGTCACAACTGTACTGTTATCGGTGAAGACCTTGGTACAGTGCCTGATGAAATCGTTGATAAGTTGGCTACCGCAGGTATTCACTCTTACAAAGTATTCTTCTTTGAAACAGCGGAAGACGGTGGTTTCTATTCACCGACTCACTACCCGGATCAGTCAATGTCGGCACTATGTACCCACGATATGCCGACCTTGCGAGGCTTCTGGCACTGTGATGATCTGAAAATGGGCGAAGAGCTTGGTCTGTACCCTGATCAGGAGCAACTGGCAGGCCTGTTTGATGGCCGTGCTGAAAGCAAGCAGAAAATCCTTGATAGTCTGGCTTGGCATGGTTATCTTCCTGAAGGTGTTGGTCGTGATGCTGCATATGTACCGATGGACAGTTATCTGAGCGAAGGTATGCAGTTACACCTTGCTTCCGGTTCAAGTGCATTGCTGAGTCTGCAGTTGGAAGACTGGCTGGAAATGGATAAGCCGGTAAACATTCCTGGCACCGTCGATGAATATCCAAACTGGCGTCGTAAGCTCTCAACGACGTTAGACGATATCTTTACACGTCAAAACATTATTGATTTAACTAGACGTTTAACTGAAACACGAGAGAAAGCTTCACAAAAACAATAATCAGGAGTAATGCGTTGGACACACCTACAGTGACCCGCAGTGATAAGGAATACATGCAGCTCGAAAGAGCTGCATTTTCGGACCCGTTTTCATATTTAGGGCCTCAATATCAGTCTCAGGACATTGCACTTCGCGTGTGGATGCCTGGGGCTGAGTCTGTTGAAGCATTAACTGAAAAAGGAGAGCGTTTCACGCTTAACCGCGAAGCCGAGAGTGGCTTTGTACTAGAAGGTGATACGGATTTTACCACTGCACTTTATCAACTTATCGTTCGCTGGCCACATGGCGAACAAACACTCTACGACCCGTACCAGTTCCACAACCTGCTACCATCAGGCGATGCCTTGAATGATCCATCTCAGATGCACAGTGAGATGGGGGCGCAATTGATCACGCTTAACAGGGGCAACAATCCTGTTTCAGGTGTTCGTTTCTTAATTTTCGCGCCAAACGCCTCGGCAGTTAGTGTTGTTGGTCACTTCAATGCGTGGGATGGTCGTCGCCACCCGCTGCAGAAGCTGGATAACGGTTTGTGGGGACTGTTTGTCCCTGGCCTGGATGATGACGAACTGTATAAGTTCGAACTGAAAGATGCAGCAGGCCATGGATTACCGCATAAAGCTGACCCGTGGGGTTACCACTCAGAGCAGTATCCGTCGTTTGCTTCTAAGGTTTATAATCAGGAGAAATACCGCTGGAATGATGAAAAATGGCAGGGCCGTCCGGTTACCGCTAAACATCAGGAAGCGTTGTCATTCTATGAGCTGCATGCAGGTTCATGGCGTACAAAGGAAAACGGTGACTTCCTTAATTACCGTGAATTGGCTGATGAGTTGATTCCGTATCTGAGCGAGATGGGGTACACCCATGTTGAGTTGATGCCTATTTCTGAGCATCCGTTCTATGGCTCATGGGGATACCAGCCAATCGGCCTGTTCGCTCCAACCAGCCGTTACGGTTCACCGGATGACTTCAAGTACTTTGTCGACCAGTGCCACCAAGCGGGTATCGGTGTTGTTTTGGACTGGGTTCCGGCTCACTTCCCGTCAGATGATCATGGTCTGGCGAATTTCGACGGTACCGCATTGTTTAACGATCCGGATCCGCGTCGTGGCTGGCATCAGGATTGGCAGAGCTACATCTACGACTATGGTCGTGATCATGTTCGTCGTTTCCTTGTTTCTAATGCTCTGTTTTGGTTCGAGCATTACCACATTGATGGTCTGCGTGTTGATGCGGTTGCATCAATGCTGTATCTCGATTACTCACGTGAGCATGATCAGTGGATTCCTAACCATGAAGGCGGTAACGTTAACTTCGATGCGGTTAGCCTGCTGCGTTGGATGAACGAAGAAGTTTATCGCCGTTACCCGAATGCAATGACGATTGCTGAAGAATCTACGGCGTTCCCTGGTGTATCTAAACCGACTGATATGGGCGGCTTGGGCTTCGGCTTTAAATGGAATATGGGCTGGATGCACGATAGCCTTTCTTATATTAAGGAAGAGCCTGTACATCGTAAGTACCATCACAACACTATTACTTTCCCACTTGTGTATGCATTCAGTGAAAACTACGTGTTATCGCTTTCTCATGACGAAGTGGTGTACGGCAAAGGTTCTCTTCTGAACAAAATGCCGGGTGATGAGTGGCAGCAAACTGCTAACCTTCGCGCTTACATGGGTTACATGTATGGTCAGCCGGGTAAGAAGCTGAACTTCATGGGTGCTGAAATTGCACAGAGTGCCGAATGGGCGCATGAAGGACAGCTGGAATGGCACTGGTTACAGTATCCAAGACACAGCGGTATGCAGAAGCTGGTTAAGGACCTGAACAAGTTATATACCTCTGCGCCTGCTTTGTACGAACAGGATTGCAGCCCTGAAGGCTTTGAATGGCGTGTTCAGGATGATGCTGATGACAGCATTCTGGCTCATGAGCGCTTTGCTCTTAATGGCGATAAGGTACTGGTTGTCTCTAACTTTACTCCTGTTCCTCGTCAGGGCTACACCCTGGGTGTACCGCAAGAAGGTGAGTATAAGCTGTTGCTAAATACAGATGATGGAAAATATTGGGGTAGCCAGGCACCTGTTACCCAGGCTGTGAAATCGACTGATAAGCCGAGTCATGGTCTGGCGCATTCAATTAAGCTTGATCTGCCGCCGTTATCGACAGTATTCCTTTCTTTTTCCAAGAAATAAATTTACCAATATGAAAAAAGCCCATGATATAAATCATGGGCTTTTTTTGTTATACATATCACCGTTGAATTAGTCCGTTTGTAACTGACAGACACAGAAATGTGCTTTTGTTCCGCTTGCAATAATTTATGTCGATTTAATCTAAATCATTTTGGTAAAATGGAACAAATGTCACAATGGCATTGAAAGCTTGCGTCATTTTAGTGGTTGACACGATCCAACCCGAAATAATACCTACAAAGAATTGAGATAATAATGACAAGAAATGTAAACCCAGCCACAGGTAACAGCGAAGGGAAGGCTGTTGATTACTCCGCCGCGGTTGATTTGATTTCGACGACAGATCCGAAGAGTATCATTACATATGCAAACCAGACTTTTTGTGACGTTGCTGGTTACAGTGAAGATGAGTTGGTAGGCAACCCTCATAACATGGTTCGCCATGGTGATATGCCGAAAGCCGCCTTTAAGCAACTTTGGCAATACATCCAGTCTGGGAAAAGCTGGATGGGGGTGGTTAAAAACCGTTGTAAAAATGGTGATTATTACTGGGTTTCGGCATTTGTTACCCCTATCACTGATGAAAAAGGCCTGGTTATTGAGTATCAGTCGGTTCGAAGCCTGCCAAGTAAAGATGAGGTTGAGCGTGCAACTGAAGCCTATAAAACCATGGACAATGGTAAAGGCACTGGCACATTTCGATTCCGTCAGGGTGCGTTAATGAACAGCATCCTTGTTCTGGCACTATTATTTTCTGTTATTCAGGGCTTAGCTGGCACTGGTTCCATGGTGTCAACATGGCTGTCTGTATTAGTGCCTGTGTTGTTGCTTGCTGGTTTGGGGATCAGTGGCATTATGCACACCCGCCTGAATACATTAAAAGAGTATGCACGAAAAGCGTATGACAACCCGGTAATGGAACCAATCTATACCGGTAAAAGAGATGATTACTCAGAAGTGGAACTGGCATTGCGTATGCGCCGTGCAGAGCTGAGAGCTATTGTTGGTCGTGCCAGTGAGACATCCGGTGATATCTTGCTGTCGGCAGAAGATGAATTTGCCAATACGCAGCAAATCAAAACCAATTTGTCTCAACAGGCTGAAGCGACTGAGCAGGTTGGTGTAGCAATGGGGCAGATGGCTTCAACCGTTAAAGAAGTCGCTGAAAGTGCCGCGCAGGCATCCGAGCTGACTATTCAGGCTCAGCAAGTGGCAGCAAACGGTCAGACGAGTGTAGAAAGTACGATTGAGTCAGTTCACTCGCTGCATAGCGAACTGGATAACTCCAAGCAAGTGATCAATGAATTGTCTGAAAGCAGCCGTCAGATCGAAGGTATTCTGGATGTGATTGGTTCGATTGCAGATCAGACTAACCTGTTGGCACTGAATGCGGCTATTGAAGCTGCTCGTGCTGGTGAAGCTGGCCGAGGCTTTGCCGTTGTTGCTGATGAGGTTCGTTCACTGGCTCAGAAGACCCAGTCGCAGACCGGTGAAATTCATCAGATGATTAACCGCCTGCAAGAGACTGCGAAGCAAGCGGTTGAAGCCGTTGAACGTGGTGGCGAGCAGTCTGAACATTGTCGTCAGCAGGCGATTGAAACCGGTGAGCGTCTGACTGAAATTAACGAAATGCTTAACTTGGTGACAGACAGCAGCCACCAGATTGCCTCTGCGGTTGAAGAGCAAGCAGGAGTGAGTGGTGAAATAGCCCGAAATGTTGAGCACATTGGCGAGCTTACTTCCCAGACATCTGAAACCAGTGACTTGTCGGTTGAAAGTACCCGCATGCTGGTAGAGCGTCTGGAAGCATTACAACGCCTGATGGCGCAGTTTAAACGCGGCTAATACTGCACTTCAGCTAAGGTGTGATTAATAAAAAAACAGCGGATTTATCCGCTGTTTTTTTATGTCTGTTTTGTACCTGTGATTCTCTGGAATATCGGAGGTGTTAGCTAACTGTTATTGCCTGCTTGTTCGTCATGAATTGATTCCAGCGTCTGAATTCGCCTTTTATGTTTTTCTGAGAAGGTGGAGTTTCTTAAGTCTTCTATCGCTTTTTCCTGTTCCTCATAATTAAGGCAGCCATCATTTTGGATGGTTTCACGTTCTTCAAGATATTGGCTGACTTTGTTTTGGAATGCTTCACGTTCACCGGCCAGCTTTTCAAGCCTGGCTGCCGCTTCTGTACCGACTAGCTCCTGGTTTGCCAGGAAACGTTCTTGTGGATCCAGATTATTGGTTGTTTGTAATTGCGGTAGTAACTGAGCATTTCGATAACTTGACTGCAGATCCGGCGGCAATTGATCGATTTCCTGTTGCCATTGGTTTTGGAAATCTTCTTCATCCGTTGCCAGCTTTTTGAGTTCTAGCTTTTTTAGTGCAAGTTCTCGCAATTGGTTTTCTTCACCAAATAACAATGCTCTTTCTTCCGGAGTAAAAAAACGTTGCTGCATGGCTATTAATTGGTCATTCAATTGTCTTAAGGAGTCAAGGTTGAGTTGATCGAACGTTGATGGTTCAAGTGTTTGAAGAGCAGTTTTATAGCGGATAAATTTTTCAAACAGCTCAGTATCTAGCTGAAATGCATCAGTTTGCTGGTTGTTATAGCTTTCGAAGTGTTGCTTCAGGGTTTCCAGATCCGCTTCACCTAAACCAGAAAGAAAGTAATCAAACGTATCCCGGGAGGATTCGCTATCTATTTTTGTATCCTGTTGTGAAGCAACCTGAATAGTAGGCTCATCGGTGGTGCCTGTGTGGAAGTAAAAGACCGCACCTGCAGCGCCGACTAGTCCCAGAATCACAAGTGCGATCTTTTTCATTGTTATAGTCCTTGTTGTTGCAGACGATTAGCGTGCTGACGATACACGGTTGTCGGTGCAGTCTCGAATAAGTGGGTGACACCTAGCATGCCGTTAATTTCATCAAGATGGTTCATCTTGTAGTCATCACGGATCACTTTGCCAAGGTGGGTGCTGCATTTACCGACAAGGCCGTCGTTGGGTTCATCAAAAGCCAGCCCCAAAATCACCATTGCACCGTCAGTCGGATCCAACAGGTTGGTAAAGTTACTGGTGCCGGTCCATGAGTAGTAGTACACGCCGTTATCAGCCAGGTACTCACCTTCGCCGCAGTAAGTTGAAGGAACACCTTCAGGGTATTTCTTGTTAAATTCCATCAAGCCCACTGTTGTTAGTGCGTCCAGTGACGCCAGTGGATCTTGTGGAAGGTGACTACCACCGGAAAGCAGGTTGATCAGTGTTGTCAGCCCTTCAGCCAGTTTTACTCCGATACCTTCAGGGATCGAACCTTCAGGAATTGTATTGCGGGTCAGGTCGGCAATGTAGGAGCCTTTGTTTACGCCGCCAATGCTGGTTACAGAAGCAACCAGTTCTGGTGCAACGGAAGCAACATAGCGCGTAGTAGGGCCGCCATGACTGTGGCCAATTAGATTTACTTTCTCAGCGCCGGTGACTGCCAGTACTTCCTCTACTTGGGCAAGCAGTTGTTCGCCGCGTACTTCAGTACTGTTGGTAGCAGAAATTTGGGCGACATAAACCTTCGCACCGCTTTTGGTCAGTGCTTGCGGAATACCGTAGAAGTAATCCATTCCGGCCAGTGTATCGAAGCCAAACAGACCGTGAACAAGTACGATCGGATATTTAGTTTCGGTATAACCTTGTTGGTTAATTCCGTCTGTACTGGTTCCTGCTTGAGTGGCAAATGAAAATAGCCAGATGACGATAAAAGGAATGAGACGTTTCAATTTATATTCTCCTTGATAGCCCACCGATGAGCATATTCAATCATAGTCATATAAATAGTATCTCGTTGAATAAATGAGCTAATTGTGATCTATAACTTAATCTTTGTTATTTAAGGCCTTTTATGTCACAGATATAAAAAAAGCGCCCCTTGAAGGAGCGCTTTAAGTTGAGTGTATCTTGTTTTATTTGAACTCAGCTTTACGCATGCGGTTCAGTACAGCCATTACTTCGATAGCTCGTGGTTTAGCAAGGTCGCCATAATTTGGCATCATGCGGAACCAGTTATCGTGAAGCATTTGGGCAAATGCTTTGCTTGGATTTTTTTCCCAGCCTTTACCCTGAGCCAACTGGAACCACAGCCAACCTACAGAGTGCAGCTGGCTGGCATCTGCAATCTGCTCAAGCGCCTGTAAGTCGATATATTCGCGACCAAAACGCAGCGAGGTTTTGTCTTTCACCTGAATGCGGAATTTACCGTCTTCCAGCATAGTCTGCAGGGCAGAGCGATTAACCTTGCGAGTACGTGGTCGGTTGATTTCCGTACTGCCTTCAAGTTGACGGCGGGTAGGGTGAGAAGCAACAACTTCACGTGCTTTTGCAGTAACGTCGATGGCTTCGTAGTTGTGCATCTGGATAACTGTGTCTGCAACATCCAGATAATCGCCCGAACCACCCATAACCAGCAGCACTGAAACATTTAGCTGGTCACGAAGAAGCGAAATACGGTCCACAAGTGGAGTGATCGGCTCATCACTTTTTGTAATCAGGGACTGCATGCGCTCATCACGGATCATGAAGTTAGTTGCTGACGTATCTTCATCGATCAGCAGTGCCTGTGCACCGGCTTCAAGTGACTCCTGTAGCCATGATGCTTGCGAGGTAGAGCCCGATGCATTCTGGGTACTGAAAGCGTTGGTATCTCGGCCCATTGGCAGGTTGCTGATGTATGGTGTCAGGTCTACGTTATGAACGCAGCGACCGTCTTCAGCTCGGATCTTTGAAGCCGTGTCATTGGTGACGATATATTCGCGACCGTCGCCCGGAATGTGATCATAGACGGAGTTTTCAATGGCATTCAGCAGTGTTGATTTACCGTGGAAGCCACCACCGACAATCATAGTTATCCCCTTCGGAATCCCCATACCGCGTACAGTACCTTTGTGCGGTGAATCCAGTTCAACAGCAAGGTTGTCTGGGCTGACGAAAGGAATGGCATCTGCCATTGGCAGATCACTGTTACCGGCAAGGCGAGGCAGGATACTTTCATCGGCGATAAATGCCAGCAGGCCTTTTTCTTCCAGCTGACTACGCATAGCCACTTGATCTTCAACCGTTTCACAATGACGTTTCATTTCTTCCAGCGGAAGCTCGCGAGCAATGGTGGCACGGCGAATGATTTTAGGCATCACGAAAGTCAGCAGGTTCAGTGTTTTCTTCGCGATGATGGTGCGGCCGTCTGCCGGTAGGTTGATTCTGAAACGAAGCTCAATTGCGTTGTCGTCAAAAACAACAGCGGTGCGGTCAAGGATCGTCTGACCCGGACGGTCAATTTCGATTTCATTGATTTGCTGGGCAAGATCAGCAAACTGACGCGCAATAAAATCACGGGCGGCACGCTGGTAATCAGCTGATTGCTCTTTCAGCCATTCAAGGTCAGTCAGTGACCATTGACGGCGGGCGCGAACTCGTGATGCCGGTGCATATGGATCGGCCTGTGTCGTGTCGATATAGAAGTCGAAGTCAACGAATTGATATTCTCCGCGGAGACTTGAATAGCTGCGGTAGTTATGACGGTCAATTTTTTTTAGTTTGGCTTCGAGTAATTGCATATCGCCTCGATATCCTTCGTTGATAATTCCGGGGGCAGGATTCTACACGAAAGGTATAGTGATCGATATACATATCTGTATTTAATATTTTGTCTTTAGATGCTTAAGTCGTTCATCATTATTGGCACTGAGAATACAAGCTGACATTTCGTTTCTATGTCAAATGGGAGGTGCTCCACCTTTGTCTAATGGAGTAATTTTCCTTGTGAGCTATGTTGAATAAAGAATTTATATTTCCGAAGGATTACCGAAGGGGTAGGAATGCTGGAAGCAACAATGAAATTTATTGAAATAATTTTCCTGGTTTCAGGAATGATGTTTATCAGCACTGGAATTATTCAATACGGTAGGCGTACATCCGACTGGTTTGGTGTTATCCGGATGTTTTATCGGCGGATCAGCATGAGTGTGGTGGAATACAAGTGGTATCGGTCCGGCGTTGCCTGTTTTGTTCTTGGGGTGATTGCCCGAGTCGCCAACCTGACTTTCTGGCCGACCTGATACAAAAAATGCAGCTTAAATCAGCTGCATTTCTTTAATAAAGAGTGGGTTAGTTACGGGGGATGGGAAGACTTAACTCCGCTTTAAGGCCACCAAGGTCGCTGCGGGTTAAAGTCAGTTTACCTCTATAGCTGTGCGCAAGCTCACTGACAATATTCAGTCCCAGGCCGGTTCCTGGTGTCGTTTCATCAAGTCGGATTCCGCGCTTGAGTACCGATTCATACATGGTTTCTTCAATCCCCGGGCCATCGTCTTCAATGATGATTGAAACCTGCTGTTCATTGATATCAGCCTGGTGCACCCGAATTAATCGGTTTGCCCATTTATAGCTGTTCTCAATTAGGTTGCCGATGATCTCATCAAGGTCTCGCTTTTCTACTGCCACATTTAGTTCACTTTCAAGCTCATTCACCAGAACAACATCCCGATGAGCATAGACTTTGTCCATCGCCATAGATATCGCGTCAACCCGTATTGCAGGGGCAGTTTTAGCTGCCAGAATATTAACTGCGCCCGCCATTCTAGCTCTGCCTAGATGATAGTCGATGTGTTGTTGTAGTTGTTGTAGTGGTGGATTTAGTTTTGAACGGGTATTTTCATCCAGTAATCCGACTTCATTATTTAACACAGCAATTGGCGTTTTCAGTGCATGAGATAAGTTACCTGCGTGGTTTCTGGCTCGTTCTAACAGCTCCTGATAGTGGAAAAGCAGCGCATTAAGGTCATCTATTACTGGCCTGATCTCAACTGGATAAAATCCAGTTAATTCCGTCGAGCCACCTTCGCGCACCTGATTTAGGTTTTTCTGTAATTTTTTTAGCGGCCAGAGGGACCAACTTACCTGTAACCAAGTAAGGATTAGGATGCCGATGGCCATAATCAGCAGGATCATCCACAAGCCGTTGGTGAGTTGCTTCAGCGTGGAATGCAGTTTGTCCAGGTTAGCGGCAATGGTCAGCTCTACGGGTTCATCAATTTCAGGTAACAGGAACTTTCTTTTTACTACCAGAAGCGACTGTTCGTTAGGGCCGGAAAACCCTTTTCTTTCATCACCTGTTATTCGAGTATCCCATAGCGAGCGGGATCTTAGCTCTGTGCCATTGACACTAAGTGTCCAGTACAGGCCACTGTATGGTGACTGAAATCTGGGATTGGACAGCCTGCCTGGTCGTGAAAGCCGCCCGTGCATATCAACATCAACTTGTGCCGTTAGCTCATCCAGGTAGAGATAGAGTTGCTGTTTTTCCTGATCGACCAGGTAGCTTTTGATGAAGCTGGGAACCAGATAACCTGTTGCAAAAATGGTAACAAATAACCAAACAGCCGCTGCAATAAGGAGGCGGCTGCGCAAGCTAGGAAGAAATTTGCTTTGGGTACTAATCAGCATTGATTTTGTATCCGAGTCCGCGAACTGTTTTGATCACATCGCTACCGATTTTACGACGGATACGACCGATGAAAACTTCAATGGTATTGGAGTCGCGGTCAAAATCTTGTTTATAGATGTGCTCAACCAGTTCCGAACGGGAAATAACTTTGTCGGTGTTATGCATCATGTATGAAAGCACTTTGAACTCTAGAGCTGTCAGATCAACCGCCTGTCCCTGATAAAGTACTTTTGAAGTCCTTGTATCCAAGCTTATTCCGTTGGCCTGAATAACTGGTGAAGCATTACCTGAAGAACGACGTATTTGTGCACGTAAGCGGGCAACCAGCTCAACCATTTGAAAAGGTTTAGTCAGGTAATCATCAGCACCGGCATTCAGGCCTTCAACCCTTTGGGTCAGTTCGTTTCTGGCACTAAGAATGATTACCGGACAACTAACATTTTCATCTCGAATGCCTTTTAGTACAGTCAGGCCATCAAGCTTTGGCAAACCAAGATCCAGTACAACGGCATCCCACGGTTCAGATGTTGCTCTGTAAAGTGCATCGATACCGTCGCATGAAAGTTCCGCGACCCAGCCGCTTTGTTCCAGGCCGCTGACAATTTGTTCGCCTAATGTTATTTCGTCTTCAACAACAAGAATTTTCATTTTGTTACCTTGAGAATATGTTCCAGACCGCGGCCTTTGATTTCGATGATGGAAAGTGTTTTCGCTTCATATTCGACTTTAACGATATTGTTGTTGGCATCGATGAGTTTTAGCTCATAAATCCATACGCCATCATCTTCGTCGAGTTCAACTTTAATGATTCTGGCATCGATATCTTTGCTGACTTTTGCCTGCAATGATGAAAATGGTTGAATAAGACCTTGCTCGACGGCTTCCATGACATCGTCATGGTCTTCTTCAATTTCAAGGGGAGGGGCAGCATTGGCTGCTAAAGCCAATAATCCTGCCAGTCCAATTAGTGCTGAATAACGGTATTTTCTCTTCATATTAAGTAATTTATCCGGGCTTTTATGAACGTAAAATGAATGCCCGGTAGAAAGATATTACAAGGAAAAATTCACTTCTTATTGACTAAAAAAACTGTATGATCGTCACGAAATTTCGGGTCAAAACATGCCCAAATATTGATCTTGTGCTCATCGTTTTATACAAGCTGATGTCGTATGTGACACAGTTCATTATATTCGTGAATTAGAATGATAATTCTAATAAGGGAATCTATGCGTCTTAGTTTAAAAATGAAGCTTGTTTTAGCAAGCGTATCACTGATTTTGTTAACCATCCTTGTGTTAGGTGGCATTTCTTACCAAACACTCAATGATCAGGCTTGGTCAGCAATTGAAAGTGAAAGTAATAATACCGCAAATGCGTACAGTAAAGGTATCGGTGACTGGTTCCAGGGCCGCCAGAGTGCTGTTACAGCTACTGTAAATGCTATTGAGCGTGACCCACAGTTAGATATTGTCGGTCACCTGAAACAAACTCTGACATCCGGTGGTTTTGGATTAAGCTACTACGGCACCAAAGAAGGTGTTATGAACCGTCATGATCCTTCTTTAAATAAAGCGGGTTATGATCCTCGTGTACGTGGTTGGTATAAAAAGGCTTCTGCGGCAGGTAAGCAAATTACTACCATGCCTTATGTTAGCCATACAATGCAGACATTGGTTGTGACTCTTGCTGAACCTGTTTACCAAAACGGTGAAATGCTGGGCGTGGTTGGTTCAAACCTTGCTCTGGGACAGCTGATGAAAGATGTTCTTGATATCTCTGTTCCGGGGAACGGCTATGCGATGTTGCTTGATATCAGCAACAACCTTGTTGTAGCGCATCCCGATGAAAACAAGCAGATGAAGCCGCTGACTGATTTAGGTCGTGATGTCAGTGCCCAGAAAATGCAGCAGGTTATTGCCTCCGACAAACTTTATTTCACGGAACTGGATGGTCGCGAAAAAGCGGTAGCAGTCACAGCTATTCCGAATACCTCTTGGGCAATTGCTTTGGTGATGGATAAGGCAACACTGGAAGCGCCGCTGAATGCAATGCTGGTGAAGCAGTTCATGATTGGTTTGGCGATCATGTTGTTTGTTTCTGCATTTACAGCATGGTTGGTTTCTCAGCTATTCCGTGGTCTGAATAATGTTTCTGCGGCACTTTCAGATATCGCAAACGGTGAAGGTGACCTGACAGTACGTATTGATGTTCAGTCGGATGATGAAGTTGGTGAGTTAGCTGAAAACTTTAACCAGTTCGTGTCCCGTCTGCATGTTATGGCTTCTAACCTGCGTGATATTACGCTTCAGCTTAATCGTGCGGCGGCAGAGTCTGCTGACTCAGCGACAGAGCGTAGTAACCGCATTCGTTACCAGCAGGATGAAATTACCATGGTGGCAACGGCCGTGACAGAAATGGCCAGCGCGACTCAGGAAATTGCAGGTAATGCCGAGAATACGGCGAAGACATCAGAACAGGCTGTTGCAATGACGGAAGAGGGCAATGCTCAGGTTGGTCAAAGTCAGTCATCTATCGGTAATCTTGCTAAAGAAGTGAACAGTGCTGTTGTGATCATCGAAGATCTGAACGGTCATGCGCTGAAGATTAGCACTATCCTGGCGACGATTCGTGATATCGCAGAACAGACTAACCTGCTGGCATTAAACGCGGCTATTGAAGCAGCGCGTGCCGGTGAGCAGGGTCGTGGTTTTGCAGTGGTTGCTGATGAAGTTCGTGTGCTGTCACAGCGTACTCATACTTCAACTGAAGAGATTCAGAGCATGATCGAAACCCTGCAATCGACAACCAAGGAGGCAGTTTCTGTTATGTCTGATAGCCATCAGTTGGCTGAGACCAGTGTTCAGGATGTTGATGCTGCTGGTGTAAGTATCAGTAACATTGCTAATGAAATTAATGTCATCAGTGATATGGCAACTCAGATTGCTTCGGCAGCAGAAGAACAGTCAAGTGTAACCGCTGAGATCAGCCGTAATACCGAAGGCGTTCAGGAAGTTGCTAATCAGCTGGCGACTGAAGCTCAGGAAGCGGCTCAGCAGGCAGACGGTTTAAAACACCTTGCTGATCAGCTGGAGCAGGAAGTTAAACGCTACAAGTTGTAAGCTCATTACTATTGATTTAAGACGCAAAGCCGCTCGAAAGAGCGGCTTTATCATATCTCCGGGCTGGAACGAACACGGATAAAACGGGCAAAGCGCGGGATACCGCTTTTGGTATAACCATTGTGGCGATAGTTAATGACAGCACCTAAGGCTGGAGGATTAGCTCTTTCCGCATCACTGAATCCCGAACCAATCTTGAACTTCTTATTATCCGGTGTCAGCACCCATATTGCGCCCATCTTTCCCTGATACTTTCTTTTACCTTCTTCGTACCCCACAACAACGGCTTCGCTATCCTGATAAGGCTTGAGTTTTAGCAGCGAATCAGAGCGCCCATTTTTATACAGGTTATCTTTGTGATGGAGCATCAATCCTTCACCGTCACTCTGATTGATGTGTTCCTGATAGGCACTGAGTTCAGCCAGACTTTCGAAATGCTGTTGAGATATTAGTTGAATGTGGGAGCGGTCAATATCATTAATCAAAGTCGTTAATTGCTTTAAACGCAGTTCAAAACGCCTATTGTCAGAGGGAAGGTCAAACACCATATATTTAATCTTTTTCCATTGAGTTTCGTTGGGGCTGTCATCCATTACTGTCGATGCGACTTGTTGGAAGTTTCCCCGGCCAGCCCAGAGTTCACCGTCAAGGCTGATATTGTCAGGAAGCGCAGCAGTAAACCAAGCTGGGGCTGTGATGATATTTCCGGTTCGTGTTACCAGTTGCTTTCCATTCCAGAAAGCCCGGATACCGTCCAATTTCTCGCTGACGTAATAGTCAGATATTTTTAATTGTAAAAGCGTACTTTCAGAAAGTAATGCAGACTCAAACGTTTTGGTATCAACGGTCTTTGCTTTCATAACTGCCGGAGCTTCAGCGGCTTCCAGCATAAAAGGGCTGACCAGAAAACTGATTGCAGCAGCAAGGTGCGTTAACTTCAGGTTGGATTTATATGCTGGCTGGCAGGGATGTTTTTCAGACATGGTGATTGCTCTCAGGTATGCATCTGAAGAGTTACGTTATTTTTGGTCGTGGTCTGAGTAAATACATTGTGTGCCTGGATTGCATAAATTGGGGCAAATAGCGAAGTTCTGTGTGCATTGTTTGTTTAATGCATATATTGCTTGCGAGTGATGTCTGCTAGGGATGCTATCAGTATGGGGTTGAATATGGCTCCTCTGTGCATAGTCATGTAGAATCAGCGACTTTGATTTTCAATAAATCAACATTTTTTATACAGTGACGTATTATAATGCAGCTAGCACAGAATCAAATTAGTGACTTTCTGAGTCGCAAAAATATCGACTTTTCCGCCCGAACCTATTTTGTTCACGCCATGAGTTTTATGGCATTAGGTTTGTTTTCCTCCCTGTTGATTGGTTCAATTCTAAATACCCTTGGCGCTAAACTTGGGATTCCTCTCTTTTCAGAAACGTTGTGGCCGATTGCAAAACAAATGACCGGCCCGGCAATTGGTGTTGCCATCGCTTTTGCGCTAAAGGCACCACCTTTGGTGTTATTTTCAGTGACTACAGCCGGTGCTGCTGGTGCGGCTCTGGGTGGACCGGTTGGGGCTTATATTGCTGCCGTAGCGGCAACTGAATGCGGTAAGCTGGTAGCGAATGAAACCAAAATTGATATTTTAGTGACGCCTGCTGTTACTGTTATTGTTGGTGTCGCTGTCGGAAGCCTTGTCGGCCCTTCGGTCGCGGCGGTGATGAAAGGTTTAGGCGATGTTGTAATGTATGCAACTCAACTTCAGCCGCTGCTGATGGGTATGATTGTGGCTGTACTGATGGGAATGGCTCTGACTTTGCCAATCAGTAGTGCTGCGATTGCCATTATGTTGAGCCTGAATGGATTAGCCGCCGGTGCGGCAACCGTGGGCTGTTGTGCCCAGATGGTGGGATTTGCGGTAATGAGTTTCCGTGAAAACCGTTGGGCTGGCGTGGTGGCACAAGGTTTGGGAACCTCAATGCTGCAGATGCCGAATATCGTTAAAAACCACAAGGTCTGGCTACCGCCAATTATTACTTCTGCCATTCTGGGCCCGGTGGCGACATTGGTCTTCCAAATGGAAAATACACCGTTAGGTGCAGGTATGGGCACGTCTGGCTTTGTCGGCCAGATTCAGTCATTTATCGCTCTGGATGCAGCAGGGTGGCAAAGCGGCGAAATTTACTTTTCGATTTTACTTCTGCACTTGGTTCTTCCGGCTGTGATCACATTGTTTTTGGCTGAAGTTCTTCGCAAGATCGGCTGGATCAAACCGGGTGACCTTAAACTGCACCTTACTTCAAAGTAAATCGGACTAACCAATCTATAAAAGGCGCAAAAATATGCGCCTTTTTTATGCCTGAATGATCTGCGTACAGAGTGCGACAGCAAAAATTATTAAGTTTTATATCTATTTTGATATAAACATGACACAAGGTGTTATCTGGCTGATATTATTAATATATCTAAGGCATTTTGCTGTTAAGTTATGTGCATATGCATGGGCTTTATCGGTTTGATGAGGTGTTTGTTTGTAAGTGTGGATGGAATTTATGCTGAGATCCTGGAAAGTATCACTGTTTGTCGGGTTTGTTATCGGAAGTGTCGTTGCCTCCGCTGTCTGGAATCGTAATCCCGGACCAACTCAGGAAGAGTTCGAACTGTTGCAGCACAAAAATGCGCAACTGGCAGAAAACAAACAAGCGTTACAGGAAAGCTTTGAAGTTTATGAAACTCAGAAAGCGTTGGAAATTGAGCAGCTATCTAAACAGCTTCAAGAAAAGCAAACTGAGTTGGATAAGCAGAAAGCTGATTACGAGAAGCAAATAGCCCAAATCAAGCAGAAACAGAAAAAGCTGGAAGTAACTAAGAAGAAACTGGATACAGCTGTTGTTGAGCTTAAAACGACAGCAGAGAAGCAAAAAGTTGTACTGGATAATTCCAAGGAGCTTTATCAACAACAACTGGTACTGCAAAAGCAGGTTGCTAATGCCGAAGCTGATGTGAAAAAGGCTCAACGAGTAGCAAAAGACTTTAAACAGGCTTGTGATGAATTTAAAACCGGTTCCGGTTGGAACTGGGTTTCGCAGGCAGACTGTGACAAGTACGAAGCTAAGCTGACAATTGTTGAAGAAGAACAAGCGCAGCTGACTGCTCTTCAGGCTGAACTTGAAACGCTGAATAAGAAGATTGAAATCAGTCTGCCAAAAAAGTAATTTCGAATTAACAAGGCGAGGTTTTATCCTCGTCTTTTTTTAGATAGTTATACAGAACAACAATGACTAATTTATTCAGCAATATTCCAGCAAAGCTGCCGGAAGAAGTGTTCGAAGATATCATCAAAACGCCTGATGTTCGGATTGAGCGAATCATTTCTAAAGGGCATACCACGCCGAATAATGAATGGTACGATCAGGATGAAAATGAGTGGGTGCTGGTGGTAAAAGGTGAAGCAAAACTGTTATTTGATGATGAGAAAGAGGTTCACCTTAAAGAAGGTGATCACGTTAATATTCTCGCTCACCAGCGTCATCAGGTTTCATGGACAGATCCAAATCAGGAAACCATCTGGCTGGCAGTGTTTTATAAGTAATTAAAAACGGCTCCCTCGGGAGCCCGTTTTTGTTGGAGTGGTTAACCGACAGTCATCATAAATATGGCGCCGATTGCCATAACGGTAAGTAGAAATATGCCGAAAACTTCTCGCTTACTGTTAATAAATGCTTTTTGCTGCTCTTTGCGAGCCCACATCATGACCAGAAGCCCCGGGAAATAGAGTAGAGCAACCAGCAATAGGTAGTGAAGTCCGGCCGCATAAACTAACCATGAACCATAAGCCGTTGCAATCATGCCACCGATAAGGTCGAGATGGCGAGCATTACTGTTGTTCCCGTAGCTGTCATTTTTTATCGCAACTTTCAGTCCGTAGGCCGCAGACAGACCATATGGGATCAGAACTGATGATGTTGCGATATTAACAAGGCTTAGGTAAGTGCTCTGGCTGAACATTGTCATGATCAAAAAAGACTGAACAGCAAGTGTTGATGCTGTAAGTGCAACAATTGGAGCTCCATGACGGTTTTCTTTGCCAAATACGCGAGGGAATAAGCCGGATTCAGCCGCGACCAGAGGCGCTTCTGCTGTGATTACTGTCCAACTGAGCAAGGCTCCGCATACCGAGGTGATCAGGCCAAGGTTAATTAACAGCGCCCCCCATGGACCAACGATATGTTCAAGGATCCGAGCCATTGAGGGGTTCTGAAGTTCTGCCAGTTCTTCTTGAGTCATAACTCCGTAGGAGAACAGGGTTACGATTACATACAGCGATAATGCAGCTAAAAGGGCGATAACGGTCGCCTGTCCGATCGCTTCTCGGCTTTTTGCCCGTCTGGATAACATGACGGCACCTTCAATGCCGATGAATACCCAAAGGGTAATCGACATGGTATAGCGAATCTGTTCACCAAGCCCACCTAGAGCAGTGTTGTTTTGTGCCCAGATATCAATGCTGAATTTATCAAAGTTGGCTGCAATGATGGTATAGCCGATAAAGGTAAGGAGAGGGATCAGTTTGGCAATGGTGACAACCATATTAACAATAGCTGCTTCTTTTACTCCTCGCGTGACCAGGAAATGCATCATCCAGATCAGGATGCTGGCACCAAGAACAGACTGCCAGGTATTACCTGCACCAAAAATCGTGTTATCAGGTGTGTCGGTAAAAAAGCTCAGGGCACTGAAAACGACAACCGCATATGAGGTGTTGGCAAGAATGGTATTAAGCCAGAAGCCCCACGCCGAATTGAAGCCCCAGAAGTCACCAAAACCTGCTTTGGCATAGGCGATAACACCGCCATTGATATGAGGTTGGTTAACAGACAGGCTGTAAAAGATACGCACTAATGCGAGCATACCGACTCCGGTGATCAGCCAGCCAATGATTACTGCGCCGGGTCCGGCTCCGGCAGCCATGTTTTGTGGGAGACTGAATATTCCGGCACCGAGCATAGTGCTCAAAACCAAAGCAGTCAAAGATCCTAGCCCGAGTTGATTGTTCATCTTTTCTTATTCTGTTTAATTATGTTCTATCCAGACCGCTTTATAGCTGTCAGGCGCGGACAATAGAGTATTCACTCTATCAAATCAATGAATTGTCCGAATAAGGGAAGTAAGTGGTTAAAAAATGCAAACTTATGAATAATTATGAGGAAAAGGAATGCGAAATTATGCTTATGGTGATGCGTTCGAAAAGATAAAGAGTCGAATATGGCTCTTTATCAGGTAGTTATCAGCGGTCAATATTTAACTGGGCGGGCAAGTGCCGATGGATAATTACGCTGAACTGTCAATGCTTCTGCCATTGAGACAACTACTTCTTGAGTGAATCCGGACGTCACTGGCATTTGTTGTTCAGGATGAATTTCTGTTGGTTTTTCCGCAAGCAGGCCATCATCGTATAACTTAATCAATACCTGATTAGCTGCGTTTAGGGCTGATGAGGCTTTGACAATTTCACTGCGGGCATAACGATTGCCGGCAAAGGAGATATCTGCTGCTCGAAGTGATGGGTCTTCCCCCGGAATTTGTTGAGCACCGAACAAAGGGGTTCCGCCAACAGTGGCTGACTTGTAGGCCGGGAGAAGTTTGGCCATATGCTTAATGGCTCTTTCACTTCGGGTATGGACGTCGCAGCTTTTCCAGCCGAATTGAATCTTTTTGGTGAACGATTCTCCCAGCTGTGGTTGCGCGCTATCGGTTGTACTGGCAACGAGTCCTTTTCTGAATAAGGTAATATCTTCAGTCATCCCATGAAGCTGGAAATAACCTTCAGGGTAGGGGGTTAACTGAGCCATACCATCAGGCGTTCCACGCTCACCGTGGAATATCACTTCAGGCCAGATACCTTCGCATTCCGCCCAGTGGGTTATATAGGCAGCCTTAAACTCGATCATTCGTTTTCGTGGCAGTTTTGCCATGTCATCAATCTTACCGGTTTGGAAGCCACATGCATTTACAAGGTAATCAACGTGGGTTGAATGGGTAATATGATCATTGATATCACTATCATACTGCTGATAAGTGATTTGCCAGCTATTGTCTTGGCTATCTTGCTCAACATCAATCACTCTGGCATTCATATTAAGTGAACAGGTTGGTAGCTTCTCTGCGGCAAGATTTGCTGTTGCAGCCAGACGAAAGACACTCAGGCCGTATTCTTGTACCAGAATAAACGGAAACTTGAATTGGCTGAGGTTTAGGTTCTTAGCAAGCGGAATCATCCAATCATCAAGCGATGCGGGGCTATTGGGTACTGGCTTGTTGGCCAGCTCTTCAAGTTCCTCACGATAATAAAGTTTGAAATATTCTTCCGGAGATCCCAAAACCTGGTTTAGTGGATCGTTGTTGACCAGATTGGCGTATGTTTTTTGCAGAAGGTTTAGCCTGTCAATAAGAGACGATGGTTCACCTTTGTCTCTTTCCGGCACTGCGACAACGGTAGGGCGAATATTGGCTGTTTGAGGGAAAACTCTCAGTGTATCAATAGATTGCTTGAGCAGAGTCTTGCATTGTTCATCAGAAATTTCGCGGTATAGATTTCCACCTGCATGTAGATGGCAGATTGGTGGTCCGTTTACTAGGCTTTTTCCTGCTTCAAACAGTTCGACCTGAATGCCACGTTCGGCAAGGCGGAGGGCAATGGTGGAACCGGCGATACCGCCACCGATAACGCCGATGGAGAAAGGCTTTTGCCCGTCACTATGATTACAGGCACCATGAACATTCATATTGGCTGACAAGTACTTTTGGTCATTTTGATAATAGTTAGCATTCTACTGTGCCTTCTTTATGTTTTAAACATCAACAGAGTGCATACCAGTAGATTAGGGGGGAGAGTTTACAATGTAAATAGCCAGGTTTAGCAAGTGGATAGATATCCGCTAAAACTAGGTTATTGGGGTTACGCTGTCACATTTTAATGAGGTCTTACCTGACATGCTAATTGATAAATTCAACAGATTTAGGCAGACCGGGCAATGTTCAGCTGTTATTATCTTGAGGTTACTTGAGTTAAGTAACATAAGAATAATGAAAAGCGCTCCGCAAGAAGAAGCGCCAAGGAGCTAGCATGGCAACTTCAATTTTGATCTGCGATGACTCAGCGTTAGCCCGTAAGCAGATGGCCCGTGCTCTGCCTGCCTCGCTCGATGCTGAAGTCACTTTTGCTGTAAACGGTGTGGAAGCACTGCAGCACCTGAAGAAAGAAAAGTTTGCGTTGATGTTTTTGGATCTGACTATGCCTGAGATGGACGGCTATCAGACCCTGGAAGCGATCAACCAAGAAGGGATCGACATTAAAGTCATTGTTGTGTCGGGTGATATTCAGCCTCAGGCTCAGGCCAGGGTTAAAGCTCTCGGTGCAATTGAATTCCTTAAAAAGCCTGTCGATAAGGCGCACCTGAAAGAACTGCTTAAAACGCTCATCCCGTCTGAGCCTCCGGCATTTGATGCCGTGATTCAACGGGTAGCAACCCCAGCGCTTCGTCGTCGCGATATTTATCTGGAAGTGGCAAACGTAGCGATTGGTCGTGCTGCGGACTCACTGGCCCGACATTTCGATGTGTTTGTAAATCTTCCGCTTCCTAACGTGAACGTGTTTGAAGTTAGTGAACTTCATATGACGATGCGCCATTTGGCAAGCAGCAGTACCATGTCCGGAATCTGCCAGGGCTTCAGTGGTGAAGGTATTGCCGGGGAAGCTCTTGTTCTGTTGAGTGATTCCAGCCTGACAGATTTGATGTCGATGATGAAATATCCAGTTGAAGAGGGAGGCAACTCTGAACTGGAATTGTTAATGGACGTCAGCAATATCCTGGTAGGTTCTTTCCTCAAAGGTCTGGGCCAGCAGGCTGAAGTGAAGTTTTTCCAAAGTCACCCGGTATTGCTTGGTCAGCATATTCCTATTGAAGATATGATTGAGCAAACAGAAGGTAACTGGCGAAGAACAATGACGTTTGAAGTCAGTTACGGTATCGAGGGTACGGAAATTAAATGCGACCTGTTGTTAATGTTTGTCGATGAATCGTTGCCGCTACTTGATAACAAATTGTCTTACCTGATGGATGAGGATTAAGCCATGTTTTCGTTACCAGCCGAATTTGAGCAGTTTCACTGGATGGTTGACATGGTTCAGCATGTCGATGTCGGGCTCGTTGTACTAGACAAGGATTACAATATCCATGTCTGGAATGGTTTCATGATTCACCATAGTGGTAAGCAGGCTCATGAGGCAATTGGTAAAAATATTTTTGAGATTTTCCCTGAAATTCCTCAGGAATGGTTTAACGCTAAAGCCAAGCCTGTTTTTGAATTAGGATGTCGCAGTTTCCTCATCTGGCGCCAGCGTCCATATTTGTTCAAATGCCGTAATGTGCGGCCGATTACACAGCAGGCTCCTTTTATGTATCAGAATGTGACCCTGAATCCGATGACGTCCCCTAAAGGGGATGTGGACTACCTCTTTATGTCTGTTGAAGATGCCACGGCGGAAGCAATAGCCGAAGAGCGAGGTATGAATAAATAAACCGCATTTCAAAGCCCATGTATATGGGCTTTTTTCTTTTTATTAGATGATAAATTCATCATTTCCCTACTGTTAAATATCTCAATTCCATTTGACCCTAACTCTTTTCCTGAAATGTGAGAAAGACTGGCTTTTTTAGGCTTTTTCAAAGATTTTTATTTGTAAATCAGATGGTTTGATTCTAAGCCTATGAAGTAGTGGCAAAAAACTAATAATAGGGATATCTATATGACAAAGTTATTCAAACTGCTTCCTGTCGTTTTGTTAGTTTCAGGTGTTTCTCATGCTGCAACGGATAATCCGTGGTATGCAGGTGCGCGTGTTGGTGGTACTAATTTCGACAGCTTCGATGGCGCTCTTGATGGTCAAGAAGGAGCTTTCGAACGTGACGATTGGGGTGGTGGCGCATTCATTGGCTATAACTACAACTCATGGTTTGCTGTAGAAGGTGGCTATACTTACCTTGGTCAGGCTGATGCTAAGCAGGGTAGTGGTGGCTTCGAAGTTCATGGTCTGGACATTGTTGGTAAGTTCACCTGGAGTGTCGCTCCATCTATCGATATCTTTGGTAAGGCAGGTGGCTACCTTTATGACGTTGATAACAGCGTAAATAGTAAAGATGACTCCGGTCTGTCCGGTACTATAGGTGTTGGTGCAGAGTATTTCTTCAATGACGATTTGTCTGCTCGACTTGAATATCAATACTACAATCAGGTCGGTGACGATGAGCCGGGAGAAAGCGATGTTCATTTTTACGGTTTGAGCCTGGTATATCATTGGGGCGCAGAACCGGCAGTTGCAATAGAACCAGAACCTGTTGTTGAGCCTGAACCTGTGCCAGAGCCTGAGCCGGTACCGGTTGAACCAGAAGTAATTAAGATTGAGGCTCTGAGTGTGGCATTACCTTTTGCATTCGACAGCAATGCCTTGACTCAGGCTGACATTGAACGCCTAAAACCAATCGGTGATCGTTTAGTTGAGCATCCTGATGCAAAACTGTATGTCATTGGCCACACAGACAGCCGTGGTTCTGAAGCATACAACCAGAAACTGTCTGAAGAGCGTGCTGGTGTGGTTGCTGGATATTTGGGATCTCACTTTGGGATAGAAAAAGACCGAGTTATTGTTCAGGGCCGTGGTGAAACTGATCCTGTTGCACCAAACGATACTGAGGAAGGTCGCGCGCAAAACCGCCGGGTGGAAGCATATACCCCAGGGTTTGAAATTACACAACAGTAAGTAATTTTTCTAAAAAAAAGCGCCTCAGGGCGCTTTTTTTCTCTGTAGCAGCTATGAATCTCAATTCGCTTTGAATTACAGACGGCATTGAGGACGCGTCGCATTATAAGCTGGTAGCCTGCCGATTTCTGCTTTCAGATCATCAATGCGAGTATCGTGGGATGGGTGAGTTGAAAGCAGTTCTGGAGGCTGTTGTCCACCAGATGCTTTATTCATGTTTTTCCATAGGCTGACACTTTCATTCGGATCAAAGCCTGCTTGAGCCATCAAGCGCAGACCGATGATGTCAGATTCAGATTCCTGTGCGCGGCCATATGGCATTAAAACGCCGTACTGAACCCCCAGCCCAAGTCCCGCCATTGCTGCATCATGGTAATCAGTCCCACTGATTGCAATGCTGGAAAGTTTCAAGCCTACGTTAGTCATTTGGCTTCGAGAAAGGCGCTCATTACTGTGTTGGGCGATGACGTGGCCGATCTCATGACCAATAACCGAAGCGAGTTGATCCTGGTTAGTGGCAACGTTGAGTAATCCAGTGTAGACGCCGATTTTACCACCAGGTAAAGCAAAGGCGTTGACTTGCTTGCTGTCAAAGACGACAACTTCCCAATCGCTGAAGCCTTCAGCTGGTGAAAGTTGGGCGGTTAAGGTATCAGTAACACACTGCACATATTGGTTTGTTTTAGCGTCTTTGTTAACTTTTTCCTGTTTTTTCAGAGTGTCAAAGGATTGAGAGCCCAACTGAGACATTTCCTGATCTGAAAACAGCAAAACCTGCTGGCGTCCGGTCGGGGAACTGGAACAGGCTGATAAAACCATTGTCGAGGCTAATACTCCGGTGATAAAAAGAAGACGAAAGTGACTCATGAGTGATTCCTTTCATTCAATTATAGATAAGGTGAATGGCCGAATCATACTATGGGCTCGCCATTCTTTATAGTCGACAAACATTCAGAATGTTATTCTGGTTGGAAACAAAGGTGAAAGGTAACTACATGAGCATATGGAAAAAACAATTTTCGCTGGATACGTTGAACCAGTCATCAGTAAATACATTGGTTGAACATTTGGGGATCGAGTACAGTGGTTTTGATGACACCAGCCTGAGTGCTGTTATGCCTGTGGATGCCCGTACTCATCAGCCACTCGGAATGCTGCATGGTGGTGCATCTGTGGTGTTAGCGGAGACACTTGGATCCCTTGCTGCAAATATGTGTGTTGATGAGCATCATTACTGTGTAGGGTTAGATATTAATGCTAACCATGTCCGTGGTGTACGAAGTGGCTTAGTGAAAGGCCGGGCTGAGCCTGTGCACATCGGTACGACAACTCAGGTATGGCAAATAGAAATCTCTGATGAACATGGCCGTCTTGTTTGTACCAGTCGACTGACAATGGCTGTAATGAAACATAAGAAAAAAGATTAATTGATATGAATCTGACCTTTTCAGAAGGACGAATTATCGCCAACCAGCATGAACTAGTTGTGCGATTGAATGGTAACTCCCGTGTAACCATGCAGGCGCTGGCTGATGATATCACCTTAATTGGTGGCGCTAATGTGATAACCGCTTCAGGTAGCGGGGTAAACTGGTCTGTTAGGCTGGATAATGAAGAGCAGTTACATGAAGTAGCTGAAGCGATAGGTATTGCCGTTCAGCAGCGGTGATATGATTAGTTGTTATGATTGTAATGGATGAGTGCCGTGCATTATGCACGGCTTTTTGTTGCCTGATATTCCATTGGCGTAGCTCAGAATTAAGTGCGAATTCATATTTGAGCTAAGCATATGAAATTCACCATGGGAAAGATTATAAATCTTAGTCTAAGTGAGTGATTTTATGGTTCATTTGATGAGGTTTGTCATTTTGTTTTCGAGTAAAGACTGTTTTTGTACGTCACTAAGCAATATGGTGCATTTTATTGAGAGCACGGGCTCATAATTGACTATTTTGACTCAAAAATCTGGTCTGTGAAGGTGAATTATTGCACTCTGGTTATTGTAAACAAACACATGTGCGTTAGTTATATCTCCGAGTATTTGTACAGGGTATGTGAGTTTGGCTCAGGTTAGATTTAAAGAGCAAAGGGAGTGTCGATGATTCAACCGCAACTTAAGCGAATCGCCGGAAATGCTTATCGGATGATGTTTGGTCTGCGCCCCGAAGTGTGCAATTTACAGGAAACATTTTATGGGTGGGTTGTTTTTGTTGCTTCACCAGGCAGCAGAAAAGCAGTTGTGAAATTCTCTCGGGAAATAGGGCGGCTTGCTAAAGAGGTTCAAGGCTTAGAGCGCTTGTCTCAAGTATTGACCTGCCCTGTACCGGAAGTGCTATTTTTCGGACGCGAAGAAGGCCACGATTACATTATGCTTGAATGGTTGGATGGTGAGTCAGCACATAATTTACCTGATGACCCAGTTGCCTTGGAGCAGTTCCGTGAGAGCTATACAGATGTACTGCTTGCGCTACATGAGCATCAGTCTCAGAAAGGTTTTGAAATTGGGGACGATGAGTTTGTTCCCGACTTTATTCAAGCTTATGAAAGCTGGATGTCGCCAGTTCTACGCTACGTTCAGAGCAGTTGCTCTCCATTTTCTTCAAAATTGAAAGATGCCTATGCGGGGTTGTGGGAAAACAGGGAAGAGATCTTGTCACCGCTTAACCAAATCGCTTCTTTGGTACATGATGACTGTCATGTAGGAAATGTTCTCTTTGATCCCAGAACTTATAAGGTTGCAGCGATCGTTGACCCTTGTGATGTAGGTTTTAAGCACTATGAACTTGATTTATTCCACTTGTATGATGTCCGGCCTGATTTAAGGCTTGTTGAACGTTATCAGGAAAAGAAAAAGTTGGCAGAAGGTTTTGAGTGGCGACGCTGGTTTTTCAGCTTATGGGATGACGCAAAACATAGCCGGAATATGGGGTGGTATGATGAGAGGTGGCTAGTGTCGAAAGTTGCTTTGTTTGAAGCCAGTTACGCCGGCCGTTAAATTTGCTCCGGAATGATATATCTGCATATTATTTTTATATAGGAAAGTATAAGGGGTCGCATAATGAGAACAACAGCAGCCGTTGTTATTGCTCTTTTTCTGGCCGGTTGTGCCCAGCAGATCACCAGAGAACCAGAACCGACGCCAGAGCCGGAAGTCAGTGGTGAGGTTAAGCCGATTCCTCCTGTTGAATCGGTAGTAACTGTACCGGATACGCCTGCGGTCACACCTGTTCCTGAATTGAAGCAGCAAGCTAAGCCAAAACCTAAACCAGCGCCTGTTATCACTAAAACAAAAGATGGAAAATTGATTCTAGGTGCTGAGGAATGGGTATGGCTGGCCCCGGCTAAAAAGCATGTCAGGGTGAAAGTGGATTCTGGGGCCGCAATCTCAACTATCGGTGTTTCTGAGGTTCAAGAGTTTGAGCGGGATGGTAATGACTGGGTGAAATTCAGTGCTGGCGGCAGGCTTGTTGAATTGCCAGTTGAGCGGTGGCTCAAGAGTAAAGACGAAAGTAAAGAAAGAAAAGCTGTTGTAAAACTAAGAGCGAAGCTCGGTGAACTGAATGAACTGACAGAGTTTGCCCTGACTGCGGGCAAAGGGATTGTGCTGGGCGTTAACTTTATCCGAGATGTCGCAATTGTTGACGGCAACCGTAAATATGTACAACCGAAGTCAAAATAATCGTGGATTAAGAATAACAAAACAAAGCGGCTCAATTGCCGCTTTGTTTTGTTATGGATGTCGTGATAATCAGTTACGGTGTCTCGACACTGACTTCATAACTGGTGAATTTACGGATGTTAATTACCCCGGTATCAAAGATCAGATATTGTCCTTTAATACCAAGTAACGTGCCTTCTACAACCGGGTTTTTGTCGAAGTTGTGTGAAGTGATTTTAGTAGGGTGCTGGCTGACAGGGTACTGAATTTTAACCAACTCTTCGTCTAAACGCTCGACAGCATCTTCCCCATAAAGCGCCAGTAACTCATTTAACCTGTTTTCAATGGCAGGCAACAGACGATCTGCTTCCTGTTTCAAATCTAGGTTATTGTTGTCACCTTTAAGCATGGCGCGCCAGTTGGTTTTATCTGCAACCATTTCTGCCAGTGCGATTTCCACCAAACCGGAAATTTGACGGGTTTTCACTTTTAGAATAGCAAGGCCTTGAGTTGCGCCCTGATCAATCCAGCGGGTAGGGAGCTGGGTATGACGGGTGATCCCGACTTTAAGGCCAGAGGTATTTGACAGGTATACAAAGTGCGGCACCATGCAATGGGTATCCCCCCATTCGGGTTCACGGCAGGTACCCTGAGCGTAATGACAGGTTTCTGGTTTCATGATGCACATATCACAACGAGCCAGCTTCTTCATACACGGGTAGCAATGACCCTGTGAATAGCTCTTCTTTGTTTTCTTGCCGCAGGCATCACAATAAATATTACCGGTATGGGTTAGCTTCAGCTTTTTTCCAATCAGCGGATTTAAGGCTAACAAATCGTCTCCGACCGGAAGCTGGTATTCAACTTCCGCACCCAGAGAAGATTTCATCTTCTTCAGTGTTCCAAGCATGACTTTGCTCATTATTTTTAATATGTGGGGCTGATTTTAACATCAGTGACAAGAAATATCTGAGCAGAATAGCGGCCTGAGACAAACAGAGAACAGGCAGTAATGAAAACGCCCTCTTGTTGGAGAGGGCGTTGTGGAGGCTTAGCGGTTTTCGATTCGGTTGTAATCGAGAAGACCTGCTTCGATAGGTTGGTTTTGCTTATTAATCTGGTTCAGTTTATCGCTGAAAGACCAGAAGTCTTTGCTGGTGCGGCGAACACCAAATTTATCAAGGAGCACACGATAGTCATCTTCTGTCTTTGTTGCCTTCACTTGTGCAACAAGCTGAGGTAGCTGTGCTTCCTGAATCAGCCAGAATGCGCCAGGGTAACTACCCAGCAGGCCGTTAACCAGAGTCACATTGTCCTTTTCTGGCAGTCGATTTGATTCCTCGTCAAACAGACTTGAAATGTTTTTGTGGGCGCTGTTACGAACCAGAGTAAACAATTGAGCTTCAACATTACGATTCTTTGGCTCAACCATAATAAAGGTCAGCTCAGGGTATAACGTCGCCTGAGAACCATGGATGTGGCCGATTGTTTTAAGAGCTTGAATACTTTCAGGTGTCAGTTTGGCGTTAACCAGCTCATACTTGTGTGAGCCGACACTATTCAGTTTCGTTTCCAACTTAGTCAAAAGTTCTTCTTTCGGATTGTCAGTTGCGAACTTAACACTTGTTGGCTGATTAAATTCGTTAATGTCACCCTGAATGAATTCGCTCAGGTGTTGGTTGGACTCTTGATACCAGCTTGCCAGCTCCTGATGTCGGACTTCAGCAGGAAGCAGCGACAAGAAGTTGGATTCACCTTCCATACGCAGGAAGTCCATATACATTCGAGTCACTAGCTGGTGGCCGAAGTTGCCATAGACATCAAAGCCAGCGACAAGCAGGTAGTGAACCCTTTCAAGCAGTGAATAATCAAGAACCCAGGCTGTTTTCGGATGTTCGCCAACAAGGCCTTTTGTTACGGTTGCACTGTCAAAGTGTCGGAAAACAGTCAGTGTTGCATTGTCGTTGTTGCCGTCACCATCCCAAATCAGATCCGTGGTCAGGTGTTCACCGTTTTCGAAAGTTTCGTTCAACAAGGCATTCTTTGCTCGCAGGAAACGACCCTGCTGGTTTGCATATGTAATCCAATTAGTTAAAGGCAGTGTTGTACTGTCTTTTTCTGCTGGCATACGCAGGTTTTCAGCCTGAGACTCATAGAAACTGTTTACCTCAGGAATATCTGCCATATCAGGGTCAACAAAGAATACCCAGAAGCGGTCATTGATAACGTTTAATGCCAGCTGGCCACGACAAACCGGCCCTTTGATAAAGCCCATGATGGTGTTTTGCGCATTTTCGATCATGAAGCGGTAACGCGCGTTAACCGGCAGCTGTTTGAATGACATCAACGGATTTGCCGCCACTTCCGGGTCATAGCCCGGCAGGGATTCGATGGTGTATTCCGGCTCGAAGAACAGAGCTTCGATGCGTGCCATTTTGTCAGCACTCAGCGCATAAGGCATGTGTGTCTTATCGACAATGGTTTCACCAACCTGTACCAGACGGTAGTAAACGCGATCAACGCCTGGGTCATCAAATGGACGGCGGGTAGCGATAACATCAACGGGTTTACCCGGTGCGGTACGAGAACGAACAAGGTTGAAGAACACCGGTTGCATTTCGTCGGCAAAATACAGGTGCGATACAAACAGATGCTCGTAGATATAGCGACTGACAAGTTGCTCTTTCAGTGAATCACCGTTGAGAAATGCTTCCCAATGTTTCACTTTTGCCATTGTTGCAGCGGACGGAGGTGCGACTCCTGTCATTGGAGAGCCCGCTGCCAGCCACTCCATCAGCGTATCATTTTCACTTTGGCTGATTTGCGGCAGGCCGTAAGGCATGCCCCATTGCGGGTATTCATGCTCATACTGCGCCATTTCCTCTATTGTTGGGCATTGTTGATCCCGATCCAGCGAGAAATCCCATGCATCATGATCCAGAACTTTCTGATCCGGTAGGGGATGCGCCTGTTTCAGCTGAAGCATACGAGCCATAACACCAGCCTGGGTATTTGCGTCCGGAGATTGTTCACGCTCGTTAAGTACCGGGTGGAAGCCTTTCTCGCGCCATTCTGCTGTGGTCTGGGCATCAATGAACATGCGGGTGGTGTTGGTTGCAATCAGGCGTGTACCTTCATAAACCTTTTCTTTGTTGGCACCGCGGTCGATTCCTTCAGCAGAAGAGAGCTTCAATTGACACGGGGCATCGTAACAGGCATGACAAACCACACATCGGTTTTTGATGATGGGCTTTACGTCGGTCAGGTAACGCTGGGCAATTGGTGTCGCAGCCGGAACTATGCGTTCTTTTGGCTCTGGTGTGCCGTAGAGCTGGTCGTAATTGAAGCCGGCATAAACGGCACACCCTGAGAAAATAACCGCAGTTAATAGCACTACGGCGCGTCTAGTGTGCTTCAGAAATGATAAGTTCATGAAATTATTATGGTTAGCAAAACGGTATTGCTACATTTTATAGGCAGGGAATGAGGTATAACAAGTTATTATTTACACAGCGTTCAATTAGTCGTTAATGAGTCTCATTTTTCCTCAGAAACTGTACTATTAAACAGCTTGTTATATTTGGTGCTGTTATTTATCCAATAAATACCGGTAGCAGGGTAAAACACCAGATCCAGAAATGGCTGTTGATAAAGCAGGTAGCTGTAGACAATGCGCTTGTGTCTGAAATCGTCCCGCATTTGGGCTTCGGTTTTCAGTGCCGTGGATTTGTCTTCAATAATCACATCGCTTGGCTGGTAAGCCCAGTGGAACATGTCGGGTCTCAACGTGGCTGTCGCCAGAAATGGAGAATGATTTTCAACCATAGAGATGGTTGCTGCTCGCACAGACAATGCATGGTGGAAGTCCGTTTTAGCTTCAGTAATAAACGACATATAAGAGTAACTGAAACTATCCGGGTTGTTATTCGAGATGTAGTAATGAACGATTTTAGACTGGATACCGGACCCATCCATATAGTTCATATGTACCTGCGCAGTTGGTTCTCGTGCAAGGTCGGTTTGAATGATCGGAGATTCTCGAACTGTTCGAGTTGTTGAAACCAGAAAATCGGAGAATCGTTTCCAGTCCTGCTCTTCAATTGTGTACGCAAAATCCGTATTTGGCAGACAGGCTTGCTTGTTATCTACCTTGCACCAAGCAATAGAATACAGGCCCTGGCCTTTATAGGCATAACCTTTGATATTCTGAATTATTGGAGGGTTGAATTTAGCCGTATGCATTTGATAGGCAGTAGACAGTTTGTGCTTTATATCTTCAATATCATCGCGGTTATCGGCGATAAACGTCAGTTTATTACTGTCCCAGGTTACATTTTCTGTCAGGAAGCGGGTTTCTTCTAATGGTGTAAAGTCATCAATATTCCAATAGATAACAGCACTGGCTGCCAGCACAGTAGCAGTCGCTAGTAACGAAAAGCCAAAGACTTTCTTTCTGAAACGCTTCTGTTTTTCTGAAGGTACCTTTTTCAGCGGGTATGGAAAGCGTTCGAATTGCGTGATTTGATATCCGACACGTGGCAGCGTTTCGATGACATCGCCTTTACGATGTTCATGTAGTTTAACTCTCAGGGCACGGATTACCTGAAAAAGCGAAGCTTCTGAGACAACCCGCTCAGGCCAGCCTGCTTTCAGAAGTTCTTCTTTAGTAACGGGCCTGTGATTATTGATCAGAAAAGAGAGAATCTTTTGTTCTGAAAGGTTAAGTTTTTGTGTTGAGTCAGCAGATTGAATAATGCCTAGGCTCGGAATGAAGTAAACTTCAGTTCGAAATTTAATCTGTTCGTTGCTTGACATTCATACCTCTGCTTTTCGGAGAAAAAGCGTAACTCTAAATATAAAAATAGTCCTGTTTATACCGGAAGGGGCACATGTTTATTATTCTGGAGCCGGTATCAAATAGACGGTGTTCATTGATGTTTTACGCAGGAAAACAAGTTTACCACGAAAAAAAACGATTGGTATAAGTAGATGGAATTACTTGCGTTATTCGTAGTGAATTGAAGACAGGTCGGGTGAATAAAGAAAAGGAGGCATACGCCTCCCTTTGCTTAATCCAGCTTACTTCTGAAAGATTTCCTGGAATTCACGCTTCATCGGCGGGTGACGACGAGCTTTCTTAAGCTGCTTACACATGTCCTTAACACAGTTGTGAAGCACTTGGTCCAGCATTACAGCTTTGTATTCAGCAAATTCGTCATCAGTCATACCTTCAGGCTTGTTTGTTTCCTGCATTTCGCCCAGGAAGTCTACACCTGAGTAGCTCTGGCTCAGAGCGATCAGAGAGTGGAACTGCTCGAAGTTGTCCAGAACGTTTTGTGCACTTGCAGGTAGTTGGTTCCATGCCTCGTGAGAAATATCTTCAGATGCTTTATAAACATTCACAAGCATATCTAGAAGTTCTTCAGGCACTTGCTCAAACTCAACAACCTGACGCAGTTCAGGAGAACAGTCATCAAGAGTGAATGCCACTTCTTCTACTGTTTGCTCTTCTTTTTTTTCGATTTCAGACATCGTATTTCCTACAGCATGAATAGTTAAGGAGGTGGAATCCTATAGTCCTGTCAATAAAAGTCAACATCCTAATGATAGTCGAGCTTTCGAACGATCAATTTAAAACATCTGTTTGGTGATTTGCATGAAATTGCCGACATGGTGTGGAAACTTGTTAACAAAGTCACGTTAGTAGAGTTGGTGTGAAGTTAAGCTCATATAAACCTTGGTGTTTATATGCCTGTGCTATAAATTAAACACAGGACAACTGTTTTTATTACAACAGGATGCTTTACATGGAAGCAATGCGGATTTTACTTGTCGATGATGTTCATTTAGAGCGAATGCAGCTGGCTATGAGGTTGCAGCGTTTGGGGCATGTTGTAGAGGCAGTCGCTTCCGGGAAAGAGGCAATCGAAAAATACCCTCTGTTTGACCCAGACCTGGTATTGCTTGATGTAAGTATGCCGGACATGAGTGGTACAGAAGTGGCTGAACAAATCAGGATAAAACACCCTGATTGGGTGCCGATTATTTTTTTGAGTGGTCATGATGAACCGGAAATGATTGCCAAGGCAATTGATATGGGCGGCGACGATTACCTTGTTAAGCCTGTTAATAAGATTGTGTTGGCATCTAAGCTGAAGGCGATGCAAAGGATCGCCCACATGAGACATCAGCTGAAGGAAACAACGGTACAGCTTGAACAGGCAAATGAACTGTTGTCACAACAGGTGAACGAAGATGGCTTGACCAAGCTGGCAAACCGTCGTTATCTGGATCAAAAGTTAGTTGAGTTTATTGCCTGGCATGGTCGTCATAACCTTTCACTGACCATGATTATGGTAGATGTCGACCATTTCAAACTCTACAACGATTATTACGGTCACCTTGAAGGAGACCGCTGTCTTCAGTCTGTCGCTAAAGAACTCAAGTCAACCTTTAGTCGTGCTGGTGAACTGGCTGCCCGTTATGGTGGTGAAGAGTTTGTTGTTCTGATCAGCAACTGCGATAAAACCCGTGCGGTGCGGGAGTGTGGTCGCTTAAAAGGCAGTATTGAAAAGCTGGCGATTCCGCATGCTAAATCTACAACTGCTGATGTGGTCACTATAAGTCAGGGAATGGTGTCGTGGATGCCAACCGGTCTTGAGACTATCGAAAACATGTACGAAATAGTTGATAAGGTTCTTTACAAGGCTAAAGAGCAGGGGCGTAACCGCTTTGTCGCTGCTGAGTTCACTTAAGAATAACTTTTCACCTCAATGCAAACTGACAACGGGACACAAAGGTGTCCCGTTTGTTAGTGTGATCTCTCAATAATTACAGTCAATTGATTGATTTTAAGGCAATCAAACCGACAGGTGCTTGTTGTTCAGACAGGTCGTGCTAATCTCCCTAAGAACTCTTTTGCCGATCCAGGTGTCAGTGCAGATCCCAATGCTATGCAAAGCAGGCTTTTTGCTAAGCAAAGCATCGGAATCAGTATTGTTAAAATAAGAAGGGTGAGGGAAGATCATGGAAATATGCTTTACACCGATCGAAGCACGTGTAGTCGGTTGCTTGTTGGAAAAAGAAGTGACGACCCCGGATCAATACCCATTGACATTAAATGCACTAACAACGGCCTGTAATCAGAAAAGTAACCGTGAACCAGTGATGTCGCTGGATGAGGCAACGGTGCTGGACACGCTTGAGTCACTCAAGACCAAACGTATGATTCAGGAAGTCACCGGCTTTGGTAGCCGTGTTGCCAAGTACCAGCATCGTTTTTGTAATACCGAGTTCAGTACTCTGCAGTTTACTGAGCAGGAAAAAGGTATTGTTTGCGTTATGCTGTTACGCGGTCCTCAAACGCCGGGTGAACTACGCACCCGAACCAACCGCCTGTGTGATTTCACGGAAGTTAAAGAAGTTGAAGCTGTTCTGACGCATATGGTTGAGAGTGATAAAGGCCCATATGTCGTTAAGCTTCCGCGTGAGGCAGGCAAGAGGGATTCTCGCTACATGCATCTGTTCAGTGGTGAGGTTGATGTTGAAGCATTGGCAGAAACGTCTCAGCCAGTTGTTTCTTCTTCATCCGGTACATTGGCGCGTGTTGAGCAACTTGAAACGGAAGTTGCTGAAATGAAGCGAGAGATTGCAGAGCTTAAAGCATTGATCGAATCACTGACCTCTTAATCAGTACCGAAATAAAATTTGCGAAAAGCTGAATACAGATAACAGCTTAAATAAAAGATATTACTCAGGCCCGGTAACTACCGGGCCTTCTTATATGAGATATGTCCGGCACTAGGCTGATCTCCAAGAGCAAAAGGAAAAAGAAAGTGACAGAAAAGACGGCTGCTCAATGGTCGGTATATCTGATCAGAACGGCTTCCAACCAACTATATTGCGGGGTAACAACAGATGTTGAACGCCGCTTCAGTGAACATCAAAACAGCAAAAAAGGCGCTAAGTTTCTGAAGGGTAAAGGACCTTTGGCGTTGGCATGGTCAGAACCTGTTGGCGATAAAAAAACGGCAATGAGGCTGGAGTACAAAATAAAGCAGCTGTCGAAAGCCCAAAAAGAGTCAATAGTTAATAAAACCTTGCAAATTAATGCTTTGCTGTAATAAAGCATTGTTCTAATGATGTGCGTTCGATCACGAAATTGACCACGCATAGTCGCTCGAATCACGTATGATTGAATCATCAATACACGTGAGGTTGGTTGGCTGTGTTACGTAAAATCTGGTGTTTGTGTTTATCTTTACTGATGACTGTTTTTGTTGCTGAAGCATCTGAGATTACCGATGCTCGTTATCCTGGTGAGCCAGGGGATATAATTCGTGACAAACTTGTTGGTATTTACGCGACATTTCAACTGAAGGAAGCTGTGATTCGTGGTTGTAACCGTCTGCACAGCAATGTCAGCAATGATGTGGCTGATGTGTTTGAAGCCTATGGCAAGCTTGCACAGGATTATATTGAAGAAGGTAAGCGCCTGCTCAATGAAGAGATGCCTGCGGTTGAAATGATGGAGTGGAAAGCATCTATGTCCAATGCCAGAAAGCATTACCAACAGAAGTTCAGTCAAATGCCACTTCCTGAGTTGAAGATGGAATGCCAGCAACTGGCAACAGAAATGGCCACAGTTAACCGACAGGTTATTGCCTTGAAAAGCCAATAGAAATTGAACTCTGCTCTCATTCTTACTACACTTCGGGCATCTTAAATTTAGGTAATCTGTTATGGCACTTAAAGCCACTATCTATAAGGCCCAGTTCAACGTTGCTGATCTGGACCGCCATGTCTATCTGGACAAATCCCATACCCTTGCCTGTCATCCGTCAGAGACCGTTCAAAGGCTGATGCTTCGCCTTATGGCATGGGGTTTAAATGCTGATGAAGAGCTGAACTTTACTAAAGGACTGTGTGATACCGATGAGCCGGATCTTTGGATCAAAAATCTGAATGACGAAATTGAGCTTTGGATTGAGCTTGGTTTGCCAGATGAAAAACGCCTGAAGAAGGCGGCACACCGTTCTAAGAAAGTGATTATTTTCGCTTATGGTGATAATGCAGCACCGATCTGGTGGCAGCAGAACAAGAGTAAGGTTACTCAATACGGCAATATCTCAGTGGTGTACATTAATGATGCAACCCTTGCAGAGCTGGAAGCCATTGCCGAGCGTACTATGCAGCTTCAGTTAACTATTGAGGGTGAGCAGGGTTGGTTGAGCTCTGGTGAAGTCAGCTGTAACATCGTGCCTGAGTGGTGGCACCGTTAATCGTTGCTGATTGGTCGTTTCTTGTGAAATTGTCCCAATATACCTCTTAAAGAATGGCTGCTTCGCTTCTAGCGGCAGCCATTTTTGTTTTCACCGATAAATGAATAAGGAAATTCTATGACCCCAAAAGTACATGCTATGGCTCAACGGATCTGGAATTACCATCTACTCAATAATCCTTTAGAAAAATGTGACTGCATCTTTGTCCTTTGCAGTAATGATGTCCGTGTTGCTGAGTATGCTGCGCGAGTATATTTGGAGGGTTATGCGCCTTACATTGTTTTTTCTGGTGGTGAGGGGGAGCTGACAAAAGGAATGTTCCCGGCGTCAGAAGCTGAACATTTTGCCGCTATTGCTGCTGATATGGGTGTATCAGAAGAGAAAATTCTGGTCGAGCCTCGATCCAGTAATACCGGTGAAAATGTTATTTTTACCCGTTCACTGCTTGCTAACAGGGGGCTGGAACCACAGCGTTTGATGCTGGTTCAAAAGCCGTTTATGGAAAGAAGATCGTATGCCACGTTTATGAAACAGTGGCCAGGGAAAGAGCTTGTTGTTACTTCACCCCCGCTGTCTTTTGATGAATATCCTAATGAGCAGTTAACTTACAGTGATGTAATTAACGTAATGGTTGGCGATCTTCAAAGGCTTAGGACTTACCCTGACAAGGGCTTTTCTGCTCATCAGGATATTCCGGAAGATGTTTGGGAAGCGTTTGAATCATTGGTAGAGCTTGGCTTTACCGAGCATTTGATTTCAGCCTGATTATTTTGAATTTATCAAAACACCGGGCTCTGTTTCAGTGGCCGATGCATCTGTTATTGCCGTGTTGTTTATCGTGTCACCATCTTCCTAATTTCTTCTGCCTTTTCTCCATCACTGAGATCTGATGGTGGTGGGATGAGGATGCCTTTTTTGCATGCGGGCCTTTCTGCTATTTCATTTATCCAGCGCTGAAGGTGAGGTAAACCTTCAATATCAATTCCACTCCATTCATAGATTCGTACCCACGGCCAGGTGGCGATATCTGCTATGGTGTATTCATCTCCGGCCAGATAGGCGCTGTGAGCGAGCTGAGTGTCCATAACTTCAAACAGTCGCCGACCTTCATGTTGATAGCGTTCAATAGCTGCCGGGATTTTCTCCGGAAAGTAGCGGTAAAAGACATTGGCTTGTCCCATCATTGGCCCGACACCTCCCATTTGGAACATCAGCCATTGAATAACTCTAGAGCGCTTCTTTGGTTCAAGTGGCAGGAACTCGCTGGTTTTTTCAGCCAGATAGAGCAGTATTGCGCCGGACTCGAATACCGTGAAGTTATCGTTATCAGTATCAATAATGGCTGGTATCCGTCCGTTAGGATTAATAGCAAGAAAAGCGGGCTGCTTCTGATCATTTGCCATTAAATCTAACGCATGAACCCGGTATTCAAGTTCCATTTCTTCTAATGCGATAGAGATTTTATGTCCGTTAGGTGTGGCAGCAGTATAAAGCTCGATCATGGCTGTCTCCGTTTATCCTTTGACAGATGGGCGTTCTAAGATTTGTTGGTACCACTCACGCAGGTTAGGTAAGCTGTCGTCCGGCTCGATTTCCAGATTCTTCATAAATTCGCATAACACAACCGTTGTAATGTCGGCGACGCTGAAATGTTCTCCGGCAACGAAAGGGGATACGGCTAACTGGTTATCAATAGTCGGCAGAAATTCAATTAATCTTTGGCGAGATTCATCCCCCCATGCCGAGATACATTTTTCTCTGTCCTGATAGATGCCGGTAATATTGCGAAACGCCTGCATGGCAACTAGCAGCCCTTTTAACTCCACGAGTCGTTGCCACATTTCAATTGTTGCTTTCTCTAGTGGGGTATTGCCAAAAAGGGAATGATCAGAGGGATAAGCCTCATCAAAATAACGGCAGATTGCGATTGATTCACAGATGGTCGTGCCGTCGTCCAGCTCTAATACAGGTATCTGAGCGTTCAGACTTTTTGCCCTGAACTCATCACTCAGGTTTTCGCCGCCAAGAATATCTACGTGGACACGCTCTACATCAATGCCATTTTCGGCCAGAAAAATACTGACGCGACGTGCACTCGGTGCCGGACCAAGTTCATAGATTTTCATGTTTCCACCGTTAGTTACTCAGAACCTGATTAAAACTTATGCAGTAAAGGAGTGGTGAGTCAAGGTGAAGCGGGAGAATACCGATGGTGTATTGATTGAATGAGAAAACAGGCTCTTGGTTGAGAGCCTGCTGAAAAGATTAATGATTGGAGCTTAATTATCTGAAGCGTTCAGTCCCTGTTGCCAGAATGCGACTTCCATTCTGGTGGCTGTTTTGAATATTTCACACAAACGCTGACCGCGACGACTGTTTAAAGGAATTTCTTCCAGCATCAGATCCAGCCGCTCAATGGTTTCTTTGGCTCCCGACTGGAATTCATCACCACTATATAGCTCAATCCAGCTTCTGTAAGGATTGGTTTCAATCGTGGTTTCGCTCCATTCGGTCAGCCATTGTCCGATCACAGCGTAGCCGATTGCACAAGGTGCGAGTGCGGTGAAAAGATCCGTTCGGTCTCCGGCCATTCCTGTATCGAGAACATAGCGGGTGTATGAAACAGTACCGAAATCTTCCGGCTCACCTTCCATATCGGACTCTGTAAGCCCCCACTTTGCGCAGTATTCAATGTGGTGGCTCATTTCGGAATTAAGTAGCGCATTAAGGCTTGGCAGCGGTTCTCGCATTTCAGCCAGAGAGTTTGATTTGAAAACAGCCAGGGCATAAGCGCGGGCATAATGTTTCAGGAACAGAAAGTCTTGTTTAAGGTAATGCAGGTATGCGCTTTCACTAAGTTCACCTTTACCAAGTTGGTGGACAAAAGTGTGTCGGGTGTAGTCTTGCCAGTCTTGTTTGCAGGCATTGATTAAATCTTGATGATCCATTGTCTTTCCTTGATGCTGAATTAGTAAGTCAGAACGTAATCTTGGGCTTTTGGTAGTTTATTGATGATTTTGTGTTGCTTCATAAATGCGGCATAGTCGTCATAACGTTTGAGTTCTACAGCGCCCGGACGGAGTGCAAAACGTGTCAGAGTGTCTTCCCATGCCTGACGGTTTAGGTCGTTATTCAGGGTATCCGGTGCGTAGGCAATGAACTCTAGCCATGCTTTTTCCGGGTGGTTGATCAGGTAAACAGTTGCCTTTTCAATGGCAGTGTTGAATTTTTCGATTGTTTCAGGGTTGTAGTTGTTCGGGTTGGCAACAACTATCAGTTCGTCATAAGGCGGAACACCGTGCTCTTCCGGGTAGAAAGCGGTTGCTTTGTAGCCTTCAAGTTCAAGTTGGTTCAGTTCAAAGTTACGCAAGCCGCCCCAGATAGCATCGACTTTTCCAGAAGCCAGTGATGAAGACAATGCCCAGCCGACATTAATGATTTTCACTTTGTCCATGCTGACATGTGCTGAACGCAGCATGGTGCCGATAGTCGCTTCTTCGTTTCCAACAATGGCGATACCGATGTTTTTTCCTTCCAGGTCAGCCAGTGATTTAATGCTGGACTTATCAAGAACGATCAGTGAGTTAAGTGGTCCGGAAATTAGTGTGGCTGAACGAACCAATGGAAGACCGGCGGCGGCCCCCGAAATTAGCGTGCTCTGGTAAGAAACGGCCAGGTCGGTTTTTCCTGCTGCGACCAGTTTGTCCGGAATACTCGGATCGGCTGGTTCCTGGATCTCGACTTCCAACCCCTGTTCGGTAAACCAGCCTTTTTCTTGGGCAAGGATGATTGGACCGTGATTCGGGTTCACAAACCAGTCCAGCATCAGGCTGAGTTTTTCTGCCGCGGCGTTAAATGAGGCGACGGAAAGGGATAAGGCTGCGATGCTGTGAAGTAACTGTTTTTTCATTAAAGATTCCTTTATGAAGTGATTATTGTTGTGTGGTTTATTGTTGTGTGTGCGATTAAGCTTATTTTTCCTGCCATGGAATCGCTTTCTTAAGCAGTCTGTCGGCAATGAAATAGAGGCTGACTGAAAACAGTGCCAGGATAAAAAGGGCGGCGAACATTTCGTCCACAAACATCCGGGCATTGGCCTGTAACATCAGATAACCGAGGCCTTCGCTGGAGCCGACCCACTCACCGATTACGGCACCGATAGGTGCGACAACAACGGCGACTCGAATGCCGGAAGCTAGGGCGGGTAGCGCAGCAGGCAAGCGGATGTGTCGCAGAAGTTGCCAGCGAGTCGCTCCCATGGTTTTTGCCAGATCCAGATAACCGCTCGGTGTTTGACGTAATCCGTCATAACAACAGGTTGTGACCGGGAAGAAGATGATCAGTGCTGCCATCACAATTTTTGATGCTATTCCGTAACTAAGCCAGAGCATCAGGATAGGGGCAATAGCAAAAACGGGGATTGCCTGACTGGCTATTAAAATCGGTAATAGCCAGCGACGAAGCGGCGCAAATAACAACATTTGCAGGGCGAAAAATAGTCCCAGAATTAACCCTAGCGCTAGCCCTAAAATGATTTCAGAACCGGTTACGAGCGTGTGGTGCCAGAGAATATCGTAGCGGTCAATGATCTTGCTGAAGACAGCAAGTGGCCCCGGCAAAATAAACGGAGGAAGTTCCAGTAAGCTGACAAGGCCTTGCCACAAGCCCAGAACGCCCGACAAGCTCAATACGGCTCGTTTGCCTGACGCTGATATACGTTTGGTGAACTCTGCTGAAGGCTGGTTTGAAAAGACGGAAGGTGTTGGTTTCGCTGCTTTTGATGTCAGCGATGCTGAGATAGGAAGATCAGACATAATCTTTCTCCAGTAGCTCAATGATGGTTTGCTGATGATGAGCTGTTTCAGCATCAAACTGCCTTGGAGGCATTGTCTGCGGCACTTGCAGCTTGGTTAACTGCGCTGGCTTTCCGGACATGATGTAAATCTTATGTCCCAGCCGTAAGGCTTCTTGCGGATCGTGAGTGATCAGCAGAACGCTACGTTCCTTGAGTAGTTGCGCAGAAAGGTTCTGAAGCTTATAGCGTGTAACAGCATCAAGAGCTGAGAAGGGTTCATCCATTAGCACCAGCGGTTTGTCTTGCATCAGTGTTCGGGCAAGTGCAACTCGCTGGCGCATTCCCCCTGAAAGCTGGTGCGGCATTGCTGATGCGTATTGTGCGAGGCCGACAGCTTTAAGCAAATCATGTGCTTTTTTTATCTCTGGCTGATTATTAGATGTATTGGTGGAGGCTCCGAGGCGAAGGCCGAGGCAGACGTTATCAATAACAGACAGCCATGGCAGCAGAAGATCCTGCTGCGCCATGTAAGCAATACGCCCTGACAACGGCAGGCAATCTGACGTAATCAGTTCGCCATTCCAAGTGACTTGCTCATCCATCAGCTCAGCAAGAAAACGGAGCAGGGTAGTTTTTCCGCAGCCACTTTTGCCCAGAAGACAAGTCCACTGGTTTGATGGCTGCGACAGATTTAGCTGGGAAAACAGTTCCTGCTCTGCATCGTTAAAAGCCAGAGATACGTTTTTCAGGCGCACGGAAACGCCAGGCTCAGTCAGAGCCTGTTGATTAGTATTCATTGTAGTTACCCGGTTTTAGCGGTTATTCAGCTTTAAAATGCCCGGCAAAGAAATGGTGAACCGGTCCGTGACCTGAGCCTATTTCAAGATCGCTGGCATGAATAATGGCTTGAGTAATATAAGTCTTGGCATTCTTTACTGCTTCGGTCAGTTCATGCCCTTGAGCCAAGTAAGAGGCGGTTGCGGATGAAAGGGTGCAGCCTGTACCGTGGGTATTTTGTGTATTGATTCGAGGGGTACTGAGACGAATAACATCATCTGCAAGTATTAACAGATCTGTGCTGTTTTCATCTTGTTCAAGATGTCCGCCTTTCAGCAGAACCGAACGGGAACCAAGCTCGCGTAATGCGGTGATCATCGCATTCATTTCCTGCTCAGTCTTTGGTAACTCTGCACCAGTCAGTGCTGTCGCTTCTGGCAGGTTAGGGGTAATGACATCCGCCATTGGTAGCAGTTCAGTTTTCAGGGTGGAAATGGCTTCTTCTTGCAAAAGGAGATCGCCGCTGGTGGCAACCATCACAGGATCAACAACCAGAAACTGAGGCTTGTACTCATGTAGCTTTGCCGCAACCGAGCGGATGATGTTTGCGTCACTGAGCATGCCAACTTTTACCGCTTTTACGTCAAGGTCACAGAAGACGGCATCAAGCTGTTGTTCTACAAACGAAGGGTCGACAGGATAAATACCGGATACTCCAAGCGTGTTTTGTGCTGTAAGCGCAGTGATAACTGAGCAGGCATAGCCACCGGTTGCGGAAATAGCTTTGATATCGGCCTGAATGCCGGCACCACCACCGCTGTCAGAGCCGGCAATAGATAAAGTGATAGGTGTTTTAGATGGAACTGCCATAGCGACTACCCTTATGTGTAGTGCGCAGGGTAGCAGGTATCGCTGACAAGGTGTCGGATCACTGGTGATACAGTGGTTGGCATCTGAGAGGATACGTTTGCTAGTTCCCTACGCCATTATTAAATGGATCAGGTTCAACGGGTCCCACCGAAGTGGTCTCAGCCATAGGCTCCCCGACTAACATACAGATTATATTCTGTTCAATTAACAGCACTTTAGGCTGCTATTGTTGTTGCGCTATTTTAACCATGTTTAATGTCATTGAGCAATACAGGTAAGATCTTTCGCTCAAACTTTAATTAATATTTGAGACTTTTCTCATTTGTTAGGAATTACTTTTGAGATTCTAGTTCGTAAGGTAAGTGCATTAATTGATGATGGTTATTTTTTATAGTGAATCTTTTTATTAATAGTTTGGTAACGTAGTGGGTTTAAGATGAGCTGTTAGCATAGCTAAGGATTTTACTTTAGGGCGGATAAAGAAAAAGGCGCTTAATGCGCCTTTTTTTCTGCTTGTTTTGAGACAAGTCAGCGATTACATCTTACGGCAGTATTCCGCGATGATAACCATGTTTGTACCAGCTGCTTTACCAGAGATATGCAGCGGGTTGTTAGTCAGGCGAATACCGCGAACAGCTGTACCCTGCTTGATTACTAGGCTTGAACCTTTAACTGGAAGATCTTTGATGATAGTTACGTTGTCACCGCTTTGTAGCGGAGTACCGTTCACGTCAACAGTTTTAACTGAATCAAGTTCTTCAAGAGCGATGCCTTTCTCAGCCCACTCAATAGTCTCTTCTTCCATGTACATCATGTCCAGCAGATCCTGAGCCCATGTTTCAGAAGACAGACGCTTAAGCATACGGTAAGCCATTACCTGTACAGCCGGAACCTGGCTCCACATGCTGTCGTTCAGGCAACGCCAGTGTGTTTGATCCATTGCTTCCGGATCTTCGATTTGAGTACGGCAAGTGTTACACACCATTACACAGCTACCAGCAGTTGTGTCAGGAGACGCTGGTACTTCAAATACGCTCAGGTTGTCTTCAGAAGAACAAAGCTCACATTTTGCGCCAGAGCGCTCTTTAACGATATTTTCGATACTCATAAGGAAGTGTCCGTAGATTTATTGTTGGCAATATTATGCACACCAATAGACGATAAGGGAAGAATTCAGGCTAGAGATCACAATTATTCATCACACATATGTGGTTTTTAGTATAGTAAATGACCATTTTTAGGCTCTTGACCAGTATTTTCTTTCAGATAAGTAAAAGGCTGACTCTTAAACATTGAATAGTATAAGTCTGTGTTTTGGTACTGAAATAATGCTCTGATAATGTGCAACTCGTGTCGTTTATTCTTGTGTGTTGGAGTTATTTTTCCTTAGATAATGTGGACTAATAATCGATTTTTAGTGAGTTTGGAACATTGTGAAATAAAAGCTAAAGTAAACATTGCCTTGTCAATTATTATTAAACATAGGGACTATGATGAAAAAGGCTATTTATTTTTTATCTGTGCTGGCGTTAGCAGGTTGTAATGAGGATGATATTAAAGATTTAGCAGAGGGGAATACTAAGGTATTTGCTGTAACCGGTGCTAACGTACAGAGTAAAATGGGGACAATCGACCCGGGTTATTATGATATCAAAACTATAACTGAAGGTATGAGCAGCACCCCGGACAAAATACCGGTAGGAGCGAAGTCGACGCTGGAAAATTTAGGTATTGATGTTGAGAGAGAAAGTTGCGGAAAGATCGATATTACGCCGCCTTTGTGCTTCGAAGAGGGGAATTCTGATAGCTGCCTACCTTCTGAAATTAATATGTTGGGACTGGCTGTTTACACTATTGATTTGGATAAAGTAAAAACCGCTTCAGAGAACGGTTTTTATCCGACATTAGCAACTGATCTTGGTGGGCTATACGTTGATATCAGTTATCAGGAAGTCAGTTGCGACTACTTGAAGAGTTTATAAATAATTGTCTAATGACATCATAATTAAGAGCTGACTTATTATTACTGAGTCGGTTCTTTTTGTGAATAAACACTAAAACAGTATTTGTTTTTTGTAAGTCCTTGTGAAAATAAAATTAAGTTGTTCGCAATATCTTCCTTTCCATTATTCAGATTAAATTCTGAATGGTAGTTTAAATACCATATTTGTGCCGAAGGGGAGTGTTAAATGAAGTTAAAACAGCTGTTGGTTGCCGTTATCTTTCCGATGTTGATGCCTATTGCTTCTGCTAATGATGTTGTTCCGTTTGTTGTTGGTGGTGAGCCTATTCAGCCGCCGTCTTCAGAAAATTGGATGGTTTCTTTAAGGTTGACACCAAAACAAAATATGCATTTTTGTGGTGGCTCGATTATCGATGCCCATTGGGTATTAACGGCAGCGCACTGTGTAGTTCATTCGCGTGATTCCGGATATTTTGTCTTACAGCCTAATCAGCTAAATGTCATGGCCGGAACGTGGGATAACTCAGTTACTGACTTTGAAAATTTATATTCAGTTACCCATGTTGTTGTTCATCCTGACTACTCGCCTGATGCGACAATTCAACAACAGACGGTTCCGGGCGATAGTACAACCGTCGAGCTGAAATCAATAGCTTTAGATAATGATGTAGCTTTAATTCGTGTTGAACGTGCTTTTACTAATACTAACGCTGCATCTATTAAACTGGCAACGCCGGAAGTGGCTGATGAGATAGATAATCGCTTAGGTAATGAATGGCAAGAGCACCATAGGCCTGAAAATACAACAGTATTTGGATGGGGGGCTATAGATACTGCTGCGCAAGTTTCCACTAGTCAATTATTATCGACTTCTCTGTCTTATATTCCAATGCCAGATTGCTTTAAGCGTTTGGAGCTTGGTAGCGAGATAAATGAAATTATCGACAGTCCGGTTAATAGAACTAAGATCTGCACATTGCCGCCTAAAATTATCGCCCCAGAAGGAAGCAGTTTAGTGTACGGGCCTGATTCCTGTAAAGGTGATAGTGGTGGACCGTTAACAGCACAAAATAACAATGGCGAATGGGTACAGATTGGGATTGTCAGTGGTGGCCCAGTTGGTGAGTTAGTGTGTGGTTCTTTAACACGACCGAGCTTTTATTCCCGTGTTGGTACTTATTTCAACTGGATTGAATCTTACAAAGACACCATACCGGTTAGTACAGTGATAGAACCCAATATTATTAGGGAAAGTCGGGCGAATAGATGTAGACCCGGAGTGGATGGAATCGCGCATACAAATTGCAACATGGTTGAGGGGAATGGTGGTTCCGCTTCATGGGGCGGATTATTCCTTTTATCTTTTTTCGGTTTTCTCCGTTGTAAACAGTTAAAATAAACGAGTTGTTGCTCTTAACAAATACCACCGCAATTGTGATGGTATTTGTGTAATGACTTCATCTTTATCTTTTGAGTCTCGGGTAGTTGCGTCAGGCTAATAAAGCGATTATTCACGTTTGAAAGTTATGATTTCGCTTTGTTCGCCAAGGTTAATCTTTGTTAGTGCCGGTTGAGTTTTTGCTATAACGTGCCCATTTCGTATTGAGTATCGAACAGGCACCTGGCGGCGAATTGCGTCGAAGCCATTATTGGCAGGAAGAATAATTAAATTACCCGGTTTGCCGACTTCGATACCGTAATCTGGCTCAAGACACATCGCTTTCGCTGAATTCTTACTAATCAAATCAAGTGACTGATTTATCTGCTCATACCCCATGATTTGGCAGACATGCAGGCCCATATGAAGAACCTGCATCATATTGCCGGTTCCCAGCGGGTACCATGGGTCAAACACATCGTCATGGCCAAAGCAGACGTTAATATTTGCAGCCAACATTTCTTTTACACGCGTGATTCCACGGCGTTTCGGGTAGTCATCAAATCGTCCTTGAAGGTGAATATTAACCAAAGGGTTTGCAACAAAGCTAATACCGGAGAGTTTAAGTAACCTGAACAGGCGGGATGTATATGCGCCATTGTATGAGTGCATTGCGGTGGTATGACTGGCAGTGACTTTGCTCCCCATATCGTATTTGTGGGCAAGAGCTGCAAGAGTTTCAATGAAGCGTGATTGTTCATCGTCGATTTCGTCACAATGAACATCAATTAGACGGTTATATTTTCTTGCCAAATCAAAGATAAAGTGAAGTGACTCAATACCGTATTCGCGGGTGAATTCGAAGTGGGGGATTGCACCGATTACATCTGCTCCCAGCTTAACAGCTTCCACCAGCAGTTCCTTACCATTTGGATAGGAGAGAATTCCTTCCTGCGGGAAAGCAACAATTTGTATGTTGATGTGATCTTTCATTTTCTCTTTCACTTCAAGCATCGCTTTCAGTGCGGTTAAGTCAGGATCTGATACATCAATATGGGTTCGGACATGTTGGATACCGTTGGCGATCTGCCATTTCAGAGTTTGGCTGGCACGCGTTTTTACATCATCTTTTGTAAGCTGAGCCTTGCGTTCGGTCCATCGTTCTATCCCTTCAAATAAAGTGCCGCTTATGTTCCAACTTGGTTCTCCGGCTGTTTGGGTTGTGTCTAAATGAATGTGGGGTTCACAGAAGGGAGGGAGAGCAATGCCACCTTCACCGTCAAGGACTTGGCCAGTGAATTTGTGGATATCACTGTCAGGAGCGACATACTTGATGATGCCATCTTCAATCAGGATTTTTTGACGTCCTTGTTGGCCCGTAAGTGAAATATTCCTGATCAGGAGGCTGCCTTTGTCCATATTCATGTCCTTATTCTAATTGTCTGGCTTTTGTCAGAAGCCATCTTTCATTGATTGATAAAGAAAGCTGAGACCTCTCTATTAAACCTTTAAATATTAACAGGTTAAAGTTATTTTTACGCCAAGAGGGAATATGCACCGTATACCACTTTGTGTAGAAGGAATTTTCTCTCAAAAAAACGTTAATTAATCTTAATTTTTCCTCATATTTGTCGCTTGAATAATGTGAAGCTGGTCTTATTGATAGAGATCGTAGTAAGCTTCGTTTTCCAGGACTCTGTGCACATTGTCATACATGGATGTAAATCGCATGGCAGGCAACTTTGGACAATAAGAATCAAAGGTAAAACTCATTCATGTTTTTAAAGAATCTCTCAATCGGCAAAAAGATTGCCGTGGCCTTTTCGGCTATCGCGGTGCTTAACTTAGGCTTTGGTATATTTCTTGTCAGTGAGTTAGGCAAAATCAAGGCCGAACTTCTTAACTTCACCGATGATACGCTGCCTGCCGTGCACAATGTTGACGGCATTCGAGACAAGATGTCGTACTGGCGTCGAACTCAGTTTGCCCTGCTGGCTCTGGAAGATGTCAACGAAGTTAAGCAAACCGTTCAGCGTAACGAAGGTATCCGTCATGATATTCAGTCTGGTCTGGAAGCATATGGCAAAACTGTATGGCCGGGTGAAGAAGAGCAGACATTCAAACGCCTGATGGGCAACTGGAATACCTATGTGGCAAACATGGGTACTTTTAATAGCGCAATGTTGGTGATGGACAAAGAAACTGCACACCCAATCTTGAAGCAGTCACTGCAGCGCTTTGAGTCTATTGAATCCGACATCAATAAGCTAATTGATATCTTGCAGGGTGCAATGGGCGATAACCGAAACTCTATTCTTAGCTCAATTAATGGATTGAATAACACATTTATTACCAGCAGTGTCGTTGTTTTGCTATTGATGGTTGCAATGACGGTATTTCTAACACGCATTATTTGCGGTCCGCTGAAACTTGTTGTTGATCAGTCTAATGAGATTGCTGAAGGGAATCTGGCAAAGAACCTTGATCGTGATGCAATTGGTAATGATGAACTAGGTGTTTTGGCAGATGCATCTATTAAGATGCAAAATAACCTACGCCAGCTAATTGAAGAAATCATTTCAGCAGTAACCCAGCTGAGTAGCGCGGTTGAAGAGATGACTCAGATCTCTGACATGTCTGCACAGGGTATGAAAGAGCAGCAACTGCAAATCACTCAGGTTGCGACAGCAATGACTGAAATGAAGGCGGCTGTAGGTGATGTTGCAAGCAACACAGAAGACACTGCCAGCCAGGCAATGACGGCGAATAGTCAAGCCCAGGAAGGTGCTCGTGATAACGAGATGATGGTTGGCTCGATTCAGGATGTTGCACAGGTTATTGATCAGACTGGTGAAACTGTTTCTGAGTTGGAGCAGCAGTCTAAGCAGATTAATGTTGTGGTAGATGTTATCCGTGACATTGCTGAGCAGACAAACTTGCTTGCGCTTAATGCTGCGATTGAAGCTGCGCGTGCTGGTGAGTCTGGTCGTGGATTTGCGGTTGTAGCGGATGAGGTACGCACTCTTGCAGGACGTACACAGGATTCAACTGGTGAGATCACTTCTATTATTGAAAAGCTTCAGGTAATGGCAAAGCAGGCAAAAGATGCAACTGATCGTTCGCGTGCCAGCATTGAAACGTGTGTGGAGCAGGGCACTCATTCACAAGACATCATGTTGTCGATTGAAAAATCAATCGCTCAGATTGCTGATATGGGCGCACAAATTGCCAGCGCATGTAGCCAGCAGGACTCAGTTGCTGATGATCTGAGTCGTAACGTGGAAAATATTCACGTTGCTTCACAGGAAGTTGCGCAAGGTTCTGAGCAAACAGCTCAGGCATGTCGTGAATTGAGCCAGCTATCTATAACTCTTCAGGATGCAATGAACCGCTTCAAGCTTCAATAAGCCTTTCTTGTTATATCTCCGGGAGTGCAGTTATCGCTCCCGGAGACTTTATCCACATCCTATCGCAACAAATTGCGTTCAAACAAGACCTCTCAATTCGTTGTTGTAGCGAAATGTCCCCCAAACAGTTAAAGCTGTATAAAAAAAGAACTTCTCATATCTTTCTGCTCTATTAAACGTATTTTACGGATAACTGCTTGGTGTGTTATTGCTCAATAAGGGTTCAGGTTAGGCGAAAAAATGGGCAAAAAATGGAGTGGGGATAAGTTCTTTATCCACAAAAGCTGTGAATAACTCTGTGGGAAATGCCAGAAGCCTAATAACCATGCTGGTTTCGATAAAGTCAATACCTGAAGCAGTGAAAAACTAATGTAATCTCAGTAGGATTGACCTAGTTCAAGACGGTTAAAAGAGCAAAAAAATAACGCTACGATTTCGTAATAACCAATGTATTTATTGCAGAGTGAATGGTTATTTATGATAATGCGAATGGTTTTTATTATGGTGTTGTGGTTTCGTGTCAAAATTTCTGATCGTTGATGATGATGTTTATCTGTGTGCACTGTTGAAGGAGGTGCTGACGGAAGAAGGCTATGAGGTACATTGCGAGCACTGTGGTGAAAGTGGCCTTACTTATCTGCAGAGTAATGCTGTTGATCTGGTGTTGCTAGACGTGATGTTACCTAATATTGATGGATTACAGGTTGCGCGGCGTATTTGTCAGCGTTTTGCTACACCTATTCTTATGTTGACTGCGCTCGGTGATGAACCATCAATGCTGGAGGGTTTGCAGGCAGGCGCTGACCATTACCTGGCTAAGCCTTTTCGTGTGCCGGAATTGCTGGCAAGAATTACCGTAATATTGCGCAGAGTTGGCCTTGAGCGTCAGCGACAGAGTATTAGTCAGTATCAGACATCATTGAATGAGCAAATATCCCGCTTGCCACTAACCGGAACAGAGTCTGAGTTGCTTGAATATCTAATTAACAATAACGGTGTGGTGGTGTCCAAAGCTGAGCTTCAAAAAGAAGTATTAAAGAAAGAGTTGAGTCCTTTTGATCGCAATCTCGATATGCATGTAAGTAACATACGTCGCAAGATGGTACAGTTGGGTTTATCTAAGCAACATATCAAAACGGTTCGCGGGAAAGGATATAGCTTTGTCGAAAGGGTATAAGTGAAAAGTGGAAGAATTTAAATGAAAAAGTGGCGCCATGAAAGGCACCACTTTTTTCAGTCTTACTTACTGTATGAACTAGCGATGTTATCAATACGCTGGTTCGCACGCATAGCTTCCTGGTACGCTGCGTCAGCGGCTGCACGTGAATCATTAACCGCGCCGGCCATTTGATCTTGCTGACTTTGCAGAGCTCCAACCTGATCAGAAAGCATATCTACTTTGTTGGTCAGTTGTTGCAGTTGCTCTGCTTGTTCTGAGCTTGAACAGCCCATTAGTGTCGCACTTAGAATAATTCCGGTAAGGATAGATAATGAACGGTTCATTTTTCTTTCTTCTCCTTTGTTTGCCACTACAGACCGAGTGTTAGAAATTGTCAGTCGGCAGAATTAGTATGGCATATGTTGCTCAAATTTCTTCTAAATTCACTTATCTACTTGGAAAAACAACTCTCAAAATCGAGAAATAGGGTGGAGTCGGGCATAAATACTCGGCTCTAGCTCGTGGGCTCATCAAGAATACGTTCGATGGTTTCAACCAAAATGGCCGGATTTAACGTATGCTGAACCTTTTCAACCAGAGTTCCGTCCGGTTTCAGGAAGTAAAAATAGGAGCTGTGATCAACGGCATATTCAAGTGAGGAATTTTCCAGTTCAGTTCTTTGGTAAAGCACGCCATATCGCTGTGTCAGTGCTTTAGTCTGTTTGGTTGTCCCTGTCATACCATCAATGTTTTTATGGAAAAAATGCGCATATTGAGCACTTTTTTCCGGTGTATCACGGTCAGGATCTAATGTAATAAAAATAGGCCAGAGTCTGGCCAATTGTTCATGCTCAATAGTCTTGAGAGCGGCAGACAAAACCGCCAGCGATGTCGGGCAGACATCAGGGCAATGGGTATAACCAAAGTAAATTACACGGAGTCGGGAATCGTCAGTATTGTAAATATCGACAGTTTGCAGGCCATTTTCCAGGACATTGGCTGCAACAGTTGGTGTTGCAGCGCTATTGTTATTAGAGTCAACAATGATTCGGGTGACAGTGCCTGCTGTTAGTGCCAGTGCTAATACAATCCATTGAAATTTCACTTTGTCATCCTTACTGAAATGTAAACGGGCTTAATGCCTTTGATGTTAGTGACGGGCGCGATACTGCCTTTCCATGTCATTGCTTTAGAAGTACAGAATGGAAGCAGCAGTTTCCCTGAGAATTTACCATCGCCACCTGATAATTGTAGATGATACTCGCCCATCATCATTTCATGTCCTTTAAGGCTGAGGAGAAGGTTGTCTGTGTTATCAGGTAATTCTGGCCAGCTAACATTTATCCCAGTTTCTACCATCGGGTGGACTATATCCTGGCCGAGTTGGATGGTAATTTTGTCCTGATGACAACCTTGTGTAGTTAACGGGCAGTATTTTTCCAAGGAGGTATCAGTTTTGTTGGGCTGCGTGATAAATCCTGTGAGCTGATAAGCGGCGAATCCCAAAACAAGCACAAGAAGGGTATTGATGATTAAGGTTCTCAGTGATTGCAGAGACATTAGCTAACCCCTGTTTGTTATGGTTTTGTAATCATAACATTGTTGTCAGAAAATCAATCAATTAGCAAAAAGAAGTGAGAAGGAGAGGGATGTTCGGAGAATGCCTTGCCCCAAATATCTCAGGGCAAGGAATAAGGTTTTTATTTATCAGCTAGTTTTTCAAGTCCCCAGACAAGGGCAATACCCATGATCATTGCAGCGATGGCATAGGCCAGCAATGCAGGTTGACCTGTTACTTGTTCGAATGTAAGTGGAGACAGGTTTCGCTCCAGTAGTGGTACCTGTTCACCGCTTGAGTTGATGCGCCATGTCAGAGTCTCTTTCCACGGCCAGATTTTAGTCAGAGTTCCAAGCATTAGGCCGGTCAGAAAAGTAAGTGCGATATCGCGGTAGTTACGAAGTACCCATGAAAGCAGGTGAGAGAACGTCAGAAGACCAATCACACAGCCGGTAGCAAATGTGCCCAGCGTAATAATGTCGACAGATTTAGCTGCGGCCAGAATCGGGCTATACATCCCCAGAAGAAGCAAGATAAAGCTGCCAGAGATGCCCGGCAGGATCATGGCGCAAATGGCTATTGAACCGGCAACCAGGATATTAAATGTAGTCGGTTCAAGGTTCAGTGGGTGAAGCACAGTGATTCCGTACGCGAAAAAAGCGCCGGCCAGGACAGATACAAACCGATTAATTTTCCACTGTTTCACTTGTTTAAACATGTGATTTACGGAAACGATGATCAATCCAAAGAAGAAGGACCATAGAGGGATCGGGTTGTTATGCAACATCCAAGTGATAAAGCGAGCCAAAGTAAAGATACTGGTCAGAATACCGGACAGTAATAGGATCAGGAATGTACCGTTAACATGATTAAAGGCGGCTTTCAGTCCGTCTTTTTTAATGATCCCAATCAGGCTTGGATTTACGCGACGGATACTTTCTAGCAGTTTATCGTAGATTCCGGTAATGAAAGCAATGGTTCCGCCTGAAACGCCGGGAACAACGTCAGCGGCACCCATTGCCATGCCTTTCAGAAAGGTAAAAACTCTACTCATGGTTTCCCGTGTACTTCAAAGATGAATGTCAGATTTGGGCAGCATTATAACTTGTCGAAGTGAAAAAAGTGTATTGCTTGCTGATTTGTAGCCGAATATAGCATCAAATCAGCAATTTATATCATTGTTATTAGTTACTTATTGTTTCTGCCCGCCTGGAGGAAACCTGAAGAGTTGATTGCTGTTTTATATCTGGTTCTACCTTTTTTTGACTTAAAGCTTCATACCATTGAGCGTCTGTTTATGAAAGGTATGGGGACACCCGGATAGTAATGAAGTACAGGATGATCAGATTTGCCCTCGTTGGAGGTGCCGGTTTTATTGTTGATGTGATGGCTTTGGCATTGTTTTCATCTATTGTGCCTTTTGTGTTTGCTCGCGCAGGTTCTTTTTGGATTGCGGCTACGTCAAATTGGTGGTGTAACCGGGTTTTTACGTTCAGAGATGCTGAAAAAAGAACCCCCGTGATGCAGTGGCTGAAGTTTCTCCTCTGTGTCTGTTTCAGTTTCTTGCCTAACTGGGGATGTTATTGGATGTTGTTGGAGTGGTTTGAGCCAACCATGATTGAAAACATAACAGGCCAGAATGTTGCGCTATTCTGGCCCTATGTAGCCATGATCCCCGGTATTCTTCTCGGGATGCTGACTAATTTTATTCTGTCTGAGCTTTGGGTGTTTCGTCTGGCTGAAGCATGATTTCAGCGGTGCATCCACCGAACTCATTGTTTTTATGGCTGAGCTGCCAGCCATATTTCCGGCAAATATCACTGGCGATCAGCAGCCCCAGTCCATAACCCTCAACGCCTCTTGGCTTTGAGTCCAGGCCGATTCCAGTATCGATAACCTGAATGGATTCTGGCTTTACTTTAATTATTACGTTGCCTTCTTCTGTGCAGGCGAAAGCATTTTTTATTAGGTTGCCTAACAGAATTTTGAATGTAGTTTCAGGGGCTTTGACCAGAGCTTGCCCTGATAATTCCACCTCCCATTTAACCTGCTTTCCTTCAAGTAGGTGACTATGCTCAGCGGCGATAGCATTTAGTTCATCCACCGTCAGCTTGCGTGAAGTAAGCGTCCTGATGTCCTCTTCTTTAGTTAAAGAAAGCAAGGTAGAGATGAAATCGTTCATTTCATTGGTTGCATGCAACAGGCGCTGCCGCTGTTTTTCGATGAATGCCGGGTTATCTGACTGACCAAGTAAAGAGATGGCTCCTTTCATAACCATAAGTGGAGTACGCAATTCATGGCTTGCATAGCGGTTAAATGAGCGTTCACGCTCAATCAGATTTTGAATCCGTTCAGAATAATTGTTAAAACTTTCAACTAGTTGAATAAGTTCCTTGGTAAGAATGCCATTGGGGGGCGTGATTGGAGATAGGTTGTTTACAGATCTGTTTTCAAGTTCATCGGCCAGTTGTGATAACGGGCTGTTCAGGCGATCAGCTACTCTTCTTACGACAACCAGACTTATGATGATCAGGACTACCGAAATAAGTAAATGCTGTGCTTGGGTCCGGATGATCTGTTCTTCACTTGATTCATAAATATCATCGAAGTAGAGAAAATAAACGATCTCTGTTTTATTTCCTATCTTCATGATTGTTTCCATAAGGAAGTATTCCGTGTCATCGATTGACTGTCTTTTCAACTCGATCACTTTATCGATTTTCAGAACAGGTGGGATTTTCAGGTGAGTCGGGAGCAGTTTTTTATCTCGGTACGCATGGACAAAAGGAGGGATAGCCAAATCCTGAATATCGTTATCATTAAAGACTTCTTGAGCAATGCTTTTAGCATGGTTGATGCGATTATTGGCATTGAGTTGTTCAAAGTCCTCCAGAGTGGCGTCGAGTAAAGTAAAATGAATGGTAATGATGGCGAAAGCAACAATCGAAAAATAGGTAAAGGTTAGTTGCTTTGCGCTTTTAAATGTTTTGCCTTTGATGTTTTTATCTTTGCTCACTTATCTTCCTCGGCAATAAGCTGGTAGCCAACTTTGGGAATAGTCTTGATATAGGAATGCTTAAACGGTTTGTCTATCTGGTTTCTTAACTGATAGATATGGCTGCGTAATACATTGCCTTCAGGCTCATCATCTCCCCACAAGGCTGAAATGATCTCTTCTTTAGGAACGACTTTGGGCGCTCTCATCATCATTAGTTTGAGAATGGTAAACAGAGTGGGGTTGAGGGAGAAACAGCAATCATCGCGACTGACGGTATGTTCATTTAAATTCAGCTTCAGTTTGTCAAACGTTAAAACAGTGTTTGCTGTATTACCATGGCGTCTGCGGGTCAGTGCTTTGATTCTTGCCTCAAGAATTTCAAGGTCAAACGGCTTTACCAGATAATCGTCCGCCCCTTGAGAGAAACCTTCCAACGTATCTTCCCGAGTATCACGTGCTGTTAGCATCAGAATAGGGATATCAACGCCATGTTCCCTTAGTTTCTGGCATACTGTGAAGCCATCCATTCGCGGCAGCATCACATCAAGAATAATGAGGTCGTAAAAGTTATCACAGCCCAGTTCATAACCGTGTTGGCCATTGTTGGCGTAATCAAGTGTATATCCTTTCATCTCAAAGAAATCAAAGATGATGCCGGCAATATCCTGATGATCTTCAACAAGGAGTAGTTTCATAGCAGTTCTGGCTGTAATCAAACAAAAATTTAGTCACATGATGGCACATTTGGGCGTGAAAAAAATGTCAATGACCTTTTTGCGATACCGTTTTAATAGGATTGTTCACTGGAATGATAAGCGTTCCTCGGGATATTTTTATTGAAACGAAAAGTTATACTTTTTCCGGCCAGGTTCAGCCTGAGCCGGATGTCTGCTCAAAACTAACATTATTATTCATAAGATATTTTGTGTTTTTTACCAGTTGATTGATAACCAATAAATTTTCGTTCGAGCAAAATGGTGTATGTAAGGGAATAAAATATGCTCAATAAAAGTTGTTTTACTTTGCGAAAGTGTGCATCGGACAACAAATACAGTACGGATGCTGGATTAAATTATCTAATGACTTGACGATGTGCTGAATAGCTGTGAAAGTATATGGATATTCAACCTTGCGTATATTGACGTGTGATTCGACACGTCCGTCACAGGGAAAAGAATACAAATTCAAAATTAACCCATATAAAAGTAAGTGATTATCGCTGCGGAATTATTTTCAAAGGATGATAAGCCCATGATACCTAGAGACGCGACACTACGTGTTGTCAGACCTACCGACAATCTTCATCAAATAACATCTATGTACAGCAAAGCGCTGGGTTTTGAAATGCTCAAGCAGTTCAAAGACCGAGATGGCTTCGATGGCGTTGTTTTGGGCCATCAGAAACATGCATATCACCTGGAATTTATTCATCAGCATGGTAAAACAGTCGGGAAAGCTTCAACTCAGGATAATTTGTTGGTGTTTTATATTGATTGCAGCCGTGTATGGGAACGTGCATGCCGTAATATGATTGATGCTGGTTTTGAAGTTGTTGAGTCTAATAACCCTTATTGGGAAAATGTTGGTAAAACATTTGAAGACGTTGATGGCTATCGATTGGTGCTGCAGAATATGGATTGGGATCGCTAGTCGAAACTGCCACTAATGACCGAAATATAAAGCTCAGGTTATTCCTGAGCTTTTTTGTATGTGTTGTGTTTATAGCTAACGTATTAATCGTTAAATACGTTTAGCCATGCTGTCATAGGCGGACTTAAACATCAGCGTAAATCCGTCTTGCGATAATTCTTTGGCTGTCATTTTGGCGGCTCTCAGACGCCGATAACATTCACCTAAAGCAGCAATGACTGTATCAAGTTCTTTAGTGTTAAGGTTTTTAGTATTCATATTGCCCACTTCCTGATTATTGCCAGAAACAGTGACTAATACATGTCAGATATTCAGAAGCTTCATTGCAGTTATGACGATACCGATGTCATTATGAATGTAAACTGAACAGCATGTGATTAGGTTTTGTCCATGTTTTCTTGATGGCAACAGGTTATTGATTTTCAAAAAGTGCTTTGTCAGTTAACTGTAAAAATGTTAGCTAATTTGCTGTTTTGTAAAAGGATGAGAGAACTGTTACCGGGCTGTGGTTATAATACAGCCCGGTTTGATGAATACAGGTTATATAGTGGGTGTTTTGAGGCTGTCAATTAACCTATGGCTGCTGGGCGGCCTAGTATCTTTTATCTATCTCCATCAACTTATGAAGGAACTCTTGGATCTGTGCTTCGTTATTATTGTGAAAGTCAGCGGTAGTTTGATTGATGATCCCTTCGGGGTCTTCATTAGCCGTATGGAAGTGATAAGTATTATGGAAATTGATGTCTAAGCTGACATTATTATCGGCAAGATTAACATAATAACCGTCAGGGTTTTCTGTACATGTCACATCTTCCAGCTTCATTCCGTTAGTAGTTGGTACACCCTGAGTTTTGATTTTTTCATAAACACTCAGTACTGTGCGAATATCTACACTATTTTTCATCTCTACCTCCACCCATTTCAAAGTGATGAGTCATTAAATCCCTTCATAATTAAATTTAGGCTTTGCATAGGTAGCTGCAAGCAAAGTTGCTGAAATGTTAATGCCGATCAATATTTCTATCTGATATAGCTCTCATTTTTGATGAAAAAAAGCAGTACTGGTGTTGATATTTTTGTTTATCTAAGCGTGATTTTTTGGAAAGTAAGTGATAGCTTGAAGTTATGAAGTAAGGCTAAATGGAATTAATTCGATGTTTAAGCAGTTAACTGAAGCACCACAAGACCCGATTTTATCTTTATCGATCGCTTACAGAGACGATCCTCGTACCGAGAAAATGGACTTAGGAATCGGTGTATATAAAAACAGTGACGGCGTAACACCGATCATGAAGGCCGTTCATCTGGCGGAACAACAGATTTTAGATAGTTCAACTACCAAGTCTTATGTCGGACTTGCCGGCAATGAAGCCTTTAATCAGTCAATGATGGATTTGTTGTTGATCGGAACTTCAGCTCACAGCCGAGCTGCCGCTGTTCAGACTCCGGGAGCTAGTGGGGCGCTTCGTATGCTGGCCGATCTTATTTATTTGGCACAGCCTGAAACGACGGTATGGATTTCTGATCCCAGTTATGTGAATCATAAGCCGGTAATGGAAGCCGCCGGACTGAAAGTGAAGTATTACCCATACTTTGATCGTGTGACTAAACAGGTCAATAGTGAAGCAATGCTTCATGCTTTGGAAGAAGCAGGTCCGAAAGATGTTGTTTTGCTTCATGGTTGCTGCCATAACCCAACAGGTGCAGATATCTCGTTTTCTGACTGGCAGGCGATCACTGAGTTGGCAAATAAAAACGGTTTCATGCCATTTGTCGATATTGCTTATCAGGGCTTTGGTGATGGTTTAGAGCAAGATGCAGCTGGTTTGCAGCATATGGCTGATAATGTTGAAGAAATGGTTATTGCGACTTCTTGTTCAAAAAACTTTGGCTTATACCGCGAGCGTACCGGTGCCGCAATAGTGGTTGGAGATAGCCTGAGGCAAGCCCAGAAAGCGAGAGGACGAATTCTTACTCTTGCTCGTTCTACTTATACGATGCCACCGGATCATGGTGCTGCTTTGGTGGCGACAATTCTGGCCGACGACGCGCTAACACAAAGTTGGAAGAAAGAGCTTAATGAAATGAATCAGCGTCTTTTGACTTTACGCTCTGGCTTGGTCAAAGCAGTAAGAGCTCAGGGTTCAGATGGTTTTGATTTTATTGAGCACCATAAAGGAATGTTCTCGGTGACAGGGTTGAGCCCGAAGCAGGTAGCTCGCTTACGTGATGAGTGCGGTATTTATGCGGTGGGGGATGGACGAATCAACATTGCCGCCCTGCAAGAGCAGCAAATGGATTACTTGGCAAAGGCACTGATCGCTGTATCAAATTGACATTTATACGGAATAATTAACTTGGGGAGTATTTTGCTCCCCATTTTTCGAGCATTTCTCTTAGTTCCTGAGACTGGTATGGTTTGCATAGAATATCATCCATACCGGCTGCCAGACACTCTTCTCGTTCTGCGGATGTTGTACCTGCGGTAAGTGCCAGAATGGGTTTAGCGTATCCGCCTTTTCGGAGTTTACGCGTAGCGCAGTAGCCATCCATCACAGGCATTCGACAATCCATCAGGATAACGTCGAATGACTCGCTACTCAGAATGTCCAGTGCCTGTTGACCGTTATCTGCAATGGTCGGGAGTATGTCCAGTTTGCTCAGCATGAGCTTTATGAGCATTTGATTTGTCTTTAGATCCTCGACGACCAGAACATTCAAGTTATTGAGGCTTTGAGATGATTGACTGGTTTTAACGTAGTCATCTACATTTTGATTATGAATTGGCAGGGGCAGGGAAACAGTAAACGTGGTTCCTTTACCATAGTCACTGTCTAGCTGAATTTCCCCCTTCATTTGCTCCGATAACTGCTTACAAATAGCGAGTCCGAGTCCGGTGCCTTCATGGCTGCGTTTACTCGAAAGATCGACCTGACTGAAAGGTTTGAATAGTTTATTTTGTTCTTCTTTCGCTATTCCGCAACCTGAGTCCTGAACACTAAATACCAGCCTTTCTTCCTGCCAGTCGAGGTGAACGCTGATGTGTCCTTTAGCCGTAAATTTTATGGCATTGCCAATCAGGTTTACGAAAATTTGCTTGATTCTGTCTTCGTCGCCGATAAGCCACCGAGGTACTTTATTACTGCAACTAATTTTCAGATCAAGCCGTTTTTCAGATGCCCTCAGGTGAAAAATATCTTCGAGCATTTTAGCCATATTATGGCAATTGAAAGGCTTTTCTATCAGCTCCAGCATTCCAGCATTGATTTTACTGTAGTCCAGTAGGTCATTGATGATTGCACGCAGCAGTTCACCAGAGTGATTAAGTGTATTCAACAACTTATGCTGTTGTTGTGTCAAACGGGTGTCTTCAAGTAACTCAGCAGAACCCAACACACCATTTAAAGGAGTACGTAATTCATGGTTGATCATTGCCAGGAAGTCGCGGGTTGCCAGCTCAGATGCCTCAGCCCTTCTTCTGGCCTCAATGGCTTCTTCTAACGTGAGTTGTCTACGAATAGAAGCCCTGATCATTTCACAGAATATAGTGATGTGTTTTTTTATCGTTTGCTGCCAGGAACGTGTTGCTTTTATTCTTACAGCAAAAAATCCTGATATTGTCTTTTCGCTGTCGAGAGAAATCCACAGAATGCCTTCAGTTTGGTCCCAGAATGTTTTTGTTGTTGCTAACTGTTCAGGACGAGCCCATTTCTGGCGACGTCCTGAAGTATAACTTGTATTGATCCCAACATCAGGTGTGCATGAAATATCAATGCAGCAGGCGGTTACTGAAATACTGTCGATCAAGCTGTCGACCAGTTCCTGTATTAACGGTTTTGAGGGCGGATGTTTCAGGAAAAGCCTGCCATATTCGACCAACATGGTTTCAATCTTCGCCTGATAAGCGAGCAGCTCGGAGTCTGTCTCTGATTTTTGTTTCAGTTTCTCCAGAGAATTCTCAAGCAACTTTTTGGCATTGAATAACTCATAGCTCTTTACTTCAAGCAGCTTTTCAGCATCTTTCCTTGCGGCTTTTTCACGTTCTAGTTTTTTTCCCAACAGTTCAATGCGCCGTTCCAGCTCCATCATGCTTACTCCGCAATCAGGCTAAGGTTAAATCTTACATGGCTCTGAGATTTGTTCATGGGCTCCATGCTTACCTTAAGTTCCTGCGAGAAATGTTTAGCGCACCCTTTAATTAAACCAAGGCAGACATGCGACATGCAGCGTGCTGATTTATAGTCCATGATCATCTTGGTTGAAGTTTGGGTGATAAAGTCAAACTGAGGAGGCGTCGCATCCGGATACAGTTTTTTGACTTCTGTGTGAATATGGTCTTCAACGCTCCGGATGAAGCTGAAAGTATCTTGGTGGGGTGGGTCCATTGCCGGCAGGGTTTTCAGAAGACGTAAAAAAACGGCTTCACCATAGATTTCCTGTAGTTGTTCCGCCGGAACATTGGTGATTTTGCTCAGTGTAATGATTAACTTCACCAGTGCGCGGTGATCATAACTTCCTACAGCTGTATAGATACCTTCATCTTCAGCCTTATCAAGCATTTCCTGACAGATATCCAGCCCAAATGCTTCTTCAACGATATCTAAAAACTCAGTAAAAATGATTCCTTTCACATCACTTTCCTTTATCCACCGTTACTTAAATTTAGTATGGTAACTGAATGATGATGAGTCAAAATTCTTTAACAAAGAAAGGCTTAAAGTGAGTGGTTTGTGGGGAAGGTATTGAAAGTGCCAGACTTCGCGAGTGTAAATACAGTCCAAAAACTGGCACTTAGTTATTAACGGTTTAGCGCAACTGTTTGTTTCTCGCTTGATGCGATCTTAAACAGTTGCTTTTCCATTTCAGAGATCAGGTCTTGTTGATTATTAAGAGGCAGGGCATGGACATCAGTGATAAGCGTTAAGTCATCTTCCGACTGGAAAATCATGCCGCATGCTGCTGGCTTACCTTTAAAAAAACCGACGAACAATCGGGCTGGTGAGTCTTCCTCGAACATGATTTGTGTCAGATATTCAAGCATGGCTTCTTTATCGGATTCTGACTCCCACTTACTGGACAGTACAACAGAATAGCGAATAGTGAGCGGATGACAGTCGACGGGATAAACAGAAAGGGAAAGAGCAGAATTATCGGGAACGGAAGATATCAGCTCACTTGATTGTTGCTGAGACTGGTAAAGGGCGAGTCCTTTTTGGCTAAGCGGTGTTGGAAATTCCGCTTCAGTAACGTGGCTGGCCATCCAGGTGTCTTTTAGTTTGATGAGTTGTTCAATCTGTGACTGCATATCATCTGTTCTTTATTGGTTTTACCCACACCTTACCTGAATTAATCGAGGGAAGGTATGGGGGAATGAGTTAAGTGGTTAATTAATGACTAATTATTACTTCCTTGTTATCTACTCGGTGCCTTTCACTATAAATTCCTTCTTCGGTGCGTTTACCGCATCCAATAATCATGGTGATTTCGGCATCTTTTGGCAATTCGAGTAGTTTTTTCGCTCGCTTCGAATCAAATCCTTCCATCGGGCAGGTGTCATAACCTTCAGCACGCATTGCCGTCATGAATGTCATAGCAGCCAGAGAGCTGCTTTTATGCAGACAAACTCTGAGATCGCTTTTGGTTACTTCGCGCAGCATCGGCCTTTTGAGTCCTAGGATATTGCTCAGGATTTTCCGTCCAAAACCGAAAAGGCCGAATTTATCGTTTCGGTAAACAAAGGGAATGAGTTTTTCGTAATATTTTAGCGCTCGCTTAGCCGTCGCATCTTCTCTGCCGTCAAACGCTTTACGGATCTTTGCTGCATTCATCTCAGCCCGGCCCTGCCATTTATATGGAGTAACAACAAAGGCAACGAGTTCATTTGCTGTTTTGGCGGCATTTTGGCCCATACAGATTTCAGCGAGTTGTTGGCGTTTGTCTTCACTGATCACGCGGTGGAATTCCCAAAGTTGCATGTTTGAGCTGTTAGGTGAAAGTGCGGCTAACTCCAGTGAACGCTCAACAGCTTTGTGATCAAATTCCGTGTTCTGGTCATATTTTCTGACCGAACGACGTGAATGAATAAGTTCTTTGAATAAATGCTGAGTATCTGACATCGGTGACTTTATTTCGTAATTAACATGGCTTTCGTCCGATCATAACACAGACCGCATATTTTTTTGCTGGCGAGGGGGTAGATTTAGATGATTACATTCATCAGCTTTGTTTTCTTCATTTGTCATTAATTACATCACTATCCAGTCGTAAAAATGCACTGTTATATGAAAGTGAATTTTGTCAGGCTGTGCTGCAGCAGGCTGAACAGAAAAAAGCTCTGGTGTTAAGTCTGCTTCAGGGTTGTAGTTTGATTTTGCAACTGGAGAGTATTTGTTTGCAGTATATTATTGGACAACATTCGAAATTTCTGAAAATTTACACGCTATAGCTGCAAATTTAGTCTAATACCTTGTATGGTTTTTATAAATTTCAGGGAGATCAATAAATGGATGTTGAACCAAATAAAAGTATTTATATCCCGTCATTTTTACTGCAGTCTGGTGATGATTACATCAGCCAGGTGCAGACTCTTAGTTTATTAGGAAAGGTGGCTGAGAGTGTATCAGTAAATTACGCCCGACAATTTATTGAGGGGGGATACAACCAAGCTAGTGAGATATTAGAACAGATTGATAATCGTATAATGCATATTAGCCGATTATCAGAAGAAGGATTATGTTTTCCTTTTGATGTTATGGATTATACAAGTCGATCAGCTCTTGAGACCTGGCGAGTCTTTATGGGTATAAAAACACTTGCTGAAAAAGAGCTTACAAATAAGATTCAGGAGCAGAGCGAAGAATTTGTTCAAGCAGAAAAAAAGCTCAGCAACAAACTTAATGCATTAACAAGAAGCGTATCAGATAACGAAGATAAACTATTACAACGATTGTCTGAACTTGATAAAGAGAAGAAAGCAAGACTAGCAGCTCAGCGAGCACAGCGTAAGCTGAAAGCAGAACTTGAGAGTAGTAGCGATGAGGTTGGCAGATTAAAATTAGAGGTTGATGAAACTGCGGAGAGATACGCTCAAAAAGCGTCAGAGGCTGATTCATTTCAGGAGCAGAATGAACAAATAAGAGCTGAACTGAGCAAGGTATTGCAAGACTACAAATCACAACAAGCTGATGCAGAAAAAATGGTTGCAAGAATTGAGGCTATGACAGCCACACAGGAAAAACTATTAGCCGAGAAGGACGGCTTACATAAACGTATTGAGGAGCTACAGCAGCAGTTGGAGCAACCTTCAGATTATACCGAATAATAATTCTTTCTTCTTTATTTAAGCGCCAAGCTCACAGGGCGCTTTTTATAAATGGATAGGATGAATTCCGAAGTTAATTAGCCTTAGTTTTAATAAGCCTCAGGGATTTTGAGGCTTATACATTACTATTTGTTTTTTATAGTATTTAATACAGAAGCAACACTATCAAAGTTGTTCTTGATTTCGTCATATTGGTTATCAGTCAGAGTTGCTCTTCCTTGCCTTGCACAGTCAGTGGCAATATAGAGGGAAAACTCAAGGTCGTCTTTGGCTCTTTCTAATTGGCGACAAAGTTCATTTTTAGGATCACGTGTAATCATCATATCCTCCGTTTATCACCCATAAAGGGTACCAAGAGTATAGTTGTGAAGTTATTTAGACATTTTTCTTATTTTTGAGACAAGGACAACTTAATTAATTGTTTGAATTATAGAGTAATTAATAAGTGAGAATATTCTGATAATGATTAAATAATCAGGCATATGGCTGATAAGACAGTCATTTAGTGATATTGCGTTATTTGGTCATGTCTGGCTTAATTACGTAAATTATTACAAGTTACTATAAAGGCCTATTTATTAGCTGTTTAGTGTGTTTGATCTAAAAGCTTCTACCATTATTATGAGACATTAATAATATTGGGATTAAATTTATGAGCAGTGGTCAACGTGAAGTCACACTACGATTTCTTGCTGAGCCAGGTGATGTGAACTTTGGTGGTAAAGTGCATGGTGGAGCAGTGATGAAATGGATCGACCTTGCGGCATATGCTTGTGCAGCAGGATGGAGTGGCAAGTATTGCATCACCGTATATGCTGGAGGAATCCGCTTTGTACAACCTATCCATGTAGGTAACCTGGTCGAGGTTGGCGCTAAAGTCATCTTTACTGGAAAAACGTCAATGCACATTGCGATTGATGTTCAGGCAAGTGACCCGAAAACGCTTGATAACCGCCTGACAACTCATTGTATTGTAATTATGGTTGCTGTCGACGAGCAGGGTAAACCGACATCTATACCAGAGTGGATTCCTGTTACGGAAGAAGACAGGCAACTTCATGATTCAGCAGTTAAATTGATGAATATGCGAAAGCAAATCGGAGAAGAAATGGAAGCGCATGTTAAGTACCTGAAGAAGTGACTACTAGCTATATCGCTTTGGAGCGTTATGAGGGACACAATTAAGGATTGATTTAGATAGAAAGGTGAGTGCGTTGACTTTACTACTAAATTAATAAAGAACTTGTTTATATCAACATCAATGGTAATAATAATTACTCGCATTAACCTCTTCAGAAGAACTTAAATGAACACTATAGTTGTATTCGGTGCTAGTCGTGGCCTTGGTTTAGCGATTGCTAAGTATTATCGAAGTATGGATAACCCAGTAATTGCTATGGTCAGAGATCCTTCAGCGGCTCAAGAGTTGATAGAAACCGGTGCGTCAGTTGTGAAAGGTGATGCCCTGAACACAGAAGATATCGAGGCGGTTCTGGCAAAAACACCTAAAGAAGCTTGGGTCATTTCAACGATGGGTAGTTTTAAGACAAGTCAGCCGGTAGATTACCTCGGTCATCGAAACCTGATTGATGCTTTGGAAGGAAAAGGTATCAAGCGTTTTTTAATGGTGACATCGTTGGGATGTGGAGATTCATGGGCAACGCTACCTGAACGTGCTAAAGCAGTTTTTGGTCAAGCGGTGCGAGAGAAGGGCTTAGCTGAATCATGGTTGCAAAGCAGTCGTTTAGATTTCACTATTTTAAGACCTGGCGGCCTGAAAGACGGAGACATTACTGAGCACGGTGAACTTTCTCAGGGGAGGGAAGTTCATGGATTGATTACTCGGTCTGAAGTTGCACGTCTGACTTTCGAATTATTCAATGACGATGCATCAATTCATCAAATTTATGCCTGTGTTGACCCGACTCTAAGTTATTAAAGCCAATTTTATATAGTTAAGTGGGCCGTTATACAATTGGCTATGGTTGGTTTGTAATGGCCTGTTATTTCCCTAGTGGTATAGGTTGTAAGCTTTGAGTCTATTATCAGAACAGTTTTAAGAGATTCATTATTAGTCATTCAGATTGTATTAGGATTATAAATATAAAATATCGACGGAGATGACTATAAGGATTTCAATATGGCTAAAAAAAGCGGTCACTATCAAGGTTCGTCAGCTTTGGTTGTAGAGGGGGGAGCAATGCGGGGAATCTTTGCGGCTGGCGTTCTCGATAGCTTTATCGATAAGTCTTACCGACCATTTGATTTCTGTATTGGTGTCTCTGCTGGTTCAACCAATCTTGCCGCCTGGCTTGCCAACCAGCGAGGCCGTAATTACCGGGTTATCACTGATTACTCCTGTCGCCCTGAATTTATTGATTTTCGCCGCTTCGTGCAGGGTGGTCATTGGTTAGATCTTGACTGGCTGTGGGATATTACTATGCGTGAGATTAATATCGACACTGATGCTTTTGATAAACAGCCAATCCCGTTATATGTTGTTACGACAAATATAGAAACGGGTGATGCAGCTTATATAGAAGCAAATGCGGATAATATGAATGACCTTTTGAAGGCATCTTGTTCTGTTCCTGTCGCTTATCGTAATTATCCTCGAATTAATGGTAAGCAGATGACGGACGGTGGTGTGGCTGATTCTATTCCTGTCATCAAAGCGTATGAAATGGGGGCAAGAAAAATAACGGTTATTCTGTCTCGCCCATGGGGATACCGTAAGTCACCGGTCCGCAATAAATGGCTTGTTAGAAAATTACTGTCAGATACGCCACAGTTGTCGGAAGCCATGATTAATCGCGCTGAAAGTTACAACCGGGCTATTGATTTTATTGAAAATCCTCCGGCTGACTGCGAATTGGTTGTGATAGTACCACCGGAGAGTTTTGCTGTCGGTCGTACAACAACGAATTTTGAAAAGCTGGATGCAGGTTACTATCTTGGTGTTGAGGCGGCATCTGAAGCTGCTTTATAACAAGCCTTGTGTCGACCCCCTGAATTAATAGATGGCAGCGATTTCATAGATTTTGTGTTCGCTGCCAATAGTCACATCTATTTCATCATCCAGCATCTTTCCTGATAATGAATGACCTAATGGCGCAGAAGGTGTCACAACGGTTATTTCCATACCATTAAACGTAATTTTCAACCCTCCGGCTGCCGGGCCGAGGAATACATACTTTTCGTCATCGTCTTCGTCGATAAGTTTAACAAGACATCCCATAGCAATATGGTTTTCGGCATCAAAGTCTTTCGGCGTGAGCTGGGTAAATTTCTCCAGATCTTCCTCACATTCTGCGACACGTTGGGCTTGTCCCTGCGCAAGGTAAGAGGCTTCAAGGCTTAAGGTATCGTATTTGTGCTCTGGGACATTTTCTTCATCTGTTGCAGTCTCATAGGCTCGCATCGCAGCATCCACGGCAGTTTGGTGGACTTTCTTCAGCTCATCTAGAATATGTGAGAGTAACTGTGTTTTATCCATAGTTTATGTTAGTTCAATTGAATCATATCTTTAGCGCATCCTACCTTAAGGGTAGTGCAATTTCATGTTATCAATCGAATGATTGATGTTTTTGTCGATAAGATTTAAGTCTATGCAAAGAATCGGATTTGGCGGAAGTTGCTACTGGTGTACCGAAGCGATTTTTCGATCTCTGGTTGGTGTCGAAAAAGTCGAACAGGGATGGATTCAAGCGAAACAACTTGGTGATTTTGCTGAAGGTGTAATTGTGGCTTTTGATGAGTCGAAAATTAGTCTGCAAAGTTTGATTGAGATCCATCTTCATACCCATAGCGCCACATCTGAACACGCGCTTCGAGAAAAGTACCGATCTGCTGTTTATATCTTAGATGGCCATCAGAGGCTGCAGGCTCAAGAGAGTTTGGCACTTTTGCAGGGTGACTTTGAGCAACCATTGGTGACTCAGGTGCTTGACTTCAAGGACTTCAAATTATCGAAGCCGGAATATCAGGATTATTATTTTTCGGATCCGGATAAACCCTTTTGCGTGAATGTGATTACACCAAAACTGCGTGCTTTGATGGATAAATTCGATAACAAACTAACGAATGAGGCAAAAAGTGTGATAACGAAGCAGAGTTAAAAAGAGAAGGCGATAACAGCCACCTTCTCTTATGATTTATTTAGTTACTATTAGCTTCGCACGATACTGATTTCAATTAATACCGTGCTCAACATACGGAAAAGCAATTTTTCTGATTCATGAAATTAACTCAAGTTTCTCGTTGAGCTGGTGGATTTCTCGCTTCCATGCTTCTTGTCGCGCAGGTTTCTGATGTTTCATCTTTCTCGCCAGGTCTTCGGCAAGCTTGGTTTCCAGCTTAACTAACCTGTCTAAGAGCAATTCATCATCAACGAGGGCTTTATTAGCTATTGGTTCAGAAGCCATATCTGACTCTCCCTGCTTGTCCTTCAGGTTGAGAGTATGAAATTTCACTGCCATAGACTGATAAAGTTGATCCAAATCACGCCACTCAGTCAGGTGACCATTTTCAACAAGCCAAAAGCGATTGCAGCTTTTTTCAATTAACTCACGATCATGGCTGACCAATAGGAAACCGCCTGAAAATTCCCCCAGGGTTTCGCCCAAATCTTCCTTTCCTTCCAGATCCAGATGGTTGGTAGGCTCATCTAAGAAGAGCAAGTGATAGTTAGCTAGAGTCAGACCGACAAACAGCAATCTAGCTCGCTCACCACCACTTAGCCCCCGAACCTTTTCGTTGTGCCTGATATAAGGAAAACCGGCATTGATGAGGGCCATCTTACGTTCCTCATCAGACAAAGGAGCAAAATGTCGAAGGCCTTCCAGTAAAGTGTCTTGATCGTTAAGTTGTTTGAGCCCCTGATCGTAGTAACCAAGGCGACAACGCGGGTGAAAAACAACTTCTCCGTCCCTAGCTAAAAGCTGCTTATTTCTTTGGTTCTTTTTACCTACAATGGTTTTTGCTTGATGGTTTTCACGTTGGTAGCAGTGCCATAGGTGCCTTAAAAGAGAGGACTTACCCGTGCCATTGTGACCGAGAACGGCAATGCGGTCTCCACTTCTTAGCTGCTTTTCCATAACCTTAAATAGCACAGGTGCGCCCGGCTCAGGACGAACATTCAGCGCCGGAATTTCAAGAAGACGGTTAGCAGGCAAAGATTCGCTTTTTAATCGTAACTGCCAGGGAGTGCCGGATGAGAACTTAGTCTGCGCTTCTTTCATTTTATCGATGCGTTTTTCCATGCTCTTGGCTTTTCTGGCCAGATCTTCATTATCGTATATCTTTCCCCACAGCGCGAGTCGTTTTGCGCTTTTTTCAACCCTGTTGATCTCTTTCTGTTCATCGTGATATCGCTGTTGATCATTCTCGTCTTTGCTTGCCAGAGCTTGTCTGGCTTGAGAGCAGGGTAAACGGAAAAAGTGCAATTTTTTATCTCGTAAAATCCACGTGCAGTTAGTGACATTATCAAGTAAGCGTTGATCATGAGAGACTAATATAAAACTGCCATGCCAGGATTTGAGGAAACTCTCCAGCCACAGTAATGTGGGCAAATCCAGATGGTTACTGGGCTCATCCAAAAGTAGCAAGTCAGGTTGATTGATTAGCGCTCGTGCCAGAAGCAAGCGGGTGTGCTGACCACCACTGAGAGTGCCAGCAGTAAGGTGTTTTTCTTGTTGTGAAAATCCCATATCAGACAGCAACAGGTCGCCTCGCCAGGACTCAGCATGACGAATGGTCTTTGGTATGCAGGCGGTGACGGCGTCTAACAAAGAAACCCTATAGAGTTCGTCGGAAAGGGATTGTTCAACCCGCGCCATAATACAGTGGCTTGATTGGGTAACCTGCCCGGAATAGCCTTTAACTTGATTATCAAGTAGCTTCAGAAGAGTACTTTTGCCACAGCCGTTATGACCGATGAGACCTATCCGGTCTCCTTTGTTTAAGGTAAAAGAAATACCTTCAAGCAGCGGGCCTGAAGCTAATTCATAAGATACAGATTGTGCAGATAGTAGAGTGCTCATTGCTTACCTTGGATTTACAGGCACAAAATGCCTATCGTCAAACATTACTGACGACAACCCCGTAAGCCTGAGTGAAGGTACTTCAGTCTATTATGTGATTGCTTCGCTCAAGCAGAGGTTATCGCAGCGCGATATCGGTAAAGCTTGAGCAGAAAGAATTACCTAAGAAGTGTGCAAAGTTCTTTTCGCACGACAGCATAATATTCCTCCTTCTTGACTTCTGAGTGATGAAAATAGTTATTTTATAAGTGTTCAGTTGAGTAGTCTATGGCATCACCATTAACGTGTAGAAGAGTGGATGTTGTGTCACATCAGTTGAGCTATATCGCTAATATTTTAAGTGTTATTTCATCAGTATTATCTGCATGAGTGAACAATAGTGAAAGCAATACCTGAAATAGAGTCATTGTGATCGCGTATGCTTAAAGTTGACAATATCAACCTTTTTCTTTATGGTTGATGTTGTCAACTATATTGGTGTGATCAGGCAAAAGAGGAAAAACGAGTGAAGCAGAAAAAGCCAAATATGCGATTAACTCATGTTTCAGAAGTAATTGAGCTTTCACCTCATTTGCGTCGCATTGTGGTGGCTGGAGACAATCTGAAAGATTTTCCAGTTGGTAAGGAAGGTTCTTATGTGAAAGTTGTTCTGCAAGAGGACGATGTAATTGAGCTTAAGATGCGTTCATACACGATTCGCTTTTTTAACCAAAAAACTAATGAATTAGCGCTGGATTTTGTTGTTAATCGTCATAACGGACCTGCAACTAACTGGGCGATGAACGCAAGAGTTGGTGATAGTGTCATTATTGCTGGCCCAGGGCCGATGAAAATGACTAACTATGATCACCACAGCTATCTGCTGGTTGGTGATCTTACTTCTGTAAATGCGATAAACGGTTATGTTCCAAGATTTAAAAAAGACGCGGATGTAAGAGCTATCGTTTCCGTTCCGACTCGTGCCGATATTATAGAAATGGACTATGACGATTCACTCAATACTGAATGGTTTATCGAAGATGAAGCCACAGCAACATTGGAAGAGAAGGTTATTGAGACTGCGAGAGATATGTCGAAGGATACCCATGTATTCTTAGGACTTGAGGCTAGAACCATTCGCTCACTTCGCCCTGTGCTGCAAGACGATATAGGTTTTAGCCGGCTCAATGTATCTGCGGTAGGTTACTGGAAAAAAGGTGTTGATGCTGATCGCTTCGGGGCGCAGAAGAAAGCTAATCCATTGTAATTACTGTCGGGTTATCAAAAAGGCGAACCATTCAGTTCGCCTTTAATCATATTTCAGTAGAGTGTGTCACTCTCTTTACTCGCCCTTTCACGCTACACTTTTGAACACAGGTAACTAAGATGGAAACTTGCCAGCTTTCCAAATCAATAATCTGAAATACTCTATAAACATAACCGAGTTGGAAACTCCTACGTTTCTGGATGAACGAAGGTGGTAATTTCGATTAACTAAGTTGGAAACTAGTTAATCGTAAAGGTGGTTGATTTAGAGCAATAACCCAGTTCGTGAAGCCCGAACCGTACTTTACGAACTGTAAGTTTGTATTAAACCAGCCGTTTGTTTACGTAAATAAGTCATTAAGCGCGAAGTTTACTTACTTCAAGCATCATCATCTTTGGTCTGTATGAAGCCAGGCACTAGAGCTCGAATAGAGTCAACATGCTCCAGCTCGTGCCTATTCATCAACTGCAAGTTGAAGGCATGCGGCGGCAAAGAAGTATCAGGAGTACAGTCTACGTGAAGGTCATTGAGCACGTAGCCCGCTAACGCTTCGTTAGTTGTAATGTTTCGCACGTATTGACCTTCCATACCAAGATCAATGGCTAAGTCATTTCTATTTTCATGCTTAGAGTGCGGTGCAACACTTAGGATGACATCACGGTTCCAAAGAGCATCATCTTCTATAGTCTTGTCGTATGAGCAGTCAGTTTGTTCAGCCTTAAGAATTCGACTAATTCGAAAACACAGAAACTTTTTCCTTTTACTGTCCCAAGCACGAATGTGCCACGCCCCTAATCCCTTGAATAGAGAATGAGGTGTAAGGGTTCTAGTCTCGGTGCTGGTAGCAGAGCTGTACAACACTTGGATACAGTGCCTATTCAATATTGCTCTCGTCACTTGAGAGACAATATCAGTAGATAGTGAATCTAATACTGTTGCAAAACTACCCACACCATAAGTAGTTACTGGAATTGAGTTCAGTTCCTGACCCCAAGCGATCAGTCTCAGAGCTGCTTCTGGGTCATGGTCAAATGCTGGGCTAAATGACTCTGACTTCATATATGCTCGGATGCTTTCGTTGAAAAGCGTGTTTTGTGGGAAACGTTCTTTATACGCGTTAAAGGAACGACTCGCTGTAGCGATAGCAATGTCACCGTGCAGAATAAGGTCGGAGCGATTTACTTTCCCAAAGAAGCAAAGATAGAAATCAATAAGCCTTAGTCGTTTTGTTTGTGGAGATTCAACACAACGCACAATGATTACCCTTATCAAAATGAACTGTATTAATTTACTCTAACGAATCATTTGATACCAGTGTAATATGATACCAGTTGAATCATGAGCTAATGCTTGACACCATACATTTGGTGTAAATTTCTGGTTGTTGAGGATTTCAATGAACTTTTCTTCACTGAACACGCATCTATTCAGACCCATTGCAGGTGATAATGGCCCTCATATGCTTGCTCTGCTGGTGGAGCTTGATGCCTTTTTAGATCCAGCCCAACTAATAGATGAACCGACCCCATCGCAAGTGCGGGTTTTTATCAGAGACTATATCGCTAATCATAATTTGCGAATTGAGATAGAGTCTGGTGAATCGAATGAGTCCAAGTCTGCACCAGAGCAATACACTTATTCACGTTTGCGTGATACAGGGTGGCTAAGGGAAGAGCGAGAAAGCGGGTATCGTTATGTTGTATGGATGTCACAAGATGGACGTCGATTACTAAACTTTTTGCAATCGATGAGCGCCGAGCATCCCTCACTAGGAATTGTATGCTTGTCAGTGCGATCTAACTTAGCAGAGGTAGTTAAAGATCCTACTAGTGGTTCATTGATACGAAAAGCAGCTGACGATATGGAGAGCTTCTTAAATCGAATGCGTGCTTTGGTGGGGAATATTCGTGAAATTCATCATCAACTAAATCATGGTAGCTCACAAGTTCATGGCCGATTTGAGTTTTATTTTAATGAATATTTAGGTGAGCTTTTTCTCCCAAACATTGAAAAATTAGCACTCAAAGGCAACCCTAAGCTTCATGGCAACAAGATTCTTAAACTGGCTAATAAAATCCGTTTTGACTCTGATCTTCTCGAAGAATGTGTAAAAGCGTACAAGCGAAGTGATATTGCTAATTCATCTAAGGATTTAGTGGAGAACGACCTTGACCGACTGAGTAAAGCTTTTGAAGGGATTGAACCGTTGTTTGCCAAAACACAAGATTACGCTAGGCGTATCACTCGTCGAATTCATGAACAAATCAAATATACGGTTCATACACCAAGTAACATCGGTCAACAAATTCAATTTTTGCTTGAGAAGATCGGACAAGATGACTCAGTCGATAAACTCCCTAGCTTGTCTATTGGTGAAGAACTGATTTCTGGTAGCCGCCTTGCTAAACCGAAGACTAAACCAATCGAGCCTTCTGAATCATCACGACGGCAACAAAAGCCGCTATGGGAAAAGCGAGCCTACAACCAGCTCAAACAGGAACATATCGACTTTCAGAAGTGCAACTTAGAGCGTGTAGATAAGTACTTAGAAGATTCATTGAGAGGACGTACACAAGTCACTACTGATGAGCTGACGATTAAAAGTCCAGATGAAATGATGGCTGCTCTTCACTTACGCTTGCTTGCTCAAGGAATATCCAAAACGCATGTGTTGCATCCGCTTCAAGAAAAATATCAAGTGTCGTTTGATGATGAAGAGGCATGGACAACTTTAGAGGCTATGGCAGGGCGACGTTTGGTTATCCGCCGCATTAAAGATATAGAGGACGCATCATATGGCAAGTGAAATAATCCTTAGAGAGCTGAAAGATATCGAGTTAAAAAAATCTGCTGACTATATCGATAGCTTGCGGAAAACTTCAGCCTATTTGATTCGGAATCAATGGGTTTGGAACGAAAAACGAGGTCATAAAGAGCACTTTAAGCGGTGCGAAGAAAATCAAACTTACTTTCATAAACTGTTCGATAGCTTAGATATGACATGGCACTTTGATCGTAATTTTGGCTATGCGGGAGTCCTTCCAAGAGGTGCAGGAAAACGGCTTGATGTTACTACTACGCTTTTCTTATTAATTTTACGCAAGATGTACGATACCGAAGCTTCAATGGGGCGTACAGAGCTTGGGCGTGTAAAACCTCCAGCCACTGAACTTATTAACCAATATGAGTTAATTAGAGGGGATCGACCACCAGTTACAGAAACCTCTTATGCATTGGAAAATTTGAAAAGGAAAGGCGTCATTGAACTTGGAGAGAGGGATGGGGATACCAAGTTGTATGAAATTACAGTACTCCCTAACATTACGAGAGTAGTAAGTGCAGCCTATTTGGGTGTCTTAGAGCAGTTTATGGATAGTTATTCTGATGCCGTGTTAAAAGAAGACTCAGCAGAATGTGACGAAGCAATGGAGATGTCTAATGATTAGTGATAAACAACCTATGACCTCACACAGATTGAGCAATATTATTCTTGCTTAATGGTACTTGTTTGAATTAGAAACATTTGATGTTAATCAAGCAGGTGCGACTTTGTTTTCTGGTGATAATGGAGCAGGCAAAACAACCATCTTTGATGCTATACAGTTTACGCTCATGGGAGGAGACCAACGGCTCACTCGCTATAATGCAGCAGCAGACGGTAGGACTTCAGAGCGTACAGCCCGAAGTTATGCGCTTGGTGAGTTTCAAGATAATGACTCAACTAGTTTGCTGCGTGATAATGCCAACTCCTACATTTTCCTCAATTTTTATGATGAGTTAAAGCGTCCATACAGTTTTGGTCTCACCTTCTATGCCTCTAAGCAATCCCCTAGTGTTGAGAAAATACGCGGCCATATAATAAAAGGTTATCATGTAACTGAGTCTGATCTTCTGTCCGATGAAGGCAACTTTTTACCTTGGGTTGATTTCGTGGAACATATGAAGCGCACAGCCAAGGGACTAAATGGAGCGATGAGTTATGAAACGGTTGATGGGGCCCGTATTATTCGAGAAAAAATTGCAGAGTTAATGTCTCGCAATCAAACAAGAACAGGGAAGATAGAGTCCAACTTATTGGTCAAAACACTATCGAGCGCACTGCAACTGAAAATGGACAGCCCTATTGACGTGTTCATTCGCGACTTTATTTTACCTCCGATGCCTATTGAGACTGAGCAACTGCGTGAGGATCTTATTGCTCATCAACGTATTGAAGAAGAAATAGAGCGAGCAGAGAGTCATAAAAGTGAAAGGGAAGCTCTTTTGAAGGAGTGCGAAAATATCTCCAACTTTCGTGTTGCTACCCATCATGCTAAGTGGGTGTCTCAAGAGGCCGAAATATCACGACTTAACCAAGAATGTGATGTAAATGAAGATGAAAAAGAAAAACAGTGTCGACGTTTAAAGCATGCAAAAAGTACGCTTGAACTGCAATCACCGCGCTTACCAAAACTTCAAGCAGATTATGATGATGCTGTAATAGCATGGAATAACTCGGATTCTGCTAGTTTGAATAGAACGGTATCTCATGCGAGTCGAACAGTTGAAGAGTATAAGAATCAACTCCACTCAAATTTGGAGTCCATACAAGCTATAACTCGCAATATTCGGTCATTCCAATTTCCCGATACACTTAATCTACAAAGTTTTGAGTTATTTGCGCAGCAGTGGGGAAGTTGTTTAAATGCGATTGAACGGTCTGGAATACACCAATTATCAATATCTGCACCAGGTGATATTGTATCTGTTGCAGATAAACTCAATGAGTCCCAATCACTTATATCTTCTATAGGTAATTTAGTAGAAGTTGCTGATAAAGATGTAAGTAAGCTGGTGATGGATTTAAGAGTACGAGGTGAATCTACTCAGAAGCGCCTTGACCGTTTATGTCAAGGGTTATCGGATATTAATCAAGCAACAGCTATCACGATTCACTTGTTGCAAGGTGCAGGAATTTCGGCAACTCCTGTATGTGATGTTTGCGAAATTAGTGATAAAGCTTGGCAGCAAGCTATTGAATCATACTTAGGTACGAACAGAGAAGCTCTATTGGTATCGCCAGATGACTTTGAACAAGTTCTTGAGCTATATGAAATTGCACAGCAACATGATGGACGAATTAAACGTGCTCGAATTATTAACCCCGATCACGCATTAAAGCAAAGTAGAAGTCCTTCAGCTGGTATGGTGTCGTCCTTGGTTGAGACCTCCGACCCTGTGGCTCGCGGTTTTATGAATATTGTGCTTAACCGTACTCGAATTGCAAAAACACTCAGTGATTTACGAAGGGAGACGAAGGCCCTGATGGCTTCTGGTCTTGCTACTGGTGGTGGTACCGTGGGGGGGACCTCCAATATTAGTGGCCTTATGATAGGTAAGAGTGCCAAATTGGATCAGCAGAAACTATTAGAGATCGAGATACAGGAGGTGACTAAACTTCTTGTTAGTGCTAAAGATCCGGCAGTGTCGCTAAGTAAGCTCAACCAGCAATGGGCAAAACTTTCCTCAGAGTTATCACAAAGACTAATAGATGCTCAAAATATTAGCTCACAATACCTACACGCATTGAATTCGCTTAAACAAGCTCAAGAGCAGTTAAAACCTCTCTCATCTGAAGATATGCAGCTAGAGTTAGCAAAGAAGCAAGCAGAACTAGAATTAAGCAATTGTAACGTATTGATTATACAGGCTAATTCTGATGTTGAGAGTATATCGCCAGCATTGGAGAAGTTGGATGAAGTCATCGGGTTATTGTCAACTAAGCGGGAGGAGGCAGAGCAGCATCGAACCCAAATGGAACAGTCTGCCTTGCATGATGATACAAAAGCAGACCAATTTTGGCAGAAATACGAAGAAAAATTCGATGATGGAATCAACGCCTACTCTCTAATTCGTATTGAAGCGGAAAAAGAAGCTCAAAAGCTTCATGAGAAAGAAATACGTGCACGGGGTGTATTGCGAGAAAAAATTATTGCCTTCACTAACTACTACTCTGAGGACATTGCCAATAGACAGGAGTTGCTGGAGGCGGCAAGGCAAGATAACAATAACGTTGAAGCCTACTTGTTTATTGAGGCAGATTGTCGTGATTGGATAGAACGTATTTTGTCAGTTAAGCTTTTGCAACACCGCCAAGCTGCTCAGGCAGCAGCAGAACAGATGGAGCAAAATTTTAGAGGTATTATTGTTGGAGAGTTGCAGAGTCGGTTTGAGCAGATGAAATTCACTTTTAATCAGCTCAACAATTTACTGAAAAAAATCCCATTCCACGACAATATTTATAGCTTTCACTACAGCGTCGTAGAATCAAAAAGCTTAAAAGAAGTATATGACTACATCACCACAGCAGATCGTGAAGAAACAGAGCTCGTAGGGACTATGTTTGATTTACCTTCTGAGCATGAAGCCATTGGGTTGTTAAAGAGTGCGCTTATCAATGGGGATGATCTTATTAACGAGATAAAAGATTATCGAAACTTCTTTACTTATGACATGAAAATGAAAAATAAAGAAACAGGAGAGGAAAATCGCATAAGTAAGATGCAAGGTACGGGTTCAGGTGGTGAGCAACAAACTCCAGCGTATATAGCGCTGGCTGCTAGCTTTATGAATGTCTACAAAATAGGTAGTGAATCAGGGCAAGGGGCATCAATAGTTTTACTTGATGAGGCATTCAATAATATGGATGCTGGCAATGCTAGCGCCGCTGTAGCATTTCTCAAAGAGATCGGTTTACAGCTATTAATTGCAGCTCCCCCAGAGGTTACGTTAAAGATAGGCAAAGAGATGGATCAGATTTATACAATTTGTCGTGAAGGAAGAGATGTCGCCATCGATCATACTAAGATTTATGAACGTGGTCAGGAGTTCATTGATCAAAGTAATCCAGCATATCACCCTGAATTGATTAGTGAGAGAGTTGCTGAACTGAAAACAAAGGCTACATCTGATGTTTGAGATGAGCCAAAACCTCAAGAGGTTTCTGACACAATTAAGTAAGAAGATTGACCTTTCGGGAGAGGTCAAATCTGGGGTCACTATACGTATAACCGATCATGCCTATAAGTGGTACTTTGCTCTAAGCGATACTACCAAAGATGCGTTACATCGAGAGATGGAGAATCTTGGGTTTGTTCGCCTCTGTTATCGCAAAAAGGTGATGCTTGGAGCATTTAAACATATTGAATCCATTCATGTGGTTGATGGTGGCGTTTTGCTTGATAGTTTAGGTATTACACCGAGAACGAAGCTTATAGGTGATTTGAGCGCTCAACTTGAAAATGTATCTTTCCAGGTATCATGGTGGGAAGAAACGCGTGACAACGTTATTATTGCATGGTCGCAGAGCAAAACTTTCCATGGTATCAGGCCTGCGCAAATCGAACTGATTTTGGACGCTATGAAGTTGGTAGAGCTCATTTCATCATCATCGCTTTCTGCGTCTCTACCAGATATGCGAACCCTGAGTGTTAACCTCTATTACGACTCAAAGCGGTTGGAGAATAAAACGCTTGTTAATCTTGTTTATAAGTTGATGTCGCCGCATTTAGATCCTGACGTTGCTGAGATGATTGAAACTGGGGAAGAGTTGCTAGAGCACTTTGGTATTTGTAAGTACCCAGTCCCGATGCGTTTTAAAGCCAAAGGAACATTGATCTGCCAAGGCAGAATTGATTTATCAGCTTTGCAATACGGTATTGGTGTTTCACCGGATGAGGTTTTGGGAGTTGAGTGGGCACAGGATGTACCTTATGTTCTTTTTATTGAAAATAGAACCAGCTTTGAACGATATGTCCGAGAAGTTGATGATGATGGGCTTGTCATTTATACCGCAGGATTCCCTCCTAGCGCATGGATGAGAGCCATTAACCTTCTGGTGAAGAATCTTATAAACCATGTGCCAGTATATCATTGGGGAGATCGTGATGTCGGAGGATATAGGATCTTAGCGTTTTTAGCCAAGTGGCTTAATGCTGACATCACCCCATATTTGATGGGGCTTGAATTGGAGTTAGATATCGAATTTGATGAAGCCAACACTACAAGACCTGTCTCTGAACTTATTCTCGCTTTGGAGTCTGCGAGAGGTTACCCATCGATATCAGTACTTTATGATCAGCTTGTAGCATTGAATCAAAGAGAACTGATTTGGATAGAGCAAGAGAAAATCTCCCCTAGGAGTCCAGTTCCTCCATCCTGATAATGTCAATTTGTAGCTGTTCACTTTTATGGTCTGAGAGCTGTAGTGGAATGGAAGTAGCCCATGGGCAAGTCTGTTTCTTTTGATGTAGGTTCACTTCAAGCAGAAGGAAGACCAAAAAATAGACAAACTTCAGTTTGTCTATTTTTTATTACTTTGTCTAAGTTTTAAATACTCGGAGACACTCTGTTAATCCTCAACATAGTTCTCGATGCTAGGGCAGGAGCAAACTAGGTTACGGTCACCGAATACATTATCGACACGGTTGACGGTTGGCCAGTATTTAGCGTCTTTCGTTTGGTCTGACGGGAAGCAACCCTGTTCGCGACTGTAGCTGCGGTTCCATTCTGCTTCCATCAGATCTGCCTGAGTGTGCGGGGCATTGACCAGAGGGTTATCTTTCAGATCCCACTCTCCGTTTTCGACACGGGCTATTTCGTGGCGGATGGCAATCATTGCATTACAGAAGCGATCCAGTTCGGCCAGATCTTCTGATTCCGTCGGTTCAATCATTAAGGTTCCGGCGACCGGGAACGACATAGTTGGCGCATGGAAACCATAGTCCATCAGGCGTTTGGCAATATCTTCTTCAGAAATACCTGAAGCATCCTTGAGCGGTCGGATATCGATAATACACTCGTGAGCGATACGTCCATGTGTGCCGCGGTATAACACTGGGTAGTGCGGACGCAGACGCTCCATAACGTAGTTAGCGTTAAGAATAGCCAGCTTGGTTGCTTCTGTTAGACCTTCTTCACCCATCATCGCAATGTAAGCATACGAAATCGGCAGGATGGAAGCGGACCCTAAGTTAGCAGCTGATACTGCGTACTGAGGCTGATCGCTTTCGGTGTTTTCAACATGACCCGGCAGGAACGGAGCCAGGTGAGATTTCACGCCAATCGGCCCCATGCCCGGACCGCCACCACCATGCGGGATACAGAAGGTTTTGTGCAGGTTCAGGTGTGAAACGTCAGAGCCGATGAAACCCGGGCTGGTTAAACCGACCTGTGCGTTCATGTTGGCACCGTCGAGGTAAACCTGACCGCCTGCTTCATGCACCAGTTCACAAACTTCCTGAACGGCTTCTTCATAGACGCCGTGTGTCGACGGGTAGGTGATCATGATGCACGACAGGTTGTCGCGGTGTTTTTCAATCTTGGCTTTCAGATCGTCAATATCAATGTTGCCCTGATCGTCACAACCAACAACCACAACTTTCATTGAAACCATCGCGGCTGAGGCCGGGTTGGTACCGTGGGCTGAGCTTGGGATCAGGCAGATATTACGATGCGAATCACCGTGGGCTTCATGATAGCGCTGAATTGCAATTAGTCCGGCATATTCCCCCTGAGCACCGGAGTTTGGCTGTAGCGACATGGCATCGTAGCCGGTGATAGTGCACAGCATTTCAGAAAGTTTGTCCGCCATTTCGACATAACCTTTTGCTTGTTCGATAGGCGCGAACGGGTGGAGGGCCCCGAATTCCGGCCAGGTGACAGGGATCATCTCAGCGGCGGCATTCAGCTTCATGGTACAGCTGCCCAGTGGGATCATGCCGTGGGTCAGTGAGTAGTCTTTGTTTTCCAGTTTCTTCATATAACGCATCATCTGCGTTTCGCTGTGGTACTGGTTAAACACCGGATGAGTGAGGTATTCGCTGGTGCGTCGGCAGTTTTCAGGAATAGCTGCAAACTCATCACTGGCGATATCAGTGGTAAACATTGATGATTGTAGGTTGTTGTCGCTGAACAGACCAAGCAGTGCTTCAACATCCTCGACTTTGGTCGTTTCATCCAGGCTGATACCCAGACGTTCGCCAAGGTCACCTGAAGCTGGATATTTACGCAGGTTAATACCAGCATTCAATGCCTTTATGTAGAAATCGGCAGTTTTCTTGCCGGTATTTAGCGTCAGAGTGTCGAAGAAGCTGTCATTTGTTAGTTCAATGCCGGAGGCCCGAAGTCCGGCCGCCAGAATCGCGGTTAAGTGGTGAACGCGACGGCCGATTTTACGTAATCCTTCAGGACCGTGGTATAAGGCATAGAAAGCTGCCATGTTAGCCAGTAATGCCTGTGCGGTACAGATATTAGACGTCGCTTTTTCCCGGCGGATATGCTGTTCACGGGTTTGCATCGCCATGCGAAGAGCCTGGTTATCTTTGGCATCTTTTGATACGCCGATAACACGGCCCGGCATGGTGCGCTTGTGTTTGTCTTTGGTTGCCATAAATCCGGCGTGAGGACCACCGAAGCCCATTGGCACACCGAAACGTTGGGCGCTGCCGATCACAACATCTGCGCCCATTCCTCCCGGTGATTTCAGCAGGGTAAGGGCTAGCAAATCGGAAGCAACGGCCACAAGGGTCTTTTTGCTGTGAGCTTGCTCGATGATGTCAGTCAGGTCATGGATATTACCTGTGGTACCAGGGTACTGTACCAGAGCACCGAATACATCGTGGTTATCGAGTTCGTCGATAGAGCCGCTGATAATTTCAATGCCAATGTATCCGGCTCGGGTGCGGACGACATCGATGGTTTGCGGGTGCAGCTCATCAGAAACAAAAAAGGCTTTGCTCTTGTTTTTGCTTGCGCGCTGGCACAGGGTCATGGCTTCGGCGGCAGCAGTGGCTTCATCAAGCAATGAGGCATTAGCCAGCTCCATGCCAGTCATATCCATAATCATCTGCTGGTAATTAAGCAGGGATTCCAGGCGGCCCTGTGAGATCTCTGGCTGGTAAGGGGTGTAGGCGGTGTACCAGCCCGGGTTTTCAAGAACGTTACGCAGAATAACGTTTGGGGTGTAAGTGTTGTAGTAACCCTGACCGATGTAGCTGCGGTTGATGGTGTTCTTAGCGGCCATTGCTTTTAAGGCTGCCAGCATGTCCGCTTCGCTTTGTGGCTGGTCAAGCTTCATTGGTTCCGGCAGGCAAATTGCTGCAGGAACAGTTTCTTCAATCAACTGGTCAACGCTTGCAACGCCGATAGTATCTAGCATGATTTTTTGTTGTGCTGAATCCGGGCCATTATGACGACCTGCAAATTCCTTATCGTCACTTAATGCATTTAGAAGAGTCATGTCGGTCATGGTTCTATCCTGAACTGTTACTACCTGTTACCTGTGAGCATCAGGTAAATAAAGAGAATTCTTCGATAACAACGTAAAACGGCTTTTAAGCGCAGATTTGTGTGCTTAAAAGCCGAAGTTCATTAGTCTTCTTCGAGGGTCGCCAGGTATTTCTCGCCGTCGATTAGCTTTTCAAGTTCTTCAATATCTGCAATCTTGATTTTAGCAATCCAGCCGCCTTCGTATGGTTCTTCGTTTACAAGCTCCGGGCTGTCTTCCAAATCTTCGTTAACTTCAACGATTTCACCGGTAACAGGGGAGTAGATATCAGACGCTGCTTTTACCGACTCAACCAGAGAGAAGGTTTCGCCGGCTTCTGTTGAATCACCGACTTCAGGAAGGTCTACGAAGACAACATCACCAAGCAGGCCCTGAGCATGATCCGAAATCCCCATGGTGATAGTGCCATCACCGTTGTCGCGTACCCACTCGTGACTTTCAGTGAACTTCAATGTATTTTCCATTTCTAACTCCTTGCGCAGTGTTTTCGCTGATATTGATTGTTTTTCTTTTTAAGCCGGTTGTCTCTGCTTATGTTTATAGGTATGAAACATTGGTTTTGCCTTTATTTAAAGCCGCCGACGGGCTTCCGTGTCAGCGGCGGTGAAGGCTTGTTGATTTAGTGATAAAGCGGGAAGCGGCCACAAAGTTTCTGTACCTGCTGCTTAACACGCTTTTCAACCTCACTGTTGTTTTCCGGATTGGCTGCCAGTCCGTCGAGGACATCACCAATCCATTCACCGATTTGTCTGAATTCTTCTGCACCGAAACCACGGCTGGTGCCAGCCGGTGTTCCGAGGCGAATACCTGATGTCACCATTGGTTTTTCAGGATCGAATGGGATGCCGTTCTTGTTGCAGGTAATGCCTGCACGTTCCAGAGCTTCTTCAACCTGATTACCCTTCAGGCCCTTAGGGCGAAGATCGACTAGCATCAGGTGTGTGTCTGTACCACCGGTTACAATGTCGCATCCTCGAGCTTGCAGGACTTCGGCCAGCACTTTCGCATTGTTGATCACGTTTTTAATATAGAGCTTGAATTCCGGTTCCAGCGCCTCGCCAAGGGCAACTGCTTTACCGGCGATAACGTGCATCAGTGGTCCGCCTTGCAGACCGGGGAATACCGCTGAATTAATCTTTTTATTAATGTCTTCATGGTTAGTCAGGATCATGCCGCCACGTGGTCCGCGCAAGGTTTTGTGTGTTGTAGTTGTGACAACATGGGCATGAGGAATCGGGCTAGGGTGTTCGCCTGCGGCGATCAGTCCGGCGATATGAGCCATATCGACCATCAGGAAAGCGCCGACTTCATCGGCAATGGCGCGGAATTTAGCAAAATCAATTTTGCGTGGAATGGCAGAGCCACCAGCAATGATCATTTTGGGCTGACTTTCGAGAGCCAGTTCACGAACGTTATCGTAGTTGATTTCACAGGTATCTTTATCCACCCCGTACTGGACGGCATTGAACCATTTACCGGAAAGGGCAGGACGGGCACCGTGAGTCAGGTGGCCTCCGGCATCGAGCGACATGCCGAGAATGGTGTCGCCCGGCTGAAGCAGGGCAAGCATAACCGCGCCGTTTGCCTGGGCGCCGGAGTGTGGCTGAACATTGACATATTCACACTGGAAAAGCTGTTTGGCTCGGGCGATGGCGATCTTTTCTACCTCATCGACATGCTCACAGCCGCCATAGTAACGACGACCGGCATAGCCTTCGGCGTATTTGTTTGTCAGGCAGGTTCCCTGAGCTTGCATAACCGCTTTAGATACGATGTTTTCGGAAGCAATTAGTTCGATTTGCTGATTTTGGCGGTTGAGCTCTGCCATGATGCCAGCGTTGACTGCTCCGTCGATCTGAGCAAGATCGGTTGAAAAAAACATCTCAAGGTCATGGTTTTGGTATGAAGCTTTCATTTCACGTTATCCTCAGTCGCGCCCCGGGAGGGGGATTTCCTTTTTCCAGCGTGATGCGCTTTTGTTGTTATGCTTGTTATAAATGATGCTTTCAGCAGTTTTAGCACAGGGCATATGTGCACTTCGATGCTTTGTACTAACAACTGCGTAACATACCTTTCTATTGATAGCCGATCAGCGTCGAATTTCCAATAGTGGATCCTTGTCTATTTTAATCGCGATGATTTTAAGCAAACGTTTGCGTTGTGTCATGGGGTTTTCTGCTGATTGATCTGTTTTTTGTTCAAATTGTCGGGCGGATCATGTGTTGATATTGAGTTAAAATTGTAAATAAGCCCCTGTGGGGTATGGTCTCGAAGGGGATTTGTTCGTGTTACTGAGGAAGAAGAAAAAGAGGAATAAGACATTTGTTTTCCTGTTTAAATCGGATTAAATCTTGTTCACGGATTACGCAGTTTCCTTTTGGAAACTTTGTTTTAAATATGACGTATGGGTCATACTTTTTGATTCGTATGACTTTTGAGTTTCTTATCGGCTATGCCAGAATGAAGGGATTGATGTATCAGGGAGAGGTGTAATGAGCGACGAACATCAAGTTGATATCTACCCGTCTATGACAGTTGAAAGAGAGCGTGAAGCCGAAAAAGCTGAAAAAATAGAGCCTTTGCAACTCGGTAAGCGTCTGAAAGAAATTCGCGTAGCTCACGGCTTGACCTTGGAAGAAGCCAGTAAACGTACCGGCTTGGCCCGTTCCACACTATCAAAAATCGAAAATGAGCAAATCTCACCGACGTTTCAGGCAATGCAGAAACTTGCTGGTGGGTTAGAGATTGATATTCCTCAACTGTTTGCTCCGCCAAAACAAATCCGCGCGACTGGTCGACGGGACATTACCCGCATTGATGAAGGTAAACCGCATCCGACGACTACCTACGAACATGAGTTGCTGGCAACGCAACTGACCAATAAGAAAATGATGCCGTTCAAGTCACGGGTACGTGCCCGCCGATTTGAAGATTACTCTGATTGGATCCGCCATGACGGCGAGGAGTTCCTGTTGGTACTTTTCGGTGAAATCATTTTCTATTCTGAGTTTTATGAACCAGTAAACCTTAAAGAAGGGGACTCGGTTTACTACGATGCCACCATGGGCCATATGCTGGTTTCTGTCAGCAATGAAGATGCCCATATTCTTTGGGTTACTGCATCATAGAATCAGCTGGCAATGCTTTGCTGTTGAGGGCAAGTTATTCTTTCGTCGGTTTAATCATGGGTACAAATTTCCTTTTTACTAAAATTATGTGAAGTCACGCAGTTTGCTCACAAAGAAACTTTGTTTACTATAAGAAACTGCTTTTAACATGGCTGCAACATTAAATGGAAACTGTGCCGCATGCCTGCGGTTGATGGAGTAATACGTATGTCTCAAGAACTACTGGTAACACCCCTGCACGCACTTCACATTGAAATGGGTGCAAAGATGGTTCCTTTTGCCGGCTATGATATGCCCGTTCAATACGCATTGGGTGTGCGTAAGGAACACATCCATTGTCGTGAGGCTGCCGGCCTGTTTGATGTATCCCATATGGGTCAGCTTCGTCTTCACGGTGAGAGCGCAGCAAAAGCATTAGAAGCGCTGGTGCCGGTAGATATTATCGATTTGCCCGCTGGTAAGCAGCGTTATGCCTTCTTTACTAATGAGCAGGGCGGCATTCTTGATGATTTGATGGTGACTAACTTCGGAGAACACCTGTTTGTTGTGGTTAACGCAGCCTGTAAAGAGCAAGATATTGCACATATCAAAGCCCACCTACCGCAGGATGTAGAGCTGGAGCTTATTGAAGATCGCGCACTGCTTGCGTTGCAGGGGCCGAAAGCAGCTGAAGTGCTGGCTCGCCTGAATCCGGCTGTCAGTGACATGGTGTTTATGGATGCCGGTAAGTATGAATTGCTGGGCGTTGAATGCTTTGTTAGCCGTTCCGGCTATACCGGTGAAGATGGGTATGAGATTTCCGTGCCGGCAGGTAAGGCTGATACCCTGGCTCGTGAGTTGCTCGGTCAGGAAGAGGTTGAATGGATTGGCCTTGGTGCCCGAGATTCACTGCGCCTTGAATGTGGTTTGTGCCTGTACGGGCATGATATTGATACAACTACAACACCGGTTGAAGCCAGCCTGCTTTGGGGAATCAGCAAGCCACGCCGCGCTGACGGTGAGCGTGCAGGAGGTTTCCCTGGTGCGGAAATTATTCTTGAGCAGATCAAAACTAAAGATGTGGCACGAAAACGTGTCGGCCTTGTAGGCCAGTCTAAAGCTCCAGTCCGTGAAGGCAGTAAACTGTTCGATGCTGATGATAATGAAATCGGTGTTGTGACCAGTGGTACGTTTGGGCCGACTAAAGGCGTGCCTGTCGCGATGGCATATGTTAAAACAGATCTTGCTCAGTTGGGAACAGAAATTTTTGCTGAAGTGCGTGGTAAGAAGCTGCCAATGACAGTCGAAAAAATGCCGTTTGTTCCTCAGAATTACTATCGCGGTTAATTGTTTTAAAACTAAGAAAAACACGCTGTATGAGGGAGTCTGTTGGCTCCCTTTTCTTTATTTCTCATTATTTAACTGGCAGAGCTTTGTGTCATCAACTTCACTTAAAGAAGTCAAAAACAGCGGTATGAAGGTTGTGAGTAATGATGAAGGTGAAGCTACTCCTTGCAGGAGCAGGGTTGATGGTGATGGCATCGGCGCATTCGGACACACTGTTAATGTCATATGAAGAATACATGGATCGTTGTTTGAGCACTTACGGAGAAGACAGAGTGACAGAAAGTGTCTGCGAAGCCCAGTTCCGGACAATGGAGAAAAAAGAGCAGGAGTTGATGGCGCAGGCTGATGTGACGGAAAGCAGTTCAGGACGAGCACTGATACCGGAAGGCAATAATGAAGACAGTCAGCTTGAGTAAAAAGATTATGTTTTTGAATGGCTGATTAGCTGCTGACTGCTGAGTCCAGCTCTGCAGATAGCATGGTGCTGAAAACTTCACAAGGTAGGCGTTCGTGAGACCGTGACTCCTGTTGCTTGCCAATTAATGAAAACAGTTTTTGTTCAGCGTCTTTTTTGGCTGTTAGCCTCTGTTCGGTATTGAAGTAACTCAACAGAGGAGAGTGGAGGTCTTTGTCTATTCTTTGTAAATGATAATAGCAATGGTTAATCTCAAGACTTAGTTCAAGTATTGCCTTCGCATGTTTTTTATCTGTAATCGTTAAATTATTATTGTGGATATCTAACAAAAGCTTCCAGTGTTTTGCTGATAATAATCCCATTGCGACATATTCCGGGTGTTGATAATTCGACAAAAGCATTGCCTCGTAGTCATCTCTGAATTGATTGTTATTTTTATCTTCACCATAAATATCGTTGATGTCTGAATTAAATAGTGCCGGAAGTTGAATGGTGCTGACTTTTGACTTTGCCAGCAACCTGAGAGCGCTGTACTCATTGAATGGTAATAAAATGTCATTTATTTCAATTGAATAGCTGTAGCTGCTGATAGTAATGACAGCAGAGATAAATAAATTTTTCAGTGAATCCATTAATATATTTAGATCATAAGTGAAATATGACGCTCAATTAATCAGTCGGGCATCGAATTTATCAAGCTATTTAAAGCTGTATTGGGAATTACGGCGTGGTTATCTATGAAACTGAGGTTTAAGTACTTTTAATCATTAGAAATGAATCAGAATGTTTGTAATGAATTTACATGTTTTTTTTGTTGTTCAGCCTGGATTTAGCCATTACAGGTAAGATACAAAATGTAGTGTGGCTGAAGTGCTTAAAAGTACTTTTAATCGCCATTTTTTCAATGGTTGGATAGTTTATGTTTGAGAAGATGTTTGAAGTGCTGTTAGCCATTGCGGCGATTTTAATAGCTGTGGGGCTGTATACAGCTGCGGTATCGTAATTTCATTCGAAAGTTGAGTGGTAGAGTTACAATAAAAAAGCACCCGAAGGTGCTCTTTTTGTATGTGGGTGAACGAGCCAACCTTAGAGCTTTCTGGGGTGAGTGTGCAGTTGAGTATGTCTTAGGGTTTACGATAGAGTAGATGCGTTGAGTTATATATCAGGGTTGAACGATGGCGGGCAATACAACTACAGAACAAAGTCATGATTTAAAGGTGTGCAGAGATGAAGTGCTTGCAGTCCTCATGGTGCGAGGCGGGCAATACCACCTGCGTAAAACTGCCAATTATGACATCTGCTTTGTAGGGTTGGATGCTTATGACAAGTTTAAAGATCGTTTTAAAAAGCCAATCGTCGTCGTAACGGAAAGCCCCCATATTGAAGAGTTCATTGTTCATGGTGTTCGCGATATTTTGACTGGTGAGCATGTATACGCAAGACCGGTTAATGGTGCAACAGGGCGGAATATCCGGGACTATCTTGCGGGATTGTTATTCAGAGAACAGATTTCATTAGAAGATGGAAACTATCCGGTTATTGTTATCAATGCCTTGCATGAGCAATGTTCACTCGGGGTGAAAGATACATGTGTACACCGTACGAAAAATTTCTTGCGTTTGTGGGCTGACAGGAAAGTCTTTTTGGAGCAACGGTTAAGCGCGATAGAGCCTTTGCTTGTTATTAATGCCTGTACTGTAGGTGATTTTTACACCGAAAATGGTTCAAGCGCATACAGCAGCGGTAACCGTAATACCTTCGAACAACACTTTATTGACGTGGTGCAACAGCAAACCGGCCTTTCAATAGCGGAAAGCAGTCAGAATATCACAGAGCCGTGTATCGGTGCGTCGGGTTCAATTGATTTAGCTGGCCTGACTATGTTTGTGATTGAAAAGGTATACGACGGGAGAACACTGATTGCTAAAACCACTCATCCGGCAGCATGGTCACGAAAGCAGCCTTCATTTCAGAAACGGCGAAACAGGGTAGTATTGTTTACCCGGCAATCATAGAGGTAATTAGGTGTTTGCGCTTAATTTGTATTAGTTTGCCAACATCGGATATGTTTTCCTATCCCTAACTTTTATCGAAATAGCAATAAATAGCTTGTTTACTGGGAAATGCCTCTCAATTTTCTAGTCAAATTAATTTTACATAATCGCTACCAGTGCATAAGCCCCATGCAATAAAATATGTGCTGCGTATTGTATTTCTTTTTTGCCTGAACATTAATTAATGTTCCAGATCAAAGTTACCGCTTTATTTCTCCCGTCAGTAAATACTTATCCCCCGTTCGGGTGATGAAGCCCGAGTAAGTAAATCCTATAACCATCGTAAAAGTATTAATCATTTATTCCTTAAGGTATCTGTGCAGTATGACGGAATAGGGTTGAAATGCCTTCTTGTATTAAGTGAAGGTTAAGTATTTATCTATCTGACGCCGTTACCTTGAGGTTCTTTAATCGTAGAAGAGATACAAGGAACGGTATTATGAAACGGCATCCTCTCGCAACGGCAGTAGGGCTGGGTACCTTACTACTGATGACAGCCTGTGATGATGATAGCTCGAATAACTCGCAGGCCAGTCCAGAACCTAAGGCGTCAATGAGTGTAACCGCGATTGACGGATATTTGAGAAAAGCGGATGTATGGCTTGATGTAACACCAAACTACGTGCAGGACAGTAATGAGCCTGCTGGTGTTACTGGTGAAGGCGGTAAAGTTGAACTGGATGTTACCGGCATCGCTTCTCCGGAAAGTTATCCGATTATAGTGAAAGCTAAAGCCGGTGTGACTGTCGATGAAGATAGCCCGGATAAGCCTATTTCCGGCGGTTTTGTAATGTCAGCACCGGCCGGTGAAACTGATGTTACGCCACTTTCCACTCTTGTTCATATCAAAATGAAAACCGCCAATCAGTCCAAAGAGCTGGCTTCAAAAGAGCTGGCTGATGAGCTGGGTATAGAAAGTGATGAGGTATTGGGTGATTTTACCCAAAATAAAGCGGTAGCGAATAAAGCATCTGCGATGGTCAAAGCAGAGTTGTTGCCGAAAACCCTCGATGAAATGGAGGACAATGCTAAGGGTGAAGCTACGGATGTGCTTGATAGTTTCGATGCATCTAAGGCTGTGATCAAAGATCTTCAGGAGGAAGAAACCATTATCGTTGATGGTTCTGTTTACTCAAAAGCAACCGATGACGACGATGACGACGATGACGGGGTAAAAGATCAGGATGATGTGTTCCCGAATAATGCTCAGGAGTGGCGGGATACTGACGGCGACGGCTATGGTGATGAAGTTGCTGATAAGTTCCCGAATGATCAAACCGAATGGGCTGATAAGGACGGGGATAATCATGGTGATAACGAAGATGATCTGTTCCCGGACAACAGTGAGGAATGGGCAGACGCTGATGGCGATGGTTACGGTGATAACTTAGCTGATAAGTTCCCGGAAGATAAAACGGAGTGGGCAGATAAGGATGGGGACCTGCATGGTGATAATCATAACGACAAGTTCCCTGATGATGTCAATGAATGGGCCGATGCTGATGAAGACGGTTATGGCGACAACTTAGCCGATAAGTTCCCGGAAGATAAGACAGAATGGGCTGACGGTGATGAGGATGGTTATGGCGATAACCATGTTGACAAATTCCCCGGAAACAGTGACGAATGGGCCGATGCTGACGGCGATGGTTACGGTGACAACCTGGCGGATCAGTTCCCTGATGACGCAGAAAAGTCAGCGGCTGATGTAACAACATCAAAGCAGTTTTCTGGCCCCGTGATGGTTCAGTTACTGAATGATGTCCGTGAGTTAAAAACAGACACAAGCACAGTTGTAGAAACGCTAAATAACGGCGATATCCGCACCACACAAACTGTCACTTATCAGATTGCAGACGGCAATCAATATTTCGGTAAAGAAGTATCGGTTGATGTCTTACATTCATCCGGTGAGTTCTATCGTCAAACTTCATGGGATTTTGATTATAACCAGGATGGAAACGCTCAATACAAAGGTAAGTCACTGGATCGTGGTAACCGCACCGAGACAGGTGAAACCCTCTGGCGTTATATCGATGAAGATAATGCTAAGGCTGAAGGTGGTGATAACGGACCAAATCCGCGTGAATTTAACAACATCAACCTGTTAGCACAAATTGATGCTAAAAACCTGACTGGTATTGATGTTATTCAGTACGTCATTGAAACCAAAGCCACACAAGTTAACTCTGAAACTCTGGATACAACCGACACAGTAACTACTGTCGTTGAACAGTATCCAATTTCCGAGTTCGATTTTGATGCAGAAAGTCATACGGCTGATTACAGTTGCCGTATCGTCAATACGCTAGTTAATCATGTTCAAAATCAGTTTGAAGAGAGTCGTGACTGGCAGGCTGATGGAACAACGAATGCCAGCTTCCGTTTAACTATTGGCGAAGCCGGGGCTTATACTTTTGCTTATCAGCGTCCGATTTGGCCTAATCCTCATGGTGTTGATTTCGAAGAATATGCTCACTTTAACTATGTGCAAGGCAAGCATGATGTTTTAGGCCCTTACTGGTATGAAGTGAACCGGGAAGTGACTCTGGTTGATGGGCTGAAGATGGTGAGTCAGTCTGGTCAGCGTTATCTATTAGATCAGGTAGATAATCGTCATGTGAAATTGACTGATGAAACCAATCCCAATGGTGTGATATTCAACCAGTATCATCTACAGAAGAAAGATGTGAGTGTTACAGAGAACACTGAAAGTGTTGAGTGGTCGCATTTCGCTTTAGCCGATTCTTACTTTAATCAGCCAAGTGAAAACTTCACCGCGGTAACAGATGATATCGGGCAAGATTATAAGATCTATCAGCAGTTGGATAACGGCATGTGGCTGGGCCATCGCTTTGCCGAGTGGGGTAGCCAGAATGTTGGGGACCTTGCCGGTAAAGTCGAAAGCCTGAGGCAGAATGGTCACGACTTATCGCAGATCACTACGATTGAATTACCGGGATTGAGCAGTTATGACAGTAAGTTGCTGACCTCATCGTTCCGCATTGATGAAGCACAGCAGCCTGTCACATGGCACCTCATTACAAATCATGCAGCCTTTACCGGTAATGATGATGGTAGCTATCAGCTGATAGACATCACATTGGTTGATAATGGCATCAAGCAGGGATGGCTGGCTAGTGATGACGGAGCCGGTACTCTGATAATTGCTATACCGACAACGGATGAGCCTTGGAACTGGTATGACGCATATTCACGCATGGTGATTGGTATCAATACAGTCAGTACTACTCCTGCATTGAGCTGGACCAGTTGGGTCGGGGAATTCTATCTAAATCAGGAACAGGCCAACCTTCGTGCGAAAGAGCTCGGTATTGGCGTGAAAGAGTATACCGTCTGTACAGATGGTGACTCTCAGTGGGATGAGGTTAATGATGTGCCAGTTGGCAACCCGAGTTATGACGACTTCCTGACAACTGCTACACAATGTGAATTTGAAGCAACCAGTCAGTCTGTTATTGGTGGAGCTGAGTATTATCGCCTGAACAGCCGCGGTGAGTTGCGTCATTGGGTATTTAATGAAAACGGAACCGGTACGTATTATCGCAATGGTTATCCGGATGGTGACTTTACGTGGACGATAAATTCAGACGGTATTGTTGTGGTTGATTTCGGTAATGGTGATCTGGATTACTTTGCCTATGTGAGTAGTGATGATTCGCGTATCAGCTTCAAGACATACAGTGTTTGGACGGAAAACGAACAAGTGCTTAAAGATATCTCATCGTCAGGGTTTACTTACCAGCGTCCGGAGGATTACACCGTGCGTAGCTGTGATGTTAAGCAGTCTGACGCAACAGTAGAGGACTTTAACGCAGCTGTAGAGCAATGTGGTGATCATCATGTCATTACCGGCGAAGATACGGCTGAAATCGCTGACACCATGTTTGTCCGCGTCCGTGCTGATGGTGATACGCGTGCGTATAAGTTTAACGCAGACAACTCGTTGAGTTACTTCCGTGCCGGTGAAAACCGTGTCAGTTCAACACGTACATGGGCATTAACATCCGAAGGTTACCTGAAGTTGTGGGACAGCACTAACCCGGATGAATACATGTTGTTGGCAAACTTATTGTTCTCAGACGAACAAAGCAGCTTTGTTACTTATGATGTCTATCAGGAAGATGGCGCATGGGTACGAGATATCTGGAGTTTCGTATTCCGTGAATATGAGGAACCGATAACTGAATGCCAGACAGGGAATACACCATGGGACGAAGCTAACGATCAGCCGTCAGCGTACAAACGCATTGCAGACTTCTATGACGCTGTCAGTCAGTGTCAGGTTAAGACAGACGATAAGTTGCTGCAATTTACAGAAGATATGCTGGTGGGCTCTCAGAACAAAACTTCTACCTGGTCTTTGATGTTCCTGCAATCAAATGAAGGTGAAACACCGAGCTATGTTGAAGATGAGCAACTGCGTTTCAATCCGGATCATACCGGGGCATTTATTGATGCCGAAGATGGTGAGTTCGCCTTCAACTGGCAAATTAATGAAGGGCACCTGATCCTGAACATGACTCATTCTGAATATGTAGGCTCAACAGAAACTATGTCGATTGTTGAGACTGACGGTGAATATTTCTCAGTGAAGTCATTCTGGATTGATACATCCGGTGAGTGGGATAATCCAGCTCCGCAGGAAGGTGAGGGAGAAATACTGAGCCTTATCTTTAAGCAAATAAGTAAACAATAATAGCCGTTCTTTTGATGTAGTTATCCCCCTGACGACTGGCGTGTTGTCAGGGGGATTTTTTTATCCGATTAGCGCTTATGTATAACACCTATCGGACTGTACTTGTTTCTGAGCTACTTGCTGTTCATCGTTTTAAGCTTATCACCCACTGGTTTGGAGAAGTTATAACCGTCATGCTGATCCCAGTTTATCGACCATGTCATGACGCCTCCGAAGTTTGGATACAGCTTAGTTGGAACAACCGTGCCACAGCTAGTGCCGACCGCCAGGCAATCCAGGGCATTAATGATATTCTGGATTGGTGCCTGGCCTGAGTTCGCTGAACTTGGACCTGATGGTAGACCAATGGCTACCTGATCATCCCTCAATGGCTGGAACATGGTGCCGTTAGCCAGTTTAAAGCCTTCAACCAACATTTTCGCAGAAGCCACCATCATATCGACAGAACCTTCAGGAGCAGCTCCCGGCATGTAAGGGTTTGCAAGCCCGCCGTTGTTATATAGCTGGACATGAAGCAGATCTAGCGTGTCTCTCAGTTCATCAATAAGCGGGATGTAAGCGCCCCAAATTCCAGAGTAAGCGATCATACCGCCCTGAACATAAGGATGTTCCGGGGCCATAGTCAGGTACATATTTCCGCCGGTGTTGGCTTCAATCTTCTTCAGTGCGCGAGGCAGACGAGCCTGAATTTGAGTGCCGTGAAGCAGGTTAGAACCGCTTTCCAGATCAATATCGAGGCCGTCAAATCCCCATTCCTTGATGATATCAGTCAGGCTGGATACAAAATTAGCTTCATCCGCATCAGTGTTGAGGGTGATAGTGCCTTCGGCCCCGCCCAGTGACAAAACAATTTTCTTGCCTTGTGCCTGAAGTGCACGGATATCCTGCTTGAACTGAGCAGGATCCAACGCCGGACAGGAACTGTAGATATCACCGGAATACAGGTTGAAGTGAACGGTTCCGTTGCTGTTACGATCGTTTTCTGCAAAAGCGATATCAATAACATCCCATGCCGGAGAAATGTCATGTAAGTTCATTGGACAGCCAGCACCATTAACAAAGTTGTGCCAGTAACCAATCAGTTGATGTTTGGTATTTGAAGGCAAATGCTCTGTAACTTTGACCGATGCTGAGGATGAAATTGCGGTATTACCCTTAGTATCTGTCGCCATGGCGGTGACGGTGTAACTGCCCGGTGAGCCTGCAGTCCAGTTAACGCTGTATGGAGCGGTGTTATCAGTCGCAACAATGCTGCCGTTAACAAGAAAGTCTACTTTTTGAATTGCATTTGTGAGTGAGGATGCCGTTGCAGCCAAAGTGAACGGTTTACCAAGGGTGGCCGTTGTACCGCTGGCTGGTGATGTCAGGCTGGTAGCTAACGTTTGATCACTTAAGCTAACTAGCACGGATGCTTCACCCTTGTTGCCTTCGTTATCTGTCGCAACAGCTTTCAATGCTATGTCGCCTGTGCCGTTGGCTAACCAATTGGCAGAGTATGGTGCTGTTGTATCTGTTCCAAGGGCTGAGTTACCGGCAAAGAACTGAACCTGAGCGATTGAGCCGTCGCTGTCTGCGGCGTTGGCTTCTATTTTGACATCACTTCCGGCAAGGAGGTGGCTGTTGGCTGTCGGAGCTGTAATTTTGACTTCAGGCACAATGGCACAAACACCAAGGTCACTCCAGGCTTCGGTCCAATGTTGCCCTTGTCCCGGTTCGTAGGCCCAGGCTGCTTTGGAGGAACACCAGCCAGCAATATTACATCGGTATTTATGGTTATGGTTTTGAACTATATCTCCGGCGTTATAGGCACTGCCTGCTTTGTATACAGGCATTCCGGCGCAGCCAGTGCCCGATGTTTGTTCTGCAACTGTAACGGAGATCGCTTCGCTGATTGTTGAAGCCTCTTCATTATCGGTAGCTTTAACCACAAATTTATTTGTACCTTCCGTTACTTGCCAGTTTAACTCGAAAGGTGTCTCAGTGTCGGATTCAATAAGTTTATCATCAAGATAAAAATCGACTTTGCTGACAGCGCCATCTAGATCAGAGGTTTTTGCCAAAATCAGAACTTTTTGCCCAGAACTTAACTGAGACTCCTGTACTGGAGTAACAAGGCTGACAGTTGGTGGCTGGTTTCCAGTTGCTCTTACAACAGAAATAGTGGCAGAATCTGTGCTTGTACTACCCTGATTGTCGGTAACCTTTGTTGTTACTTTATGGGTTCCGTTCTCAGCTCTCCACTTAAGGGAAAAGGGCTCAGAAGTCAGCGTTCCCACGATTTTATCATCAATCAAGAACGTCACATTTTCTATCGAGCCATCAATATCGTTGGTATGTGCCGAAAGGATAATAGTATTGGAGTCAACGAATTGAGTGTTATTTAGAGGAGAGGTAAGAGTTACTTTGGGAGGTATATTCCCGATATTATTATCGCAGTTGCTTATTTCTTTCCATTTTTGCGATTGTTCGAGTTGAGAGCAGTCTATGTCATGAGCTTGTCCGACAGCACTGAAACTCAGCATCAGTGCGCAGGTTATTAATGATTTTTGCATAAAATGTCCTTATCAAAATTCATTATTACATTAATGGGGAGGCTTTCTTTAATAGATTCCTACAATTCAGTTAGTTACTTATTTGGAGCCTGATAATTTTAAGTGGTGGGAACATTAATGAGAGCGTTTTCGAAATTCTTGTTTAAACCCTTCGGCGACAATCACAAGGACCTGGTAATACACGAAAACCGGATTGGATTTTTGCGAGTGAAATAAAGCATATGATGAGAGGGCTTTCTGAAATTAAGTTGCGAAGTAGAAGTTAAGTAGAAGTCTGTGTGAGCCTTTATTTAAAAGGCATTTATCGGATTATCAAAAGTTATTTGATAATGATTCAATGATTAGATGGTTTGTAGTCGTGCTATCGCCTTCTATTATTATTCCAACGTAATTTGAAATGAATCCGTAAGAAGGTAGGGGATACTGAATGACAAAATTGACGATTGTTGCAAATATTATCGCTAAGGCTGACAAGGCAGAATTGGTTAAAACAGAACTTGAAAAACTGATAGATATCACTCGTGCTGAGGAGGGATGCCTGCAGTATGATTTGCATCAAGACAATGAAAACCGAGCGCACTTTTTGTTTTATGAGAACTGGGAATCTCGAGAGTTATGGCAAGCCCATATGAACGCACAGCATTTGAAGGACTATATGGCGGCAACAGAAGGTGCGGTTGATTCATTTGTTGTGAATGAGATGACAATAATTGGTTAGAGAAATTTCCATTGATCGCTTAAAGAAAACGCCACCAGCAAAAACTGGTGGCGTTTGCTATTAAAAGTGCCTGTTAGGCAGATTCAATTATGCAGAGCTGCTGTGAACGTAATGCTTAGTGTAAGTTCTTCTTCGGTCCATAGCGCACAAGATCTTTTCCGTTCTCGTAAACATCCTGAGATACCCAACGGCCAAGAATCAGTTGATGCTTATCATCCAGCACTGCAACAAAAGGGCGGCCATCGGCATTGCTGGTTGCCATCGCAACACCTGCAACGTTTGTCAGTCCCAGCGCACCACTTTCAACAGCCAGCAGGAAAGCTTCCAGTTCATCAAGGCTATCAATTACTTTGTCATCAAAATTCATATGTTTTTCACTTCTTGTTACTGCAACCCACCTGTTTATTACAGCACAAAGCATTATCACATGTTGGATAAAGGTGGGTGTCTTAAGTATATAAAATCGCAGTTATTACCGTGGACATCATGCCCTTAGGGTAATGAATCTGGGTACTTTACAGCTGATACAAGATGATTGGAACCGTGAGTGATTTGACTGCTCTAAAAGAGCACAAATTCTTTAATCTTCTCATCCGTGATGATGGCCTCAGAATGAAATAGTGCGGATTAAAAATATATAAAAATGTATGTTTTGATTCTAACATATGGGAAATGAAATGTTTTTGATGGCTAATCATGAAAGAGAACAAATTTCCACCGTTACCGAACCTGGATAACGTAGACATCCGTTCATTGAGAGTCTTTATGGCTGTCGTTCGCAATCGGGGTTTTTCTGCCGCTTCAGATGAATTAAATCTTAATCAGCCAGCCATCAGCTCTTACATGTCGCAGTTGGAATCGAGACTAAAACTGACTTTGTGTCAGCGAGGAAGAGGTGGTTTCCAGCTGACAGATCATGGTGAGTTGGTTTATGCATCAGCCCGCAAACTGTTTTCAGCCGTAGAGACATTCCGAGCGGATGTGGCTGAATGCCGAGGTCAGTTGGTTGGAGAGTTACACATTGGCATGGTTGATGTGTTGGCGACATGTCAGCATTTTAAGTTGCCGGAAGTGATAGGTGAATTTGGCCTGCAAGCACCTGAAGTCAATATACAGTTACACAAGAGCAATCCCAAAAAGTTGCTTAAAATGCTTCAGGAAGAGCAAATCCACGCGGCTGTGATGCCTGTGTATAAAGCTCCTGATTCGATCAGCCATTTCAGTATTTTTGATGAGTTTCAGGTGATGTATTGTGGTAAGAATCACCCTTTATTTTCTTTACGGGATGATGAGTTGACATTGGATAGGCTACAGGAAACTAACTATGCCGCAAGAGATTACACTCAGGACTGGACACCGCCACCATCTCCTTACTTAAAGACTGCGTCCCTCACAGGTGATATCGAGTGCATCGCAACCCTGATTTTATCGGGTAATTATGTTGGTTATCTACCGGAACACTATGCTGAGTATTGGGTGAAAGCGGGGCTGATGAAACCATTACTCATTGATGAAACTGCCTATTATTGCAATTTGCAGCTGGCATACAGAAGGAATGACAAGAATCTGGCAGTTGAACTCTTAGTTGATTTAATGAAAAAGGCTTATGGCGTGTAGTCTTAGCAGAGAACCTTGTCTGCGACTTCGAGTGCATTGAATGTGTTGATGAAAACTTAATTCATATGAATTGGCCAATATTAACATCGCCGAATTGATATTTAACCAGTTAACCAGGTGAATAAACTTGAGTAATTCGGTTTTATCAGCGAGTAATTAAGGTACAGCACATGAAAATAGATAAATCTATCGTTGCCCAAAGAACAGCAGCATTACAGGAAAAGCAATTTTATTCAGACAACGGAGTTGTTAAGACACCGCTGGTGTACTCGAAAGTTCTGTCAGAATTATGCCGATGTAACCTTTATTTCAAGTGTGAAAACCTGCAAAACACTGGCAGTTTTAAAGTTCGCGGCGCTACCAGCGCGATGTTAAACCTGAGTGAAAGTGACAAAGTAAAAGGTGTGATTACAGCCAGTTCTGGGAATCACGGTGCAGCTACGGCTATGGCTGCTAAGACTTTGGGTATTCCTGTAACTATCTATGTACCAACTTCCATCAGCGCAGCTAAAGAAGAAAAAATTCTTAGCTGTGGTGCAACTTTGATTAAGGTGCCAGGGGTTGGCGATAATGCAGAACGTCAGGCTGCCGCCGATGCTAAAGAGCAGGGGCTTACTTATATCAGCCCTTATAATGATCTCAACATTATGGCAGGGCAGGGAACTCTGGCTCCTGAAATTCTCGAAGATCTACCTGATGTCGATGCCATTTTTATTAGTGTCGGCGGTGGCGGTTTGATTAGTGGCATTGGCTCTTGGATGAAAACCCGCGGTTGTGATGCTAATAAGAATGTCGACATTGTTGGCTGTTGGCCTGAAAACGCACCAGCGATGCTTGAATGTATGAAGGCCGGGAGAATTATCGAAGTTCCGGAAAAAGAAACGTTGTCTGATGGTACTGCTGGCGGAATAGAAGAAGGGGCCATAACTCTTTCTGTTTGTCAGGATGTTATTTCCGCAACTACAACAGTGACAGAAACTGAAATCGCTGATGCGATGAAGTCAGTCTTCGAACATCATCATTATAAAGTTGAAGGTGCCGCTGGTGTTGCACTGGCTGGTTTATTGAAAAATACCTCAAAGTATAAAAATAAGAATGTAGTGGTGCTTCTGTGCGGAGGAAATATCTCTGAAGATAAATTTAATTCAATAGTGAACATCAGGGGATGAAGCAATGAAAATTTTCACCTATGCAGAGATAGAACAAAGCTTGCCTCATCTCAATGATTTAATGACTGAGTTAGAGGCTGGATATATCGCCTACTCTCAGGGTGACTGTATTATTCCTCCCGTCGGGCATTTGCCCTTACCGCATGGCGAGCTCCACATTAAATATGGCCTGATGAAAGCTTCTGCTTATGCAACGATTAAAATTGCAGCAGGTAGTTACAGCAACAGTGAGATCGGTTTACCCACATCGTCCGGATGTATGATGATAATAAATACGCAAACCGGTTTTCCTGTTGCGCTTCTTCAGGACGAAGGTTTACTGACAACTTACCGTACTTCAGCGGCAGGAGCTCTGATCGCACAGAAGTTTTCACCGGGTGCTGAAATTATGGGGGTGGTTGGCTGCGGGACTCAGGGGTTCTTCCAAACATTGCATACCTGCCAGGCTGTCGGGATAGATCGCGTCATAGCTTATGATATGGCACCTGAAAATGTAGAAAAGCTTCAGGAAAAATTACGCGAAGCCAATATTCAGGTTGAAAAGGCAAGTAGTGTGGAGCAACTGTGTCGAGCTGCCGATATTATTACTACAGTTACACCGAGTAACACGCCTTTTATTGACGCTCGTTGGTTGAAGCCCAATGCGCACATCAATGCTTTTGGTTGTGACACTGTCGGAAAAAGAGAGTTGCTTGAAAATGTTTTCGATGTTGCGAATTTAATTATGGCCGACAGTTATGAGCAATGTATGGATCATGGTGAGTTGCAATATATTGATGACGGGAGTAAGCCAAGAGTAAAAGAGATTGGCAGCCTGTTGTCAGGTCTTTCAGATTTCGTTGATGGGCTGACAGTTGCTGATTTTACCGGTATAGCTGTTCAAGATATTGTGATTTCAGGAATGGTCTACCAAAGCTTAATGGCTTCAACAGTTCAGTGAATATCAGAATATTCTGGCTGATTTAGTTGTTGTGGCTTACAGGGTACTTTCCCCCTGATGTAAGAAGCATAACTAGCGGGGTATAGATGATTAAAAAGGCGAACTCATTGGTTCGCCTTTTTGCGTTTGATTATGAAGTTCCTCAATATCATCAAATCTAGAAATTTCCCAGCAAGTATTTAATTCATATCCATAATTAGTAGAAGTAATGAGAAAGATATCTGATAGGGTAAGGAGACCGTATGAAGAAGAAAGTATTAGCTGTCACTTTAACTGCGATGGTGACAATCCAATTAGCCGGTTGTGGAACCATATTACACCCAGAAAGGAAGGGGCAAAAAGGTGGGAATATTGATCCGGCCATTGCGGTTTTGAATGCTGCGGGCTTGTTACTGTTTATTGTTCCGGGGCTGGTCGCTTTTGGTATCGATTTGTATTACGGAACGATTTATTTGCCAGGAACCGCACTTGATTTGAATGATGATGAACTAAATCAGCTCAAGAATATTGATGGGCAACTCAATTCTGAAGCACTAGCCCGCTTTATTTCAGAGAAAACCGGTGAGGAAATCCATGCTGATGAGATGATTTCTTATAAAATTGGATCAGCAGAAGAATTAAGCTTTATGATTGATCAAGTCGGTGAACAATCGACTGGATCTTATCAGTTCAATACGTATTGAGCATGTATTCATGAAGACTTGATGAAGTCTGTTTTTACACGATAATCAGCGTTAAGAGGTGTGTGAAGTGGATGAGCCTTTATGCACCTCAATACCCAGTAAAGATGCAACCAATATGCATTCTAAGCCAAACGGAAAGTATCCGGCATAACCCAGTAAAGGCATTTCAAAGATATGGAAACGGTCCACGTAAGGAATGTTATATTTCCACGGAGCCGCCGAGCCATAGTTCCACATTTCCCAAAAGAAACCACATTGAAGACTGGCCAGAGCGGACAGGCTGAAAGGGCGCCAGTCGCCTTTTTGCATTGAAGAAAAGACGGTTTGTTTTTCAGCCAGAACCTGTAGTGACAGTAATACAATAAGTGGCGATACCCAGACCAGAGGATACAAAGAGTCCGGCCATGCTCCTAAAGCAAACAAAGACAGAGTCGAAGCCGTTAACCCAAGAATTGCGAGCAGGCGAGGGCACGATATTCTGAGCTTCCAGTAATTAGTGTAAGCGTGGTTTATGCGAGAGAAAGTTGTCATCCAGCAGGCGGTGCTCATTACAGCGGGAAGCACTGTAGAAAATGACAAACTGGCTGTTAAAACCCGGGTTACAGTGGAAATTGGCGGGCCTATGTAATACCAGTTATGTACGAAGTGGTTGAGGTATTCGAAGAACCACCAAAATAGGATGCTGGCAGGAAAGAGCAGTATAAACTTACCTGGCTGTTTCAAAAGCAGGCAGCTTCCACTACGCTTTACGGTTAACGCATTGATTAACAAAATATAGCCAAGCCAGAGTGGCGTGAATGTGTAGCGTTGCCAATCACTTGTAGTGTCAAAATCCGTCCAGGCCAGCAACCAATTTAGAGTGATTAATGCGATACCAAGCCATCCCCACCAGGGAAATGAAAACTGTTGAGGAGCAGGGCCTCCGGTCACACTCATAAGACGGTAAAAAAGAGGCAATATGCAAGTCAAGATCAATAACGAGAGCAAGATAAATACCGGCCATGAGAAAGGGGGATGTTCTACATAAAGCGTCGAAGGTTGCAAGGACAGATATTGCGACAGCGGCTCCCCGGAAAATAAAGCACCCGCCAATGGCGGTAAAACCAAAAGCCCGGCTGCCACCAATCCCCAAGTAATCCCTACCAACCAATCGAACTTATTCGCACGTTTTTGTCCCCAAGCCATGTATTAGCACTCCTGAATATAGGGTGACACAGCATAACGATAGCTTAGCTGCGCTGTGATTGAAGTGTGGCTTATTCCATGTGATTGGGTCGTAATGATGGTGATTTTTTGGCGTATGAATTACCTGATTAGAGATAAAAGTATCAATATACAACTTAAGTCTGACAGATGAAATTAAACAGCTTTTCTGTAATTCACTTTAAGATTCGGAAGGTGAGACAGGCATTGATTATTTAATCATGGGCCCCTCTGGTTATGCCGGGAATATCTTTACCACGGTAAAGCTACCTTCTGAACTCGACCAAGAGTCAAGAGTAATAATTTATGCGAGATGATCTAATTTGGTCTCATACACGATAGGGTTGTGAATACTATATCTTATTTTTCATACATTAATTGAGCGAGTTTTCTACCAATGTTAGTTAAACAATTTGGCATTATGACCTATTAATAAAAGTGATTTAATTTGTTTTTTTGTCAATAAAGTTACTGCAAAAAATCATGTGATAATGATTCCAAACTTATTTGCAATATTATTTAATCGATAATGCAGCATATATTTAATGGAAATAAGTCTTTCCTGGGTCAAGGTTGTGTTAAACGGTAATATTTGTGTGACATTCTGCAAAACTATTTATCATGGTGTGGCTGGTATCTATCTCATTGATTTATTTGTTGTATAATGAATCGTTTGGCTCTTCTGATTAACCCACCCTAGAAGCATGTCTTGGTCATTAATTCATAAATTTTGGTTATAACTAAGTGTGATATCGACCTGTTTTATATTGATTATCAGGATGTTAATGTTTGTCTCGCTTTAAAAACATTAAAACAAAAGCTTAATCAGGCAACTCCGTATTGATAAATACTTTGCCCAGAGGAAAAGTGTTATTGGGTTCATGTCAATACTAACTTGCTTATCGCTAATAAAGAACCGTTATATGAAGGACAATATAATGAAAGCAAGACAATTCTATCTTTCTGCTCTTTCCGGCGCTGTGATGGCGGCTATTTCAGTTCCGGCTTTGGCTGCCAGTGATGATATTCAGCCAGCACCTTTTGAACAGTTAACAACTGTGAAAGGTACTATTATTGAGCAGGTTCAACAAGCTCCACAAATTAGAACTCGCGCAAAAAGAAGTTTATATGATAGTGCTACCGGCCAGCTAGAAGGAGACTGGTTTAATTTAGATCCTGAAATGGATGGTATGGAAGGCTCAAGTGTCGACCGTGTTTACGACACAATTACGATGCAACCAAGTCATCAACCTGTTGTTGTTGCTGTTATCGATTCTGGTGTGGATGTTCATCATGAAGATCTACAGGGACATATCTGGGAAAACCCGTATGAAATTCCTAATAATGGTTTTGATGACGACTTCAACGGTTATGTCGACGATGTTCATGGCTGGAACTTCATTGGTGGTCGAGATGGCTCTCACGTAGCACACGATACATTGGTTGTTACCCGTGAATATAAGCGTTACCTGGCCTACAAGAAGTTTGGCATGTGGCTGACTCCCGACGAAAAAGCTTATTTTGAAGGCGTAGAAAAAGACTACTTGTCAGCGTCTTCTGAAGCTCAGAAGAAATACGACAACTTCAAGCCAATGTATGATCAGGCTCAGTCAAGCAAAGCAATTCTTGAAGTCAAGCTAGACCAAAAGGATTTCTCTTTGGCTGCACTTGAGCAAATCAACAGCGATGAGCCTGAAGTTACTGAAGCGGCAGACTTCTTGGTTAAAACGCTGTCTGTATGGCGCTCAATGGAATATCTAGATGCGATGATGGAGCGTTATGGTGATGATGTAAATTATCACTACAACCTGGATTATGATCCTCGTGCTGAAATCGTTAAAGACTCGCCATTTAATCCATGGGAATCTGATTACGGTAACAATGATGTAATCGGCCCTGATGCGTCTCACGGTACACACGTTGCAGGTATTATTGCCGCAGACCGCTACAACCAGCTGGGTGTAAGAGGTGTTTCTGATAACGTTAAGATCATGGCATTGCGTGTTGTACCAAATGGCGATGAACGCGATAAAGATATTGCCAATGCGGTTTACTATGCGGTTGATAATGGCGCGAAAATTATCAACATGAGCTTTGGTAAAGCGTACTCACCATATAAAGGCATCGTTGATGAAGCATTCCGTTATGCTTCACGTCGTGGTGTACTGCTGGTTCACTCAGCGGGTAACAGCCATACCAACAATGATATTAAATCTAGCTATCCAAACCGCTTCTCTTTGTACTATCCGGGTGAGCGTATCGGCACATGGCTGGATATCGGTGCATCAGCCAATTATAAAGATGCGAAAATGGCTGCCAGCTTTACTAACTTCGGTAAAGACAGTGTTGACCTGTTCGCGCCAGGTTACAAGATCATGTCTACCACGCCGGGTAATGAATATCAGGCATTCAGTGGCACAAGTATGGCATCACCGGTTGTTTCCGGGGTTGCAGCTCTTGCTCTGACATACTTCCCTGACTTGGATGGTCATGAACTGAAGAAAGCGATTCTGGAATCAGTCAGAACTTATGAAGGTCACATGGTTACAAACCCTGCGACTAAAGAGACTGTTCCTTTTGCAGATTTGTCGGCAACCGGTGGCGTAGTAGATGCCTACCAGTTACTACAAAATTTGCAGAATCAGCAAAAGTAATGTGAGCTAATCGCAAGTAGAAAAAGCGGGTAGGGGAAAGCGCTACCCGCTTTTGTTTTGGGATGTAATGGATAATTCCTTGGCTCCCTCACAAGACTGTCCTATTTCCCACAGTGCCTGGAACCATTCTCTGGCTAATCTGGTCATCTCTTTTCCACTTACTTTATAGCGAATTGTTTGTTCTATTAGTGCCGGATCAGAGCGAAACATTAAAAAAACTACATCGTCATCGAAAATGATCATGTTGATAAAAGGAGTTTCTTTATTCCATTCAAGGCCTTTGAAGACCCTGTTGCTGATATTTTCTTGCTTTGTGCATTCTTCTTTGAACCAATCGTGATTTGCATCATTACTTAACCCTACCAACCTAAGGTAAGTTCGTCCCGATTGGGCATTGGTCCATTTATCAAGATTTTCATACCATTGAGCTGCACCGGGGGAATAGCTTTTTAGAGTCTTTGGCGGATCAGGACGAAAACCTGTCGCCCAGACTTCTTTATCTGTATCTGATAAAGCGTCACTTAATTCTCTGAATATCTGGTCTGTTGACGTGATTGACTTAAATTCCTGAAAACCCTCTCTTCTGAAAAGATCCGATGCTTGTTCCCATCTAATATCAGCTTTTTTTCCAATATGCTCGACTCGAGCGGCAATGACCGCTACGAAAATCAGAACCAGCATAAGAATTGTCTCTGTTTCCAGAATGGCTTTCAGCTTTCCTAGTTTTCCTTGCGGGAGAAAGTGGAGAACATATGCGCCAATAAAAACGAAAGTTAGTATGCCATAGACATAGTGATGCCACTCTGATAGATAACTCAGCACGATAAGCCTCTCTGAAGTCGTATGTCTGATTAACCGAGAATTAAAGGATGATCTTTCAGCCAGGAAAATATCTGATGTGAAAGTATAGTAAGAATACGGAGTCTGTAATGGGAAAGTAGAGAAGGGCTGTGTTTATTGAGATAAAAAAACGCCACCTTTTTAGGTGGCGTTTTTGAATTAACGAGGAGAATTAGTTGGTTACCGGCGTGCGGTAATACACCATTTCGGTTCTCATTCCCATCACTAAGCTCACGCACATGATCAGCAGGATGACACAGAATGGCAGGGCTGTTGAAATTGCTCCGGCCTGAAGTGCCTGGATTGCTTCCTGACCGCCGACCCAAAGGAGAACTGCTGCAATAGCACCTTCTACTGTAGCCCAGAAGATACGCTGCGGAACAGGTGCATCAACTTTACCGCCAGCAGTAATACTATCGATAACCAGCGATGCTGAGTCTGATGATGTGATGAAGAAAATCATTACCAGAGCGATAGAAATCACTGAAAGAACGGTGCTGAATGGAAGCGCTTCATAAACATTGAAAAGTGACAGCGTAATGTCATTCAGGCCATTGGTACCAAGTTCGCCCACTTTGTTGATGACCTGATCGATAGCAATACCACCGAATACCGACATCCAAACCAGAGTCACCAGGGTAGGGATGAATACAACAGCACAAATGAATTCACGAACTGTACGGCCTTTAGATACGCGGGCAATAAACATACCTACACATGGCGACCATGAAATCCACCATGCCCAGTAGAATACGGTCCAGCCGTGCATCCATGCTTCGTCTTCACGACCGTGCGGGTTACTTAGCGGAATAATATTTTCGATGTATCCCAGCAGAGCTGTCTGAATAGAGTCAAAGAAAACAGCAAAGCCAACCAGTGTCATGAATACCAAAAGGGCAAAAGCGACAAGCAAGTTAGTATTACTCAGTACTTTTACACCGCCATCAATACCACGCATGACCGAGATAACAGCCAGAGCCGTAACAAATACAATCACGCCCAGTTGCAGGCCGATACCGGATTCAAAACCGAATACATGAGTAATACCGCTTGAAGCCTGCTGTGCACCTAAGCCCAGTGACGTTGCAAGGCCAAACAGTGTTGCCAGTACGGTCAGAATATCGATGATATGACCAAACCAACCCCAGGTACGATCACCCAGAATAGGGTAGAAAATGGAACGCATTGACAGAGGCAGGCCTTTGTTAAATGCGAAGAAAGCCAGTGCCAGCGCAACTACGGCATACATAGACCATGGGTGAAGACCCCAGTGGAACATGGTTGCACCCAGTGCAAGCTTGGCCGCTTCTGGTGTATTCGCTTCAACACCCAGAGGTGTTTCATACCAACCGGTAAAGTAAGCAACCGGTTCAGCTACGCCCCAGAACATCAGGCCGATACCCATTCCAGCAGCAAAAAGCATGGCGAACCAGGAAAAGTTTGAGTGCTCTGGTTGGGCATCTGAACCACCAATACGGATTTTTCCGAATGGTGAAGCAATTAAAAACAAGCCGAAAAGTAAGAAGATATTGCCGGACCACATAATAAGTCCGTCGAAATTATTAATGATTTTCCATTTGATCCCGTCAAGTGCAGCTTTAGCTGTTGCTGGATCGGCAGCCAGAATAGCTACGATGAAGAGTATTATGAGTCCGGCACTGATTCCAAAGACCGGGTTATGTACATCAAAACCCCATTTCTGAATATTGTCCTGTCCAACTGTATAGTCAGTATTTTCGATACTGTACTTATCAATAACGTTTGTCATTGTCCCTCGCTTATTGATTTGTGCTCTAAACTAATTCTTCGGATTTTTGCTCCTTTCCCTGAAGTAGAAAATCACAAAAGTTTAGTGCTCAAATGTATTTTGTGCGGAAAATAATAACAGGGATGATAGAAAATGACAATTTATGTATAAAATGGGCTTTGAAAACATAATAAGTCATTGTTTTATAGTTGTGTGGCGCATATTTTTCTTTTTCTTGATGTGTTTAATTGCTTATGTTGGGTATGGTCACCCCGCTCGATGGTTAGTTGTCTAAACATTTGTGTTTTTTTAGAGGTGAAAAGGTTGTGTCATGTTGTGACCTGGTGAAGTAAAAATGAGGGGGCATTCTAATGTACTTCAGGAGGAGCCACCTTTTTAGCTATGCGTTTAAGCAGGGTATAAATACGCTTAAAACTATCAAGGATAGTCATTTCCATCCGGATTGCTTCTATATGGTTTCTGCTCACTTTGGCCAGTTCCTGACTTTGAATATCCATGGCTTGTTTAATCAGGCTGGAGATGTCTTGCTTCATGTTAAGCACATCGTTTGCCGCATTCTGATCATCATTTTTGACAGCCTGTATGGTCGCATTGATGGCTTCGATGAGCTTTTCACCCAGTTTTGAATTAAGGTGTCTCATTGTTTCACTGGGTTGTATGTTTTCATCCAGTGCGCGATAAGCAAGGTTGGTAAGGTCATACTCAATGACATCGCCGATGCTTTCAAATTCATCAGCTGTAATCATCACTCGTTCGATATAAGCGCTTTCTTGTTCGGTAAGGGGTTGTTGTCTTATCGCCCCCAGATAACGTAATATTTCGCTTTCCAGAATGTCGACTTTGTCATCCATCTCTCTGACTTTCTCAAACTTCTTCCTGTCTCTACTCATCGAACCTAATCGAAATTCACTCAACATACGATGGACAATTTCCCCCATACGAGCAGCTTCCAGTTGAGCCCGCTGAAGTGCTAAAGATGGTGTTTCAATCAGTGATGGGTCAAGGTACTTAGGGCTTATGATTATTCTCTGAGTTTGTTTTTTATGTGGGATAATCCATAAAACAAGTTTAGCCATGTAATTGGTAAAACTAATAAATATCAATGTGTTAATTACATTAAATAACGTATGGGCGTTAGCAATCTGACGAGGTGCTTCTGCTGCCAGCCGGGTAGTTCCTGTTAGTTCAGGGTAGGACGGTGAAATAGTAATAATCCAGTCGGAAAGTACTGAAACAAAAGGCAGCCAGATGATCACGCCACCGACATTAAAGAACAGATGTACACAGGCAGCTCGCAAGGCTTCGCGTGATTTGCCGATTGCAGCAAGTTGTGCGGTAAAGCAGGTGCCTATATTAGAACCAAAGGCCAGCAAAATTCCAGCTTCAAGACTGATCAGTCCCTGTCCGGCCATAGTGATGACAATGGCTGTTGTCGCTGAGGAAGACTGGACTAATGCTGTGAATAAGGCACCAACTAATATAGCTAATAAAGGCTGCACCATTTTATTCATCAGTTCCAGGAAAGGCTCGAAGCTGCGAAGTGGGTGCATGGCTTCACCCATTAGTCCCATGCCGAAAAAGATCATACCCAAGCCCATCAGCATGCTGCCATAGTGTTGAAAACGTTCTGTTTTGGCTGTAAACATCAGCAGAAAGCCGATTGCAATTATCCAGAGGGCGGCTTCTTCTACTTTAAAAGCCACAATTTGTGCAGTGATGGTTGTGCCGACGTTAGCCCCCATGATGATGCCGATTGACTGAGCCATTGTCATCATTCCGGCAGAGACAAAGCCAACGACCAATACAGTAGTAATAGATGACGACTGCACAACAGCAGTTACGAATGCGCCGGTTAGTGCGCCGGTGAAGCGGTTACGGGTAAGTTTGGCCAGCAGGTCTTTCATTTGATCGCCGAGTGCTGATTTCAGCGCATCGGACATCTGATCCATACCAAACAGGAACAAAGCAAGGCCACCAAACAAGCCCATAGCCATGTCAGCCCAATCGATGTCACCAGAAAGGGATTCGCTTGCAAATGCACTAAATGAAGCCAATAAAAGAATAAGTAATCCCCAGATAAAAGGGGACGAAAAAGATAGCTTGTTTTTGGTTTTTATTAAACAGCGTCTGTTCAAGGCAAGCCCTCCGACTGGCATCTTTTATTGGTTTCATTGTTTTGTAATATTTAGTCTAGAAACCAAGAGGAGGATTTGCCTGAAAGGGGTAAGAAATTGTGACTATGAAGTTAAAATAGCCACCTTCTTTTATTCGAACGATTAAAGCTAGTGTTATTTTTTCCTGAACTCTGCAAGCCCATCAATACCTGAGCGGGCAACAATCTTTGCTGTATCATCAAGAATGGGCTGATCGTCAGTATCTTCGTCGGAATTAAAGAAATAGAGAAGACCGTTGCCAAAAAGGGCAATGGCTGAAAATGCAGCAACAATCATAGGGATGATGCCAAGTATATTCATATAGGAAAGGATCAACGCAACTATTAGCAACACGCTATTAAAAGTTATCCCTTTAAGTCTTTTCTTTTTTAGTTTTGTCATTGTATTTCTCATCACAAAAGGTGAAATTTTTTATTAGTAATTGAAAAAGAGAATGAAAGTTACGGTGCCATAATTTACCTGTACAAAGGTTGAGAAAGGTCTTGTTTTCGAGGGTATGTGAAATGGTGTTTGAGGTGAGCGTTAGTAAAAAAGCCGCAGGCGGTATACACCTACGGCTGATTATTAGCTTCTTAACTGTCAGAACAGTCCCATTGGTTTAGTGCTGTAAGACGTCAGAATATTTTTGGTATGCCGGTATGAGTTCAGCATCATCATGTGTGTCTCACGGCCAATGCCTGATTTTTTATAACCACCAAATGAAGCGTGTGATGGATACATATGGTAGCAGTTCACCCATACACGACCGGCTTCGATACCGCGGGATAGTCTGTGAATTTGGTGAGCATTACGTGACCATACGCCAGAGCCTAATCCGTACATGGTATCGTTGGCAATAGCCAGTGCTTCTTCTTCATCTTTAAAGGTTGTGACTGCCAGAACTGGTCCAAAGATTTCCTCCTGGAAGATCCGCATTTTGTTGTCGCCTTTGAAGATCGTTGGCTTAATGTAGTTGCCGTTCGGATAGTTCGGGTTGTCATATTTTTCCCCGCCGATCAGACATTCTGCGCCTTCTTCTTTACCGATACGAATGTACTCCAGAATTGTTTCCATTTGAGCAACAGAGCACTGAGCACCCATCTTGGTTTCTGTATCCAGAGGGTTTTCTTGTGTAATAGCTTCAATACGTTCCAAAACACGTTTCATGAATGGTTCGTAGATTGACTCCTGAATCAGGGCGCGAGAAGGGCAGGTGCAGACTTCACCTGAGTTAAAGGCAAATAACACTAATCCTTCTACAGCTTTATCAAAGAACTCATCGTCAGCATCCAGGATGGATTCAGTAAAGATGTTCGGTGATTTACCACCCAACTCCAGAGTGGAAGGAATAATATTCTCTGCTGCATACTGCATGATTAGCTTGCCGACAGCAGTTTCACCGGTGAAGCCGACCTTCTTAATATCTGGGTGAGTTGAAAGGTATTTACCGATCTTACCGCCAGCACCATTGATGATGTTGACCACACCTTTCGGTAGTACATCCTGGATTGTTTCCATAAGCAGTAATACAGACATAGGTGTTGCACTGGCAGGTTTCAATACTACGCAGTTACCAGCGGCGATAGCAGGAGCAATTTTCCAGGCAGCCATTAGTAGTGGGAAGTTCCATGGAATGATTTGAGCTACAACACCCAAAGGTTCATAAATTTCTTGAGAAATTGTGTTTTCATCAAGATCAGAAATCGAGCCGGATTCACTACGGATGACAGAAGCAAAGTAACGGAAATGGTCGATAACCAGTGGTACGTCAGCGTTTAGTGTTTCTCTGACTGCTTTACCATTGTCCAGAGTTTCTGCAATTGCCAGATTTTCCAGATTGGCTTCAATAGCATCAGCAATTTTATTTAGCAGGGTACTTCTTTCAATGACGGAGGTGTGTTTGTATGACTCAAACGCTTTTTTCGCAGCGGCCACAGCCATATCAATATCGGCTTCATTAGAGCGTGGAATGCGGGTTAAATGCTCACCATCAACTGGTGATATGTTATCAGAATACTCTCCGCTTAATGGGGCGACCCATTCTCCACCAATAAAGTTTTCGAATTGTTCTTTATATTGAGGTTTCGCGTATATCATTTTTATTACCTTGTTGTTTTCGTTATTGATAAAAATGCTATTCATTGATAGCAAAGTATTACTTGTGGTTTTTATAATTAAAAGTGGAGATAATGATATCTATATATAATTGAAATTCATTATCATCTACCTGATTACAGTATCTGATCTTTTTTAAGAAGGTCATGATCACAATCTCAAAATTGAAATTTTATGTTTCAACTGTAAATTTTGAAGTGGGTTTTGTTTTTACATAGAACCGAGCTAATAAGTTAATTAACTATAGATGTTTTTGTTAGTTATTTTATGGACAGGTGATGACTGACTCTATGGTAATTTGATACATGCTCGTCAGAATCTATATTGATAAATAAGACAAGGAAGGTATTTATGTCATCAGTACCTCAAAATAAAGCAGAATTAGAAACAGCAATACAGGTAGCATTTGAGAAGCTTTTGGCTGACTACCAGAGCATTCCAGCTGAAATGAGCAGGGTAAAAGGAGTTGAAGGTAATATCAAAGGGACAGAAATCAGCATATGTGACACGCTTGCTTACTTGATTGGCTGGGGGCAACTGGTACTTAAGTGGCATGGTTTAAAGTCACAGGGTAAAACTGTTGATTTCCCGGAAACAGGATTCAAATGGAATCAGCTTGGAGAGTTGGCAACCTCTTTTCATCAGCAATATAGTCAGTGGGGATATCATGATCTCCAAGAGGAGTTTGAGGCTGTTACACGTAAAGTACAGAAGCTTATAGCTGATACTAGTAATGAAGATTTATACGAAGTTAATTGGTATGAAAAATGGACGCTAGGTCGAATGATTCAGTTCAACACGTCTTCACCAATGAAAAATGTGAGGACCAAAGTAAGACGATTTAAACGCTCGTTTATACCGAAGCAATAATTTTTTGTAGGTACTGAACGTTATTAAATATAAGTTCGCTAGTCACACTATTTATTTAATATATTCATATTATTTTGGCTGGATGAAAAATATTCAACACTCAATTTTTGTCTGTTATGGAAACCTCAATTTGTTCAGTTTTCCTGTTGTGAAGATTCTCTGCTTTTTTCATTTGGTAAAAACACCAAACATCATAATTTATCATCATTGTGTCAATTTTAACTCATTCTGAGTTTTTTTATGAGTTGTTGAATTGGTGAATACGCGCAAAGTACGTGACCTGGATCACGCATTTGCACAAATGAGAATTGATTTCATTATCATTTGAGTGCAGCATTGCCGACCTGTTAGTTTTCAGTATGTTGTGACGAAAAGTATGAAGTGCGTGAATATGGTTTTGCTGGTCGTATCTACTGCGGTGGGAAGTATCCAAGCTTCGGCTGATTTCAATTGGCTTAGAGATGATACACGTAGCAGCCAGAAGGTGATGAACTATCTGCAAGAGAAAAACAAATCTGCAGATGATTATCTGGCTAACCTAAAACCGCTTCAACAAGAACTGCTTTCACATTGGCAGTCTCATGCTCCGACCAAAGCTGAGAACCCGTGGCGAATTATCGGTGACTTCGAGTTTAAACTTAACCATCGTGCCGGGGAGCGCGTACTCCTCAAGCGTCACAGAGCTTCCAAAGAAACTCAGATGTTACTCAATATTGAACAGCGGGCGGCTGATCATGATTTCTATCAGTTGAGTGGCTGGGCTTTAAGTAATAACGGTCAGTTTTTGGCTGTTGCCGAGGATCTGACCGGTGCTGAATTCTATCAAATAACCGTGATTGATTTAGTCAGCGGCCAAGAGACATTGCTGGCGCAGAATGCAGAAGCCACAGTTATCTGGAGTGCTGATGATGAATCGGTGTTCACTATTGAAAAAGGTCTTCAGGATTCTCGTCCTTACAAGCTGACCGTGCGATGCATTTCTAAACCAGAATCTGAAGTGAATCTGTACCAAGAGTTACAGAAAGACTGGCTGGTATCTGCGTATGTAGCCAGTGATCGTCGTTATGCATTGATTCAGTCAAACAATGAATCATCTAGTGAACAGCGCGTCCTTAATCTTCAAACTGGTGAACTTTCAGCTCCGATTAAAAATCGCAAGCAGGGTGTGGAATATTACGCAGATATTGCTCAGGGCAAGTTGTTTATCAATAGCAATGTTGAAGACCAGTTTGCTCTTTATCAGATCGCTCTGAATTCAAATAAAAATTGGAAAAAGATTTATACGCCAAAACCTAAGTCTGAGCTTAACAATTTTTACCTTTTTGAATCTGGTATAGCAGTGATCGAGCGTGCAGAAGGACAAAACTCACTGGTTATATTGCCATATCAGGAAGGTACGCCGAAGCGTGTTTCTCTGGCAAGTGATGGTAGTGTTGGTTGGATAAGTCGTGTTGGTGATTATGCCAGCAATATCATTCGCATTCGTACTATGTCGATGGTTCAACCGCCAAAGTGGGAAGAGTTTAATGTTACGACTCAACAGCGTACTTTACTAAGTCAGGATACCTACTCAAATTATCATGCCAGTGAGTATGAGACACAGCAGATTCAGGTTAATTCCGGCGGTGTTCAGGTGCCGGTAACGCTTGCATATAAAAAATCAGAACTTAAAAACGACTCTCCAGTAATTTTGTACGGCTACGGCGCGTACGGTTTTACCATGAAGCCATACTTTATGCCGCAGATCACCTCTTTGCTGGATCAAGGGTTCATTTATGCCATTGCTCATGTACGCGGTGGTGGCTTCAACGGTGAAAAGTGGCATCAGGCTGGCCGAGGAATGAATAAGCAAATGGGTATTAGTGATTTTCTTGCTGCTACTCAGACGTTGAAGCATTTTCAACAAGGAAACCACCCGGTTTTGGCTATGGGATCGAGTGCTGGTGGAACTTTGGTGGCAGCTTCCATTAACCAGCAGCCAACCTGGTATGCAGGTGCCAGCTTAAATGTTCCTTTTGTTGATGTTGTAAAAAGTATGTCTGACGAATCTTTACCGTTGACTGCTCAGCAATACAAAGAATGGGGTAATCCACATATTGATTCGCAGATAAAAACAATGCGGGCATATGATCCGGTGGTGAATGTTTCATCGCAACCTTATCCACCAATGATGGTACGAGTTGGATGGAATGATCGACGTGTCCCTTATTGGGAAGGGGCGAAATACCTGTCGAAGGTCGAGCAGTTAAGTTCAACAGATAAACCCTATCTGTTACTGACAGATTTCCAGAGTGGTCATGCAACTGACAGAAGGAAGTCGTTAGAACAACAAGCAATGGATTACGCATTTCTTATTTCACAAGTAAAAAAGTCTGATTAATCGGAGTCGTTAATGAATCTTTCCCGTGTAAGTGTCGCGGTGCTGACAGCACTGACGACAGGCTTTGTGCACGCTGAATCTGGTGTTAGTACATTTGATGAAGTTGTAGTAACAGCCAATAAATATGAAGAGAACCTGTCGGAAACCGCAGGAACAGTAGCTGTTGTTACAGGTGAAGAAATAGAAAGCCGTGGTGAAACAGAATTATACGATGCACTGAATCGCGAACCGGGTGTAAGTGTCAGCGGTGGTGCTGGCCGTCCTCAGAGTATTACCATTCGTGGTATTACCGGTAACCGTATCAAGATTGTAAAAGACGGTATTGCGATGTCAGACGGGTTTGGTGCATCGGACCTGAACGACAAAGTTGGACGTAACTCTTTTGATTTATCGACTCTGGATAATATTCAGATTGTTAAAGGAGCCAGTTCAACAATTTATGGTTCCGGTGCAATCGGTGGTGTTGTAATTCTTGAATCAAAAACACCGGAGGATCTTCTTAAGGGTGATGACTTTTATGTTGATGCCCGCGGCACATATACAGGGATCAGTAAAAAATATAAAGGAGCATCAAACCTGGCGTTTCGTACCGGTGATACCAGCAGCCTGATTTCTGCAAGTTACTGGACCGGAGAAGAAACTCGCAACCACAATGAAGATTTGTATAACCGTGATGTGGATGGTGTCAATGCTGCTTATACATTGCACCATGACCTTAATGATCAGGTGTTGTTGAAAGCAAAAGCAGAATACTACCGAGAGGACAGCTTACGTAAGGAAGGTATTGCTTGCGAGCAGAAAGATGGACGCTGGGACATTGTAGATTTCTACCAGGAAAATTCAGAAACAACTTACACCGTGATGGTTGGTGCGGAATATGATGCCGGACATTCGCTGTTCGACTTTATGGATACCAAAGGTTTTTGGCGTAGTACAGAGAACCTAGAGTACAGCAATCGTCTGATGACGAGGGAGATGCAGGGACTCCCTGAGCTGCGTCGTGAGCTTGAGGACCGAAATTTCAAGGACGAGATAATTGGTCTTTCTACTGATTTTAACAAAGAGTTTTATAGTGGTGATATTCAGCACAACCTAGTTTATGGCGTAGTTGTTGAGAGTGGTCATTATGAACGCCCGGTATCTGAAGACATAAAAGACTGGAATGGTATTAAAGTGACATCATCTCAGCCTTTTATGCCAGTTCGTAATTACTCCCTTGGTCTATACGCCCAGGACTCTGTCGAGATTGATAAATGGAAGGCAATGCTAGGCCTCCGTTTTGACGCACACCATGCGAAACCTGAAGATAAAAATGCCATTGAAGGCGTTGTTTTCGAAGATAATACCAGTAGCGAACTTTCACCAAGTGCGTCTCTGGCATACCAGTTCACGCCAAGCCTGAATGCTTATGCTTCCTACAGCCATGGATACCGAGCTCCGGATTATGATAAGGCATATGGATATGTTAATCACGATTTTGTGATTGCGACACCGTTTGTCATCCTTCCTAACTATGAGTTGGAAGCGGAGACCAGTGACAGCTTTGAAATTGGTACGAAATATGATGATGGCTTACTGAAAGTTTACGCTGCTGTTTTCTATAGCAAATTTAATAACTTTATTGATACTAAGGAGCTTGGTTTTAATTCTGAAACCGGGCTTTGGGAAAAACGGTACGAAAACCTAGATGGTGTAAACACTTACGGTGCCGAGTTCTCTGTTGAATATAAGTTTACTCAGAACTGGTCTGCGTCAACTAAAGCTGGCTGGGTAACGGGTAAAGACGGTAATAAAGAGTATGTCCGCTCAATCACTCCTCTTGAAGGTAATGTAGAGCTGAATTACGACAACGACACTTTGAATGGCTTTGCTCGCCTGAATTGGGCTGACGACATGGATAGTAAACCAAGTTGCAGCACTAAATATGGAGCGCAAACAGAGTGCGCAACAACCTCTGGTTGGGCATCTGTAGATCTGGGAGTGGGATATTCATTTACAGAAGATTTTGACGTCAATCTTAATATCATCAACCTATTTGATCGTGAATATACGCGTTATCAGGATGTTGCCGGTCTTTCAGTAGATCAGGTGCGCTTCTCTAGTGAACCTGGCCGTTACTTCACTGTTAATGCTCGTTACGCTTTCTAAGGAATGGATATGAAGCAAAAACTTAGCCTACTTGCACTGGCGATGGCCAGTGCAGTAAGCCATGCCGGTGAGTGGGATTACCCGGCAGGCAATGAAACGGTGGCCGATCAGGCCGACGCTAAAACTTACGTTGAAACGCATTATCCGGCTGTCAGTGACATTGAACTGCGATATAAAACCAAAAGTAAACTAGGTTACCAATATAATTTTAATATTGGTCTGGGTAGTGATTATAAAGCCCAGCGCACCATCGTTGTTCATACAGATAATGCAGGTATTGTTCAGCGTGTATTTAAAAGCCTTGAAGACACTGTTATTCGAAATGGTGTTGCTGAAAAGTTAGCAGAGCTTGAAAGTATCAGTCGATTAAAGGCTGTTGAATCACCTGATATTAGTTCAGGCAATATTATTTCTACTCAGGTGAATGTTGTCGATCCTGATCTTCGAACAATGGACAGAGCAGCGGCACCTGCAACAACTTGGAAGAATGTTTCAGATTATCCTGGTCAGCCACGTTTTGTCATGCGAGATATTGAGGTGCTGAACTCGGGGGGTAAATACCATCTATCAAATGCTCGGGTGAAGTTGGTTGAAGTTGAAGATTATGAAACTAAGAACCCGGTATCCGGGGGTTGGGAGCCTAGTAACAGTAATAACTTTATGCCACCGGAAAGTGTTTCGGAGTTTGATCAGTTAAATGATCTAAAAACTTTGACGTTTGGTAGCAATAACTTTCTACAAGTGATGGCTTTCTATCAAATCGATCAGTCATTGCGTTATTTGAAATCACTTGGCTATGAACTTTTCAATGAACCGGTCAGGTTTGATGCGACAGGGATCACCAATGATAACTCAACCTATTTAATAGGGACCAATACATTAATGTTGGGTACCGGAAGTGCACCGGATGCTTTAGACGCCGATGTTGTTGTGCATGAACTTGCCCACGGTATCCATCATCGGATCGTTGAAGACTGGGGGTATGGTCACACAGGCGCAATGGCAGAAGGTTTTGCTGATTACTGGGCTGGCTCAGATAGCTATCGCAAGTTGTATGAACAGGGTAGCAATTTTGAAATTGACACTGTCTTTAACTGGGACGGCTATTTCGGAACGAAGGTTGCCACACGCAGTTTGTGGAATCAGCGCGCCCGTTATTTTGAGCAAAGCGAATACCGCGCTCATGAAAGTGTCGGCGGTGAATTGGGGGATGAACTCTGGTCGACACCTTTGTTCCAGACCTTGAAGCAAGGCGTAGAGCTATATGGTAAAGAAGCGTTTAAAGAAGTGGATACTATAGTTCTGGAATCGATGCATGGTCTTGGTCGCGGCATGAAGATGCACGATCTGGTAGAGAGTATTATCTATGTGGCAGAAAAACTGTATCCGGGTCGTGATTATGCTGAATTGTTTAAATCAAACTTTAAATTGCATGGTTTGTTTAAAGAACCATTCCATACAGAAGTGAACTCAAGATATGTAGATGAAACAAAACCATTGCAGGTGCGTTTGATCGCTAATGAACGTCAGGCTTCTGTTAAAGGTCGAATGCAAACTTCAATTGGTAGCAATTTAGATGTTACTGCAGGTAAATTTTCAACGCTGGAAAGAGAAATTGTTTTGCCGGCTTCAGAATCATGTGGTGAAACATTCTTGCTGACAACCTCGTTGGATTATCAATATGACAGTCAGCTACAAAAGTTAAGCTGGAATAAAGAAGACAGTCTGATATATGGCGTTCCAAAGTTTGATCAGAATGTAAAAGTCCAGAATTCAATTATCCCTGATGCGACGCAGAGCGGTTTCGGTTTTAAGACCTTTAATTTTATTATTAATGGCGATAAAAACTTGGCAGATGACAGGTTAGCGGTATATCTGAAATTGAATCATGAGAATATGGCTGATTTACGGGTGACTTTGGTTTCACCGAAGGGTACTCGTAAGGATTTGTTGACTAACCGAGTTTACTCTAAGCCCATATTGACTCGTTATTGGGTAGCTAAACATGACGATGTGCTGAAGCCGTTTGCTGACGAACCAATGTCAGGGACCTGGCGATTAGAAATAACCGATTATTCGACAGGTAAAAAAGGTGAATTGGTTGAATGGGCTGTTGGCCGTATTGCTAAATACAGCTGCGGTGAAATAAAAGACAGCACTAAAACTAATACTGAAAATAATAGTAACAATAACTCCAGCTCAACTGGTGGTGGTAGCGGTGGCTCTACATCTATGGGAATGTTACTTGGACTTGGCTTTTTATTCTGGCGCCGTGAGCGACAGCTTTCAATTTAAACGGAAGATACAAATACATGAAATATCAATTAAGTGTCCTTGCAGCGGCTATGCTTGTTACTGGCTGTAACGGTGTTGGTGATAGACCGGATGAAAGTTCACCGCAATACAGTATTTCAGGTCGTATTACGGCACAGGTTGCTCAAGGTAATGAGACTGTATGTGCTGACTTTAATGGTGACTTTGTCTGTGATTCGGATGAACCAAGTGCATCGGCAAAGAATGGTGAGTTCACGATCAAGAGTACTAACAAGGCAATTTATGATGTACCGCTTGTAGTAAATTTGGATACTGGTGTATCAACGATAGCACGTAGTGCCGCTGATTCATCGACTAACGCTTTATTAGTTTCTCCGGGACAGCGCAAGGTCACTGGTAATGAAATTAATGCGGTTTCGACATTGGTTGCTAGCCAGGCCGCTTCAGGAAATAGCTTTGGTGATGCAGTCAAGTCTGCTAAATCAATGCTGATTGCTATGGGACTACCTGCGACAGATAACTTGTTAAATGAAGGTAGTAATAGCGAATATGTTACGTTTGAAAATAACTTTCTATCTATAGTAACGGCATTGGATAAAACGACACCGGATTTTTCATTGGTAATGCTGACTCAGAATTTGGAAAAATATAAAGATGTTCTGATGGCAGCAGCACCGAGTGATGCTGAACTAAAACGTGTTATTGATAATATTAATGGCTCTGTGGCTAAGGTTGCTCTTAATGATACCGGGGTGGCAACATACTATACCGATAGCGTTGATAAGACTCAGCCATCAACAGATTACCCGGGACAAGACGCAGAGCTGGGCTTCGATAAAACGGATAACGGATTTAAGTTCGTTAAACTCGATAAACACGGAAAGCCGTTGCCGGATGCAGCTGCTGAATGGTCATGTGTGAAAGATGCGCGTACAGGCCTTATCTGGGAAAGCAAGAAAAATGATGAAAATTCAATTCAGCACTTTGATCGCCTGTATGCTTACCAGGTAGCCGATAAGTTTGAACCATATATAGAAGATCTCAATGCTGCCAGCTGTAAAGCTAAAGGCGATGACGTTTGTACTACAGAGCAATATGTTAAGTATCTAAACGAACAACAGGTTTGCGGTATCAACACTTGGCGTTTGCCGACTTACTATGAGTTTTATGATCTAATTGATTTTGGTGAGACGGAAACAGACGATGGTGGTGAAGTGTACGGCCTTACTTATAAATACTTCCCATTGCAAAGTATCGCCAGTGATGTCTTTGAAGGAGAAGTTTGGACTTCTACTGACTTTTATACTGAATATTCAGACCAAAATAGTGAGGGCGGAATGTATATCAGCATAATCCAAACTCGTGGTGATGAACGAGGTCAAATTTATATGGACCAAATTCTCAGCAATAAAGCTGCAAGTGATAACAGTACCTCTTACCAGCTTCCAATCCGTTTGGTTTCAAAAGAGAGCAATAACTAATGAAAAAACAAATCTTAGGGCTGGTAATGGCTCTGCTTCCTGCGTTTAGCATGGCACAAGAGTGCAGAATCGATATGGGTAAAACTGCGCCTAATGTTCGTTATTCTTTCAACGACAATGGTACTCTTTATGATCGTGTGTCCGGTCTGACGTGGATGCGTTGCCCTCTTGGTAAGACATGGATTAAACAAAAGCAGTCCTGTGAAGGAAAAGGAAGTGAGGTCTTTTGGCAGGCTGCATTAAGTGATGTTGAAGCTATCAATAATAGTGAAAGTCATGCTCTTCACCAATTTGGTGGTAAGAAGCAATGGCGTTTGCCAAATATTAAGGAACTGGTTTCTCTCACTGAACATGGTTGTCGCCGACCATCAATGAACGGTAAGGCTTTTGCCAGTGCCTTCCCATATGAAACAAATGATGGCTCGATGAAAGCTTATATTTGGAGTAATACGCCGACCGCGGATGGTTCGCAAATTTTTACATTTGATTCGATTAACGGTGAAATATTTCCTCGTGAACCTTCAGGTCTGGCCATTAGTGTGCTTTTGGTAAGTGATGAATAATCGATGCTGAACTTGAAGCTTTAACAAAGGAGGAAGTCTTATGACTTCCTTCTTTTATTTTGTTTAGCCTAGAATCAAAGACTATGTCGGTGATGATTCTATGATTAATTCTTTCCCTAACTCTGACGAAAGTCTTGTATCAACTTTGGGCAGTGTTATTTGTCACAATAGCTCTATTGTGTGTCAACTCAATAGATTGACATGTTTTACTGCTCCCAGCCTACCTTTCGGAGCAATGATGCAAAATGATAATAGTAACAAATCCAAAATCTGAAAATTTACTATGCTTTTATTAGGTTACGCATTAGGGACTATGTTTGGTGATCACCACCGTTTGAATGACGAAGGGTATAAGTATGCAGGCTATAAACAGGCAAGGAGAGGTTTTTATCGCAAAGGTTAATGAACTAAAAAGTCGCCATGCAGAAGAGTTACTGCTCTTGGGACAAGTTGAAAATAAATGTTCCAGGCTATTTGTCGTAGTAACTGCGATTCTTGTGGCGCTGGCAATTGCGATGATGCTAAAGAGTCAGAGCCTGTTTTCTCCTTCGTTTCCAATTGAATGGATTCGCCTGGTGGCATTGTTAATTGCTGTGTTTGCTTTTGTCTGTTCATGGGGGCATACATTATTAGCCCTGAAAATCGAGGCTTTCCCATCGGCAAATAATCAACATGCGTCGTCAATGCATCGGTCATCCGGCTTCAGCCATAAGGTCTCATCTGAGGATGAGGAGGTGTTGGAAAAGTTGTCGGAGGCTATCAAAGAAAAAGAACGTAATATCGGTCTTGCGTATGAAGAATTGACAATGGGCGCATGGTTTATGGGTATAACTGTAGCGGTTTCTATCGGAATGAAGCTATTAAGTTAAACAACTAATCGTATTAATTTAAACAATCGCCAATCCAGAGTGGCAATATTGAGTTGTGCGGAAAACGCCATTCTTCCATTCCCCAATCTTCTCCATTTTTGATGAATTATGTGAATTAATTCAATTGTCTATCTGACTTGCGGGCATACACTTTTAATAATTGAGGTGGATTTGTGAGTCGAGAAATCATGAAAAAAATATTGTTGTTCATTGCGTTGATTAGCTTATTTGCCTGCAGTGAGAATAACGCAAATGTCGCTTTAGGAACACTTGAGCGTGACCGTGTCACGCTAACAGCAACGGCCGGAGAAATAGTTCGTGAGCAACCAGTGAAAGAGGGGGGTATAGTCACTAAAGGGGATGTGCTGGTTCAACTAGATACGAAGCAACAGCAGGCTGTTATGGCAAGGGCAAAAGCAGAAGAAGCCAAAGCCGCGGCATACCTGCTGATGCTGACAAATGGTGAGCGGCCGGAAGATATTGCTGCGGCTCAGGCGAGTGTGGAGCGTGCACAGGCAACACTGCGGGAAGCTAAAAATAACTTTCACCGTATTTCCAGGTTGGTCTCCCAGAAGCTGGCAAGCTTTGCAGAAAAAGATAAAGCGAGGGCAGAGCGTGATGCTGCTCAGGCTGACTATGATTCTGCCAGTGAGCTGTTGGCAAAACTTACGCGGGGTGAGCGTCCGGAAAATATTACTCAGGCACAGGCCGCTTTGGAAGCAGCTAAGGCCGAGGCTACGTTGCAAGACCAAATTCTTAAAGATTTGACAGTAGTGGCAACCCGCGATGGGGTGCTCGACAGTCTTCCGTACAATATTGGTGAGCGAGTAACTGCTGGCAGCATTGTTGCCGCAATTCAGGCCGAAACCGCTCCTTATGCTCGGGTTTATGTTCCTGAACCATACCGGGTCAAACTCAAAGCAGGTGACAGGCTGACGGTTCATGTTGACGGTATGAATACCAGCTATACCGGAACATTGCGCTGGATTGCTACTGAACCTGCCTTTACGCCTTATTATGCGCTGAATGAACAGGATCGAGCCCGACTGGTGTATTTAGCTGAGGTTGTTATGCCGGCTGAAGCGACTGAGTTGCCAGCTGGTGTTCCGGCTCAGGTGGAGATGCCCCATGAGTGAGAACGCAATCGTTGCTCGCAACATTACCCGTAAGTTTGGAGATTTTACCGCTGTCGACGGGTTAAGTCTGGTGGTTCCTACGGGCAGTATTTATGGATTCCTCGGTCCGAACGGATGCGGTAAATCAACAACCATTCGAATGCTGACTGGCCTGCTTAGCCCGACAGAGGGCAACATTGAAGTGCTGGGGCTGAATATACCAAGGGAAGCAGAAAAGCTTCGATTACGCATTGGATATATGACCCAAAAATTTTCCCTGTATGAGGATTTAACCGTTGCTGAAAACCTTGAGTTTATCGGTCAGGTGTTCGGAATTACCAATAAAGCACTTAAACATAGGGTAGCGGAGCAGCTTTCAACCTATGGCTTAGATCGCCTTTCACGTCAGCGAGCCGGAAGTATGAGTGGTGGACAGAAGCAAAGGCTTGGACTGGCAGCTGCGACAATGCATGAGCCGGATTTGTTGTTCCTTGATGAACCAACTTCTGCGGTAGACCCTGAAAACCGTCGTGACTTTTGGGAGCAGTTATTTGATCTCAGCGATCAGGGAACCACGATTCTGGTCACCAGTCATTATATGGATGAAGCTGAGCGATGCCATGGACTGGCGATAATGGAAGCCGGAGTTGTTAGGGCCGACGGACCGCCAGAAGCCCTGATGCAGAATATGGGTGTGAATGTTGTGGAGGTGCAGGCGGATCAGCTTAGGAAATTAAAGGCCGATCTTCTTCGACGTCCGGAAATTCGTTCCGCCGCACAACTTGGAATTCGTTTACGGGTGTTGGTAAATCAGAATATCGAAGAGCCCATTTCATGGTTACGGCAACAGATACCGTATTTGAATAATGCTGAAATGGCGATTGCCCGACCGAGCCTTGAAGATGTGTTTGTTACGTCAACGGGGGCGGGAAGACAATGAAGAGTTTCTTAAGAATTAAGGCCATTATGGTCAAAGAACTCCGTCAATTATCACGGGATCGTATTACCTTTGCCATGGTAGTGATGATTCCGTTGATTCAACTTTTGCTGTTTGGCTATGCGATAAATACGGATGTTCGAAATATTCCCGTGGCAGTCGTCGATAAAAGCCACTCAGCGGCAGGCCGTGTGATTACTGAATCAGTAAAGGCAACTCAGGTTGTTACCGTTACTCACACATATCCGACAGCAGCAGAAGCTGAGCAGGCTATTACGCAAGGGGTTGTCAGGGCTGCATTAGTTTTGCCATCTGATTTGTCCCAACGAATAACCCAGGGACGAACAGTTGGTCAGTGGCTGGTTGATGGTTCAGATACTATGGTCAGTGCAGCACTATTACAGCTGAGAAATATGCCGTTGCAGGAGTTAATCACCTATCAGCCGTCCGGGGAAACGACGTTTGAGGTTGCGCTGTATTTCAATCCGTCACGGCGATCGGCGGTCAATATCGTGCCCGGTTTGCTGGGCGTGATTCTGACAATGACCATGATCCTGTTTACCTCCGCAGCTATAGTGCGTGAGCGGGAAAGGGGAAATCTGGAATTACTTATCACAACACCGGTTCATTCACTGGAGTTGATGATCGCGAAAATCATCCCCTATATTTTTGTTGGCCTGATTCAGGTGGCAATCATTCTCGGCTTAGGGCATTTCATTTTTGATGTTCCGATTAACGGTGATTTGTCTCAGGTTCTGTTTGGCACATTGCTGTTCATTTCCGCCAGCTTGACTTTGGGGTTGGTTATCTCAACCATTGCGCAGACACAACTTCAGGCAATGCAGATGACGGTGTTTATTCTGTTGCCGTCGATTTTGTTGTCCGGGTTTATGTTTCCTTATGAAGCTATGCCGGTTGCGGCTCAGTGGATTGCAGAAGTTCTGCCCGCGACGCATTTTATGCGGATGATTAGGGGAATTGTGCTGCGTGGCGCAGATTTAATCGACCTCTGGCGGGATGCGTTGTGGATGGTCGGATTTACTTTTTTAGGGCTTGTGATTGCATCGCTGCGCTTTAAGAAGAGTCTTGATTAACTTTCTGATATAAAACTAAAAAAGATGGTGACCAGCTTCACTCAGAAGACATGCATTTGAATGGGGGTATGAAGCGCAAATCTTTTCTGGTCACCATCAAAACGGAATCTTTCTTGTTGCTGCTTATTATTACGTTAAAATAGGAAGTGAAAAACAGAACAAATAAATGATAAAGGTTCCTCTTTTATGAGCAGTCAAAGGTTGAAACTTCAATTTCAACGTCTCTACAACCATTTTTCCGGCGAAGATTGTGAAACTAATCTGCACGATATTGCAGAAGTGTTGTTTTGCACTCGGCGTAATGTTCGCATGGTCATCAACAAAATGGTTGATAAAGGCTGGATTGACTGGCACCCGGCTGTAGGGCGAGGAAAACAGTCAAAGCTGATATTTCACAGTACAGACAGTGAATTACAATACATGCACGCCAGAAGGCTGGTGGCCGAAGGTAAGCTGGAACCTGCGTTGGAAGCGCTTGGCAACAACGCTGACAAACTTGCCCAGTTGATTCAGGAGCAACTGGGCCATACTACTTCGCAGGGTAAGCAGATTGTGCGCTTACCTTATTATCGGGCATTTAGTAACCTCAATCCACTGCACCCGCTACGGCGTTCAGAGCAGCACCTGGTTCGACAGATTTTCAATGGATTAACTCAAGTTAATGAGGAAAAAGAGGAAATTGAAGGCGATCTAGCCCATCACTGGGAAGCGCTTTCTCCTCGTCATTGGCGATTTTATATTCGTCCTGCAGTCCGCTTCCATGACGGCAAGCTGCTTGACTGCAATGACATCATTACCACTTTCGAATATGTCAAAAAGCATCGTTTATTCCGCCATATAAAAAAGGTGGAATCGCCTTATGTTAATACTATCGATATCCATCTAAGTGCTGATGATCATCGTTTACCTGAACTGCTGACGAACCTGCAGGCGATGATCCAGCCGTCTGACAGTGATTTTGATAATGATAATGTCCTTTTCCCAACAGGTTCAGGTCCTTACAAAATTATTCAGAATGACAAGCAACGGTTTAAGTTAGAGGCTTTTGATCAGTACTTTGGTTTCCGTGCATTGATTGACGTTGTCGATATCTGGATGCTGTCAGAAGTCGCGGCCTGCTACCTTCAGCCGGGAACGGAAATAAACCAGCTGAGTGGGTGGAATGTCTCTGCAAGGATGCAACTTGATGAGGGATGCAACTATCTGCTATTTAACAGACTTACCGGTTTGACGAATAACGACGATTGGCTGGATTATTTCCAGAGTCGGCTGACTTCACTGAATATCCTGCGTTTGCTGAATCAGGATGATTTAGGCGATTTTCGTCTTATAAATGCTTACGGTATCCTGCCGGGTTGGGCACATGTCCCGTTTCAGTCGGGGAGTAAGCCTGTTCCAGCTAAGCGGACTGTCACCTTAGCATTCCCGCGCCAGCATCCGGTTTATCCGCAAATTGCTGAAGCAATAAGAACTTTGCTGGCGGAAGACGGCGTTAAACTTAAGGTGCTAGAGTTGTCCACTATGGATATCTGGTCTGGTAAACATGCCGATAAGATTGATATCTGGCTGGGTGGTATGAGCCTGATGAATTACCGTGATGATGCCATTCTGTCTTGGTATTTCAATTTCGACCATATTGCCAGAGTGATGCCGAAAGAGGAATTTGATGAGCTGGAACAGGCTGTTATGCGATGGCGAGCTGCCCCTGAGAAAACTTCTCCTTGTCAGGATATAGGTGCACGTTTGGTCCAAAGTGGTCAGATACTTCCGCTGTTTCACAACTGGCATGGTGTTGATGATTCAGGTGTTTTGCAGGGAATGCAGTCGAACTCAATGGGATGGTTTGATTTCAAATCAGTATGGATGAAACCAGAACACTGATTTTAAAGCATTAAACTCTTTGTTATGAAACAGGCCTGGAAGACAACTGGCCTGTCTTTCATTTTTTCGTTGGAGTTTTTGGTTAGCCACCAAAGCTACCCCAGTCGCGGTCGGTGAACCATTGTGCTATCGGACGCCAGACCATATCGATGATTTTTTTATACCAGGGTGCTTCTTCTGCTGCTTCTGCAGCAAGGATTGGTTGTTCTGTCAACAGTTTTTCACCCAGATACCATTCCACTTTTCCGACTTGCTGACCTTTGCTGACGGGGGCTTCCAGTTCATGGTTATAGCTGATCTTATATTCTAGATCTTTTCTTTGCCGTCTTGGGACCGTGATGACACCACCATCAGAAACTTCAAGACTTATGGTTGATGGTGAGCCATACCATACTTTAAGCGGTGACAGCTCTTTGCCGCTGAATTGCGGGGTGATGTCCTGGAAGAATCTGAACCCCCATGTTAGCAGTTTTTTTGATTCAGTCCTTCTTGCATCCGGGCTTTTGGTTCCCATTACTACAGCAATCAGGCGCTGATCATTCTGTATTGCGGATGAAACTAGGCTGTATCCGGCCTTTTTCGTATAGCCGGTTTTAACACCGTCCACATTCAGTGTGGTATCCCATAGCAGGGCATTGCGATTTCCCTGTTTGATATCACCGAACTTAAACGATTTTTCTTTAAATAGCTGATAAATATCAGGAAGTTCGTGTATGAAAGATCGTGTCAGTAATGCCATATCATAAGCTGTAGTAGTCTGACCTTCACTGTCCAGTCCGTGAGGGTTTGCAAAATAGCTGTCCATCATGCCGATTTTTTGTGCATGAATGTTCATCATCTCAACAAAGGCTGACTGATGCCCGGCAACATGCTCTGCAAGGGCTACAGTGGCATCGTTACCAGAGGCTATAATCACGCCATGGTTCAGATCATCAACAGAGACTTCATCACCTACATTCAGGAACATTTTCGATGAACCGGGGAATTTTTTACCCCAGGCACTCTCACTTATGATGACAGTATCGTCGGCAGCGATATGGCCAGCTTTCAATTCCTGGCCGACAACATAACTTGTCATGATTTTGGCAAGACTTGCCGGTGCTAATTGTTCTCTTTCATTATCACTGGCAATGATCTGGCCGGACTGGTAACTCATCAGTACCCAGGCTTTTGCCGCAATTTTCGGTGGGCTGGGCATAAGTTCAGGTTCGGCATTGGTAGTAGGAATGAAGGAGAAGAGCCACAAGAAAGTGATTAGGAGGTAGTTTGGTTTGATATTCTTCAATGTCATTGTTTTGTAACCCTTGATAGCTGTTCGATAGCGCTATATTGAGCTTAGTAAAAACATATGAAGAATCAGGATTTATTTCACACCAGCCTTATTGTTGGAATAAAACTGATGTGAAGGTTTGGATGGTGATAAAAGATCTCCCTTTGTTGTGTCAACAAGAGTCTGGATCAATGGAGTAGGAGAGGTTTTGATTATTTTGTGCCTGCATGAAAGCAACATGTAGTTCAATTAACTGGGTGCTTTCCTGTTGCCACTTGGTATCTTCCTGACGCTGACAAAAGTCAGCCATGGCGACAATCATGCGGTCCAATCGCTTCAGGCTCCAGCGTTTCATTCCCGGATCCAGCTTTGGATTACAGGCCATTTCCTGCAATTTTGCATAAGCGAATTGAAGGTAGTTGAAGGCTTTTTCCGGTTCGGCGATATCCTGATAATAGAAGCCGAGCCGTTGGCAACTGTCGATCCAGTAGGCCAGGGCCTCACTGTGTCTTTCTGTTTCCATCGCGCCGAAAATACTATCGGGAGCATTGCTGACAGCATTGATCAGGATGTTGATATCCCGGCGCTGTTGCGGTTGATACCACTGCTTGATTTGAGTGAGCCATGACTGAATTTCATTCATGCAACGCATTCCTTATTTTCTTCCCAATTAGCGACAAAGTGATTGTCGGCAATTTGCCGATACCCACTTACATCAGCAAGGCTGAGCGAACGGATTTTATCAGCACTTACTGAATAGTCTGGCTCAGAATCAACAAGTTGGTGAAATGGAAGATCAGGATCCGGTACGGCTGAAATTAGCAGACGAGTATATGGGTGTGTCGGGTTTCTGAGTATTGCCCGAGTATCTCCCCATTCAACGATTTTGCCCCGGTACATTACGGCGGTTTCTTCTGCAATGTAATGAGCGGTGGCTAAGTCATGGGTGATATACAAAAAGCCGATACCTTTTTGTTCTTTCATTTCCTTCATCAGATTGAGAATGCCAAGGCGAATGGAGACATCCAGCATTGATGTCGGCTCATCAGCTAGGATGACTTCTGCACCAACTGCCAGTGCGCGGGCAAGGTTGATACGTTGGCGCTGACCGCCGCTCAGTTGATGAGGGTATTTATCGAGGTCGGAAATCGGCAGCTCGATCAGGTTCATTAACTCTTTCAGTTTTTGTGGTAGCTCTGATTTATGGCTAACCTGCTTATGGATAAGGAGCGGGCGGGTGAGGTGGTGTCGGATCGTATGGGTTGGATTGAGCGATCCGAAAGGGTCCTGGAATACCATTTGCACCTTGCTGCGGTAATTTAATACTTCCTTGCGTGAACTGATGTCGGCAATATTCTTGCCTTTGAACAGAATTTCACCTTCAGTCGGGCTGTGAACTTTGGTGATCAGTCTTGCACAAGTACTTTTGCCACAACCGGATTCGCCAACAAGGGCGAGTGTTCTGCCTCTATGCAGGGTAAAGCTGACGTTATTCAGTGCTCGGAATATTTCCTTTGAGCCGAAACCGCCGCCGGCTGCAAATTCCTTAGTGACGCTTTTAACTTCAATGATTGGCTGGCTCATGCTGAAATATCCTCTGTCACGCTGATGTGTTCAGCTTCTTCGTGAATGTTAGGGAATGATGCCCATAACTGTTGGGTGTATGGGTGTTGAGGATTGTTCCTGATTTCCTTTGCCTTGTTGACTTCAACAATTTCACCGTGACGCATAACAGCAATACGATCACAAAGCTGGCTCATTAGAGCGAGGTCGTGAGTGATAAACAGTACAGAGAAATCGAACTCTCTACGCAACTGGTAGATTTGTTGCAGGATTTCACGCTGCACGACGACATCAAGTGCCGTTGTCGGTTCATCCATGATGATCAGCTTAGGATTCAGACTCAGGGCAATGGCGATAACCAGTCGCTGACGCATACCACCACTGAACTGGTGTGGAAATTCAGATAATCGTTCACGAGGAATGTTGACCAGATCAAGCAGCTTTTCAGCTCTGGCATAAGCCTCTTCATTAGTGCACCCAAGGTGATGTCGCATAACATCGGCAAATTGTTCCTTGAGCGGAAGAACCGGGTTGAGTGAGTTCATCGCACTCTGGAAAACCATTGCAATCTCTTTCCAGCGGATAACGCCCATCTCTTTTTCACTCAACTGGAGCAGGTTGGTGCCGTTGTAATTTATCTCACCGTTTGTGATCAGTGCTGGTGGCTTGTGAAGGCGGTTGATGGCAAAGGCGATAGTGCTTTTGCCGCAGCCTGACTCTCCCGCCAGACCGAATATTTCACTTTTTCCGATATCGAAGCTGACCTTTTTAACGGCCCGGAAATCTTCGTTGTCGGTAATATAGGTCACTTCCAGATCTCTAACTTTTACCAATGGATCGGGGTGATATGCCTGTTCCATCGTTCTCTCCCTTAAAATTCAAAATGTTAATTCGTAATGAAAATTATTACCATTTGCATGTTAAGTAAAGCGAAGAGAGCCAGTAGGTGATGAAGCTTACAAAAATATATTTATCGTTTCATTATTTGCGATTTAAGGCAGTTAGTAAGCTAAAAAAACAGCTGTATGTTAATGTTTTGTTGTTTTTCTGTTTGTTTGGTTGCTACTCTACAGATTAATAAATGTTTACAGTATGGATAGTTAGCTGGATTTTATATTTCTCAAGGAGCTGAGAGGAAAATGTTTGTTAAACAGCTTGTATTTTCATTAACAGGACTAGTTGCCGCATCGCCTGTGATGGCCGTAGAGACGGGAATGGATTTAACCCAGTCAACGGTTGGTTATACCGCGTTAGTGATTTTCGGGTTAGCCTACTGCCTGGTGATGGGGGAGGAGTATTTACAGTTACGTAAATCGAAACCTGTTCTGTTAGCGGCTGGTATCATATGGCTGATGATTGGGTTCGTATTCCAGCAGCAGGGGCAGATTGATCTAGCCAAACATGCGCTTGAGCATAACCTGCTCGAATATGCGGAACTGTTGCTGTTCCTGCTGGTGGCGATGACCTATATCAATGCCATGGAAGAGCGACGGCTCTTTGATGCACTTCAATCATGGATGGTAAGCAAAGGTTTTAATTTCAGGACGCTTTTCTGGCTGACAGGTATTCTCTCATTCTTTATCTCTCCTATCGCAGATAACCTGACGACCGCGCTTTTGATGTGTGCCGTTGTGATGAAAGTCGGCGGCGATAATACCCGTTTCATAAATCTAGCTTGTATCAATATTGTAGTTGCAGCAAATGCCGGTGGAGCATTCAGTCCATTCGGAGATATCACAACGTTGATGGTTTGGCAGGCCGGGTTAGTTAGCTTTCTGCAGTTTACCGATCTCTTCATCCCGTCATTGGTTAATTACCTTGTACCTGCTGTAATTATGTCGTTGTTTGTTCCGAAAACGCAGCCGAACACTGTGGGTGAGTATATTGAGCTCAAGCGTGGAGCTCGTAGAATTGTCGGCCTGTTCATTCTGACGATTATGACCGCAGTAGCTTTTCATGCCTGGGTACATTTCCCGCCCGTTGTCGGCATGATGATGGGGCTGGCCTATCTACAATTCTTTAGCTTCTTTTTGGTTAAGACCTTACCACAATCGTTGGAAAAGAAACGGGCGATTGCGCGGGCCAATAAGGATGAAGCGGCTTTGGACAGGCTGGGTTCTGTGGTGCCATTTGACGTATTCAAAAGGATTTCGCATGCGGAATGGGACACCTTACTTTTCTTTTATGGCGTTGTAATGTGTGTGGGAGGCTTGAGTTTATTGGGATACCTGGGCGTAGTTTCAGAGGTGATGTACACCCAATGGAATCCGGTCTGGGCCAATATTATGGTCGGCGTGCTGTCAGCAATTGTCGATAATATCCCGGTAATGTTTGCCGTATTAACCATGGAGCCTGAGCTGAGCTTGGGTAATTGGCTATTGGTAACACTTACCGCTGGTGTGGGTGGTAGCTTGCTATCTATTGGTTCAGCAGCAGGTGTGGCTTTAATGGGGGCGGCTCATGGAAAGTACACCTTTTTTGGTCACTTGAAGTGGATGCCTGTGATTGCTTTAGGTTATGTAGCAAGCATTGTGTGCCACTTATATCTGAATGGCAGTTTGTTTTAATCCATACTGCTAATTATTGATAAGTCACTATGTTAATTTGCCCCTTTTTGATGTTCATTTGTACAATTTTAAGGAAGGATGACGAAAAAAGGGGTCGCAAATGCAAATAAGAAAATGGATTTTTTCTGGTGTTTTTTTGCTGTGCCCGTTGCCACAGGCGATGGCGGAAGGTGATGACTCGATTTTCAGGACTCCATCGGTAAAGCTGAGCATAGTAAAGAGTACCGGTAATACAAAAGTCTCCAGTAAGGGGCAGTTTGATGATGTTCCTTTCAATTCTTCAAACCTGATCACCCCGGTTCTCACACTTATCCAGCCTCCAGCATACTTTTCTGATGATACAAGGTGGGGTTATCACACTGAGCTCAGTACCACTTACTTTGAGCTCGATTATGACAAAGATGATAAGCGTTATCGGGATGGTGACTTTGAGGGGATTTCATTCTCACTGACACCGGTTTTGTTTTATCAATGGGGAGATAAGACTTTGTGCGGGCACTGTAAAAGTTCTCGTCTTGAGTTTGGTGTCGGTTTGAATTATTTGAATGCTGAAGGTGACTTGGTAACCGATCAAGGTGAAGAGGTTATTTTTGACAGTACCGGATTTGGTTTTAATTCCCATATCGGGTTTGTAGTGAATTATAAACAGTGGGAGCTTTCTTTACGTTATGTTGCTCCGACCCGTATTGACGAGCAAGATGTTGATGTGAGGCACGCGCTGTCTTCGATTGGGTTGGGTTATCGGTTTTGAAAATCCTTGGTATCAGCTTAAAAATGGTCACTGTTTTAAACATGATTGGCTGCGCGGAAAGAGTATTGAAGAACTATTCACCCATTAGCATAAAGTGGGAATAATACTCTGATCTATATCAAACAAAATGTTGGATAATTGTGTTGTTTTTGTGAATCCTTATCTGCGGCCTCTTATATTAGCTAAACTAAAGTTGATGGTGGGTTAAGATGGGAGGCAGAGTATGTTAGCTGTTCATCGGCAATTTATCTTGCCAGGTCATAGAGGACTACATGCAGATGTAACAGTTATTCCTACAGGGGAGTTGGAAGTCAATATTAAGGAGAAAAATAATAGTTTGAAAGCTGAGTTCGAAGATTTGTACTTCTTTTCAAGTGGTAAAGCGACAGATATCGTATGTCGTGATCCGGTAAGTCATGATGAGGTTCGCTGGCAGCTTCACATGGCAAGTGATGATGCCAGAGAACTAGCAAAAATGATTGAGTCCGCAGAAGAAGAATTTGAAATATTAATGCGAGACTTGTAATAAATCTAACTGGTTGGTTAGCATCTGCGTGCAGTAATAAGTCAAAGCCTTGCTTAGCAAGGCTTTGTTGTTCTGACGGTTTAAATTTGTTGTTTTAGCTGTTTAAAACAGCTTTTTGATTAGACCGACAAAATACTCATAGCGTTTGGGTAAAGGCCGATGTTTTTTTGTGATGAGGTAGAGTTCTTCGCTTACAGTCTCCGTAGTTGTAACAACAGAGATTTTGTTTTGATGGGGAAAGCTACTCACTGTTTTTTCAGGCAATACGGTAAAGCCTAATCCTTGTGAGACCGGAAGCAAAATCTGGTTCAGCTGGTTGATATAACCCGCTATTTTCACCGAAGAAATATTATGTAATGCTTCATTATAGTTAGCTGTGAACATCTGCTTTAAATAGTGCTCTCCATCCGGGTGATTGATAAATCCGAGTTGTTGAAGCCGCTCAAGACTGACATCTTCTTTAGCAAATGATGATGGTGCAACCAGACAAAGTGTTTCCTGTCCAATAAGTATTTGCTTAATGTCGTCTGATTCTACTTCTCTGGTGACAATTCCGACTTCGATCTCGTTCGCCTTCAAGTTTTCAATAATGCGTTTATTCGGTGCGGCTTCTAGCTTAATAGTAAGATCGGGGTGTGCTTTCTGATAGTCGAGAAAATGGGGATATAAGAATGTAGCTAGAGAGCCAGAACAGGCAAATCGGCATTCACCGCTATACGGGTCATCATTTTGTAACTGATGAAACAGCTCTGATTCTTCTTTTTGCTGACGGCAGCCATAGTGATAAAGGGTTTCACCGGCTTGAGTCAGCTCAAATCGCTTACCGTACCTTTGGAGTAGTGGGGTACCAGCCTGCTCTTCCAGTTTCTTAATATGTTGGCTCACACCTGGTTGGGTCATGAATAGTTTTTCGGCAGTCTGGGTAAAATGGCCGACTTCTACCAGGGTTATAAAGGTTTGAAGCCATTGTGTATTAATCATCGTTGGCCCGATAAGCAAGGATTATTAGTGAATATCATATTAGATCAATTGATCTTTTCAATAATCACTGTGCTTTTTGTTTGAGCCCGATTCTTGATTAAAAGATTCAGAATGGAGCTTTGGGTACCAGTCTCTCTATACCCGTTGGTATGAAATTATTCAGCAAAAAGAACTGGGGGGGCATATTATTTCTTAATGATTTGAGCTGTATAACATTTCGTGCATTAATGACGGATATATTAACACTATACAAACAGTGACTTAGTACTGAAATGTAATTAAATCCCGTTATTAATTTACTAATCAAGTGCTTACTGTCACAGTTTGTAGTGCATAAGCTCGATTATCTTCTCTCGCCATAACAATAAAACTCTAATTTTCACTTCCCCCCGATAAATTATGAGTGTTCAAGGAAAGAGACGTGAATTTTAAATTGTCTACGATAGCTAAAGTAATTATTCCTCTGTGTTCTGCTGTTGCGGTTGTTGGATGTAATGGTGATGATGCATCACCAACAAACAAAACTGATGGTAACGGGAAACTGGTCACAATATCTAAAAATCAGGCTGCCATTTATTTTAAGCTCAAAGACCAAGCGGTGACCTCTAAGGCTGCAACAAATCAGTATGAAGGTTATAGCTTGCATATTTGGAATGATGATACATGTGGTAGCTATGATGGTGAAGATACTGACTGGAATAAGGGGCTTCCGTTAAGTGGGGTTGATGAAGAGCAGGGCGCTTATTGGATTATTGATCTCAAAGAAGATACAACACAGTGTGTTAACTTTATTCCTAGAGATTCGAAGCTTAATAAGCCACTGGGTGATTTTAATGCGAAACTGGATTTAAATCAGGTTCACAATCAGGGTAATTACGTATTTACCAAAGAAGGTGTTCCTGCTGTTTTTCCTGAGCTCATACCAGCATTGGCAAATAATACCTCGCGTATTTATATCAACCTCGATGATGGTGACTATTCTGACATAACTTTGCATGTTTGGAATAATGAGAAATGTAGTGGCTATGCTGGAGCAGATACCGGTTGGGGCACTGGATTACCTGTTACTGGGATTAGTGAAACCTATGGGGCTTATTGGGATTTGGCAACCAATAATCACGAAAGTCACTGTATCAACTTTATACCTCATATAGGTGATAGTAAGCCGTTAGTATCTGATACAGTTTTAGATATTAGTAAAGCGAGTGTCATCGCGGATTCTGCTTTTACATTTGAGGGAAGTTCAACGGTTTATTATCAACCAATGGCGAAACAACCACAGGCTCAGTTAAGTGGAGCATCTGCCCATTGGCTAACGAGTAACATTTTAGCATTGCCATCAGGAGCCGCTAAGGTTGAACTCATTTATGCCCGAGATGCAGGTATCCAATTCGACAGTAAAAAACTCGCTTTTACTGAGGTTGATAAAGTTATTACGGCTAAACGCTCATCAGATAAATCTTGGAGCAATAAATATAGATACTTGAAGGAGTATGATAGCTGGGAATTGGACTTTGAAGACGCAAAAATAACAGCGAAAGAGCTGCTGAAAGGTCAACTCTATGCAGCATCATACGATGCCAGTGGTAAATTAATCTCTGCGACGCAGGTACAGCCTGCTGGGGCGCTTGATGATATTTATGCTGCTACTGCTGACGACCTTAACTATGGTGCGATTGTAAGTGACTCTGATGTGACTTTCCGGGTTTGGGCACCGACAGCACGGTCAGTTTCTGTTGTGAAGTATTCACAACAGAAAAATATGGTTGAAAGTTTGCCGATGACTTTTGATGAGCAAAGTGGCTCGTGGAGTTTGAATACAGGTAAACTCAAGGCAAATGACTATTATCGCTACAAAATTAATGTGTACCATCCGGCAGTTAAAGAGATGCGGGAATATGAAGTGACAGATCCGTATTCACTTAGTCTGTCAATGAATTCAGAATTCAGTCAGGTTGTGGATCTAAATGATTCATCGCTAAAGCCTGATGGTTGGGATGCATTGAAGCGTCCGGTTAAACAGGACAACCCTGCTGAGTTTGTGATTTATGAATCACATGTGCGTGATTTTTCAGCTTTGGATCAATCAACACCTGTCGATTTACGTGGCAAATATGGAGCCTTTACACAATCAGATGCTGCTCCGGTTAAACATTTAAAATCGCTTAAAGCTAGTGGTGTTACTCACCTGCATTTATTACCGTTCTTTGATATCGCAACTATTAATGAAGATCCGGCAAAAGTTGCCGAAATTGATCAGCCTTTTAGTAAGTTGTGTGATGTGAACTCCGGTGTTAAAGAGTCACGTTTCAAACAGTATTGCTCTTCAGAAAAGACAATTGCTGATGTATTAGAAACTATTAAGGCTGACGATAGTCCATCCAATCCGGTTGTTCAGGAACTGAACCGTTTTGTGTCACAAACTGATGGCTTTAACTGGGGCTATGATCCGTTCCACTATACTGTGCCGGAAGGCTCTTACTCAACAAATGCAGATGGTACTAAGCGTATTCTTGAACTTCGTGAAGCGATTAAGGCAGTGAAGGAAAATGTTGGTATGAACGTGGTTATGGATGTTGTTTATAACCATACCAACTCTGCAGGACCTGATTCGAAGACCTCTATTCTGGATAAAATTGTACCTTGGTACTACAACCGTTTGGATGGAGTGACTGGTGGAGTGAAGAACTCTACTTGTTGCTCTAATACTGCACCAGAGCATGCAATGATGGAGAAATTGATTACTGATTCATTGGTAGTCTGGGCTCGTGAGTATAAGGTAGATTCATTCCGTTTTGACCTAATGGGTCATCACCCGTTGTTACAAATTCAGCACTCTCTGGAAGCGGTCAAGAAAGTTGATCCAAATACTTACTTCTACGGTGAAGGCTGGAACTTCGGTGAAGTAGCGAATGATGCTTTGTTTAAGCAAGCGACTCAGAAAAATCTAGCAGGAACAGGTATTGGTAGTTACTCTGACCGCCTTCGCGATGCAGTTCGCGGTGGTACTCCCTTTGATGACAAAGATAATATTCGCAAGAATCAAGGCTTTGGTAACGGCGCTTATGCTCTGAAAAATGATATTTCTGAAACGAGTAAAGCCGACGCATTGCATAATGCAGATATCGTACGGTTAGGCATGGCCGGTAACCTTAAAGATTTTGTTTTAATTGATTCCTTGGGAACTGCGAAACGTGGTGATCAAATCGACTATAACGGTCAGTCGGCTGGCTACGCGACAGATCCAACAGAAGTTTTGAACTATGTTTCTAAGCACGATAACCAAACGCTTTGGGATAATAACCAATACAAGATTGGTTATGCTGTTAAGACAGAAGATCGTGTTCGTATGCAAGCCATATCACTGGCAACGGTTATGTTAGGTCAAGGTGTTCCATTTACTCAGATGGGGGCTGAGCTGTTACGCTCGAAGTCGATGCAGCGGGACTCTTATGATTCTGGTGACTGGTATAACAAAGTCGATTTCAACCTTGAGGGTACTGAGGATAATAACTGGAATAAGGGCTTACCTCGTAAAGATAAGGATGGCAGCAATTACGATATTATTACGAAAGTAATTGAAACTGCAGGAGAAAATGCGAAGTCATCGAATGCTGATATTAATCAGATGGATGAGTTCTTCAAGGAACTGACTGACTTGCGTCAGCAATACCCGTTAATCACATTGGGTAAAGGCAGTGAAGTTACGGCTCGTGTTGATTTTCACAATACCGGTGCTGATCAGGTTCCGGGACTGATTGTGATGTCTATTAATAACGGTACTGGTATGGCTTCGGATATTGACTCAAGTCTTGATGCTATGGTGATTGTGATTAATGCAACACCAGAACAACAAGACTTTACACTGAATGGTGTAACAGGACTTAGGCTGAGTCCGCTGCATAAATCAAAACTGGCTTCTGGTGCAACGGTTAAAGATAGCACTCTGTCTGTTCCTGCATGGTCACCGGCGGTATTTATTCAGCCACGTGGCAATGCCCGCGGAGCTGGGATTCCAGTAGTAGCTAAGAACTAATTAATTAAATTCACAGTACTATCTAGAGAGCTCGGAACCATTGAGTAATGCTGATCGTTTAAGAATACTTGAACGATCCTATAGCTGATAGATAATCCCTAATCACGTGTTGGTTAGGGATTTTTTATGTTTGTGTAAGTGCTTGATGGCTTTTGAGTCTGTAGATGAAAGAGGCTCATTTGATTCACTGATGCTGATCAGATTGAGCAGTGATTTTTTGCAACAGGTAAAGTCAGTATCCGACGGCGTTGGTTATCAGCGAAGCAAGCTGTTTGGCTTGTAATCCTCATGGGGCTGATGCGCAACCAATTCATCTATCAAAGAAGTGTGCGGCTTAATGGATCTTGTATTGCAGTCAACGTGAATCAATACCTGGTTTCATGTTACACCGAGTGTTCTGATCGACTGTCGAAAGCGTCTTGATGAAGTGACGATGTCTTATTGTAGCTTGGATGGACTAGTGTATACCTCGACAAGAATGCTTCAGGGGCCGCTTTTGATGGCTGTTACGTGGGAAAAATTTGTTTGGCCTAACTGCTTTTTATGGATCTTCCAGATGACTCTCTGACATTATTTGTTCGCTGTTATTTTTCCGCAAAATTACTACTTAGTTGGCAGCAATTTGGTTGTCATTCACACAGTTTAACTCCGGTCATGACTGGGCTTCGATACGAAGTTATCGACCGTTACAGTGATAATGACTTATTGCTTGAGAGATCTATGTCACCACAGGCTAGAGCCCAAAATCCCACTTTGCCGAAAAGGAAACACCGAACTTTTTTGCGTTCGGTGTTACATGTACATTGCCGTTATCCACTCTGATATAAGCGTTAGTATTTATCTGAATGGCATTGGATGATTGTTCATCAGCTGTTTTAGTGAATTCATCAGGTTATTTATCGTATGGCAGACTATTTCACAATACTCAGAATCTGTTTGAAGCGATCACCCTCAGCTACTGCCTGTAATTCAAACAGGATCATCTCTGTACAAGACAGCTCTGCACCAGCTTGTTGCATTTTATTTAATGCAACTTCACGGTTGAGAGGGTGGCGGGATGAAACCGCATCACTGATGACTTCTACATGATAGCCAGCATCCAGCATTTGTCTTACGGTTTGGTAAACACAGATATGTGCTTCAATACCAGCGACAATGACATTCTTACAACCCGTGGCTTCAAGCGCTGAAATAAATTCTTCAGAACGGTAGCAGCTGAAGCTGTTTTTGGTGATAGGTTGCTGATCCTGAAGGCTATCAGCAATTTGTGGAATTGTCGGGCCGAGCTTATGAGGGATCTGTTCTACCCATACAACAGGCAATTCAAGAATCTTTGCTCCTTTCACCAGTGTCTCAAGGTTTTGAAACAGGGCATCTTTCTGGTCCATGATTTGTGCAAGTTTGCCCTGGACATCAATAATTACCAGGGCGGTATTTGCTGCATCAAGCATTTGCTATGTCCTTTGTTCGTGATAACGAAATTGGCCGGGCTATACGCGGCATCTTGCATAACAGGTTACCAGAACAACCGCTGTTTTTCTTTTATAATCATCATTTAATCTCTTTGTTTAAAGCCGGAATATTCAATACCTGCCAGACGAGCCATATCATGATTCCAGGTGGCTAAATCGTCTTTATTGAATTGATTCAGGTGCGAGTGACCACATGCTCGAGCCATTACTTGCATGAGTTCAGTTGAAGCGGTGAGAAAGTTTGCCAGCTGTTTTGCTGCTTTTCCCGGATTAAGTTTTTGTCGTAGATCTTTGTTTTGGGTTGCTATACCGGCAGGGCAGTTATTGGTGTTACAGATCCTGGCTGCAACACAACCGATCGACTGCATTGCACTGTTGGCGATAGCAATGCCGTCGGCTCCTAAAGCCAAGGCTTTTACAAAATCGGTTGGGGTGCGTAGGCCTCCGGTGATAATTAAAGTCACATCGTCAGAGACACCTTGTTTATCGAGGAAGTACCGGGCGCGAGCAAGAGCCGGAATCGTCGGCACACTGATATGATCGCGGAAAATCTGTGGTGCGGCACCGGTTCCGCCACCTCGGCCGTCGAGGATGATGTAATCAGCACCTGCTTCAAGAGCAAAACTCATATCACGTTCTATATGGTTGGCGCTGAGTTTGAAGCCGATCGGTATGCCGCCGGTTATTTCCCGAACATGATTGGCAAAATCAGCAAAATCTTTCACCGTCTTTAAATCAGTGAAGGTAGGGGGGGAAATAGCATCCGTTTCGGGTTTCAGACAACGGGTCTCGGCAATTTTGTCGATATTTTTACTGGCAGGAAGGTGCCCGCCGGTTCCTGTTTTCGCTCCCTGGCCGCCTTTAAAGTGAAATGCCTGAACTTTATATAGTAATTCCTCGCGGTAGCCAAATTTGGCACTGGCAAGTTCATAGAAGTATTTGCTGTTTGCCTGCTGCTCTTCAGTGAGCATGCCACCTTCACCTGAGCAGATCCCTGTGCCGGTCATATCCGCACCCATTGCCAATGCTATTTTAGCTTCTTCGGATAAGGCGCCGAAACTCATGTCAGAGACAAACAATGGAATATCCAATACTAAAGGTTTTCTGGCCTTAGGGCCGATCACTAACTCTTTTCCAACTTTGGCATTTTCCAGCAGCGGGCGAGTAGCCATTTGGGCGACCATAATTTGAATGTCATCCCAGTCTGGTAACTGGTAGCGGGGGACTCCCATTGCAGTCATTGGACCGTGGTGTCCCATCTGTGACAGACCTTCTCTTGCTAATTGGTGAATGAAAGCAACGGTTGGTTCTTCTTTGGTCGGAGTGGCAATCGGCATTTCATTTGCTGAGTTCTCAGTTGAGGAGGCTGATATACCGGGTCCTTCTTTGCCTACATCTTCTGCTGCAAATTGTTTGTGTGTACCGTCGCAAAATGGTGCATTGCCTGTGTGTTTGCACGCACAGAGATAAGCGTCTCCGGAGTTTTTGGCTTTAAAAGCTTTAGGGCTAAAACCAGTACCTTTGTGTGAACCATCACAAAAAGGTTGTTTTGAAGAGCGTCCACAGCTGCAGAAGTAGTATTCCTTATCTTGTTCTAGACTGACTTTTATAGGCTGATTGTTGGCAATAATCGGCTTAGTCATTGCTTAACTCCTTGCTCCGGTAATATTGTGCTTTGTTATTTTGTCTTTGTTGAATGAGTATGGGAGAGGATTGCTGAATTTCCAGCTGTCGGTATCGCTATAGAGCTATAGATACGCTATTGAAAAAATGCGAGGAGTGGCAGAGCTTTTGGCTTTGTTGCAGCCTTTTACAGTTTGTATGTTCGAAACGCTTTACAGGAACATCAAATCACGGAACAATGGTCGGGAATTAACTTTTAAGTAACTTTTGACGAGATTATGGCAGAAAAGAAAGCGAACCCGTTTACTGATTTGATTTTCAACGTAATTGTTCCTTCTGTTGTACTCATGAAAATGAGTGGTGAGGATCAGTTGGGCTCCGTCGGTGCCTTAGTTATCGCTCTGGCATTTCCGGTTGTATTCGGCGGTTATGAATTAATTAAGTTCAAGAAATTCAATTTTATTTCATTATTGGGTTTTGTCAGCGTGTTGCTAACTGGTGGGATAGGCTTGCTGGAACTGGACACTAAGTGGCTGGCTGTAAAAGAAGCGCTTATTCCGGGCTTAATCGGTCTTGCTGTATTCATCTCGACCTTTACTAAGTATCCGGTTGTAACCAAGTTGCTGTTTAATGATTCTGTGTTGAATTTGACGCTGATTAAACAGAAGCTGAGCGAAAACGGCAGACAGCCGGATTTCGATAAGTGTCTGATGCGTTCTAATTACCTGTTTGCGAGCACTTTCGTGTTCTCATCTGTAATGAACTATGTGCTGGCAAAAATGATTGTGACCAGTCCGTCTGGTTCTCAGGCGTTTAATGAAGAACTGGGTCAGCTAACTTTGATGAGTTACCCGATGATTGCGATTCCATCCATGTTGATGATGATGGGGATTTTCTACTTTGTATGGCGTCAAATTCGTCAGATGACTCAGTTGGAAACTGCGCAGATTTTTAAGATGCAGTAACCGCACGTTTTATACTCATCTCTTGATTAGATTAAATGCCAGCCGAATGTTGCTGGCATTTTTATTTGCGCTTGCTACTTGCTGCGATTTATCGCAAACTTTGCGCGATTTATTCATAGTTAGATTAGGGTTGCTATCATGGCTTCAACAGCAGCAGCGCTTCACATTCTGGTGAAGCACAAAGAACAAGCAGACGATATTCTTAAGCAATTGAAGAAAGGCGCTAAATTCCAGACGCTTGCTAAGAAATACTCAACTTGCCCCTCCGGCAAACGTGGTGGCGATCTGGGCGAGTTCCGCAAAGGTGCTATGGTTCCTGCTTTCGACAAAGCCGTGTTTACAGGCAAGGTGCTTGAGCCAATCGGTCCGGTAAAAACCAAGTTTGGTTACCACATCATTAAGGTGTTGTACCGTACGTGATGGTTAGAGCCTGCATAGATATTGTAAGCTGACTAATGTGCGTCTTAAACATTATCTTCGCGCCAAATGCTGAAATAGTGCATTGCAATGAGCACGTTACTAAGGTGCTTTACCGCACCTAATCTGATTTCAAAGCAGAAGATAATAAGAAGGACATCATTGGATGTCCTTTTTTGTGTCTGGCGTAACAACCGTTTTAAACGGAACCGTTATTTCAGCGGAAAAACTATCTCAGTGGAACAACTATCTTATTACTGCGTGTATCAGTTTTCGCCAGAATTGTTGGATAAAAATGCTTCAGAGCCAACAGAGAACATGAGCTGAATGCAAAACACAGGCATATGATTTCGCTGTACTCGCGAGCGTTTGACGGTGTAAATATCAGCAGCAGCCCCAAAGCCACACCCAGCAGGTTAAGGCTAAATAGCATAGGAAAGGCTAGTCTGAAGAAAGCCTGAAATGTGAAGAAGAAGCTGAACAGTCCATGTCTAATTTTGTTCATCACGTCACCTTAAAGAAGTAAAGCCTTTATATAAGAGTAATCATCAATTGCGTGATGGCAAATTAGTTGGAGTTTTTGATACCTCCGGCCTGTATCTAGCCGGAGGTGTATGGGTTATTTGCACTGGGGATTGGAACTGATGTGCAGGAAGTCTTTGCAAGGTGCTATTGTGTCGAATTCAGGAAAGTTGGATGCCTCATTTCCCTGCTTGTTAAACCAGTAGAAACCGGCTTCTGCGGAGTACCATAGGTACAGGCCATCCTGTCGGTAAAGCATATAGCTTTCATATCCGATTGTCTGGCGGTAAACGTTATCGAACCTAGTTTCCATTTGGCTTGGAAGCTGGATGTTCATAGCCTTTAATTCTTCTTTGGATTTGATCCAGTAGAAATATTCAGGCTTTGTCGTCGTCATCGCCAGAAAGGGCACAATTGTGGTCTCTTTCAGCCTGAACTCGCCCCCTTTGAATGAAATTGGAACAAACTGTTTCTGTTTTTGGTTCATCCGATAAGTGATCCCAGTGAAGTTCCAGTAGTTTTGTTCTTTTTTATGGACGAAATACTGAGATAAGTTAGGGGATACCTGTCCGTTTTCCAGATAGAGATTGTACGATTTCGCAGACGATGTAATGGCGATGTCGTCGTTAAATACAGACATACAACCAATAGACAATGATTCTTCAGTCATCAGTGGCCAGAAAGATGCTAGTTCAAGATGGCTGAATCTCAGTGCTCGGGCTGAGTTAGGGTCACAAACGTTTTGTTCGTTCTTTTCACAAAAGGCTATGGAGTAATAGTTTTCGGTTTTGGCAATGAAAAACAGATTGTCATGGAATTTCTTCGGAGACAGGTGTTGCTCCGTACGGTTTAGAAGAAAATCCAGATCTTTTTGATTTTGTGCCAATAACACTATGGTGTTGTTATTGTTTTTGTCTGCTACTTCGTAAAAGAAATCTTTAGGTTTAACGGTGAAATACAGCACTGTAGCTAACGTTAACAATATACATCCGGCAGAAAGAGCCGCTATTTTACGATTATTGTTCTTAGTCTTCCGGCATTCAGGGAGGAGCTTTGTTTCTGGAGTGTTTGCTGGCTCTGGCTCTTCATAGGGGGTTATTTTAATGATGTATCCCAGCTTAGGGATCAATTCAATAATTTGTCCTTTTTCTTCCTCTTTCAGCTTAATTCTGAGGTTCCTGATTGTTTGAAATAACGAGGTTTTAGTTACATTTTTGCGAACCCAGCCTGCTGCGAGTAAATCAGGTTTAGAGACCATGCGAGGAGAGTTGATAACAAGAGTATAGAGAACCTCTCGTTCAGCCCGGTTCAAATCGATGTGACGGTTTTTGTATGTCAGGCGCTTGGTTGAGCAGTCAAAAACTATAGCTTTCCCCAGCTGGACTTTTTGTGCGGTGTCTTGATGATCGGACATGCTCTGGTTGCTCAGATGAAAGTGACTTTGTTTAAATTATATTTAGTAGGGTTATGGTAACTGATTGATTTATTTATTATCGTTAATTTTACGTCTGAATACTGCCATACATCATGCGGATAAGCCAGACAGGAATAACTATAAAACTCACTATATTTCAGTCCAGTATAAACATTTAGTGCAATTTTAGGATTTGTTTTCATTTTTCATAATTTTCCAACCATAAAAAATCTTCAATATGGTCATTTTTGCGACAAGGGCGTCTGGCGTTGATACCTATACTGACCTATGTGCTCACTGATGATAGATAGAAAAACCAAAGTTTGTGAGCTGCTGCATTTGGGGGGGGGGTATGGATATAAAGACAATGCGGAACGCAATTTTTGCGTCAATGCTTGCTGTAGGCACAACGATTTTAAGCCAATTCTCTTATGCGACAGAGAAAGAGCAACCACCGACGATGACCAGTCGGATTTCTCAAGAAGTTTATCAGGCTATTTCAGATTTAATGAGGCTGGCTAATGATGTAAGAGGGGATAAGTTAGGTAAACAGGATTTCTCACAAGCCAAATCATCTCAGGCATTATCGAACAGCTACAGCGGCTTAAATGGTAATGAAATGGCTTTGCGTGCCAGTGATCTTCGTTATGCGGCTAAGCAAAAATCCTGGCCATCCGGGAACTCTCAGGTATCTGAACTTATGTTATACCAAGACGGATTTCTAGGCGATCAGAACTATTCTCGTCTTGGGGCATATGTTCGTTTTGATTCTAATACTTATGTCACGAAAACTAATGACAGGGCTTACCTCTCCAAGGAGATTAATCAGAAACTGGACGGGTATTCGATTACTTTAGGTGGTGATTACTTGTTTAATGAGCACTATTTATTTGGTGTTGCATTGGGTTTACCATTTGATGAAAACCATAATGAAAGTACTGAAAGTGAAATAGATGGCTTGGTGGCTTCTGGTTATTTCAGCTATTTTCGTGATGACTGGTTTGTTGACTTTACTGCCAGTTATGCGCTGATGGATACAGATATTGAGCGTCGTATTCGTCACTACAGTGATAGTGTATTTAACAATTCGAGCGAAGTGGATTCTGATATTTGGGTTTTCTCCTTGGGTGGTGGTTATGTCCTCGATTTTAACTATCTGAATATTGCGTTTGAAAGCAGTATTCAACACACTCTTTCTGATACAGAACGCTACAGTGAACGACCGTCTAAGGGGATCTCAAATTATCTGATCTCCAAAGTTGATGATATAAACGAGCTGCAGTCAACGATGGTGATTGCCGGTGTCAGTGCATCGCATCCGGTGCGAACTACCCTCGGAGTTTTCCAACCTTATGTTCGCGGATTTTTGCATTATGATATTGACGGTGGTTCAGAACGAATTATTAGCCAGTTAAAGTCTGATAACTCCGGTAGTGTGTTGCCGATTATCGTAAACACTAATGACGCAGTTTACGGTCGTGTTCACCTCGGTTTGTCTGGCGCGTTCAATCGAGATTGGCATGGCTATGCTGAGGCAAGTACATTAGTGGGGCTTGATGACCTATCTGCTTATACCTTTACCTTAGGTGTTAGTATCGCGCTTGATTAGATTAGGCCGAAAGATTCATTTTTCTGAGATGTTATAACGAAGGAATAGATCTCTTCAAGCGGTCGGTACTGCGAGCATTGGAGCTAAAGTACAACTCAAGTTCTAACATAATTCCTGGATTAATTTTGTAGTTAAATTGTTCCTGGAAATCAAACTCAGAGGTTGCTGTTAAGTAGAGCCATTTTTTGTAAAGGCGATGCTTCCAGCCGATGGACACCCACGAGTTGGTTACAGAATAGTTCGGTCTTGAATCTGCGCTGACACCAATAGAGTATTGTAGAAGGTTATCCTGATTGACTCGGTCGAATATTTCTGCTTGTTGAACGACTTCCCAATTATTATCGGTATCAAGATACTGGGCATTTAGGCTTAGTTTGAGAATAGTGGATGGAGCTTGGCTGATAGCATGATAAAAGTTGAATGACGTTATAGCTCCCGGGCCTTTGGATTTATAATAAAATACTTCTTGTTTTGTCAGGCTGGTCCATTCATAGCTTAACTGATCTGTACGATAAACCTCTATTCGGGTGAAGGGATCTATGGGGAACCTGAGTTTGAGCCCTAAATCAAAGTTGGTCTTCCACTCTCCCCATTTTCTTCCCTGGAGGCGAACGCCACCAACAGCGCCACTTAGGCTGTTACTGCTGTTGGCGCTGATCCCACGTTCCTTGTCTTCCAGACGATCAAAGTCATCGGGATCACTTTCAAAGATCAATTTCCAATTTTTCTTTGTGTGTGGTAGATCCAGCTTGAAATAGACGCTACCGTCAGGATCAAAATTCTCTCGATGTGAGTAGCGGCTTTTTAGTTTAAGCCTGAGATAACTTCGGTTGTTCATAGGCTCTTCATCGTCTTTCTTGCCAACAAAGTGATCAAAAGAGCTGCTGTAATCATGAATACTATCAGCGATTGTCAATTGCGTATCATCAATCCAGCTAATAATGTCATTCTCTTCTTCGATCTCTTCAACATGGCTTACCTTTGAAGATGGAACTGCATTTTCAGATACAGGTGCTGCGAACAGATGGTGGGGAGATGAAATACCTACGATAAGTAATGATAATTCAACTGCAAAATCAATACGTTTGACTGTTAGTTTTGATGTGGTGACGGGATAGTTATCCAGTGCTTGCTTATAATTATTGCGGTTATAATCCATCATAACACCATGATTTGACAACTGTTTTAATTATAGTCGCTTTATTTGTTGAAAGCCGAAATGTATGAAGTTTCATGTTTTTCGGGATCTTGGTCTAAAAAAATGGCGGCAGTCAGTTTATTAATAAAAATTTAATCGTGATGTCATGGCAGCTAATCTGTTATTAAACATAACCTTAGTGTTTAGTAAGGTAGGATTTTGTTACTTTTTTGAAGTATAAGTGAGTAATTTATCGTCTACAATTGATACTGTTAGATAATCTGGACAATCCGGCAAAGAAAATTATGGAGCGATGGAATTATGGACAGTTCAGACATTGATGGAGTTAATCACGGTCTTCCAATGAATGTTAATAATATTGTTGAGTCTTTAGATGACTTGCATTTATCTATGCCCACAATGGAAGAATGTCGTTCAATATTTGATGACAATACAAAAAATTATATAGGTCCGATGGATCAACTTAGTGTTGAAGGAATAACAAATAACTTTGAAAAGCAATTTGCCAGAGTCAAAAGAGCAGGGCGGGTGTTATATCATTTAGATTCGGAACAAATAATTTTAAAATATCAGCAGTAGAGATTGCAACTTATACTTCAATTATTAACGTGTCTTAACGTTAAGCGATAGTTATGTTGTTTGCATAACTATCGCTTTTAAAAAATATAATATTATTTTTTGAGATCAAGATCGCAAAAAGAAGGTGGTGTTTTATCATTTTCATGAGCTCTAACATTAATTCTTATTTAAAGTCCTTATAAAACAGCGGCTCACGATGATTTTCATTTATTCTCATTAGTGATATTGATTTTCTGTGAATTCTAAAATTATTGGCTAAACTTTAGATATTTCAACCTTGTGCATTGTGTCGCAATTAATATTGGAGCTAATAGTTATGTTGAGTTCAGATGTGGATGGCGTTAAGCGTGATATTTCGACAAAAGTAAATGATATTTTTGATTCGTATGAGCGAGACCATAATTGTTTGCCGACAATGGAAGAATTCAGGACGTTATTTGATAACTATGCAGAGCAATATATTGGTTCTGATAACAGACGAAACGCTGCCAATAAAAAGCATGAGCAGAGTATACGAGATAAAAGAGAGATGGTTATATGGCAGGTTGCCAGTGAACTGGAAGCCGAGCAGCGTTATTTAAGAGCTGATTAATTCGTACTTAAAATTTGGTTGCTACTATCTCATAGCCCTTTGGCGATAATTGGAAGCAGTTCTGGTTGTCGTCTTTTTTTATTGTCTTATTTTATCTTTGCTTGTAATGCTGTGATTTTAACGCCAACGAAGTTCGTGAAGTTGGCTGTTTTCCTATTTTTTCAGTTATCATCCATCCGGCTGATGCGATTTTGTCTAAATCAACCCCCGTTTTTATTCCCAGCCCTTGGCAGAGATAGATGACATCTTCAGTGGCCACATTTCCGCTGGCTCCTTCAGCATAGGGGCACCCGCCGAGACCGGCGGTACTACTGTCGATGACGTGAATTCCCATCGTTAGAGCCTGGTAAATATTAGTTAGTGCCTGTCCCCAGGTGTCATGAAAATGTACCGCCAGGTTTTCCAGCGCCACCTGACTGGCGACAGCTTCTATCATTCTGGCGATACGTAGTGGTGTGCCTGTTCCAATGGTGTCGCCAAGGGATATCTGGTAACAGCCTAAACCGGTCAGTGCCTTAGCAATATTAGCAACTTGTTGTGGTGGTGTCGGACCATCATAGGGGCAATCAGCAACACAGGAGAGGTATCCCCGAACTGGAATTTGATGTTTTTGTGCCAGCAACATAATTGGTTCGAAACGTTTCAGACTTTCTGAAATTGAGCAGTTGATATTGTGCTGGCTGAAGCCTTCAGACGATGAGCCAAAGATAGCAATTTCCTCAGCACCGGCGGCAAGGGCAAGCTCAAAGCCTCGAATGTTAGGGGTTAGAGCAGAATAGATAACGCCAGGTTGTTTTTGAATTTGTTGCATTACTTCCATAGAGTCTGCCATTTGAGGTACCCATTTCGGGGAGACAAATGAGCCCGCCTCTATGTGACGTAATCCGCTTTGGGAAAGCCGGTTGATAAATTCTATTTTGTTTTCTGTACTGACGTGGGCTTCATTCTGGAGTCCGTCTCGGGCTCCGACTTCAAAAATAGTCACTTTTTCCGGAAGTGTGGCCATTTGAAACTCCTTTTTCGTCGGGACTATCAGTTTTCTTATTTTCCTATTTGAAACTGACTAACTGCTCACCATGTTCAACCTGATCGCCAGGCTGGAAATGAATATTGGTTACGGTTCCTGCATACGGCGCCCTGACTGTATATTCCATTTTCATTGCCTCAATAACCAGCAGAGGTTGTTCTTCATCTACGGTGTCGCCGGGCTGACAAAGCAAGGTGCTGACAATACCGTTTAGAGGAGCGACTGCCTGATTATTTTCTTCTTTACTGTGCTGGTAATCAGCCTGATGACCAAATGTGAATACGTCATGCCAGTGGTCATGATAGATGTGGAGGCGGTTTTGACAGTAAACGGCGCTGAAATGACAGGAGCACCCGTTTACTTCAATCTGAAAGTCGTTAATTCCTGAGTTATGTGGATTTTCAGTTGTCGATAAAAGATGGATATCCAGACTTGCGGCTGACTCAGGCTCGTTATTTGTTGCTATCTTTTTGATCTTTGTTTTTAGCGAGCAAGACGTTTTATCTTCCAGATGCTGGAAACTCAGCTTATAGCAATCGCCCTTATCTGTATTTATGATGCTATCTGAATACGGCTCCTGATTGAGTCGCCAGCCATATAAGTCGGGAAATGGTTGGGAGTGACGACTTTGTTCGATTTCGGCAACGGCCGCAAACAATACAAGCTTTGGGATCTTGGCGGCTGATGGTTTACCGGTTTGTCCTGTTTTAAATAGTGGTGGAGCAATGCACTCTAACTCTGCTTTATATTGGTCAATGAAATGCGTATTGAGCTGAGTTTTTTTAAACTCCGGATGCTGAATTACTCTTTGTAAGTAGGGAATATTGGTTTCCGGGCCAATCAGACGATAATCAGAAAGTGTTGATGACAGCTCATGAGTAGCCCGCTCTCTGTCCTCCGCCCAAACGATGAGTTTTGCCAGAATAGGATCATAATATGAGGTGACGCTGTCACCTTGTCTGATGCCGGAATCAAGTCGGATACAGATTTGATCGTTCTGATAGGTCAGGGGCTCCTGAAGAAAATGGATTTGCCCGGAGGATGGAATGAAATTTTGCTCCGGATCTTCAGCATAGATTCGGACTTCAATTGCATGGCCGCGGTGAATTATATCTTCCTGCTTAAGCGACAAGGTTGAACCTTCTGCGATTTTTATTTGCCATTCAACTAGATCTTGCCTCGTGATTAACTCGGTAACCGGGTGTTCAACCTGCAGGCGGGTGTTCATTTCCATGAAATAAAATTGCTCATTACTGTCGAGAAGAAACTCAACAGTCCCTGCTCCTACATAGCCAATCGCTTTGGCGGCATCAACGGCGGCTTGTCCCATCGCTTGGCGTAGCTCGGCAGACAGCCCTGGAGCCGGGGCTTCTTCAACAATCTTTTGATGGCGGCGCTGAATTGAACAATCCCGATCGGAAAGATAGATAGTATTGCCTGCCTGATCGGCAAAAACCTGAATTTCAATATGCCTCGGTTGTGTTAAATACTTTTCAATCAGCAGATGGTCATCGCCGAAAGCGGCTTTTGATTCGCGCTTGGCTCCGGCAATAGCTTCCGGCATCTCTGGGGCTGAATTGACAATTCGCATGCCTTTACCGCCGCCGCCAAGAGCAGCCTTGAGTATGACCGGATAACTGATCTGACCGGCAATATCGAGTAATTTCTCCGTTGAGTTATCTGCGCCGTGATAGCCGGGAATCAGCGGCACATTGGCTTTTTCCATTATGGCTTTGGCTTCAGATTTTGAACTCATTGCCAGCATGGCTTCGGCTGTCGGGCCTATGAAGATGATGTCATTGGATTGGCATGCTTCAGCAAATCGGGCATTTTCAGAAAGAAAACCATAGCCGGGATGGATGGCTTCTGCACCAGCCTGTTTTGCTGCTTCAATAATCTTCGGGATGTTGAGGTAAGAATCTTGTGCCGGGGCTTTACCAATCAGAATGGCTTCATCCGCCATTGCTACATGCTTTGCCTTTTTGTCGACATCGGAGTAGACCGCTATGGTGGTTATGCCCATTTTTTTTGCTGTTGAAATGATACGACAGGCGATTTCACCTCTGTTTGCGACCATCAGTCGCTGAATTTTTTTTCCTGCTGATTCATTCATGTCTTGTGCTCCATGCTGGTGGTCGTTTGGCAAAAAATGCTTTCAGACCTTCCTGACCATTGGGTGAAACTCGAATATCAGCAATAAGGCCACTGGTGGTTTCTCTCAGCTCTTCGTCTATTTCTCTGTTATGGCACAACTGGCACAAGGCTTTGGCCTGAGTCAGTGCCTCGGGACTGTTATGAAGTAGTTGCTCGATAAGATGCGATAATAATCTGTCCGTTTCCTCATAGTGGCTCCGAACTTCATGAATGATCCCGAGCTTGCGGGCGGTGGCAGCGTTGAAACGTTCTGCAGTCAGCATATAACGCCGAGCCTGGCGCAGGCCTATTGCCCGACAGATATAGGGGCCGATGGTGGCTGGAATCAGACCAAGCCGCACCTCACTGAGACAGAAATGACTTTCTGCACTGGCAATGGCGATATCACAGCAGCAGATGAGACCCAAGGCGCCGCCATAAGCGCTGCCATGAACCTGGGCAATGGTCGGGGCTGGAAAGGTGTCGAGTTCGGCCAGCAAGTTCGCCAGTTGAGAAGCATCTTTATGATTCTCCTGAACTGACTTGTCTGCCATGGATTTCATCCAGTTAAGATCCGCGCCGGCGGAGAAGTGACGTCCTTTGCCGTTCAGAACCAGTATCCGGATATCTTTTCTTTCTTTTAGCAGCGAAAGGTAGTGGCTTAAGGTTTTAACAACGCTGGCATCAAAAGCGTTATGTTTATGGATTCTATTAAGCGTGAGAGTGGCAACACCAGAACCGGATACGGAGCAGAGGACATCGGCATCAAGTTCTGTATGCAGGTTGGTGTAACTTGATGTGGACTGGTTCATTGTTTGCTCCTTACTTTGCCTTATCGCATTAAGTTATGTGGAGTCACTTACATTCTGAAAATACCAAACTGGCTGTCAGGTATCGGTGCACGCAATGCCGCGGTTAATGCAAGGCCGACCACATCTCGGGTCTGGCGCGGGTCGATAATCCCGTCATCCCACAGGCGGGCACTGGCGTAATAAGGAGAGCCCTGAGTTTCATACATTTCATGGACTGGTTTTTTGAAAGCGTCCTCATCGGCTTGTGACCAGCTTTCTCCGTTACGTTCTTTAATGTCTCGGGTAACCTGAGCAAGAACCTCGGCAGCCTGTTCACCGCCCATAACGGAGATTCGAGCGTTGGGCCACATCCACATCATGGTTGGGTTATAGGCTCGGCCACACATGCCATAGTTACCGGCACCGTATGAACCGCCGACGATCACGGTAAATTTAGGAACATCGGCACAGGACACGGCCATCACCATTTTGGCTCCGTGTTTAGCGATTCCTTCAGCTTCGTATTTTTTCCCGACCATGAAGCCGGTAATGTTCTGGAGAAACAGCAGGGGGATTTTCCGCTTGGCGCACAGTTCTATGAAATGTGTACCTTTTTGAGCGGATTCTGAAAACAGAATGCCGTTATTGGCGACGATGCCGATTGAATGGCCATAAAGTCGAGCAAAACCACAGACCAGAGTTTCACTATATAAGGCTTTGAATTCGTCAAAATCGGAATCATCAATAATCCGGGCAATGACTTCTCTGATATCAATTGGTTTGTGCAAATCTGTGCCAACAATCCCGAACAGATCATCCTGTGGGTAACGAGGCGGTAATACCGGATGATCCGGTTTGTATGATTTCGAAAGGTGGCTACTGGTGATGGCCTTACGGGCCAGCTCCAGGGCATGGTGTTCGTCGTGGGCATAATAGTCGGCAACACCGGATGTTTTGCAATGGACATTGGCGCCGCCCAGTTCTTCTGCCGTGACAACCTCGCCTGTTGCTGCCTTTACCAGCGGCGGTCCGGCCAGAAAGATCGTACCTTGTTGCTTGACGATAATGGCGACATCGGCCATGGCTGGAACATAAGCACCGCCCGCGGTACATAATCCGAGTACGACCGCGATTTGCGGAATACCTTTGGCCGACATTCGGGCCTGATTAAAGAAGATACGCCCGAAATGGTCACGGTCGGGAAAAACTTCAGCCTGATGGGGAAGGTTAGCACCGCCGGAATCGACCAGATAGATGCAGGGCAGGTGGCAGCGTTCGGCGATTTCCTGAGCGCGAAGGTGTTTTTTCACAGTCAGGGGATAGTAGGTGCCACCTTTTACTGACGGGTCGTTGGCGATAATCATACATTCTATGCCTTCAATGTAGCCGATTCCTGCTACAACTCCGGCACAGGGAATAGGTTCGTCGTAGACTTCCCAAGCCGCAAACTGACCGATTTCGAGGAAAGGGCTTCCATTGTCCAGTACGGCATCAAGGCGTTCACGAACAGGAAGTTTGCCCTTGGCTTTTTGCCTTTCAACGGCTTTGTTTCCGCCTCCTTGCAGAATTTGGTGCGCTCTGGTTTGTAGCTCATCCACCAGCTCTGCCATATTCTGACTGTTCTGCTTAAACTGTGCTTCGCCCGGATGGATGTGAGTCTGAATAATCGCCATGGCTGTCCTTGCTTTGTTGGTTTTATTTGGATTCTTCAAACAGTTCCCGTCCGATCAGCATTCGGCGGATTTCAGATGTGCCAGCACCGATTTCATAAAGCTTTGCGTCCCGAAGCAGTCGTCCGGCCGGAAATTCGTTGATATAGCCATTACCTCCAAGTAACTGAATAGCATCCAGCGTCAGCTGGGTGGCGAGTTCAGCACTATAGAGGATCACTCCGGCGGCATCTTTACGGGTTGTCTCACCGCGGTCACAGGCTGCAGCGACGGTGTAGACATAAGCTCGGGCGGCGTTGGTTCGGGTATACATATCGGCAACTTTGGCCTGAACCAGCTCGAACTCGCCGATAGACTGGCCGAATTGTTTTCGGTCATGGATATAAGGAACGACCAGATCCAAACAAGCTCGCATGATGCCAAGTGGCCCGGCAGCAAGAACAACCCGCTCATAATCGAGGCCGCTCATCAGCACACTGATCCCTTTATTTAATTCACCGAGCAAGCTGCTCGCCGGGACTTCACAATTTTCAAATACCAGCTCACAGGTGTTCGAGCCACGCATTCCCAGCTTGTCGAGCTTTTGGGCGTGGCTGAATCCCTTCATGTCTTTTTCAATGATGAAAGCAGAGATGCCGTGAGAGCCTGCATCGGGATCGGTTTTGGCATAAACCACTATGGTGTCGGCATCGGGGCCGTTTGTGATCCACATTTTGCAGCCGTTGAGGATGAAGCGGTCGCCATGCGGTTCAGCTTTTAATTGCATGCTGATGACATCGGAACCCGAGTTCGGCTCGCTCATCGCAAGGGCACCGATTTTCTTTCCGCTGATCAAATCGGGGAGGTATTTCTTTTTCTGTTCGTCCGTGCCATTTCGGTAAATCTGGTTGACGCAGAGGTTAGAGTGAGCGCCATAGCTCAAGCCGACCGAGGCTGAAGCGCGGCTGATTTCTTCCATTGCAATGGCATGAGCTAGGTATCCCATACCGGCTCCGCCGTATTTTTCATCAACAGTGACCCCAAGCAGACCCATTTCGCCCATCAAGGGCCATAACTGGTTGGGAAACTGATTGTCTTGATCGATTTGGCCGGCTAGCGGGGCAATGTTTTCAGCGGCAAAACTGTTGACCTGTTCACGCAACATATCCATGGTTTCGCCGAGACCAAAATTAAGAGGGGAGAACAGATCTTTCATAGCATCTCCGATTCAGTAAAATGAAGAAGACGGGGTTTAATATTTGAAAACAGTCTAAGCGCTTTTTGGTTTAGAGAGCGCTTGTTGGCACCGGATTTTAGCTGTCTGTAATTCGTTCATTACCGCGTTTATATCGTCAAGCTGTTGTTGCAGAATAGCTTGTTTTTTATCAATGATTCTTAACATTTCGTGAAGCTGAGTCTGGCTCTGATCTGTGTCGTACAGCTCGAACAGTTCCTTGATTTCTGCCAGGGAAAACCCCAGCCGCTTGCCCCTTAAAATCAGCTTCAGTCTGACCTTATCTCTGTGCTGGTAGATTCGGATATTGCCACTTCTTGACGGATGTAGCAGACCAACATCTTCATAAAACCGAATGCTGCGGGTAGTAACATCGAACTCTTTTGATAATTCACTGATTTTAAATGTTTCCACTGTCCGGCACCCTCCTGAATAAGGGTATTAACCGATCGCATACCTGCATCAAGGCTGCTGACGGAAAGAAAATTTACGTTTTTCTAATTGATAGATTTATTTGTTTCTTAACGTTTACGTAAATGTTAGTGCTATGCTTACGAAAACGTCAAGAAATCGAAAATGCTCAAAATAAACAATGACTGACATTCGATTTCGCACATGTTGCTATCGTCAGAGAGAGGGCGGAGTGATGGACAAAAGCGTTTGGATAGTGGCTGCCCGCCGTACTGCTATGGGCAGCTTCCAAGGTCAGTTTTCTTCTTTAGCTGCACCGAAATTGGGGGCATTTGCCATCCGGGGCGTAATGGAAAGTGCCGGAGTGGCACCCGATCTCGTCGACGAAGTCTATATGGGCTGCGTTCTACCTGCTGGTTTGGGACAGGCTCCGGCCAGGCAAGCAGCTCTGGGCGCTGGGCTTCCTTCCTCAACAGGCTGTACCACCATTAATAAAGTATGCGGTTCCGGAATGAAATCAGTGATGCTGGCTCATGATTTGATTCAGGCCGGGACAGCAAGCACTGTGATTGCCGGTGGGATGGAAAGTATGTCCAATGCGCCTTATCTGCAAAAAGATGCCCGCAAAGGACTCCGCCTTGGCCACAGCTCTTTTTATGATCATATGTTTCTGGATGGATTACAGGATGCCTACGAAGGTCAACTGATGGGTTTTTACGCTCAGCAGATTGCCGATAGATATGAGTTTACCCGTGAAGAAATGGATAACTGGGCAGCACTCTCTGCTGAAAGGGCGGTAGCGGCTCAACTGACTGATGTTCATGATGATGAAATTGTTCCTGTTCGGCTGGAAGAGAGTAAACGCGCCGTCTCACTAATAGAACAGGATGAGCACCCGGGTGAAATTAAGATTGAAAAAATAGCGGCATTAAAACCGGCTTTTGCAAAAGAGGGAACGGTGACAGCGGCAAATTCGAGTGCAATTTCTGACGGTGCGGCTGCGCTACTGGTAATGGATGCTGAACTGGCAAAACAAAAGGGATTAGAGCCGCTGGCGATAATTCGCGGTCATACAACTCATGCCCGTCCACCTTATGAATTTACGATTGCCCCAGTTTATGCCATACAGCAGTTACTGGATAAGCTTAACTGGTCAGTAGCTGACGTTGATTTATGGGAAATTAATGAAGCGTTTGCCGTTGTTACTCAAATTGCTATACGGGAGCTGGGATTGGGTGAATCCAAGGTTAACATCCATGGAGGAGCCTGTGCACTTGGTCACCCAATTGGTGCAAGCGGAGCAAGGATTCTGGTGACTTTGATTCATGCATTAAGGCACCGAGCTTCTACTCTTGCCGCTGATTCCCTCAGCAGTGAGAGTCCTGCGCTTATGAAAGGAATCGCTGCATTATGCATCGGAGGCGGAGAAGCAACGGCTGTCGCTATTGAAGTGCCTGTTCTGTGACGGCGTCACGTTAATGAATGCAAGCATACGAATTTATTGAATGGAGGGCTCAGCGCCCGGAGGAGCAAACATGAGTCACCATGTTCCCGTCTATATCAACGGTGAATTTCGGCAGTCTTTTTCACTGGAATGGCTGGATGTCACCAATCCGGCAACCAATGCTGTTATTGCCCGATTGCCATGTTCAACTGAGGATGAAGTTGAAGAAGCCGTTGCCAGTGCGCGCGAGACTTTCAAAAGCTGGAAAGAAGTGCCGGTGCCTGAACGGGCCAGATTGATGCTGAACTATCAGCAGTTGCTCAAGGAGCATCATGATGAACTGGCTGAGTTGTTATCGAGTGAGACCGGGAAAATCATTGCCGATGCCAAAGGTGATGTCTGGCGCGGTATTGAAGTTGTTGAGCAGGCTGCCAATATTGCCAGCCTGATGATGGGAGAAACTGCTGAAAATATTGCAGCGGATATAGACTCATACTCGATTACCCAGCCATTAGGTGTTTGCTGCGGGATCACCCCGTTTAACTTTCCGGCCATGATCCCGTTGTGGATGTTTCCAATGGCGATAGCTGCGGGTAATACCTTCGTGCTGAAACCCTCTGATCAGGTGCCGCTGACTTCAATTCGTTTGGCTGAACTCTTTAAGCTGGCCGGTGCGCCTCCCGGTGTTTTGCAAATCGTTCACGGACAAAAAACGCAGGTTGATTACTTGCTGGCTCATCCTGATATTAGGGCTGTTTCATTTGTCGGTTCAGTCCCTGTTGCCCGCCATATTTACCAAACAGGTACTCATCACCTTAAACGGGTACAGGCGTTTGCCGGGGCCAAAAATCATTTGGTTGTAATGCCGGATGCCAACAAAGAGCAGGTGATCAGTAATCTTGTCGGTTCATCTGTCGGAGCCGCAGGTCAGCGCTGTATGGCGATATCTGTCGCTGTGTTTGTTGGTGGGGCAAAAGAGTGGATTGCTGATTTGAAAACCGAGATGGAAAAAGTCAGCCCCGGAGCCTGGAATGATGATAAAGCAGGATATGGCCCTTTGATCAGCAAGCAGGCTAAAGAGCGGGTGCTGGATTTGATTAAGGAAGGTAAAGCACAGGGTGCGAGATGTGAACTTGATGGTAGCCATTGCGAAGTAGACGGCTATCCGGATGGTAACTGGGTTGGGCCGACATTGTTCAGCGGTGTTCAAACTGATATGTCCATTTATCAGCAAGAAATTTTCGGGCCGGTTCTGGTTTGCCTTGAAGTGGATACTTTAGATGAGGCGATCGCTCTTGTTAACGCCAATCCTTACGGTAACGGCACTTCTGTTTTTACCGCCAGCGGGGCGGCAGCACGTAAATTCCAGCATGAAATTCAGGTCGGACAGGTCGGGATAAATGTGCCGATTCCTGTGCCGTTACCTTTCTTCTCGTTTACCGGCTGGCGCGGAAGTTTTTACGGCGATCTCCATGCCTATGGCAAACAGGCTGTTCGTTTTTATACCGAGACAAAGACCGTTACTTCTCGATGGTTTGAAGATGATATTCCGACCGGACCAAACCTGACTATCCATTTACGCTAGGTCAGAAGTACAGCTCTTATATGCTCTGATGTGTTGAGGGAGGACTGATGGATTTTGAACTTAATGAAGATCAGCGGGCATTTGCTGAAACAGCCCGTCAGTTCGCCCATGACCAGTTGGAACCGAATGCAGCTCAATGGGATGAAGCGCAGTCTTTCCCTAAAGACGTATTAAGGGAGGCTGGCGAGTTGGGCTTTCTTAGTCTTTATGTGCCGGAAGAAGACGGTGGTCTTGGTCTGAGCCGTTTGGATGCGTCGATTATATTTGAACAACTGGCGATGGGGTGCACTTCAACCACTGCATTCATGACCATACATAACATGGTGACATGGATGATTGCGTCTTTTGCTACTGAGTCGGCGAAAACGCACTTTTGCCCGAAATTACTGACTGGTGAATGGTTGGGATCCTATTGCCTGACTGAAGCAAATGCGGGGTCGGATGCGGCATCGTTAACAACCAGCGCGATCAGGCAGGGAAGCAACTATATTCTCAATGGTGCCAAGGCGTTTATTTCCGGAGCCGGTGAAACTGATGTGTTGCTGGTGATGGCGCGCTCTGGCGAGCCGGGCTCCGGTGGCATTTCTGCTTTTATTGTTCCGGCGGACGCTCAAGGAATCAGCTATGGTCGGAAAGAGCCCAAAATGGGCTGGAACAGTCAGCCGACTCGGGCTGTTACGTTTGAGAATGTTGCTGTTGCGGTTGAGAACCTTCTTGGTTATGAAGGTGAGGGCTTCAAAATTGCTATGAAAGGGCTGGATGGCGGCCGCATCAATATTGCGACTTGTTCATTGGGAACTGCTCAGCAAGCGCTGAATCAGGCGCGTCAGTATGTTACGGAACGCCAGCAATTCGGCCAGGCGTTGTCTCAGTTTCAGGCAGTGCAGTTTAAGTTGGCGGATATGGCAACGGAACTGGTTGCAGCCAGACAATTGGTTCGTTATGCCGCCAGTAAACTAGATCGTCAGGATATGGACAGAACGGCCTATTGCGCAATGGCAAAGCGCTTTGCAACAGATATTGGTTTCAGGATCTGCGATCAGGCACTGCAGCTATACGGCGGCTATGGCTATATCAAAGAGTACCCGCTGGAAAGGTATTTCCGTGATGTCAGGGTGCACCAGATTCTGGAAGGTACCAATGAAATTATGCGTTTGATCATCGCTAGGCGGGTATTGGCTGAAAGCCCTGAATTGGTTTGAACTGATTATAAATCAAGCCGTTATTTCTATGTCAGCCATTTAGTTAAGAAGGGGAAAGCTATGTCTGCAGAGACGTCTGATGACACTTCACTTCTGTTGGATATCGACAATCATGTGGCTGTTGTCACAATGAATAACCCTCCGGCGAATACCTGGACCGCAGAAAGCCTTGAGCAACTGAGAGCCATGGTTGAGAGCCTCAACGACAACAAAGATGTTTATGCCTTGGTGGTCACCGGACAGGGCGATAAGTTTTTCTCGGCTGGTGCGGATTTAAACCTGTTTGCGGATGGGGATAAAGCGATCGCTGTGGCGATGGCTCAAAGCTTTGGTCGTGCGTTTGAAACCCTGTCGGCATTCCGGGGCGTTTCTATTGCGGCAATTAACGGTTATGCCATGGGGGGCGGCCTTGAAGTGGCGCTGGCTTGTGATATTCGAATTGCTGAAGCCCATGCACAGATGGCTTTGCCTGAGGCCAAAGTGGGGTTGCTGCCCTGTGCTGGAGGTACGCAAAATCTGGCATGGCTTGTGGGTGAAGGCTGGGCCAAGCGGATGATCCTTTGTGGTGAAAGGCTTAATGCGTCACAAGCGCTTGAAATTGGTTTAATTGAAGATATGGTTGCCGTCGGTCACGGACTGGAACGGGCGAGAAAAATGGCTGAATCTGTGGCGAATCAGTCGCCGCCTGCTGTTGCGGCCTGTAAGCAGCTTATCCAGAACTGTCGCAGTGCTCCACTTCAACATGGATTACTTCAGGAGCGTGAGGCGTTTGTGAGGTTGTTTGATACCGAAGATCAGACAGAAGGTGTCAGGGCATTTCTGGAAAAGCGTCAACCGCAATGGAAAAACAAGTAAGGAAATGGGAAAAGTTGTTATGAGGATGAGCATGGGGATCTAAATAAGGAGTGGTCGCGCGGATATGACAGGTAAAGTAAATATAAGCGAGCTGGATTGCGTTGACGGGCACAAAATCGGGATTGCCGAACTTGATAATCCGGCGTCTTTGAATGCGCTAACACTCGATATGCTTAAGCAACTGAAAAGTAGCCTCGAAGACTGGGAAAAAGACGATTCAATTGCCTGCGTTTTTCTTCATGGTGTCGGTGAGAAAGCTTTCTGTGCCGGAGGTGATGTTCGCACTATGTATCACATGATGCAGGCATCATCAGAAAAGAGAAAGAACGGACAGGACGATGATTCGGCCCAAAACTTTCTGACTGAGTATTTTACCGTCGAATATAGTTGCGACTACCTCATTCATACCTATAGTAAGCCGCTGATTGTATGGGGAGAAGGGATAATTATGGGCGGTGGCATTGGCCTTTATATCGGCGCAAGTCACAGGGTTACAACGCCAAAGTCCCGAATGGCGATGCCTGAGATCAGCATCGGCTTATATCCCGATGTCGGTGGCACTTGGTTTCTTAATAAGCTTCCATCTGGGATTGGGTTGTTCCTCGGCCTTACCGGTGCACAGATCAATGCCAGTGATGCGCTTGATCTTAGGTTGACGGAACATCTTCTTCTTCCTGAACACAAGCAAGGCGTCATCGAAAAATTGCAGGGGCAATTGTGGAATAAAGCCGATCATTTCGAGCTGGTCAGTGAACTTCTGTCTGGGTTTGAAGACGCTGCATTATCACAACACCCGTCCAGTCAACTCATTCCTTACTTTGCCCAGATCCAGGCTGCTTGTGTTGCGGAAGATTTATCTCTTGTTTGTACACAAATAGCCGCAATTGATGGTATTGGACGTTGGCTGGAACAGGCAAAGAAAAACCTTGAAGAAGGCAGTCCGATTACTGCCTGTATTTGTTTTCGTCAATGTACTCAATATCACCTTTTATCATTGGAAGACTGTTTTCGGCTTGAGCTGGTATTGTCAGTGCGAAGTGGCTTGCTGGGTGAGTTTGAAGAAGGTGTGAGGGCGAGACTGATTGATAAATGTGGTCAGCCGAGCTGGATGTATAAACGGGTAGAGGATGTGGAACAGTCCGTGATAGACAGGCTTTTTACTTCGTTATGGGAGGATGAAAAGACTCATCCTTTGGCAAAGCTGGGGCTGCCGCGTAAGTAATAAGTCGTTGTTAACAAGAGGAACTGAGTCATGAGTGATATTGCTACAAGCACTATTGCGTTTATCGGGTTGGGAAATATGGGTAACCCGATGGCGAAGAACCTGTTAAAAGCCGGCTGTAAGGTCAGGGTGTTTGATATTAATACTGACGCAGCAAAACAGGTCGAAAGCGAAGGCGCGCATCTTTGTCTTTCCCTTGATGATGTTATTCAGGGAGCAGATACCGTCATTACCATGCTTCCTGCAGGCGAGCATGTTCGTGCTGTCTACCTTGGTGATCATCATGGCGGTGTTGGTTTGCTGAACATGGTCGCTGGTGGCACATTTCTTATTGATTCATCAACTATCGATCCTGAATCAGCACGTCTGGTTGCCGGAGAAGCGGAGAAAAAAGGATTTGAATTTGTTGATGCGCCGGTATCCGGTGGTGTAGCCGGCGCTCAGGCGGGGACTTTAACCTTTATTGTCGGCGGTACTGATTCAGCTTTCAGCAAAGCAGAGGGTGTACTGCAACATGTGGGGAAGAATATTTTTCATGCCGGTAAAGCTGGTGACGGCCAGATGGCCAAAATCTGCAATAACCTTCTTTTAGGTGTGTTGATGTCCGGAACTTGTGAAGCCATAAGCCTGGGGATTGATAATGGCCTCGACCCTGAAGTGCTATCCAACATTATGCTACAAAGCTCGGGGCGTAATTGGGCTCTGGAGCTCTACAATCCGTGTCCCAATGTGATGGAAAAAGTTCCTTCCAGTAATAACTACCAGCCTGGTTTTATGGCAAAACTGATGCTTAAAGATCTTGGTTTGGGTATAGATGCTGCATTACAAAGTCAGTCAGCTATTCCAATGGGTACATTGGCCCGAAACCTTTATGCCTTTCATAATACGAGAGGTAATGAATTGCGGGATTTCTCGAGTCTTTTTGAGTTCTATCGGGACAAAAAATAGCGTAAACAACAAGCATGTTTCTAATCCCTTTGAGGGAACACAATGCGGTTGGCGGCAGTTAGGGGCGGGGAGTCGACAGTATGGATTTGAACAATAGTGTGATTGCAATTACCGGAGCAGGACAAGGGTTGGGGCAAATGATGGCGGTGACTCTGGCACAGGCCGGGGTTGATTTGGCATTGATTGACTTTAATGAAGAAGGATTAAAGGAAACTCAGAAGCAGTGCCAGATGCTCAGTGCGAAAGCGTTAATCTATAAAGCGGATGTATCTAATGAAGTGCAGGTTGAAATTGCTTTCGAGCAGATCGTTGCTGATTTCGGACAGCTAAACGGACTGGTTAATAATGCCGGGGTATTGCGAGATGGTTTATTGGTTAAAGTGAAGGACGGTGAACTGACCAAAATGCCATTGGAGCAGTTCAACACCGTAATGAATGTGAATGTTACCGGTACATTTCTATGCGGTCGTGAAGCGGCAGCGAGTATGATCGAGCTGGGTAATCAGGGAGTCATTATCAATATTTCCAGTGTCGCCAGAGCCGGAAATATCGGCCAGACCAATTACTCTGCGTCTAAGGCCGCAGTAGCAACATTAGCTGTATGTTGGGCAAAGGAGCTTGGACGATATGGTATTCGAGCGGCCGCTGTCGCCCCCGGTATCGTGCATACTGCAATGGCAGATCAGTTAAAGCCGGAAGCTATCGACAGGTTGAAGCAAATGGTGCCGCTCAGCCGAATGGGAGAAGCCAGTGAAATCGCACATGCGGTGAAGTTTATCTTTGAGAATGATTACTTTACCGGTCGTGTGCTTGAAGTTGATGGCGGGATGCGAATGTAATACCAAACTGGGTATAACTCTTCGCACAGTTTTATTCAGACATAAAAAAGCCTGAACCGGATAGATAAGACCAGGTTCAAGCGCTGAATTCATTTATGTTGTGTGGGTTAATTACCGAAAATCATCACATACAAAGCCATACCGCCTCCGGTTATAAACATCAGCATGGCAATAATGGCTGCGGCCTTATTCAAAATTGAAAATAGCTTATCCATATCATATTCCTCGTTATCAAGGGGCAAGATGCCACAACCTGATCAGGATATCGAGTTTTACAAGAGACTTGTTAGGGCGTTTCTAATCAAATCAGACTCATCATTCTGGCTTTAAAGAATGTCGCGATGGTTTTTGCATCCTGAATCTGGTTTGTTGCCACTTTTTCTTCAAACTCGGCAATAGTCAAAGAGGTAACTTCGATGACCTCATCATCATCCAGCTCGCCGACACAATCAGACAGTCCTTGAGCAAGATACAAGTACTGAACTTCATCACAAAAGCCTGGAACCGGAAGAAGTTCACCAAGTGATTGCCAGTCAGATGCTTGAAGCTGTACTTCTTCAGCGAGCTCTCGCTTTGCACATTCCAGGATGTTCTCCTGATCTTCAAGAGTGCCTGCCGGAAATTCCAGAATCCATTTTTGAATTGCCGGACGGTATTGGTTAACCATCACCAGTTTGCCGTCATTTGTTATCGGCAAAATGATAACGGCACCAGGATGTTTGACTGTGGTAAATTCGACTTCACGTCCGTCAGGCAGGGTATGTTCAGCCTGTTCAACAGAAAAGCATTTCCACTGACATAGGGTTTTATTGTTCTTTGTATTCATAGTGGTTTTATAAAAATCAGCGAATAGAAAAGGCCAGGTGAGTGTAACACAGACTCATCTGGCCTATTTTAGGGAATTCGGTTTTTACTGGCTTACGACAACCTGGTTTCGCCCCCAGTTTTTGGCTCTTTGCAGTGCACTGTCTGCTTTTGAATAATCAATGCTGAATTCCTGATATTCGACAGGTGTTAAGCCAATGCTGATGGTAACAGTAACAGTTTGTCCGTTTTCCAATTCCAGTGAGCAGCTGGCGATATCGTCTTTTAGTCGGGTTGCCATTTCTTCAGCCTGGGTGATAGATGTGTTCGGCAGAAGCAGGCAAAATTCTTCACTGCTTAGACGGGCGATATGATCTGTTTGACGAATTTTATCTCGCATCAGATTGGACACCATCATCAGGACCTTATCACCGGCCTGCAGGCCGTAGCGATCATTGATGTTTTTCAGATTGTCGATATCCAGCAACAGCATTGAAAAATCGCGCAAGTAACGTTGGCAGCGAGCAGCTTCATTTTGATAGATATTCTCAATACCATGACGATTTTTAAGTCCGGTTAAAAAATCAGTGGTCGCTGTTTTGCGCACTTTTGATATTGCCTCATTGCGATGACGGGCCAGTAAGTGTGCCATGATGAAAATCATGGTGTAAGAACTGATATTTTGCAGCACTTCAGTCAACTGCTGCTCCTTACTTGATATCTCTCCGATGCTCAGAAAAATGTAGATAAGACCAAAAGCCAGACTGTATGACAGGGCATGTTTATATCTGAGAGAAAAGAAACAAAGCAGTGGAATAGTAAGAGCAATGGTATTGCTGACCATATGGGTATTGTCACTGTAAAATCCATAGCAACACACTGCGGTTGAGAAGCCAATAAAAATCCAGATTAAAATGTATGGATTGCCATTGCGCAGATTCATAAGTGATAGCAGGTAGGAGAGTACTGCACCGGTTAAAGCCGCGATGGTGAAAACGGAGGAAACATCCGCAACATAATAGGTAAAAGCGCAAAGTAAACAAATTGCGCCAGTTACAGGAAACAATATTGCAAGTTGTTTCTTCAGTATTTGCTCACGCTTTTCATAGTATGCGTAGTTGGTTGATTTTAATTGTTCGCTTTTTATTACAGTCGTCATAGCCAGACTTCACATCCTTGTAGAAACTTAGCCATATTGCGCAACGTGATGCACTACACAGCTAGGATAATTCGTCTGGCTATATCTGTCTAATTTTTTCTGTAAATTATGAAACTGATTGGTTACTAAATGAATGAACTTAACAATTTAGTTACGAGTTCAGGTTGCTCATTGGTTACACCATGACCGGTTTCAGGTATCACAACTAATGCTGTATTTAGATATTTGCTCAGTCTTAAACCATTTTGAAGCGGAAAAATCTGATCACTGTCGCCCCAAACTAGCATGCTGGGCGGGAGTTCATTGACAGGGTAATTATTTATTCGAGTTCGGTCATTAATCAGGCTAGTGATTAGCTGTTGTTTTTCTTCTCGCCACGGTTCGAAATAGCTCTGGTAGATTTGGTCAGCAATGAAGTCCGGCATTTGCTTTTTCTTATAGAAGACGTGGTTAAATAATCGTCTTACTTCATCACTGTTTTGAGGAACGAATAGCTGTTCCGGTTTATCAACTTCGGCTCTTTCACATAGCAGCCCTACATCTTGATCGTTAAACAAGGGACCGGGACTGGCAATGATGACTGACTTTTCGATTCGCTCTGGCGTCGTCATCATGTTGTAAGTTACAAACCCACCGTATGAAATACCGGCAACACTGACTTTATTAATATTTAGTGAATCCAGAATCTGCCAGACTGCGTCGGTTTGAGTTTCCAGGTTCGGCGCTCCTTTACTGTAAGAATCTCCGAACCAGGCCAGATCGGGCGCTATGACCATGTAATCTTTGTTCAGGCTGAGCATTTCATTCTTCCAGGTCGAAATTGCAGTGCCGCCAAAACCGTGAAGTAAGAGTAGAGGTTTGCCGTTGCCACCAACCCAGAATTTCATTACTCCGCCATCCTCTAGGGGGAGAAAATGCTCGGTGTAACCTGCTTCTTGAAGGGCGTTTTTGTCTTGCTCTGCTTTCCAGCCAACCAGTTCACACCCGGTTAAAGTAATAAAGAAGAACAGCAGGATTATCCTGCGATAGAGTTTAGAGATGGTTTCAGCGTTCATGATTCAATTCCGTTTTGTAAAAGGTACATTAATTGTACAGTGTTCTATTTCATTTGTCGTGTAATAACTATTGATTACATAATTGATGATGAATTGTACTAGCAGTCAGCGTTTCAGTTGCTTATGCCATTTTTTGCGGCATAATCTGCTCAATTCAGTGAATATATGATTCTAGCTCTGGTACAATTATATTCAATTGATTGGGCATTGTTGTCCGGCAGAGTTTTCAAAATTACAGGGAGACACCCATGCGTGTTTTGGTAACAGGTGGAATGGGCTACATCGGCAGCCATACCTGTGTTCAGATGATTGAAGCGGGTATGACTCCAATCATCGTAGATAACTTATACAACAGTAAGAAAACTGTTCTGGCTCGAATTGAAAAACTGACCGGTGTTTCTCCGGCCTTTTATGAAGGTGATATTCGCGACCGCGCTTTTCTGGATAAAGTTCTGGCTGAGAATGATGTTGAAGCTGTAATTCATTTTGCCGGCCTGAAAGCTGTAGGTGAATCAGTACAAAAGCCGCTGGAATACTATGATAACAATGTTCACGGTACTCTGGTTCTGGTAGAAGCGATGCGTGCGGCTGGTGTGAACAGCCTGATTTTCAGTTCTTCTGCTACGGTTTATGGCGATCCGGCCTCTGTGCCTATCACTGAAGACTTTCCTACCAGTGCGACTAACCCGTATGGCCGTAGTAAGTTGATGGTTGAAGAGTGTCTGACCGACATTCAGAAAGCATATCCTGAAATGAGCATTACTTTGCTTCGCTACTTTAACCCGGTTGGTTCTCACCAGTCAGGTGAAATGGGTGAAGATCCACAAGGTATCCCAAATAACCTGATGCCGTTCATTTCTCAGGTTGCAGTAGGGCGTCGTGAGTATTTATCTGTATTCGGTAATGATTACCCGACAGTTGATGGTACAGGTGTACGTGATTATATCCACGTGCTTGATTTAGCAGACGGTCACTTGGCTGCACTGAATCATAAGGGTAAAGAAGCCGGTCTTCATATTTACAATCTGGGTACAGGTAACGGTTTTAGCGTGCTGCAGATGGTAGAAGCCTTCTCTAAATCTTCCGGTGTTGAAGTGGCTTATCAGATTGCGCCCCGTCGCCCGGGGGATATTGCTGAGTGCTGGGCAGATCCAGGCAAAGCAAAATGTGAGCTTCACTGGGAAGCAACCCGCACGATTGATGATATGACGACAGATACCTGGCGTTGGCAGTCAAACAACCCCAATGGTTATCCTGACGCTTAATGCCAGAACTTCTTACAAAAGGTCACTCATGGGTGACCTTTTTCTTTTGAATGCTCTTGGCAGTTTAGTTCCAGAAAGCCGAATCAAGTATAAAGCGCCTGTGATTCATTATCAGCAGTTAAGGGTAAGCAAGGTACGACGACTTTGGTGAAAAGGCGTTAAGCCTCGAAATCGATTAAAACAGACCATGTGGGGTATGCTTATTCAGCTAAATCATGCTCTTTTAACCACTCAGCCCATGATGACGTGATTTTAAGCTTTCTTGAGTAATACAAAACTTCCAAACTCAAACCTAAACCTGAGAGAAAGCCAAAAAGTAACGACATATACAAATTGTTGATACTCGGTTCTTGTGAGCGCCATACGATTAACCACATAAAACCGCCCCAGAACACTGTTCCCAAGAACAACTCCTTAAAAAATAGTTTCAATGGTGATTCAAATAAGCAAGGTTTACCGTTCGATTTTAAAAGCCAGTGCCATAGAAAAGGATAAGGTTTCACTACCGTTCTACTCGCACCTTTTTGACGCAAATATACTTCTATAAACTCTTTGTTATGCATTGTTGATCATATTTGATTTGATAATAACCAAGATAACCACATTCGATTTGCACCAAATGTGATATACGGCGCACACATTCATCTGGTAGATGGAAAATAAGATTTCGAGAGCCGTAAAGTATACCACCTCAGAATTGATTTCCCTTAAGCACCAAAGTTAAAAGATATCCAAAATTAATTTAAGGGGAGTCGGGAGGAAAGTTCGAGGTTTATAAACTCCGGTTGATCTCAAGCAAAAATCGCAAAGACTATTTAATTTCATTCAGAGTAATTACATGCGAATAATGTACATCGACTTTGGTGAAAAGGATTTAAAACGTTATGGAAGTGGGTTGTAGTGTTGTCCCCATTATTTCAGTTCGGTAAATCTGTCTTTTCCTATTCCATTTTAATTCAAAGTATTGATTAATTGATTGGCTAACCTAAAAAAGGATGTTTAATGAAAAAAACTGAAAAATGCACTTGTCTTATCTAGCCTTGTTATTCTAACAGGTTGCTCTTCTAAACTGCTCTATGAAGAATGTGGCTAGTAGTGCTGTTGAATTTAAGGAGTATCAGCTTAAACAAGATAAAGGTTATAGTGATTCACTGGAACGGATGTACCTTATTCGCAAGGCTAAGCCAGTCAAAGAAAATAACCTTGATACTTTCTATATTGGCAAAAACTACCATGCTGTTGATGATCAATCCCTCGCGGTAGCTGCTGCCGGAAGCATTAATGTTTTTCAGTTGGCTACCCACTCAATCTTAAATAGCATTAATAATGAGTACATGAATGCTGGATTCAACACGAAAGTATATTCAGACAAAGAAGTGGCTTATATTCACACATATGATACAACGTTTGTGGTTCCTTATGACTCAAATAAATTAGTACCTTATTGCTCTACACCTGATGGCTATAAATCTATTCAAGAAAATGGCAGTCTTAAGAATTAGAATATTGGTTGCTTCTCCATACTACACGATAATCCTACCATGTATAAAAACAACACAAATGATACCAGGTTTCCATTAGGTGATTTTGTAGAAGTTCACTCGACGTTGCCAGCTATTTTTCCTATCGAGAATCTAACATCAGATTCCAAGTATGATTGGGTTTACCTGCCTAGTTTCACTTTCTTTACTGGTAAGTGGATAAAAAACTTTGAGGGATTCACAGAAGAAACCTTAATCAATGAGTATAATAAAGGGCGTTTCTCACTTAATCCTAATATCAGAATGTTAAGATCTGGTGAAGTTTACTACTTTAATAAAAACGCTGAGAATTAGAACTGCGTGTAAAAATAGCTCTGTTCCATCAGAATTAGTGTCGGTCGTGCTTAAAAGTCACACTCGATAATTTCTTTTACCGGGCGATTTAGAGTGTGACCTACGTGTAACTCGGCCCTTATCTGCTGTAAGGCTTGATGATAAAGAAAAACACCAAGCTGACAACCGCGCCAAGGGTATCGGCAAGCATATCTTGTTGGGCATCCCAGATGTCACCTTGCGAACCAAGGAATTCAATCCCGGCTTCACCGCCTGCAAGAACTGCGTACCACCATTCAATGATTTCATAACCGGCAGCAATCGCCATAATGGCACATAAACCGAACAGAGCAGCAATAAATGGTTTGCAGTGCTCTCTGCGAGTCAGGAATTCTGCAATCGGGTAGGCGTAAAATCCAATAGAAAAATGAGCAAAACGGTCAAAGTGGTTTCGGTCGGAACCAATCAGATCGCTGAACCAGTCAAACGGTACATTGGCAAATGTGTAGTGTGCGCCAATAGTGTGGAGAATGAGCCAGCATGACATAAAGACGTAGGCGCTGTTTGAGAACTGAAAGCGTTTGAAAGTCACAACCAAGGGAATAAAAATTAGAAGAATCGGAATGATTTCTGCCAGCCAGACTTCAGGGAAGCTCGGATTGATGCCAGACCAGATGATGGTTGTTGAGACGAGAGCTGTCAATATGAGCGGGATTTTTATGCTTTGAGCGGGTGTTTGCATCATTTTTCTCTTAACTGCTTGAAAGGAATTGCCGGGTTCTTATACAGCTGTTGAGCTAATCACTATCTTATTCTGTAATAACGGATAATTCATATTTAAAGTAGGTGTTAGCCTTAATAATTGTGATATAATCCGCCGCTAACAATTTTCACCCTAGTGTGAGTTATATCACGTAGGGTAGGACTGTAACATTTTCTCTGCCTGTGTAGCGGGCAATTTATCGGAGCATCGTTTTGCATTTTAAAGATCTTGGATTAGACCAGCGCCTTATTAAGAAACTGAATCACCTGGCGTTCGATAAACCAACTGAAATTCAACAGACTGCTATTCCTGTTGCCATTCTTGGCAAGGATTTGTTGGCCTCGTCGAAGACTGGCTCCGGTAAGACTCTTGCCTTCCTGCTTCCGGCAATGCAGCGTATGTATCGTTGTAAGCCGTTTACTCGCCGTGATCCTCGTGTACTGATTCTGACACCGACTCGTGAGCTGGCTAAGCAGGTGTTTGCTCAGCTGCGCACACTGATTGCGGGTACGCCTTATGATGGCGCACTGGTTGTTGGTGGTGAAAACTTTAATGATCAGGTTAAAGCGTTCCGTAAAGATCCGATGTTTGTAGTAGCAACTCCTGGTCGTCTTGCTGACCACCTAGAACATCGCAGCACACACCTTGATGGTCTTGAAATGCTGATTCTGGATGAAGCTGACCGTATGCTGGATCTGGGCTTTGAAGCACAGCTTCGTCGTATTCACGAAGCAGCAAATCACCGTCGCCGTCAGACACTGATGTTCTCGGCGACACTGGATCACACAGATGTGGCAAGTATTGCTTCAGATATGCTGAATGCGCCGAAGCGTATTTCAATTGGTCATTCAGCTGAGCAGCATACAGATATCACCCAGCGTTTTATGCTGTGTGACCACCTTGATCATAAACAGGCTCTGCTGGATAAGATTCTGGAAACCGAAGACTATGATCAGCTGATCATCTTTACAGCAACGCGTGCGGATACTGAGCGTCTGACTAAAGAGCTGAATGAGCGCAAGCTGAAGGCTGTGGCACTGAGCGGTGATCTGAACCAGACTCAGCGTAACAGCATCATGAGTCAGTTTGAGCGTGACTGTCATAAGATTCTGGTAACAACTGATGTTGCTTCCCGCGGTCTTGATATCAGTAAGGTCTCTCACGTAATCAACTTCGACATGCCAAAACATGCAGAAGAATACGTGCACCGTGTTGGTCGTACTGGTCGTGCCGGTAACAAAGGTGATGCAATTTCATTGGTAGGTCCTAAGGACTGGAAGAGTTTTAAGAATGTTGAAGCTTTCCTGCAGCAGAAGATTACCTTCACAACAATCGAAGGGTTGGAAGGCAAATTCAAGGGCTTAAAACCAGCGCCTAAGAAGAAGTTCCACAAGAAGCCGACTAGCAAGAAACCGACAGCGAAGAAAGCTGTACCATCTGCGAGTAAGCCTAAGAAGAAAATGGATAAGCGCTTTTACGACAATATGGCTGTGGGTGATAACGTATTTATTCCAAAGAAAAAGAAACCGGCCAATCCGACTTCTGAAGACTAATACTGCGCTATACGCTTGGTTTTAAATAGAAATGCCAGTCTGATGACTGGCATTTTTTATGGTTGTTATTAAATGGTTTTAATCATTGCTTTGCTCAAGGTGACGAACCATTTCCTTTATGAAACGTGCCGCCTCTCCGCCGGTACAAGCTCGATGGTCAAAGGTCATAGAAAGAGGAAGCGTCTTGATTGCCACAGCTTGGTTATTACGAAGCACCACTTTTTCCATTACCCGACCGGAGCCGACAATGGCGACTTGTGGTGAGGTGACAACCGGTGTAGCGAAGATCCCAGCGATAGCCCCGAAGTTAGTCAGTGTAATGGTTGCGTGTTGAAGTTGTTCCCTGGCAATTTTTCGGTTGCGGATTTCCGTAGTGGTTTCGTCCAGCCATTTTCTTATCTGGGCACTTGTCTGGCTTTCGGCATTACGTAAAACAGGCACGTACAGGCCATGACGACTATCAACAGCAATGCCGATATTGACGTTACCATGCAGGCAGCGAGTCATAGCTTCGGCATCGAACCATGCGTTGATTGCCGGCTCCTTTTTGCAGGCAGAGACAATGGCCAGGATCAAACGGCTGGTGATATCTTCATTGTCACGCCAGTGTTCAAGTATTGCCTCTTCGGTTATGGTGACTGAAGCCACGTTATGATGGGATTCGGTCATGGAATTAACCATGGTTCGGCGTGCACCTTTGAGTACCTCTGTGCCGGGCCGCTGCTGATCACCGGCTTGGTAGATGTCAGTATCAACAATGATCCCGTCAGGGCCGCTTCCTTCGACCGTTTTAAGATCAACGCCCAGCTTTTGTGCCAGTCGGCGCGCAGAAGGTAGGGCTTTCAGCGAGTCTGATGGCTTGGGGCTTCGGGGTTGTCCAATCCAGAATTCATCAACATTCACTTCCTGAGTTTGCTGTGAAACATTACCGACGACAGTTGCAGCATCCGCTTGCACTTCTGTTGTTACTTGTTGAGCTGATGCCTCTGTTTCATCGATTTCCAGCAGTAGGCTACCAATGCCGATAACATCACCTTCGTTGCCGTAACGCCGGACAATTTTCCCGGCATACGGCGCAGGAACTTCGACGGTTGCTTTGGCGGTTTCAACAGTCAGTACCACCTGATCTACTGTTACGCTGTCACCTACATCAACATGCCATTCAATGATTTCTGACTCAGCTAGCCCTTCACCCAAATCCGGCAGAGAAAATGATTTCATTTCCACCCCTCCATCAGCTCTCTGGCTGCTGCGATGATGTCGTATTCCTGAATCATAAAATAGTCTTCATTGCGGTAATACGGCATTACAGTGTCCATTCCGGTAACTCGCTTGGGTGGTGCTTTCAGCAAGCACATGGCATGTTCTGCGGTACGTGCCAGAATCTCCGCGCCGATACCGCAAGTCTGGCTGGCTTCATGAACAACCAGCAGTCGACCGGTTTTTTCAAGGGAGTGGAAGATGGTCGCCATATCCAGCGGTTTAACTGTAGCCGCATCAATAACTTCAAGCTCAATACCTTGCCTGGAAAGATCGTTTGATGCTTTCAGGCATTCAACGACACAAGCGCCCCAGGTTACCAGTGTGATGTCACGGCCCTTTCGGAGCGTGAAGCAAGTGTCTAATGGTAATGCTTTGCCGTTGTCTTCAACTTCGGATTTAACTGTACGATAGATCCGCTTAGGTTCGAAAAACATGACGGGATCATTACTGCGAATCGCACCAAGTAATAAACCGTAAGCCCGTTGCGGCGATGATGGGATGACGACTTTTAAGCCTGGAATATGAGCGAACAGAGCCTCGACACTTTCTGAATGGTGTTCCGGCGCATGAATCCCGCCACCGAAAGGTGCTCGGAAGACCGCAGGGCAGGAGAGGCGTCCTCTGGTGCGATTACGCATTCGTGCAGCGTGGCAGGCCAAGTGTTCCATTGCGGGGAACACAAATCCCTGGAACTGGAATTCTGCAACAGGTCTCAGCCCCTGGCTTGCCATGCCGACTGTGACACCACCGATCAGCGCTTCGGCTAATGGAGTATCAATAACTCGTTTACATCCATGTTTTTCCTTCAGGCCGACAGTAGCCCTGAATACTCCGCCGTTATCACCGACATCTTCACCGAGAACGATGACACTCGGGTCGTGTGACATTTCATGATGCAATGCGAGGTTTACCGCTTCGACCAGTGTTAATTCAGCCATGATGACCTCCTTCTTTTCGCATTGCTTTATTGATAATGAAGTCACGTTGTCGGCAGAGGTCTGCATCCGGTGTTTCGTAGAGATAGTCGAATGATGATTCTGGCGGTTGTGGAACGAGGGCCTGGTAATTTTCGACGGCTTTTTCAACGCTACCCCGGCAATGGTTTTGCCATTGTTCTTCGTCGGATTCACTCCACCAGCCTTGGTTAAGCAGAAACAGTTTCAGTCGTTTGATCGGTTCAAACTGCCAGGCCTGCTGTAACTCATCTTCACTGCGATAGCGGCTGGCATCATCAGCAGTAGTATGGTCACCAAGACGGTAGCTGACGGCTTCAATTAAAGTTGCACCTTTACCTTTACGCGCCTTGTCCAGGCTTTTGATTACGATGTCGTACATGGCGACAACATCGTTACCATCTACGGTGATACCTTCGATTCCGGCACCCTTGGCTTTGTCTGATAGTCGTTCAGCACCGCACTGAATAGATCGTGGGACTGAGATAGCCCATTGATTGTTGTTAATGATAAATACCAGCGGAATGTTCCAGACTCCGGCACAGTTCACTGATTCCAGGAAATCCCCTTTAGACGTTGCACCGTCTCCGAGGGTGACCAGAGCGGCATGGTGTCCACCTTGAATCTTTAGTGCAGCCGCAACCCCGACAGCGTGGGTACATTGGGTTGAGATCGGGACGCAAAAGGGCAGGTCACGACAATGACTTTCGTTGAAGGCAAAGTCGCTGCCTCGTTCATCTCCCCCCCAGTATTGAAGGTTTTTCTCCATTGGAATTCCGCGGGCCCACATGGCTGGCATGTCCCGGTAATAGGGGATAAACACATCGTCAGGACGAAGTGCTTTACCAATTGCTATGCCAAAAGCTTCGGAACCCACATGAGAGGGATAGGTGCCCAGTTTCCCGGTGCGTTGTAGCGCAACTGCTTTATTATCGTAAATTCGGGTTAGTACCATATCGCGATAGAAATCGGTTAGGGTAGGTTGGTCGGCCCATTCAGGGAGTTGATCGACGGGATTACCGTTATGGTCAATAAATCGATGCATCGGTAAGGCCTGAACATTCATCTCAAGCTCCTTCTGTTGCTGCCTCAAAAGAGGCGGACAGCAAATAAATCGATGGCTATACCGTAAAAAATGACAAAGCACGAAGGGCTTATTAGCGGCATATACCTGTAACCCTCGGTATAACCAGATAATGTTAAGTGTAACTATTTTGTTAAAAGCTGCCTCTGGAAGTGACGGTTTGAACAGTAAAGAAATCGGTACAGACTGAGTCAACGGTTAAAAGTACGTCTTATTATTGAGACTTCGGAGTTACAACGCAGGTCACCAATCGGTTATCGCTCATAATTTGATTACTATTTGTTGCGGGAAAAACTATTGTGGTGAGCTATGAAGTTGTACAGCGGAATCTTTTTTATGTTTTTTGTTTCAGCCTGTACGTCGCAGGAAACGGTAAGCGATGTTGCAAGTCAGAAGCAGACCTTCATTCAAGGTGAGTGCTATGATCGAGCGACTTACTCCCTGAGTGAAACCTTTGATACATTTATCGGTGAAAGACAAAACGAGCTGAAAATACTGCGCCCGGAGCTGACAGCAGAAAACTATGAGCAGCTTGATTATGCGTTAAAGCATTTTTCAACTTACTGGAACCAGCTCCGTAAAGAACGAGATCTGGCGTGTGAGCAACATGCGACTTGTGAGTATATCAGAATTAAAAATCATGACAGGCATGCTTACAATACGAGCTATTGTGACAGCACAGACTTCGAGTACAACGTTAGCCGTGCCAAAATGATTAATTTCTTCAATGATATAGAGCGTCTACAGCTACAAAAAACCGCGCCTTGAGTCTTAATCTCGCCATCTTTCCTCACATCTTATCATTTCAGAATGAATGACCTGAAGTTGACGGTGTAACTCGGGACATCATTCTGATTTCCACTATGAGTAGCCTTGTTAGATTAGTCTGGTTATCTATGCTTTTTTAAAAGATTCTTTGATTAAAATTGTTAGTTTTATTCTTTCTATATCAATCAATTAGCAAAGCTAAGCTCAATGCTGACTTTGAAGCGGTAAGAAAATTGTAACTTTTCAATAGTTTATAAAAAATGCTAAGGTGGTTGTGAACCTTATGTAAATTATCATTTGAATGAAAAGGAGGATTTTATGGCTATCAGCCGTAAAAGCAGTAAGGAGCGTTTGGCGCTGAAATTGTCCCTGGCCGGTACAGTTTTATTAGCCAGCCTGGGTATTGGCTATGGATTATATGTCGGATCCAATGCCATTTTGCTAGACGGCATGTTTTCATTTCTCAGTATGGGGATGACAGGGTTAAGCCTCTATACTGCCTATCTTGTATCTAAACCGGACGATCGTCAGTTCCAGTTTGGCTATGCTCACATTGAACCTTTAATTAATGTTGTCAACGGATTGCTCATTTTGATGACTTGCCTGTTTGCCTTTATCACTGGCGTGAAAGGTATTCTTCATGGCGGACATGAGATTGTCCTTGAGCATGCGCTTATCTATGCGGTTTTATCGACTGTTTGTTGTTTTGCTATCTATTTTACTGAAACCTATATCGCGCGAAGCGAACAGTCTGAATTGGTTAGGGTAGACTCGCAAGAGTGGCTGGTGGACGGCATTTTAAGTGCTGCAATACTTGTCGGCTTTTTGCTGGTAATTTTGCTGGATAAGTTCGGATACTCCCGTTGGAATGCCTATGTTGACCCGATTCTTGTTTCAACGCTTTCAATAGCAGCATCAGTGTTGCCTTTGAAAGTCCTGAAACGAAACTTACGAGAGGTTCTGCTAGTTGCGCCGCAGGATAAAGTTCAGCACCAGGTCGATAGGGTGATAGCAAAGCTTTCCAAACAATATCATTTTGATGATTACACCCATCATTTTGCTAAAACAGGGCGTCAGTATGATCTTGAAATAAATATACTGGTAAAGAATGAAACGTACTGGACAACAGGCCGTCAGGATACGATCCGTGAGCTCATTTGGCAGGAATTGAGCGAAGAGTTGGGAGATACCTGGCTTTCAGTTAGCTTTACTTCTCAAGAACGCTGGCTCTAACAGGACAATGTGTTGTTCTGTAAGACGTTTTTCCTTTATTAGTAAAACTAATATCGAGATAAAAGAATTGTCGGGGAAAATCAAGTGGTGATTTTCCCAGGCTTCAAGCAAAATATACGTGTTACAGAGAAACATGACAGCAAAGGAATGAAGATCAGTAATGCTTAAGGTTGTAAATGAGCTGTAAAGTGTTTTCTTTTTCTTCAGGTGGCTATGGACTGATTTGCTGGTGCTGTATAGAAGCATTGACGTGTTATTAATATTTTTTCTATCACAATTTTATAACCGGTTAGTGCAAAAAAAGCGCAGATAGGCTATCGTGTCTCTTGTCTAAAAATTGCTTCTTTTTAGAGATAATTTTTAGACCATAGGTTAACCCTTATCGCTGACATCGCTCTGATGTGCGTGTCACCCATTTTAGATTTACATTTTTAAGGTTAATTATGGAAACTGTGTTAGTCATTGCCTTTATCATCGGTGCTGCTTATGTCATCTTCAGAGAGAAGAAATGCTGTAAGGGAATAGACTACTCGCGTGACTCATTGTAAAGCGAAGGCGCCGTAAGGCGCTTTTGTTTTATTCGGTGATGTGGATACTGTTTGAATTACTCATTTATCTCTTTTCACGGTCGACCTGCAGACATTCTTTCTACGAAAAGCTTCCAACTTGTTGTATCCACTCTGATTTTCTTTTATTGACGAGTTGAAACTGAAGAGCAGGGTGTTTACCTCTAACAAAGTTGCCTTTTCAGGCTGTTGATTTTTAAAGGTTTTCCTTGCTATTGTAAGTCGACGCAACCAAAGCCGAAGTTTGAACCGACAATGCAGCCAGTTTAAAAAACAGGAGGCATTAGCCTCCTGTTTTTATTTAGTAGATATGATGCCGATTTACATCAAGCATGCTTTTCACGCCATGAGTGGGCCAGTTCACTGATAGATTTATGGCTTTCCTGCCACTTTCTTGTTTTAACCAGATCCCGGTATTCGCCTGTTGGCTTTTTGCAAAGTGTTTCAAGTAACGGAACCTGAGTTTGTGGCAGACCATCCAGGGCCTGGATTGCACCTTCACGGTTGTTGCAGAGTAGTACCATGTCGCAGCCAGCTTGTTGGGCTGCAATGGCTCTTTCGCTATAGCTGCCAAGTACGTCAGCACCCTTCATGTTCAGGTCGTCAGAGAAAACCACGCCTTTGAAGTTCAGCTCATTACGCAATACATCTTTAAGCCAGTAGGATGAACCGCTCGCCGGTTGGTCATCATAGACATCAAAAACAACATGGGCTGGCATCATAGCGTCCAGCAAGTCGCTTTTGATCAGGTTTTTAAATACCGTCATATCATGCTGTTTGATGTTGTCGCGAGAGTCGACAGGTGTTTCAAAGTGTGAGTCTTGGACAACGCCACCGTGGCCCGGGAAGTGTTTACCCGTTGTTGCCATTCCGGCTTGCTTCATGCCCTTGATGAACTGGCTGGCGTATTTAATGATTTGTTGCGGATCATCAGAGAAAGCCCTGTCACCAACGGCTTTACAGTCAAAACCGAGATCAAGGACAGGAGCAAGGCTGAGATCGATATCCATCGCCAGCAGTTCTGCAGCCATCAGCCAGCCACCTTGTTCGGCGAGTTCGAGACCATTTTTATTGTCGGCAAATGCTTTTGCCGGTGGTAACAGGGTAAATTCATCGCGAAAACGTTGAACACGTCCACCTTCCTGATCAACAGAAATCAGAAATGGTCGTCGTGCTGTATCGCGAATGTCTTTGGTTAGTGCTCTTAGTTGTTTGCGGTCATGATAGTTGCGGCTGAACAGGATAATTCCACCCACGGTTGGGTGTTGAATGATTTCTTTTTCTTCAGCATCCAGCTCATAGCCGGATACATCAAGCATTAATGGTCCCATGTTAACTCCGATAAAAGGACATTCTGAAAGCGCGGAGCTGTGATGATCAGATGTAAAAGACAGGCTAACGTTATCATAGTCCAGATAGCAGAGGTAATAATCCTTTTAAAAATGACACCTTGCCTGAGTAGTTAATGTTCGTTTTGATTGTTTATTATAGTAAACACAGAGTTGATTGTTTTTGTTGTTAAATTCATAGTCAATTAGTTATATCAGGCACATATTGTTGAAAAATCCACGATATAAGTGATCATGATCTTATTAATGAAAATATGCTATCACTTATTACATTGTTGGTGTGATCTTGCTCACTATAATGTTGTGCTCACTCAATTAAACTGTTTCCTGATTCATAGTTAATTGAGATTTTCAAATGTCAGTATTGGTCGCCATTGCTATTACAACAGGTATTCTTTCAGGTGTTTGGGGGTGGGTTGCAGTTTCCCTTGGTTTACTTAGCTGGGCTGGTTTCCTTGGTTGTACTACTTATTTTGCTTCCCCTAAAGACGGCATGAAAGGTCTTGGATTGAGTATTGCGACCAATATGAGTGGCGTTTTTTGGGCGATGGTGATTATTCACCTGTCGACCATAGTTGGCATCGAGATTATCGGTTATGTAATTACTGCTATTGTTGCGTTCTTTATGTGCGTTCAGGCCAAGAAAACATGGCTTGAATTCATCCCGGGCACATTCATTGGTTCATGTGCCACTTTCGCGGCATCCGGTGACTGGCAGCTTGTTATACCGTCTCTGATCCTGGGTGCGGTGTTTGGTTACTGCATGAAGGCATCCGGTATCTGGTTGCAGAAGAAATTAGCCCAACCGAAAAACGATTTAACTGTTCCTGAGCTTGATTAATCCCTTCTTTTTTTATTTTCTCTTATCAATTTAGAGGCTGCCGCAAGGCAGCTTTTTTTTGTTCTTTAGAACTTACCAATATTCCTTGCACGGATAAATTGTGTTTGAAGTTCAGGCGGAATTTCTTACGGCCAGGCCTGCTATTAGATTTTCTTCGTGACACTCTTTAAGTAATTTCATACTTAAATTAATACATTTACATTCATTATTCAGCTTGGGTTTTGTTTGAAATATCTTGAAACAATTAACCAGTAAAAATATGCCACTAATTTTATTTGTTCAGCTTTCATTAAAGCCCCGGTGCTAATTTGGCCTCATTACTTATATAACTGAATTGCATGCGTTTATTCCTTGTAAATTGCATCTGCAATTTATTCTTATATTTTACCTATGGTCAGCATAATGAATAAAAAACTTATAATTGCCACTTTAATAAGTACTGGCTTGCTTGTTGGATGCGGCGATAAGTTATCCGGTCCTAAAGCATCGATGAGCCCTTTGGTTGCAGTACAACCTGTAACGGTCATTGACTATCAGCAGGGAAAGAAGTTTGTCGGTAGAACTGAAGCTATCGAAGATGTTGCTATTACTGCTCAGGTCTCCGGCTACCTGAAAGCGCGTTATTTTCAGGAAGGGGAAATTGTCGAAAAGGGACAGCTGTTGTTCCAGATTGAGCCAGCAGCTTATGAAGCAAAAGTTGCCAGTGCAAAGGCTGCGATAGCACAAGCTGAAGCGAGTCTGAAACGGGCAGATTTGGACTGGGAGCGAGGCAAGAATTTGTTGCCTAAGGGCAGTATTAGTCAGTCGGAGTTTGATCGGTTAACTGCAGATAAACTCAATGCCGAAGCTCAGCTTAAAGCGGCAAAAGCGCAGCTTTCAGCAGCGGAAGTTGATTTGTCATATACCCAGATTGTTGCACCGTTTACAGGACGGGTTAGTGACAGCAAAGCCAGTATCGGAGATTTGGTTTCACCGGCTTCAGGGGTACTGACTACTTTGGTTAGTCTTGACCCGATCCAGGCATCTTTCAATATCAGTGAGCGTCAGCGCCTGGATTTAGGGATTGATATGCTGGATGGCAGCGGTGACGGCAAAGGGGATGTTGAAGTCGTTCTAACATTGAATAATGGCGAAGATTATCAGCATCTGGGAAAGGTCGACTATATCGGCAACCGGATTGATTTGACAACAGGCACCATAGCGATGCGGGCGAAGTTCGATAACCCTGAGCAGCGTTTGTTGCCGGGTCAGCATGTGCAGGTATTCCTGCGGGAAAAAGCGCCTGTAAAGAAAAATGTAATACCTCGCAGAGCGGTACAAAGTGACCTTGAGGGCGATTTCGTTATGGTACTGGCAGAGGGTAATGTTGCAGAACGGCACAACGTTAAGCTCGGACCGCAAACAGAGCAGGGGGTTGTTATTAACGATGGCCTGAAGGGGGATGATGTCGTGTTGACGAAAGGTCTTCAGCGCGTTCGTAACGGGATGACCGTTCGACTTGAACAACCAAAAATAGAGGGTTAACGGATGCTGAGTCGATTTTTTATCCAGCGTCCAAAGTTTGCGCTGGTTATCTCTATTATTCTGACACTGGCAGGTGCAATTGCCCTGATGAACCTGCCTGTTGCTGAATACCCTAAAATCAGTCCGCCGTCGGTTAGTGTGACTGCTTATTATTCGGGGGCGAGTGCTGAAGTCGTTGAAGAAGCCATTGCCGACCCGATTGAAGCTTCGGTGAATGGTGTCGAAAACATGATCTACATGTCTTCGAAGAGCGCCAATGACGGTTCATATAACCTGAATGTGACTTTCGATGTCGGCACAGATCCCGATATGGCGCAGGTTAATGTTCAGAACCGGGTGTCGCAGATTGAATCTAAGTTACCTGCTGAAGTTCGGATGGTCGGGGTAACTGTTAAAAAGCGTTCTCCTGATCTGCTGATGGTGCTTAACTTCTACTCTCCTGAAGGTCGTTATGACGATAAATTTCTGATTAATTACATTAACTTAAACGTTAAAGATCAGCTTGCCCGTGTTAAAGGCATCAGTGAGGTTAATGTTATCGGTGGCGGTGAATATGCGATGCGTGTATGGCTGGACCCGGAAAAAATGGCTAACCTCGGCCTGACAACCTCAGATGTTAATGCAGCATTGGCAGAGCAGAATGTTCAGGTCGCAGCCGGCAAAGTTGGCGCGCCGCCGTTTAACAATGTTCAGGAAGTGCAGTTCAACCTTGTGACTAAAGGGCGCCTTGAGTCGGTCAGTGAGTTTGAAAATGTTGTTCTAAGAGCAAATCCTGATGGTTCGGTTGTTTATCTGAAAGATGTTGCTCGTGTAGAGCTCGGTAAGAAGTTCTACGACGGTAATGGATTATTCCGCGGTCAGCCAGCTTCTATCGTGACGCTATCACTCCAGTCAGATGCGAATGCTCTGGAAAGTGGCGAGGTGGTAATGGAGTTACTGGAAAAACTGCAGCCAAATATGCCTGAAGGTATGGCTTATGAAACCAGTTATGACACAACATTATTTGTTTCTGAATCAATTAAAGGTGTGGTCAAGACGCTGATTGAAGCTGTGATTCTGGTTATCGCAGTAACATACCTGTTCCTTGGTAGTATGCGTTCTACGCTGATCCCGGTTGTTGCTATTCCGGTGTCATTGATTGGTACTTTTGCCATTATGTTGGCAACAGGTTTTACCATAAACACAGTAACCTTGTTTGGCCTGATTCTGGCAATCGGTATTGTAGTTGATGATGCCATTCTAGTTATCGAAAACGTTGATACCAATATGAAGCGCGATCCGAGCCTTACACCGCGGAAAGCAACGCTGATTGCGATGAAGGAAGTAACCGGGCCGATCATTACTTCAACATTGGTTCTGTTAGCGGTATTCCTGCCGGTAGCGATGCTACCGGGTATCACAGGTATTATGTACCGTCAGTTTGCATTGACCATCTGTATATCAGTGGTGATATCGTCGATTAACGCGCTGACACTGTCTCCGGCTCTATGTTCGCTGGTTCTGAAGCAAGGCGGGGACAATACTTCACGCTGGTTCCGTACCTTTAATAAAGGGTTGGATAAAGTTACGCTGAAATATGGTGTGATTGCCGGATTCCTGGTTCGTAAAGTGGGTATGCTGGCCAGCTGCTTTGTTGTTGCCGTAATTGCCCTTAGCTTCTTGTCGAAGACGACGTCAACCGCTTTTGTTCCGCAGGAAGATAAAGGTATTTTGCTGGTTAATGTTCAGCTTCCGGATGCTGCTTCATTGTCCCGTACTGAAGAGACAACGGCAAAACTTGAGAAAATCGTTGAGCAGGAGCCTGGTGTTGAAGGCATTACTGTTGCCAATGGTTACGCGTTTCTGACAGGTGCTGCTGCGTCTAATGGTGCTTCAATGTTCATCAAACTGAAAGAGTGGGGTGAGCGAAACAACATGGAAGGAGACCATTCGTCATTTGCGATCACTCAGCGGATAAATGCTCGTGCGGCAGCTCAACTTCCGGAGGCTATCGTCTTTGCAATGGGGCCACCTGCGGTTCCGGGAATGGGGGCTGCATCGGGCTTTGAGTTTGTATTGGAAGATACCTTGGGGCGCAGCCGGACAGATTTGGCAAATGTGATGGGCGAGCTGATTCAGAAAGCCAATGAGCAGCCTGAGATTCAGTATACCTTTAGTACATTTCGTGCCAATGTTCCGCATTACTACGTTGATGTCGACAGGGTGAAAGCCAAACAACTAGGCGTATCTCTGACGGAAGTCTTCCAGACTTTGCAGGGCAACCTGGGTTCAATGTACATCAACGACTTCACTCTGTATGGTAAAAACTTCAGGGTAACGGTGCAGGCTGACAGCGATTATCGCAGCGACCTTGATGCGCTTGAGCGTTTCCATGTGCGCTCAGCCAGTGGTGATATGATTCCGCTGAGTACACTGGCGACGATAGAACAAGTGTTCGAACCGGATGTTGCATGGCGTTACAACATGTACCGTTCGGCAGTAATTCAGGGTAACCCGGCTGATGGTTACTCAAGTGGTGATGCTATCGCCGCGATGGAAAGAGTAGCTGCAGAAGTCTTGCCGCAGGGATATCAGTATGAATGGACAGGTATGGCTTACCAGGAGGTAAAAGCCGGTAATCAGGCAATTTATGCGTTTGCACTGGCTCTGATCTTTATTTACCTGTTCATGGTTGCCCAGTATGAAAGCTGGAGTATTCCGCTGGCGATCATTTTGGTTGTGCCAGTGGCAACATTGGGCTCTTTCCTGGCATTGGCTGCAACAGGAACACCTTTGAACCTGTATGCGCAGATAGGTTTGGTTCTGCTGATTGCACTGGCGGCGAAGAATGCGATTCTGATTGTGGAATTTGCCAAGATTGAGCGGGAAGAGAAAGATCTGGATATTGAACAAGCCTCTGTGCGCGGTGGTAAATTGCGTTTCCGTGCAGTGAATATGACGTCCTGGTCGTTTATTCTGGGTATTACACCCCTGATATTTGCTTCCGGTGCCGGCCATATTAGCCAGAATTCATTGGGGATTTCACTAACAGGGGGGCTGCTTTGTGTGTTACTGGCAGGAACCTTCCTGATTCCTGGCTTCTTTGCTCTGGTTCAGCGTAAACGAGAAAAATTCCACGGTGGCTCGACTAAGTTGGTGGCTCTAGAAGATGAGTAACTCTTGAGTCAGGTAGAAAGAAGAAAAGGGCTCCGAATGGAGCCCTTTTACATTGGTATAGTTTCTTATCTTTAATGCTTTCTGCGGAGCAGGCCGATAAGACTTAGTCCAAGAAGCGCTGAAAGTGGTACTGAGCCGCCTGATGAGCCACCAGTATTAACATGTTCATCTTCTCTGACCAGCTTGAATGGGTCATGCTCGAAATTTGCGGTCGCAATATTATCCAGGGTTAGCCCCGTTTTTCCTTCGATCCAGTTGCGGTAGGAAGCAAGTTCTGTGTAAAGTCCGTTACTTTCATAACCTTCATAGCCTGCATTTTTCTTGGCACAGTTAGGGCCGCTATTGGTTACGCCCATAAGGCGAAGGCCAAAGTCTGAATCGCCAGTTTTATCCGGGTTTTGCCAGATAAGAGGACCACCTGAATCACCGGCACAGGCATCTTTTTTAATGGCAGGGTTGTTTGAATCTGCGCATACAAGGTGAGAGTTTGATGTCACCTTATAACCGGAATTACACTGCGAGATAGGGATCCCGCCTAGTTTAACAACCTGCAGTTCATTCGCGGATTTGTAAGAAGGAGCCATCTTGCCCCAGCCAGAGGCAATAAGGTTTCCTTGCGAATAACCGTTGGCATTCCATGTATTAACAAACTGCGTATTTGCTTGATTTTGTTCTTCAGTGGTTGCAACTTTAATCGGTTTAGCAACGCTCAGTAGCGATTCTGTTATTTTTAGTACGGCAATATCGTAGTCCGCATCACCTGGTTGAAGGTTGTCAGATCCTGATGAGTAATAGTTTTCATGCTGGATTTTACGTTCAATAGTGAACTTATACTGGCTTGGTATATCATCAATTGACTGACCTTGCGGAATATATGAAAGTCCGGCGACAAGAGTGTCTCCTATTGATGCAGAGTCTGTACAGTGTGCAGCTGTTACCGCCCAATGTTCACTGATGATAACAGCGCCACAACCGGAAATGACATTTTTCCCAATTGTTGTTGGAACTGTCAAAATTGCAGCTTGCCAAGGTAGTAAGTTGGAAGCAAGTCCTGCCGCACTTTGTCCGTTCAGAATCTTTGATTGAACTGAAGGTACTTCTTCAGCAATGACATTCGTTGACAAGGTTGCAGCTAAAAAAAGAGCTGAGTAGGGAAGCTTGTTATTCATTAGTGCGGTATTTACTGTACGGTGTATTAATCGGCGAATAATTATAGCGCTTATTAATAAAATGCTCCAATAAATAGGCGAATAATTAGAGTAAAGCCACGCTTTGGATCAATGGCGTGGCTTTTTTGACTAAATATCATGGTTTTTTACTAGAGATGCCATTACTTAGTGATTGTTAAATAGAGAGGTATCGGTGCTAAGTACAATGAATTTCCAGCAGCGGACAAAACAGCTAATTCTGGAAGATGAATTTCGAATGCACTGCTTGCGTGTTGCAAGACAGGCGGGTTTACCTGATTGGTATCTTGGTGCCGGTTTTCTGAGAAATGCCATTTGGGATCATTTGCATCATAAGACAGAGATGACACCACTAAATGATATTGATCTGGTTTATTTTGATAACCGTGATGTTTCCTGTGAGTCTGAACAAAAAATAGAAACCCAATTGAAAGCTCTTTTTCCACAAGCAAACTGGGAAGTTCGCAATCAGGCCCGGATGCATCTGCGTCACGGTCATCAACCGTATCAAAATACCGTTGAAGGTATCAGACAGTGGATTGAAGTGCCGACATGTGTAGGTGTTCGCCTTGAATTTGATAACCAACTGACAATTTGTGCTCCGTTTGGTTTAGAGGAAAACTGGTCACTGAAAATCAAAATCAACCCGGAAAATCAGAGGCCAGCTGTTTATCGTGATCGCATCAAGAATAAAAGTTGGTTGCAGATCTGGCCGAAACTCACGGCGGAATGATCCTGTTACTGTTTTCTATCCGATTACCAATGTGTGCTCACTAAAGTCGCCAGAATAACTCCAGTGAACCGGTTGAATTGGTGGAGTGTTTATCTTCTTTATATTCACGGGTACTGGTAGCAAAACTCAGGCTTACACCCCATTGAGGCTGGTAATACACCCCTCCGAGAACTGCGGTTGCCTGTAGATGTTCTATATTGGTATCCGGAACCTCTTCCGGACGATCCCCCTCTATTGTGATGTCATTGAAGCGGTATCGACCTTCAACACCGGCAAAAAAGAAGTAACCTTTCGGGCTTGCGGATAAAACGCTGATATCGACAAAGCGGCCCGGTGAAAAACCAGAAGTACCAAAATTGCTTTCGAGATTATTTCCCCAGCGAGCGATTGATCCAATAGCGACTTCGCTTTGAAAATTACCTGCGTTAATGCGTCCGACAGCGCTGATATCAGTACCTTCTAAGCCTAAAGGCCCATCTACTTCATTTCTTTTCATCAGCCTGTGGGCCTGATAACCGAGGTTAAAGACGACCTGGTTTTCTATCTGGTAGTCCCATCCTTTGGGCTCATCTGAACCGATAAGGTCATGGATAAACTTCTGTCCCTGTTCAGCAAAAGAGTTTGGGCCGACAACACCAATCATGGCGGTATATTTATCAACAAGTTCCGGTGAGTACTGGTAAATCCCCGATTCAAGGAAAAGCAGGCCGGTGTAAGGCCTTTCGTCTTCAACCGGTTCTGGTTGTTCTATGTCCTCAGGTGTCCACATCTGCTGACCCAAACGTACATTCCACCCCTTAAATGTATTTGAATCTAAAGGAAGAAGTGTTGCGATATCTTTAATAGGTCGGGGAGCGATGACTTCCAGCTTTGTAGTTGAAGATGAGTTGAATTCGAGGAAGATACCATTGGTATAGTTCTGATCAGTTCCAACAATGCCGTCATTGTCGATAGAAAATGAGACACTTCCGGAGTGATATGCCTGAGTCAAAGGTGAAAAAAGAGCTGATAGGGCAGCGATGCCTGCAAAAATGTGCTTCATTTACAGTCCTTTGCAAATACGACAGTATGCCAATCGGTTAATAATACCTAATAGATATTAATCGCGGCCAGTTATAATATTCAAATCAGAGTGCCCTTATCTGCTTATTGTGAAGCAGATATAAAAAGTAAAAGGAATCGATTATGTCGTCAAAGTTACTGTCTTCCCCGTTGGTTTCTGCTCAATGGCTGGCTGATAATATCAATAACCCGGAAGTAGTAGTGTTGGATGCCAGCTGGTTTTTACCGGGGTCTGAACGAGATCCTGTGCAAGAGTGGCATGAAAAGCGTATACCGGGTGCGAGGTTCTTTGATTTTGATAAAAAAATAGCAGCGCCGGATACAGAACTTCCCCATATGCTGCCTTCTGCTGAGTTATTTTCCCGCGAAGTATCAGAGCTTGGGATTAAAGAGCAGGATACGGTTGTGGTGTATGACTCTCAGGGGATGTTTTCGGCACCACGAGTATGGTGGATGTTCAGAACCATGGGGCATCATGACGTGGCGGTACTTGATGGCGGCTTCCCGGCCTGGCAAAAAGCTGGATTAGAACTGGAAACTGGTGCCCCTGAACCCCCCGTAATGACTGAATATAAAGCCTCGTTTTGTCCGAACTGGGTTATTGATGCCGATGAACTGAACGCTCGATTGGGAGATGTTGATACCGTTGTGCTTGATGCACGCTCGGCTGAGCGCTTTTACGGTACAGCACCCGAACCAAGACCAGGAGTGAGAAGTGGTCATATGCCAAACGCAAAAAGTCTGCCGTTCTCTCAATTATTAAGTGAAGGCTATTTTTTGGACACCGAGCAGCTTTCAAAGCGTTTTGATGCCTTATCTGATCCGGAGCAAAATTTGATCTTCAGCTGTGGTTCAGGGGTTACAGCTTGCATTCTTGCACTTGCGGCGGAATTGACAGGTAGAAAAAAACTGACAGTTTATGATGGTTCATGGACTGAATGGGGACGTAAGCATAAGTACCCGGTTGTTTAGGCTAAAATAATGCCAGAAGAATAAAGAAGGCCAGCAATAGCTGGCCTTTAACTTATTGGTAAGTTTTTGCTAGCCGATTTTATTGGACTGCTGATAGGTAACCACGCTGGTGAATAAGATCCTGTCCTTTGGGTGAGATAACAAAGTCGATAAAGGCTTTAGCGTTATCTTCAATTGTCTTCTCTTTATAGAGCATGATGAATGGGCGCGAAATCTTGTACTTACCTGACTCCAGGTTGCTCATGGTTGGCTGAACACCTTCGAAAGACAGAGCCTTAACAGAATCATCAATCGAGCCTAAAGAAATATAGCCAATAGAATGGACATTTCGAGAGACCAGGCTTTTTACTGTACCGTTAGTATTAACGACCAGCACATGCGGGTTGATATCAGAAACAGTTTGCCCCGCGATTTGTTGAGTCAGCCCCATGTAGTCTTCAAAAGAGAAGCGTGAACCTGATGCATTTTCACGGCTAACAACAGCCATTTTCAAATCCGGACCACCGACCTCTTTCCAGTTCGTAATTTCACCGTGATAGATTTTAGAAACCTGTTCTTTGTTCAGGTCAGTGACCGGGTTATTCTTGTTTACCACCAGTGCGATACCATCGTGAGCGATAGTCACTGTAGTGATATCCGGATTGATTTCTGCTGGTTTTAAGTAGCGAGAACTCATGCCAATGTCAGCGGCATTTTTCTTAACGGCCGCGATACCTGCTGATGAGCCGACGCCCTGAACGGCAATAAACGTGTCTTTCTTATTACTCGAAAAGGTTTCTGCCAGTACTTCGACAACATGACTTACTGATGTTGAGCCTGAAACTGTGACTGTTTCTTTCGCTTGTACATTGAATGTAAGGGCAGCAAATAACACACATAAGGTAGTAGCCCTGGCTGACATTTTCTTTCTCCAAATTAACCAGAAGTAAACGGTCAACATCCTATTACGAGAATATGTCAATAATGTGAAAGTGGTTAATTAAACAATACTCAACCAGTTCTTCTGTCAGTATCTTTTTCTTTGTTGGAATACATCTCCTGGTCCGCTTTAGCCAGTATTGAGTCAGGATCACTCAGGTTCCCCGGGTAGTAAGGAGCAAGGCCGATACTGATACCAATGTTGTATTTACCTCTGATTTCTTTGGTTTGTTCATAAAGCATATCGATCCATTTCTGGTTGGATCTTTCCTCGCCCCAGGAGAGAAGTACTACGAATTCATCGCCGCCAATTCTATAGGTGCGGCTGCCGGCTGGTGTGGTTCGTAACAGGGTGGTTGCCATTGCAATCAGAACCTGGTCACCTGATTGATGCCCGAAGTTGTCGTTGACCTGCTTGAAGTTATCAAGATCAATATAAGCCAGCATCCCTTTTTGTTGGTCGATGGCCATATGATCGAAACAACGGAAAAGGGCTCGGCGGTTTTCCAATCCGGTGAGTTCGTCGTGCAGAGCCTGACGGCTGAGTTTTTGTTCTAAATTGCGGGCTTTATCTATTTGTTGGTTCAGGCTTTCAATTAACTGGCGATGTTGGTGAAGTATTTTGATAAAGCAGAAGCAAGTCATGAACACCCCCACATGTATGAAAATGTCTTCGGTGTTATCAAGAAACCAGTGGTTGTGCAGCTCAGGAATATCGTCAAGCAGGTCGGTGATAACGCCAACGCCGTACATCCCTAATGAAAGTAGCAACCATCCGCGCATGCCTGTCCCAAAATCCTCACGAACCAGTTGAATGCTCAGTACTAAAGTCACAATCGAAATGACCGTTTTCAGGTTGTCATTAGCAGGAATGAAACTTAAAAAAAGTACAGCAGTGCAGATAAGTGCGATTCGGCGTGGTGGAAGTTGGGAAATACGATTCATAGACCCTGAAACAGCTAAATAAAGAGGTGGGATTTGTCAGACATAATGGCAAAGATAGTGACGTCAAACAAGGAATTTACCTTGTTCTGCAGCGAAATTGTACTCTGATCTTTATTGAGTGTGGCAATGAATTTCACATGTGGTGATTTTGACTCGATAAATTAACATTTTGTTGATAAAAAACATGATGTCGATACAAAACAACGAGAAAGAAATGAGGGGATTGTAGCCGATTTTGTGATTTGGTAGATAAGCAAGCGTGATAAAGATCAATTTTCCAGAAATTGCTTGAATGACAGGGGAGTTGCGGTTTTTATTGATAATTATTTAATTATTAATAAGTTGGCGCTAAATTATCGGGATTGTACGTGTATTGATAAGCTAAGTTATAAGGCGGCATTTTTGGAATCAAAGTTTCACTTCTGGTTGTGCTATGGGCTCTCTGATATACAAGGGTTGTAACAAATTATTTCAGTTAACATAACTATAACAAGTTGTCATTTGTGTCTATCCTAGAAAAAGACTGGGATTGTTGTACTACATGCATAGGGACATGGCAACAAGAGAGGTCGAAAGTATGCTGACAATGGCAAGACGGACGCAACCGAATAAAGCCTTGGTATCCGAGAGAATACAAAAACTGATCAAGGTTTTATCGAATGGCGTTTACGAAAGAGAAGAAACAATAAAATTGTGCTTGCTTGCAGCTTTAGCCGGTGAAAGTGTTTTTTTGCTAGGCCCGCCGGGTATCGCTAAAAGTTTGATTGCAAAACGCTTGATTCAGGCTTTTGATAACAGCCGTTTTTTTGATTACTTGATGACACGTTTTTCGACACCGGAAGAGGTGTTTGGCCCTTTATCTATTCAAGAATTAAAAGACAACGGTAAATATGTTCGCTTGGTTGATGGTTATCTGCCTACTGCACAGGTCGTTTTCCTTGATGAAATCTGGAAAGCAGGCCCTGCGATTCTGAATACCCTCCTTACGGTTGTAAACGAACGTACGTTTAAAAATGGTCAGGATATTCTCCCTGTTCCGATGCGTTTGTTGATCACTGCTTCAAACGAATTACCGGATGAAGACAGCGGCCTGGAAGCACTTTATGACCGTATGCTGGTTCGGGTGTTCGTTAATCGTATTCAGGAAAAACAGAATTTCAAAGCCATGCTGATGGGTGACGGCCCTTCTGTACAGGAACTTGAGCCGGGGCTTGCGATTACTAATGAAGAATATGAAGAATGGCAAACTCATATTGACGATATTCAGCTGACGGATGATCTGTTTGAGAAAATCTATCAGCTCAAAATGATGATTGAACATCGCGCTGAGGAAGGTGATGGTTTTGCTGCCGCAGACAGTGAACTTTACATTTCGGATCGTCGTTGGAAAAAAGCAGTTCGACTGCTGAAAGCCAGTGCTTTCTATAATGGTCGTGATTCAATCAATCCGTTGGATCTCCTGTTATTGCAAGATTGCCTATGGCACAGCCCGGGATCACGGAATGTAGTTCGTTCTGTTATCCACGAATTTGCAACACAGAAAGCCTTTAATCAGGAAGCAGCGCAAGACAATGCCAATGAAGCCCAAAGGCTGATTGACGATGTTAATGAAGAAGTCGCCAATGAGCTGTGCGTTACTTTTTCTCGCGAAACCAAGATGCGCAAGGAATCTTTTAAGTACGATTTCAGCAAGGCAAGACGCTATAACATCAACCATAATCCACGCATGATCAAACTGGTGATGCTTCAGCAAAACCCTTCTGTTTCAGAGCAGGAAAAAGGTGACAGCCGCTGGGTATATGTCGACGGGGATGACTTCGAGAAGAAGGTCAAAGCCGGTCAGTGTGATATTTATGGTTTCGTGAACAAGAACACTCACTTGTGTCGACTGCATTTTGACGTTGATGCGCAACAGCGGCTTATCATCAAGGATATTGCTAACCGCTCAGTGCTGGTTGGTATCGCTGGTACTTGTGGTATTACAACGGCACAGAATGATAAGTGGCAGGCTGAAGCGAAAAAAGCGGCTGAGAAAATTGGCGATGCAGAGCATAGCCTGAAGCTGTCACGTAGCTCCTTCCATGGTGCACTGCCGCATAATTTTGTTTCTGCTGAACTGCCTGCTGCAATTGAGCAGAGTATCGCAACGGCATCTGACTCTGTTTCTGAATTGAATCTAGAGATTGAGAAAAGTGCTTTTCGTATCTCAAATCTTGCGGAATATTTTTCGTAAGCCGGGGGGAAGAGTATGCCTGCAACAGACACGCTGAACCTGGCAATGATGCTGGCGGAGTCGGGTATTATTGATAATGCGGTGAATGAGCTGATGACGCGTCCTCAGCTCTTGATGGCGGCTGAATCTAACCCAGACATTAAAACGGCGATGAAAAACCAAATCATCAAATGGCGGGGACATATACACAAACGCATGCCAAGCGTGAGTGTAGAAGAGCAGTTCAAGCGCGAAATTGGGCTTTATCAGGAAGCCTGTCAGTGGGAGCCGGAGTACTTCATTGAACAGGTTGATTCTGTTGTTAAACAGCTTGAAGGTCATTCATCGTTTTATTTCAAGGCAAGAAGTCTGCTGGAGCGGGAAAACCAGAAGCATAACCCTATGTTTCAGAGTTATTTCTGTAATCTGTGGTACGAGTATCTGTCTAAGGCCCTGATTGATGCTCAGCAGACCGAGCTGGAACAGCATAAAGAAAAGCTATTGGCTGATCTTTACCAGCGCATCGAAACCATGCAGCACATGCAGGAAGTGACAGAAGCCGGTGACGAGAAAAAAGCCGGGCGGTTATGGGATATGGCAAAAGCCAGGCTGACTAAAACTGATGTCGGTAGCTTAAAAACCATGGCTGCTTTTCTTAAGAAAAACAGTGGACTGCAAGAGATAGCGGAAAAGCTGGGCCGGATGGCAAGCGAAGTTGATGATCCGGACAAAGAACGGGTGCGCTCAGAAGACCTGAAAATGATCGAAGAGCGCAGTGACAATGTCACTGATGACATCGTCGGCGTTCATGAAAGTGATGATCTGTCGAAGTTGTTGCCTAATGAAGCTATGTTTCTTGCTTATCCTGAATTGGAAGTGGTGTTCTACAAGCACCTTGTAGACAAGCGATTGATGAATTACCGGGTTCAGGGCGCACAGCGCAAACTTCGCAGGGTGAAGGCGTATAAGCGACAAACTAAGCAGGTAGAGCAGGATAAAGGCCCGTTTATTGTTTGTATTGATGCCTCCGGTTCAATGAATGGATTCCCGGAGCAGTGTGCTAAAGCGTTGGCTTATGGGCTGATGCAAATCGCATTGGCTGAGGATCGTGACTGCTATGTCATTATGTTCTCGACGCAACAAATCACCTATGAGCTGACTAAACAGGATGGCCTGAGAGAAGTGCTGAACTTCCTTTCTTATTCTTTCCACGGTGGAACAGATTTAGGACCGGTGCTTGATCAGTCGATAGAGCTGATGAGCAACGAGAAATACAAAAACGCTGATTTGATTGTGCTGTCTGACTTTATCGCGCCGTCTCAGCCTGATGAGATGATGAAACGAATTCAAAAGCTGAAACAGCAAAGAAACCGTTTCCATGCAGTGAATTTGTCGAAGTATGGCAATCCGGAGCTGATGACGATTTTTGATCATTGCTGGTCATATCACCCGTCGAAGCTGGGGCGTTTGTTCAAGTGGAAATGAGTTTTAACACTTAACTTTGAGAGCAATACATAGTGGAAAAGCGACCTTTTGGTCGCTTTTTTTATGCCTCGGATTCGTTCATTTTAGCCAGCTCTAAGCGAACTAAGTAGCCGGTTATTTGTTGCGCTGGTCTTATTTTTGAACGTAATTACATACATCTAGCGGATTATTAATAGCTGTAGACTATGCTTATCAGTAGATAACAAATAAGAACAGAGCTTAGTCCATGTTCAGGCTGTGTTTTTCAGTCTAGGAGGAAGTTATATGAAGCTTTTCTCTTTCTGCGCACTGGTATTTTCCTTTTTAATGACAGCATTTACTGTCCGAGCTGATGATGTCTGGATAATTGAAATAAAAGGGGGAATTGGCCCGGCAACCAGTGACTATGTTTCCCGTGAAATTGAGCAGGCCAGAAAAGATCAGGCATCGTTTATCGTGCTTAAAATGGATACTCCCGGCGGCTTGGATACCTCCATGCGTGATATTATTCGCGCCATAACAACCTCTCCACTGCCTGTTGCAACCTGGGTCGGACCTGCCGGCGCTCGAGCTGCCAGTGCAGGCACTTATATTCTGCTAGCTAGCCATATCGCTTCAATGGCTCCCGGAACAAACCTGGGGGCGGCAACACCAGTTTCCCTGACCGGGCCGGGACAGGGAGAACCTGACGAGGGCAGTAACCCTTTTGCTCCGAAGAAAGAGAAAAAAGAACCTAAAGAAGAGGATGCAACCAAAGGCGATGAGTCCGGTGAATCAGCCAAAGATGATGAGCGTATCAGTGCAAAAACGGCTATGCAGAAAAAAGTCATCAATGATGCCACTGCTTATATTCAGGGGTTAGCAAAGCTGCATGGTCGTAATGAAGAATGGGCGGCCAAAGCGGTAACAGAAGCTGCCAGCTTAGATGCTGAAAGTGCACTGGAAAAGAATGTGATTGACTTTATTGCGCCGGACTTAGACAGCTTGATTAAACAATCCAATGGCAGAACAACCACTATAAATGGGTTGGAATCCAAAATTGAACTTGCCAATGTTGCTTATGTTGAACGGGAGCAGGATTGGCGCTTCCAGCTTCTTTCAGTCATAACCAATCCTAACGTTGCTTATATTTTGATGCTTATCGGCATCTATGGATTACTTCTTGAGTTTTACAATCCAGGTGTTGGTGTGCCGGGAGTGCTTGGCGGCATCTGTCTGTTGCTTGCTATGTACTCGTTGCAGATGCTGCCGGTCAGTTATGCCGGTCTGGGGCTGCTCTTACTTGGAATCGCGTTGATGATAGCGGAAGCTTTCAGCCCGAGTTTCGGGATTTTCGGCCTTGGTGGTGTAGTGTCTTTTGTGCTTGGTTCGATCATGTTGATGGATACTGAAACACCGGGATATCAGATCGCCGTTCCTTTGATTGTCGGCCTAACTGTGGTATCGGCAATGTTTACCTTTGTGATTCTTGCATTGTTGCTCAAAACTCGTCGTCGTCCGGTTACAACAGGTGTCGACGTGATGTTAGGCCAGCAGGCCAGGGTTGTGAGTGGATTCCCCGGCGAAGGAATGGTTTTAGTGGAAGGTGAGATTTGGCAGGCAAGGTGCGATAGACCGTTACAAAAAGGACAAATCGTTACGGTTAAGAGAGTGTCAGGGTTACAACTGGACGTTGAAGATAATTACTGTGATACAACAGGCATTGATAAGGAATAATTATGATGGTGACTTATTCGTTCGCTACGATAATCGTGCTGGTGGTTGTGTTAATCGTCAGCATGTTCAAGGTGTTACGTGAATATGAGCGGGCAGTGGTCTTCCTGCTTGGGCGTTTTTACGAGGTAAAGGGACCGGGCCTGATCATCATTGTTCCAATCATCCAGCAGATGGTGCGGGTTGATTTGCGTACTATCGTTCTTGATGTCCCGACTCAGGACTTGATCACCAGGGACAACGTTTCGGTTCGTGTTAACGCGGTGGTTTATTTTCGGGTCGTTGATCCGAAAATGGCGATCAATAACGTTGAAAATTATCTTGAAGCCACCAGCCAATTGTCTCAGACCACGTTGCGATCTGTGCTTGGTCAGCATGAGCTTGATGAACTGTTGTCTGCAAGGGAAGAACTGAATAAAGATTTACAGGTCATCTTGGATCAGCATACCGATAACTGGGGTATCAAAATTTCTAATGTAGAAATCAAGCATGTCGATCTTGATGACAGTATGGTTCGGGCTCTGGCGAGGCAGGCAGAAGCTGAGCGTTCCCGTCGTGCAAAAGTTATTCACGCAACCGGTGAGCTTGAAGCGTCGGCTAAATTGCAGGAAGCCGCACAAGTGTTGAATAAGGCTCCTAACGCGGTTCAGCTTCGTTATATGCAAACCCTGACTGAAATATCTAACGACCGAACAACGACCATTGTTTTCCCTATGCCGATCGACATGATGGATAAGATGTCGTCAGTTTTCCATCAGCCCAAACAGCAGAAAAATGAATCGTCCTGAGGATGATTTATTCTCCAATTATGTAGGCAGAAAATTGAATAAAACCGGCTCTGATTTGGAGCCGGTTTTATATTGGTTTAAGTCATATAGATGTACAGAATCTATTATGACTTTTGCAGCATAAAGGTTTGATATTCAAGATCTTCAAACTGACGATCCAAAATAACAAGCCCAACAATGGTGGTGAGCAACATGGTAACAGTAAAGCCATAGCCGTAATATACAGGCCCTAAATCTATGCTGTATTGCGCAAGCAGGTAGTTGCCTCCGGCCATTAATGCTGTCAGTATCAGGGCTGCATATCGTTTATCTAAATAGTACATAACATTGAGAATAGCCATTACCAGTACCTGAAGACTGACCCCGACCAGGTCGATATAAAGCAGGTGAAGGTAGGCGAGGTCAATATCCAGCGCTAGCAGAATATCTTCCGCCCACAAAAGTAACAGTGCCAGTGTTATTCCCTGAACTTTAAAGATTTCATAAATGCTTTGTCGACAGGCAAGGACCATTCTGTCTTTGAGCAGGTAGATAGAATCGAGGGTTGCCCCTTCACGTACAGCGTCGTAATACTTGAGGCAGGCGTCAGCAAAATCGGTTTCCATCCGCATCATAAAAACGGCCATGCCGGGAACAATTGCCAGATAAGCAATAAAAATCGGCAAATCATAGATATAAGAGGCTCTGAAAACTGCAATTACCTGATGCGAGGTTTCATCTCTGAACCAGAACACGAATTTGTCAGCCCAGACACCGAGGTTGTACAAAAATCCGCAGCAGATCAGGGAGAAGAATGTTTTTTTATAGTGCAGAAAATCCAGAGAGAGCAGACGGTCGGCCGGAAAATCCCGGATAACGTGATAAAGAAAGGAGAAGGTTAGCAGCGCCTGGCTACTGCAAAATATGAGCATTAAACCCAGTAAACCTGAAGGAGGAAGGATTAGGGCTAGAAGGATCATCATGCTGTAGCTGAACATCATGGTGAAAAAGATCCGGTAGTACTCTTTCATCCCACTCAGGAAAATAATGATAAGCCACTGGTTACACAATAGAATCAGTGAGGTGAAAATGACGATTCTTACCGCAGGTTCAATTTCTGGAGAGATAGCCAAAATTGCTCCGCCAATAACTCCGGCAATAAGACTGGTAACCAACATAGAGCCGAGCAGGTTAGGGACTATGCGCTGTTCATGGCCGGAGAAGATAAGATCGGAGATAAACCTGGTTAGCAGTAACTGGAACAGCCCGCTAATGATAAGTGAACCTGCCATGAGGTAAGTGACGATGACCAGGAACTGGACAATAACATAGGTAGGGAAAATCACCCCGATACTCAGTAAACCTATTACCAGTAGTGCCAGAATCGACAGAACCCATGGTCCGGAACTGATAAGTCCGGCGAGGCCATACGCTTCAACAATTGACAGTAGAGAGTTCTTTTTGAGGATCTTTCTTAACTCAAATCCTATTCCGGCCATGGATTGCCTCCTTATATAAGCGCCGGTAGGCGTCATACATCATTGTTTCATCGTAATAGCGTGTTACTCGTTGTTTCCCGTTTTCACCGGCCAGGCGCCATGCCTCGTCATCCGCCAGCACTTTAATAATTGCTTTTGCGCCGTCATCAGGGCTGGCGATAGGAATGATCTCACCGGCAGAACCCAGTGCTGCATCTTCCCCCGGAGCACCGTTTATAATTTCCCGGCAGGCGCCAACTTCCGTTGCGATACAAGGAATGCCTGCTGCCATTGCCTCCAGTAATACCAAGGGTTGTGCTTCACTGATGGAGGTCAGCATTAGTACCCCCAGCTTTGGCAAGATTTCTACAACGTTCTGGCTGCCAAGCATTTTCACTTTGCCGTTTAATCCCAGGCTTTCAATAAGCAGCTCACACTCATGAACGTAATCCTGATCTTCTTCTTTTGGGCCGATTATCCAGCCTTCGAGCTCGGGAATATGCTCCATTGCATTACGTATGGTTCGGATAAAGGTTTTGATATCTTTGATAGGAACAACCCGACCGACTAAACCCGCCACCATCGGTGGTTTATTCGGCCTTTTCAGGTAGGCTTCATGAAATCGCTGTGTATTAATGCCATTAACAATAACTCGGGTTTTGCTTTTAGGTGCACCATCGCGGTGCTGGCGTTGCCTGTTCCCTTCAAACAAAGCGATGATTTCATCTGCCTGATGGTATGCAGTTAAGCCGAGTTGTTCAAAGAACCTAATCCAGGTTTTACGTGTCAGGTCCATGTCTTTATGCATACTGATATCGATCAGGTTGTGCCTGTCCTTAATCCAGTTGGCTTGAGCTAGATCGATTTTTCGTTCTTTGGTGTAAATGCCATGCTCAGTCAAGAGGTATGGGCGACTGGTTTGCTGTTTACACAAGCATCCGAGAAAACCCGCATAACCGGTTGAGATACTGTGGTAGACCTTAGCGTTTGGTAGGTTTTTGGATATACGTGACAAAATAAAGATCGGTTTGTAAATATTGCGATAGGTCCAAAAGTAATCAACAAAAGACTGGTTTTCTGCTGTTTTGCTGTATTGCTCAGTCAACACATCCCACGATGCCCGGCTATACAGGAAGTCTGCAAGAGTAAGCTGATTATTTTGTCCCAGAAGATCTGCTGTATCAGTTAACAGCTCATCGGGGAGCGGTTTTTTCTTCTTATCAAAATAGGACAAAAAGTTTCCCCAAGTCCTGAACTTATTTTCGCTGCCTGCACGAACACTTGGCTTGATGTCATTTTGGTTGGAAAGCAGGTAGTGTTCTTCAAAGCCGACAACATTTGGGGGGAAGGTGTAGGCTGCTTTGTCATAGAAATCGGGCTGTCCGCCTAAAAAAATCAGGTGAAAGCTGAATTCAGGAAGGCCGGAAATAATCTGGTGTACCCAACTTGATACGCCGCCCCGTACGTAAGGGTAGGTACCTTCCAGCAGCAGGCAGATATCCACTTCTTTTTTCATGACCAGTACTCCCTGATTTGGCTTAGCTTATCTCCCTGTCGTTGCGGAAAATATGAAATGTAATGGCGTGTTTTGGGGTAGTCACCAATGATATAAGCGGCTTCTGCCATGTAGGGTGCGACTTGTTTAACAAGCAGGCCTCCGTCGAGGGCTCGGGTGAGATATTCAATCGCTTCATGAGCTTTGTTCTGCTCAAGCATGACTCGCCCAAGCAGCAGGTTATAAGATGCTCTGTCTGTGATTTGATTTGCGAGTTTCAGGTAGCGTTCTGCCTGTGAAAGGTAATGTTTTTTGATAATGCCATCTGCAATGCCCAGGTAACACAACTCCCAGTATTGCTGCGCAATCTCAAAAGCCGTATCAGCTTGTTTATGTTTTTTAAATTGTTCTTTCAGCTGAACGAGAGATTCATTGATGCGGGATTCTGTGTCTTCAAGCGAGGCATAAGCCAGCAGACGGACATCATCGGACAAGTCTTTAAGTGCAAGTTGTAACAATGGAACAGCCTGTTGGCGAGGTAAGTGGCGAATAGCACTGACGGCAAGTAAGCGTCGTCCCTGGTCATTGTTAAACAATAAAATATCGCGCAGTGCACCGGCTCCGAACTGGTTATCAAGCAGTTCCCCCGGGTTTTGTGGTAATGGAGCTTCTTCGCAGGGTTGCCATGTGACCAGGTTTTGCTTCCTGGGTAGGTGAAGCGCAATCAGCAGAGCACATGCCGTACCGATGATGCCGAACAGAGGCATCAAGAAATTGATAATGAACAAGAAAGAGACGGAGCTGAGCAAAGGGAACTTAAACTTAGTCGGCAATAGTAGCCAGCTAAGTGCAGCAAAGCTGGCACTGGCGATGGCATGAGTTACCAAAAAAGACAGCCACATAGAGGCGGTCATTTCACTATTAAAGACGATATAGAAGCTGATGCTCTCAAATGCTATCGTCTGAATACATAGCCATTTCTTCATCAAATGCTCCCAGCTCATCCATAATTAACCTGATCTCTTGGCGGCGCTTGTCCAGCGAAAGAGGACCAAGGATATCTATTTCATCGTGATTTTTATGTAATTGTTTTTGTAGTAATTCCTGAAGACGTTTTACATATTGTTGGGCATCGTAAACAGTGGTGAGAGGAAGTAATACAGCTAACGCAGGATGGCCATCACGGGTTTGACAGGACCAGTAAACATCAGCCCCCCGGCGATAGTCGATAATTGAATCCAGTGTCTGTTTATTTAATCCACTTCTATCAATGCATGCCACCAGAGTGGAATCTGCGCCGTAGTGATGTTTGTTGTACTCAGCTCGCTCGATATAGCGGAGGAACAAATCGCTTTGATGTTTATTAAGTACAGGTGCGATGATGGCATCGCTGAGTAGGTCAGCAGAGTGATTAGCAACCAGTGACAGCAATGCAATATTTGACGGTGTAAGCATGAAGAATTTTGTTCTTTCTGCCACAACGATGGCCTGTAGCTTTTTATGTGTATCAAGCAGGGGAATACATAGCTGATATCTTGATTTGTGCTCTTGCCCGCTTTCAAGTTGAGCAGGAGAGAGTAGCTTTTTACATTCAAGCATATCCAGCAACATCGGGTCGTCTGTAATCAATTGATGGTCGTCACCTAATACTGCATGAGCGTGGGGTACTAATTCGCCGTTCGTGATTCTGTAGATCCCGGCAACTTCAATGCCGACAATTTCAGCGAACAGGTTCAGGAATGGTTGTCCCAAATGCTCAATCCGGTGATCACTGTGCTGTGTCGCCAGTTTTTGGAGTTCGTTGATACTCGATCTGAGGCTGACTGTCTGGCCCGCGGTTCGCTGTTCCAGCTGATCGTGGGATACTTTAAGTAGGTGATAATGCTCGGTGAAGCTGTCGAGGCGCTGTGTCATATACTGGTGATCCAGAATGTGTTTCTGATTTATGTTATGCCAGTAATCGCGAAATTCACCTGCGATCATTGCTGTCAGAATAGTTCCTACGGCCAGTGGAAAAGGGTAATAATTCAGATAGCCGCTAATACTCATGATACTGGCAAGCCCTGCACACATGAGTAACGCACAGCTGATACCTTTGGCGAATCCGTACCTCAGAGCGATTAAAAGCGGTCCGAACAAAGGCCAGAAAAAGTAAGGCTCACTATTTGTTGGAGCAAGTGAGCCGGACTGCGTCCAGACATAAATTGAGATAACGGAAACAATAGTCGTTTCCGTCCAGGCAAAGCCTTCCTGCTTAAAGCCGTTTATTAACCTGCGCCATGATTTGTTCATCATTGTCCTTTTGGCTTGTTGTTATTGTTCTGTTTTCAGCCCGTCTAACAGCTCTTCTATGACGATATGTCCGGTACCGCTGACACTTTCTCTTCCCCAGCCGCCACGGGTTCCGGTCGCTCGCCAATAAGTTGTTTTTGTTTTGGCTGATTTCACTTCTAACGTGATACCTACTGCCGGCTCGCCATCAAGTCCACTTTTATAGTGCCACTCTTCAACGGAACCGGTAATGATGTAGTCAATAGGTTGTGATGCGAGCCATGACTGAGCGGCGCGCCTTTTTTCGTTAGTATCCAGAATGCTGGCCAGATCTTTGGTCTTATGTTCTGGATACATAACGGCATTAATGCCTTTGGCGTAGAGTTGGGCAATCAAGATCTGTTCAGCCTTCTCGGCTGCAAGTGGAGTATTTGAATTGTTAATCATTGGCATGACAGCCCAACTGCTGTCAGCCGGAAAAGCAGGGCTGTCCGGTACCTGGTAGCTGGAGCAGGCACTGAGGGCGAGGCTCAGGCCGGTAGCAAGTAGTAAAGTTTTCTTCATCATTATTATCCTTTAGAAGCTGTAGTAATAACCCATTGACAGTTTTAGTGACTGATCGCCGTTTCTGTCCTGACTCTGCCAGTCGACGGATAAATAGAGTTCATCGTTGCCAAACAGCCGCCAGCCCAGGCCAGAGCTGACGGCCAGATCTGCCTGACTGTTCGTGACGTTGTAACCAAGCGAGGTATCCAGCCAGTATCGTGGCGACGGAACCGTTGCTCCGGGAGTGCTAGGGTTACCATGCCACAGTCGTTGTCCGACAGAGATTCGTTGGTATTCATCTTCGATGAAATCAGCACTGGTCAAAGGTGTTGAGCCTTGATTCCAGTTGTTAACACCGTCCAATGGCTGGTTACTCAAATCGACTTTCTGCATTGTAATATCGGCGTAGACTTGCCATGCCGGATCGTTAAAGAAGAACTGCTCTGCAGCCCTCAGATTAAAATCCCAGCCTTTGCCAATGTCATCGTTAAATCGCGTAGAAAGTTCATGCCAGTTAAACCGCATTGACAGCAATTCGCGTGCGGTTGGTTGATAATTTAGCGTCAGTCCAATGTGATCGCTCTGACCGGCAAGAGTCATCAACTGGCTGGCTTCAATGTGGTCGTTTATCGCAAGGGTGAGTTCGCTGTTCCAGTAATCATCAAGGGGTGTTTCTAATGAAGCTTTTAAACCCAGCCGTTGATCGCCGACGCCGTCCGCAAAATCGAAACCCAGTTGCCAGTTGGTTTCGACTTGTTGGTACTGATATAGGCCGCGTAGTCGTTTTTCGTTATCAATGTTATTACCAACGAATAACTCAGGCGTTCCCGATTGCTGATAATCAGAGCCCAGCCGCCAGTTACCGTCTTTATGCGGAGAGTAGTAATCGAGGCTGTATCGGGTGATATCCCATTCGGTGTTTTGTTCGATATTGGTGCGAAGGCTGTGAGTTTTGTCTGGATGCTGACTGACGTGAATTTTCCGCAGCTGATTTTCCACTGCCTGATTGGTTTGTTTGCCTAAGTTTGCCTGACCGTGCTGCCATGCTTTCTGATGTTGCCCGGTAAGCTGTAGAGCAATGTTTTTGTCTGCAAGGGGCAGGTTGAGTGAGTTTGTCAGTAGAGTTTCCATTGCACCTCGATCTTTACGTTCGATTGCAATGTATAACTTTTGCCAGTCAGGTAATTGGTAGTTTTTTAGTGCCGTTCTCTGATGCCAGAATAAAACGTTATCTGATTGTCTGTTGGCCAGATAGTAAAGATATAATTCTTCTGTTCGGTTTTGGTTAGGCTGACTTAATGCTGCGTCTTCTGCCAGTTTGGATGCCAGGTGTTCACCGGCAAACAGGGCAACCAGAGAACGATAAGAAATATCGCCATCTTCGAGCTTCAGTAGTTCGTCGGTCAGTTTTTCTGCGGAATAACGCCTTAACTTATAGGCTTTATCATATTGCCCCATGCGTTCAGCCAATGAGGCATAATTCAGAATAACGGCCACATCCGCTTTACTATCCGTTGTATCAGAATAAGCCTGCTCTGAGTTAAGCAGAATTTGTTGATACCATGCCTCTGCCTCCTGAAGTTTATCAAGCTGCTGCGCAGCTGTGGCAAAGCCCAACCATAAATCATCGTTACCGCGTAACGATGATTTGTACTCTTCATAGATATCGGCTGTCTTTTCCTGGTTGTTGGTATTTATTGCCAACCAGAGAATGCCGTTGATTGCTGCGGTGTTATAGGGGGAGTAAGAAAGAGCCTGTTGATAGAAAACAAAGGCTTTTTCTGTTTCGTTATTCTGAGCTGCTTCTTGTGCCAGATAAATAAGGATCTCTGGTGTTTGATTCAGTTTGGGATCTCTGCCTGCTTCATCAAGTAACTTGATAAAGGTCGAACGGTCACCGTTTTTCTCAGTCGCCTGAATAGCAGCGAGTAGTGCGGTTTTACTTCCTTGAGAGTGATACAAGGTAAGTAGGTTTTCGATATCTTTGTCAGTTAATGGTGAGTTGATACGTAGGTATCTGAAGACATCAATTTTGTCGCTGTTGGTCTGCATCAGACGATATTGTGTTTGTTTGGCGATGGCTCTGTTATTTGTATCCCAGGCTAGGGAAAGTACAGTTTCTAGATAATCACCATCGGCGTACAGCCACTCAGGAGGCGCTGTTAACGCAGTTAAAGCTGGTCCGGGTTGATGCAACTGTATAAAGGCATTTGAGGACAACAGGGCTTCATCCGTTGTTGGTTTACGAAGTTGGGTCAGGCGTTCCCATTTTTTGATCACTTGCTGGTAATTGCCCTGATAATTATAAAGGCGTGCCTGATGACTGATTAGCTCCGCATCACGTGGTCGCGTGGTCGCAAGGCGGTTAATACTGGCTATTGCACTTTGAGTGCCCTGTGCTTTTTCAAGAGCATTTAACCAGTTGCGGTATTCGGATGGTTTGATTTGATGACTGCTGACCAACCGCTGGTAAAAGATACTTTCATAATAAATATCACCGAGGGCTCGGGATTCTTCTATACCAGAACGTATTTGCTGTTCTGATATATTGTAGGCCAACAGTTGGCGACTAAGTTTATAGGCGTTTTGAAGATCTCCCTGCCAGCGGTACAGATCATGTAGTTTGCTAAGAGATGTCTGTGACGGACTGTTTTGGACCAGATCGTTTAATAAAGAAACGGCAATGTTGATGTTGCCAGTGGAAATAGCAAGCTCAGCTGTTTTTGCTCTTAATACATCATCAGGGGCAATACTGAGTAACTTCAGAGACTGCCTTAAAGCAGTAATAGAGTTACCAATAGCTAATGAGTGGTCAATTGTCAGTTGAAGAAATTCAGGTTGGTCACATAACTTACCACTGTAGGTCAGTATGAACTGTTTACTGAGTTTTGCTTCATCAGATAATGCAAAAAGACGGAAAAGCTTTTGTGCTTCATCGACTGTTTCTATCTCGCGGAAAGCGTCTAACTGCAGCCTGAGGGAATTTTCATAATCTGAATTTTGCAATGCTAGATTAACGAGTTCCTGGTAACTGGTTTTTTCACTGTGCAGGTGGGGAAGTAAGATATCGTAACCAGTTTTGGGCATTGATAGTGAAATAGCGGCATCAGCATATTTTCTTGCCAGTTCTGCTTCGGGGATATAGCCGACAGAGTTGAGCAATAGGCGTAGCTCCTCATCCGTTTCGCTCGCTGTTTTATCACCTTGTTGGTAGGATTTTTCCAGCAATAAGCTCAGGTAGATGTCAAAGGCTTCCCAGTCCTTGCTGCCGTCTTCTTTAAACAGAATTTCAGCTGTTAGCTTCAGCGCATCATCGAGATCCCCAATCTTCTTATAGTTATCGATTATTTGCTGGATTATTTCTCTGTTTTCCGGCTCCCGGACATACATTTCCTGCAGGAATGCCAGTGATACTTCAGGCGATGATGAGCGGGAAATTAACTTCGTCAACATCTCTTTACTGGGCGCAACAAGCCACATCGCCCACACCGAAGTGAGCGTCAAAATGATCAAAGTAAGCTTATTGACCAGACGGATTCTGGGCTTCTTTGATTTACCAGTCTGTGGTTGATTACTATCCTGAACCATATTTAATACAGCTAATCCTTTATTTTTGTTTTTTATTAATCACTTAATGCAGGTTAATGTGCCGGAAATTCTCCCTGATTGTGTGGCTTTATAGCGAACCGTTGTGCTGTTTAATCTTTTCCGAGTGAAAGCTACAGCGCTTTGTAATTCGCAGCTATTGCCGTTAGCGAGTTCAAATTCAAATGGAACATAGCTGTCAAAGCCCCATTGAATCGTTGAGCCATTTGGCTGCCAGCTAACGAGCTTTCCATTGGCATTTTTCAGAATAATGTCGGTATCTGGTGAGTCCTGTAGAGCTAATCGCGTTTTAGGCTGCTTTAAGATCAGATACTTACCATCAGGGCCAGAATCCCAGCCAGCAATTGAGCTGTTATTGATTGTCGGGTATCCCAGTTCCTCGGGAACCCTGATGCTTTTTATGCCTGTACTGGTAATTTGCCATTGATCGTTAAGTGTTTTTGCAATGCCGGTTTCATATAAAGAGCTGGCTCGACGGGCATAGTCACTCAGGTAGAGAGGGATGACTTTCTGTTTGAGTGACCAGCTGTACACATCAAGCAGTCCTTTCAGTGAAGCCGGGTAAGCGCCCGAATACATGTGGTAATAAATGCTGATGTTTTTTAAACGACGAGGCGCTCCCAGGATTTCGAATGTCTCAATTGCCCGGTTATAGCCATCATGGTGCTCAGTCCACAGATTGGTATAAAGGTTTTCATTCAGTACTGGAGCATATACTTGAGCAGCAGAGGGATACCATGCGATGGTAGGAGATACCCTCGTTAAGCTGCTGTTTCCTTTTACGACATAAGTATTGCCGCCATTCACATTGAGCAAGTTAGCTTTTTCTGCAATACCCAGTACATCTTCTCCGGGATCAGCTTCACCTGACCACAGGATGAGTTTTACTTTCTTATTGGCAGGAGCCAGATTCTTGTTGATGTAATTGGTGCTGCCAATAATTTCATTGTCGTAGTCAACGACATAGCCGGGAATAGGAAGGTGGTCGCCATATTGTTTGTTTTCTCCCACACTCCAGAAAAAAGGGTGGCTGAATGTATGCGAGGCCAGTTCGACATTAGGCTGAGCAAAAATTTTTCTGGCAATGGCTTCTAACTCATTGCTTATATTCGGGTATAAACCACGTTTACCGATTTCTCCTTCAATGACTGAAACGGTATGCGGAAGGGCGTATTTAGTAAAAACATGATCAAGCAGAACTTCGGCTGTGTAGGGTTTCCCAGGGAACCATGCCTTGGATGGAAAGCCATCACCATCGACGTGGCTGGTTAGAATACGCCGGGCTGACTCGGTTGTGGCATCGGCTGCCGGAATTGCGGGAAGGTTGAGGGTAGTTTGAATGAGCCAGAAAGGGTCAAGAAGCCAGGTTTGGTTACCATTGGCAAGGTATGCAATTGGAAATGGATTTAGTACAGCGCCACCCCATGGAGCCTGGATCAATAGAGCCGATGTCTTTCCTCGTTCATCTTTTACATTAATCAATGAATCGATATTTGAGTGCTTTACAGACCACTGTCGGTATGTCTCGAATTCACTGAAAGGTGCGGGGTAGTATCCATCTACCCAACGCTGGCCTTTTGTTACTTCAACTTTCCCGGAAAGCTCGCCGGCCTCAGTAATACCAAGCTTGTTTAGCAATGAACGATTTGTCGGTAAGGCATTGATGAACAACATTGGACGGGTATTGATGACGGTTTGAAGCCAAGTTTGTAGGGAATTGTTGAACTGATATGACACATCTTCCAACCACAGGAATACAGCGGCGTATCGGCTGATATCAAGCTTGGAAAAGTTTGTTGTATTAATATCCCGGCATTCAGGTACATAGCCATAGTATTCAATCGGCATTGACATCATTGTATGGCATGGTGAATCAGTGAACTTGAACTGATGTCCGTCATAAAATCCCAATACGCGTTTGGCAACAGGAACGACAGTGCTTACGCCAAACTCATATAGCATTCCGTCACTGACATACGGGGTATAACCTTCACTGATTAATCTTTTAGCTGCTGCTTTCTGGCGTTCCCTGTACTTTGCCGGAATATAGTCAATAACAATGACTTCAATGCCCTGATCTTTGAGTTTGTCGAGCTTTCCTTTTAGCCATTGGGTGTCTTTTTGTTTTACCGTGCGATAGCTGTTATCAAGTGGGTCATAGCTATGATAAAGCGATTCTGCAACAACGGCTGTGATAGCCGGTTGAACCTGATCTGTTATTTCAAATCCACGGTTCAGGAGTAGTTGTGGATTGGCTTTTGATTTATGGAGAGAGTTAATAATTGTGACAAGGGCTTCTTGTTGCGATTTTTGCTCTGTTTCCTCATCAGCAAACAGGTAATAGCTGTCGAGAGTGTCCAGAAACAGGCCATCAAAGCCGTGGGCCAGAATTTTATCAGCCTGAGTGTACAGGTGCTTTTGCCAGGGCGTAGCGGTTAAATCCATCACAAAACTGTTCCAGTTTTGGTTTTTAACCGATGATGCTGATTTTAATTCTGGTGGCAGTTCTGTTCCGTCAAATTCACCGATACTGAGATAGGCATAAACTTTTGTCTCAGCTTTATGTAGGGTATTGATTTGTTTGTCAGTTATGAGCCCGGGGGTTACAACAACACGGTCATAGTTGATGAGTTCACGTACAGAGTCGATTTCTCCGTAATAGAAAGCAATTGATGCTGGTGTTTTTGCAAAGGCGAGTATTGGTAACAGCGAAAGTATTAACAAAATTAATCGCATAGCAATTCCCTCTTAAAAACATAAGCAACCAATCCAGTATGCTAGCTTCTACTTTAAACTTAAGTATGTGTGTTTCTAAGGATTTGGAGTGGTTATGCAATCATTTTGTGATGTCAGGACTGTTTTTGGAGTTTAGCGAAGTGAAGGGTGTTAAGAATCTGAGTCTTATGATGCTTAGCGTTATGCTGTAAAATATGCAGTAATTCAGTGTAGCCAGATGAATTTCTGGTTACCTCGTAATCATAGTGAAAGATAAATGACCAAGAAGAAGCAACCGCAGGCCCCAAAAAAAGGCCTGCACCCGCGAAATCCTCATCGTGAGCGTTATGACTTTAATGCATTGACAAAAAGCTGCCCTCAGTTGGCTCCATTTATTAGTGAGAACAACTTTGGTGACTTGTCTGTTGATTTTTCCAATCCAGATGCTGTTAAGACATTAAACAAAGCTTTGCTGAAGCACTTTTATCAGGTCGAACACTGGGACATTCCACCGGGCTATTTGTGTCCGCCGATCCCGGGAAGAGCTGATTATTTGCACTATATTGCTGATCTACTGGCAGAATCTAATGAGGGAGAAATTCCGACCGGGAGAAAGATCCATGGTCTGGATGTCGGTGTAGGGGCAAACTGTGCTTATCCGATTGTTGGTCATCGTGTTTATGGCTGGAGTTTCGTCGGTGCAGATATTGATGCGCTTTCGATCAAATCCGCCAAATTTATTGTTGAAGCGAACCAAACGCTGGCTGGTGGCATTAAGTGTCGTCTGCAGAAAAATCCTGAGCATATCTTTCAGGGGATGATAAACGATAAAGATATCTTTGATTTCACTATGTGTAATCCGCCGTTCCATGCCTCTCTTGAAGATGCGATGGCTGGTAGTGAGCGTAAAGTGAGAAATCTTAATGCGAATGCCCGAAAGAAGGGAACAAAAGGTTTCGACTTGGCAGAGAAAAGTAAGAAGCCGGTGCTGAACTTTGGTGGTCAGAAGGCTGAGCTTTGGTGCCCGGGTGGTGAAATCGCTTTTATCAAGCGCATGATTAAACAGAGTGCGGAAAAAGCCGCTCAATGTTTTTGGTTCACCACATTAGTTTCGAAAAAAGAAAACCTTTCTGCAATTTACAATGCATTGAAGAAAGTTGGTGCAGTCGATGTTCGCACTTTGAACATGAGCCAGGGTCAAAAACAAACTCGCGTTGTCGCCTGGACTTTCCTGACGGTGGAACAGCAGAAAGAATGGCGTGAAGAGCGCTGGGTTAAATAAACCCATATATTCAAATGTTTATTCTATAAAAAAGCGGCTTTTGGCCGCTTTTTTTGTACTTGCGATTTGTGCAGAAAGTACAAAGGCAAAACACAGGTGCCACTGATTTTGCAAGAGTTGGTGCATATTTTGCGTTAGTTGTTTATAGGGGATTAGTCGCTTACAGGGAGTTGGTTGTTTACACGGCGATCGTTTTTGGGAGTCGTAACTTGATGATTTGGCGTATGTCTGGGTGAGCCATGGTGGTTGTACAAAATAAATTATTGTACAACCTTGGTTCTTTATACTAGATTGAGTTGTACAAGGTTACTGTTTTGTACAAGGTGGTGGGTTATGTCTATTCCGGTTGGTATCAGCGCTTGTGTACTTGGCCATAAAGTCCGTTTTGACGGCGGTCATAAGCAAAACCGTTTTGTGGTTGATGAGTTGGCTAACTATGTTGATTTCAGACCTGTTTGCCCTGAAATTGGTATTGGAATGACTATTCCACGCCCGACAATTCGCCTGCTGCAATTGCCAGATGGTGACGAGCGATTGGTGGAAGTTAAAAATCAGGACAAAGACCATACATCAAAGATGAAAGACTTTGCCCATAAGCAAGTATCAACATTTGATGAGCTGTGCGGATATGTGGTTTGTGCCAAATCGCCAACCTGCGGAATGGAAAGGGTTAAGCTTTATATTCCAAATGGCAATACTGTTCCCGGCGGTTCTGTTGGGGTTTATACCAAAGAACTGATGGCGAAGATGCCCTGGTTACCCGTTGAAGAAGACGGTAGGTTGCAAGATCCGGTTCTGAGGGAAAACTTTGTTGCTCGTATTTTTTCCTTGAACGATTTCTATCTGTCTCTAAGAGAAAACCGCACACCAGGTGCATTCGTTGACTTTCATTCAAGATACAAGTTGGTGCTAATGGCACATAGTCCGATGGCTTATAAAAAGATGGGTCGCTTGGTTGCATCGGTTAAAGAATGGGATATGGACGAGTTTTATTACGAATATCGCCAGCAATTAATGGATGCAATAAAAGAAAGAGCAAGCAGGAAAAATAAAACCAATGTGTTGATGCATCTGCAGGGCTATTTCAAGCGTTCGCTGACCAAGCGTCAGAAGCAGGAATTGTCTGAGTTGATTGATAATTACCGTGAAGGCCATCTGCCAATTCTGGCTCCACTGGTATTAATCAAACACTACTTGAATGAATACCCTGTACCTTACTTGCAGCTACAAACATTTTTAGATCCATACCCGCAGGAGTTGAAGTTACGTTATGGATTGTGAAAGCCCAAATTATTCCATTAAAGAAGTCTCAGAAAAAACGGGGGTTAATCCGGTTACATTGCGAGCATGGCAAAGGCGTTATGGTTTACTTAACCCTCAACGCACGGAGAAAGGTCACCGCCTGTATTCTGAAAATGATATTGAGAAGATCCAACGGATACTTTCATGGCTAGAGAAAGGAGTTGCCATCGGAAAGGTGCGTCCTTTAATTGAAGGTACTGAATCGAGAGCCGGGCAAGAAAGCAAAGATACCGAGCATGATGAGATTATTACTTCGATTATGGCAGCGCTCTCAGACTGCAATCGAGCTAAATTGGATCGGTTACTGATTCAGGTAATGAAAGAGTATCCGGCTGAAGTCTTTATCAACCGGGTTGTAAATATGGTTGAAAAACAAATCAATCAGCCAACTAACCCATTGAGTAATATCCAGGCTTCATTATGGCAGTCGGTCTTGATTGAAAGGAATCTCTCGCTCATTGCTCAGTCACGAAAGCTGTCGTTGAAGCCATGCTATTTATTAAGTTTCGATAAAACAAATAGTTATAAACTTTGGCTTAAGGCATGGAAACTGACTGATGATGGTTACAGTGTCACTGTTATGCCGGAGCTTTCGGGCAAATTAACTGCTTTGAATAGCGTCTTTGAAAAAGCAAATGTCGCTAAGGTTGTTCTTTACGGTAATACCAGCCTGAATGCCAGTGATATGACGCAATTGGAATTGCTTTTAACAAACCTGAAGCAAAAAACGGAATGCGATATTAAGTTTGCCGGCGATATTTCTCGGATTCATAAAGATTTTATAACCAGCTGTAACGCATAGGAGATGGAAATGGCTAATAGTAAGACCGGATTGGTCTGGTTTCGCGCAGATCTCCGTGTTGTAGATAACACGGCATTGACTGCAGCCTGTCAGCGCAGTGATAACGTGATAGCTATTTTCACCTCAACACCAATGCAATGGCATGAGCACAATGTCGCACCGATTCAGGTTGATTTGATTCAAAGAAGGTTGGGAGTATTGCGCAGTCAACTGGCTGAGATTGGTATTCCTTTGCTGATTAATGAAGTCGCTGATTTTGAGGAGGCGGCAAAAAGTGTTTGCGAACAGGCCCAGAAGCATCAAGTCAATCATGTGTATTGCAACAAGCAATATGAATGGAACGAACAGAAGCGTGATGAGATCACCGGACATTTGCTGAGCGAGCAAGGTATCAAGTTCAGTGCATTTGATGATGCCTGCATTATTGAACCCGGAAAGGTGCAGACCAAAAATGGCGACCCTTATAAAGTTTTCACACCGTTCAGAAAAGAATGGCTCCGACTGTTTCGCCTTGCAATGCCAAAGGTTCAGTCTGTTCCCCAAGTAAAGAAAGAATCTGAGACGTCAGTTAGCTCTTTGTCTGAAGCATTATTTGTTCATGACAAAATTGAATTAACCTATCCGAAAAAAGACAGTTTGCAATGGCCGGTCGATGAAGATGCTATCCGTCAAAGGTTGCGGACATTCTGTAGCGAGAAAGCTCAGATATATCATGAACAGCGGGATATTCCGGCAATAGACGGCACCAGTTGTTTGTCTCCGTATCTTACTCATGGTGCTCTTTCTCCCCGTCAGTGTGTCAGTGCATTGCTAGAAGTCTTTCCTCATTGCTTTGATGAGCCAGAAAGTGGCGCATTCAGCTGGCTTAATGAGATTATCTGGCGTGAATTTTACCGTCATTTGATGGTGGCTTTTCCAAGACTGAGTCGGGATCAGCCATTTCAGAGCTGGACTCGAAATATCAGTTGGCGACAGTCTGAGTCGGATTTGGCGGCTTGGCAGCAGGGAAGAACCGGTTTTCCAATTGTGGATGCGGCAATGCGTCAGTTGAAGGAAACGGGCTGGATGCATAATCGGTTGAGAATGATCACCGCGAGTTTTCTAACCAAAGATTTGCTGATTAATTGGCGGGAAGGAGAGCGTTGGTTTATGTCGCAGTTGGTTGACGGTGACCTGGCAGCTAACAATGGCGGGTGGCAATGGGCGGCATCAACGGGCACAGATGCTCAGCCATATTTCAGGGTGTTTAATCCGACCACTCAAGGTGAACGCTTTGATCCTGATGGTAAGTTTATTCGTACTTGGGTACATGAATTAAAAGACGTGCCGGATAAATTTATTCATCAACCGCATTCATGGCCAGGAGCGGTTCAAATCAATTATCCCGCTCCAATTGTTGACCATAAATCAGCGCGTCTGGCAGCAATTGAAGCCTTTAAAATTGCAAAAGAACAGTTGGAAGTTTAATTGCAGATGTGACTATTAGCCCGAATGGCAGGAGGATGTATGTCAGAACAGTCAGATTCATCCATCAATAAGTTTGTCGATGTTTATAGCAAACTGTCGAAACATAATTTGGCTGATCTCCGGGCTATTTATCATCAGGATATTATTTTTGAAGATCCGGCGCATCGGGTTGTCGGTTGGCAAAACCTCGATGACTACTTCAACCGTTTGTTTAAATCGGTGAAAGAATGCCAATTCGAAATTCATGAAACCTGCTTTCAACAAGATACTGCGTATGTGCAATGGACAATGACTTTCAGTCATCCTCGGCTTTCAGGCGGTAAGGCTCGTGAAGTTAAAGGTTGTTCTTGTCTTAAGTACAGGGATGGCTTGGTTATTTATCATCGTGATTACTTTGATTTAGGAGAAATGCTCTACGAAGGTATTCCGCTTGTTGGAGGATTAATACGACGTCTAAAGGAGAACCTGTAGCTATGGAGAGTGTTTTGATAACCGGGGCAAGCTCCGGCATAGGTGAACAACTGGCAAAGGATTATGCTGCCGATGGTTATTTGGTTTACGCTTGCGGTCAGTCGGAGGAGCGACTTGAAGGGTTAAAGGAATATAACCCCAATATTCATCCTATTCGCTGTAATGTCACTGAACTTGATGAAGTACATAAGGCTTTTGCTGAGGTTTCTCTTTTTCCAAACTTAATTATTTTAAATGCTGGAACTTGTGAATATATCGAGCACGGGCAAATAGATGTTGATTTATTTAAACGTATTTACGATGTGAATGTGTTTGGTCTGCTCAACTGCATTCAGGTATTGCAGGATAATTTCAGTAATAAAACGCGCCTGGTTATTGTTGGGTCTACAGCTTCGTATATTCCATTACCAAGAGCTGAAGCTTATGGTTCTTCAAAAGCGGCGGTTGCTTATATTGCTAATTCGTTAGCCGTCGATCTTGCCCCGCAAGGTGTGAAAATAACCCTGGTTAGTCCCGGTTTTGTTAAAACACCGCTGACAGATAAAAACGATTTTGCCATGCCGATGTTGGTATCTACGGAATTTGCTTCAGAGAAAATCCGTCAGGGGATCGACATGGGGAAAACCGAAATCCATTTTCCTCTGAAATTTAGTCTACTACTGAAAGTTATATCGCTGTTACCGACAAGTTTGCAGTTAGCTGTGGTTAAACGTATGACAAGGAGACAAAGATGAAGATTGCCATTATCGGTTCCGGAATCTCTGGTTTGACATGTGCGTGGCATCTCCATCGCCAGCATGATATTACGGTATATGAAGCTAACGGTTATATCGGCGGGCATACGGCAACTGTTGATGTCGACGTCGCCTGTGGAAGCTATGCCATTGATACCGGTTTTATTGTGTTTAACGACAGAACCTACCCTAATTTCGAAATGCTACTTGCTGAAATCGGTATTGTCGGTCAGCCAACTGAAATGAGTTTTAGTGTTCATAATGACGTGAGTGGCCTTGAATATAACGGTCACAGCCTGTCATCTATGTTTGCCCAGAAGCGAAATCTGCTGAACCCTTCGTTTTATCACTTCATCTTTGAAATTCTCCGTTTTAATAAACTGGCAAGAGAAATTGAAATCGACAATAAAAGTCAGCTTATGTTAGGGGAGTTCCTTAATCACAATAACTTCAGCGACTATTTTTGCCAGAACTACATTCTGCCGATGGGAGCAGCGATATGGTCATCGACCTTATCTGATATGCGGGCCTTTCCCCTGGAGTTCTTCATTAGTTTCTTTCGCAATCATGGTTTGCTTGAAGTGATGAATCGTCCGCAGTGGTTTGTTATTCCCGGAGGTTCCCGAGAGTACGTAAAACGCCTGATTGTGCCATTTGCAGAAAAGATTCGACTTAATTCTCCCGTACATCGTGTATTGAGAGATGAAAGCGGTGTAATTGTTGAGTCTGCGCGGGGTAAAGAGAAATACGACCATGTGATTTTTGCCAGCCATAGCGACCAGTCGCTCAACATGCTGGGCGATGCAACTGCCGATGAACAACGTATTCTCGGCGCGATGACCTATCAGGACAACGAAGTGGTGCTGCATACCGATACTCGGTTGTTACCTCAGTCCCGCGCTGCCTGGGCTTCTTGGAACTATCACCTTGGTCCTGAAATGGTAAACGGTCAGCACAGGGATACGCGTCTGGCATCGCTGACCTACAACATGAACATTCTGCAGGGAATTGAGGCGCCTGAGACTTTTTGTGTCACATTAAATCAAACCAGTGCGATAGACCCGGATAAGGTCCTCAAGCGTTTTGTTTATGCGCATCCGGTCTTTACTACCGAGAGTATGGCTGCGCAGCGAGCGCGATCTGAAATCAACGGTAAGCAGAATACCTGGTTCTGTGGAGCTTATTGGTATAACGGCTTTCATGAAGATGGTGTCCGCAGTGCACTGGATGTCGTCGATGCGATTAATGCTCACCACGTTGTCGCTGGTAAAAACACGAGAAAAGCAGAATCCGATTTAGTCTCGCAGCAATCGCAACATCCTCGACAAGCTGTAACGGAACAAAAAAGTCGGGAGCAGGAATATGAATAGTGCGCTTTTCGTCGGCACAGTCAGGCATCGTCGCTTCACCCCGGTAAAACATAGTTTTACTTACCCTATGTTTATGCCTTTGATCGACCTGGATGAACTTGAACAACTTCAGACTTCAGTATTTGGATTTGGCCGCAGGTTATTCAATTTTGCAAGGTTCTCTACTGGCGATTATCTGCGCGGTCATGAAGCAGGTAGTAAAGCCGCTTTAGAGTCGCCAGAAACACTGAAGAAAGCCGTTATCGATAAAGTCGAAGAACTGACCGGTGAGCGAACAGAGGGAAGGGTAATGCTTCTTTGTCAGCTCAGGTATGCCGGTTGCTATTTCAGTCCGCTGAATCTTTATTATCTCTACGATCAGGATGATAAATGGCGCTGGATACTGGCAGAAGTCAGCAATACGCCATGGAATGAACGTCATTACTATGTGTTACCGGCAAAAGGTCATTGGGATTCAGAGCGCTGGACAGAGCAGAAATCATTTCATGTCTCGCCGTTCAATCCGATGAGTCAGCAGTATTACTGGCGCCTGACTGAGCCTGACAGCCAACTGTTGGTTCATCTTGATATCTGCTCAGCAGAGGATAACCAGAAGGTACTGGACGCCACCATGGCAATGAAGCGCCAGCCATTCACCAGCAAGGCATTATGGCAGCTCATTGCCAAAACTCCCGTTCAAACAATAAAAGTTGTTATTGGAATTTATTGGCAGGCTTTGCGCCTGTGGCTCAAGCGGGTGCCTTTTTACAGCCATCCGGCAAGTTGATGGTTATCACAGGGAAGTAATCCGTTAAACACAAAGGAAAACGAATTGAGGGTCTGGATATGTTGAAGAGTGAAGTAAATCAATCTGAGTTTTCGGTGAGCGGTACCGACTCGCTGGCAAGACGATTTGTGTTTGGCATTCTCCGTCAGCTTCAGGGATCCGGGTTGACCTTAGTGGAAAAGCAGGGTGAGACTTTTTTCTTCGGAGACAAACAGGCCATCTGTCAGGGGCATTTAATCGTCAATAATCCTGCTTTGTATAAACGTATTATCAAAGGGGGAAGTATTGCTGCTGGTGAAGCCTACATTGAAGCGTGGTGGGATTCCCCTGATGTCACTGAAGTCGTTCGTGTTCTTGCGATCAACCTCAGCTTGTTGGATCGGCTGGAGAGTAAAGTCAGCTGGCTGAGCGCATTGAAGAACAAGCTAATTCATCGTCAACGCAGAAACAGTGTCGCGACAGCCAAGCAAAATATTCTTGCTCACTATGATCTAGGCAATGATTTCTACCGTACCTTTTTAGACCCGAACATGCTTTATTCTGCCGCCGTGTATGAGTCTGAAAACCAGAGCTTGTTTCAGGCGCAGATAAATAAGATGGATAGGTTGTGTCGTCAGCTTGAGTTGAGCGACAAAGACCATTTACTGGAAATCGGTACGGGTTGGGGAGCACTGGCAATATATGCAGCCAAACACTATGGCTGCAAGGTGACAACGACCACAATCTCGGATGCACAGCATCAATGGGCGAAAGAGAAGATAGAGCAGGAAGGATTAAGTGACAGGATCACGTTGTTGAAGAATGATTACCGCGACTTGAAAGGCCAATTCGACAAAATTGTTTCGGTAGAAATGGTTGAAGCTGTCGGGAAGGAGTACCTGACAACATACATAAAGAAATGTCAGTCATTGTTAAAACCCCGTGGCAAATTGGCAATTCAGGCGATAACGATAGCCGATCAGCGTTATGACAGTTACAGCAAAGGTGTGGATTTTATTCAGAAACATATCTTTCCCGGAGGTTTTTTGCCATCAATCACTACGTTGGCAAATCACTTAACGGAGCATAGTGATTTTGTCATCAGGGATATTAAAGACATTGGACAGGATTACGCCAGAACCCTGTCTGAATGGCATAAGAAGTTTAACAGCAGTATCGAAACTTTACTTACACAGGGATTTGATGAGCGGTTTATCCGGATGTGGCGTTACTACCTATGCTACTGCGAAGGTGGGTTTTTAGAGCGTCGGATCAGTACAGTTCAGTTAGTGGCAAGTCGTGTTAGCTAGCACTGTAACGGTAAACCTGTCATTTGCTCAAAAGCAATGAGAATTGTCTCACAGAGCTGAGAGTGATAACGATGATACAGATTTCGGAGGTGTTATGCCTTTCCGCGAGTTACTGGCAGTAGGAACAACGTTTAACCTTTATTGGTTTATTGCCGTGCTCGGTCAGGGTGACTGGGTATGGCTACTGGCGATAATGTTACTCGTCTGCTGGTGTCTGTACCGTGACACATGGCGTTTCGCTGCAATGATTGCTGCTTTTGGCATGACGTTGGATTACCTGCTTATTGAAATGGGCGTATTCCGTTTTGATTATCCCTTCCTACCAGTGTGGCTCGCCATGCTCTGGCTTGGTTTCGGTTCATTTGTTTGGGTAATCAGGCATGTTATCGCATCTTATTCACCTCTGTTAATCATCTTAATTGGTGGAGTAGGTGGCGCGATGAGTTATCTGGCCGGTTATCGGTTGGGAGCTGTTGACTTGCCATTAGGTATACTGACAACAATACCTGTTGTTCTGATTATATGGACGATTTTTACTGCCTTCATTCTACTCTTTCTGCAACGTTGTGATAAAGCTCAGCGCGAGTTCAGTCAGGAGGAAGAGGTATGAAATTCCCACAATCATTTTCTGCTGCCGTGAAAGCGGTCATTGCTACTTTGTTATTACTTATTTCTTCTGTCAGTTTCGCAGCTTGGCAAAGCTGGCCAGCGGTTGGAGATGCACGGTTAAAATGGGGGCCATGGGTGATTTACGACTCTGAGCTCCGAACCCCCACTGGGTTATACAGAAATGACGTAAGCGACATTGCCTTGGTTATCAAATATCAGCGAAACATAAAAAAAGATGATTTACTGAAAGCAACGGATCAGCAATGGGAGCATTTAGGGATTGCGCTAAACAAACGTAGACAATGGCTCGCTAAGCTTGATGCCATGTGGCCAGATGTCAAAAAAGGAGATCGGTTGATATTTGTGATTCGAGGTGAAAATGGATTTTTCTATCAGGATAACCTGAGGATAGGGATCATTGAGGACAAAGAAATGTCGCTGGCGTTTATCAATATCTGGTTATCACCCGATACCGCTTATCCGACCATACGTAGTCGTCTCATTGGTAATGTATAAACTGGCAGAGGTATCATTATTCTCAAGCGATTAAAGCAATGGCTGTGGATGTTGTTTGCAGGCGTTTGGCTCTATGGGTGTTCTGCTTCTATAGAGGATTATCAGGGAACAAAGCCGGACTTTGAATTGTTTGAATACTTCGAAGGTGACATCATTGCATGGGGAATGCTCCAGGACAGAAATGGTAAGCAGACTCGTCGGTTTGAAGTTCAGATTAAAGGACGTGTTCAAGGCAATTTATTAACCCTGGAAGAAGACTTTGTTTTTGATGACGGTGAAAAGCAGCACAGAACCTGGGTGATTACACGTAACATGGACGGGCACTATATAGGTAATGCTGATGATGTAGTTGGAGAAGCTACAGGTCATGTGTCTGGTAATGCTCTGAACTGGAAGTATGTATTAAGAGTTCCTGTTGATGATACTACCTACGATATTACCTTTAATGACTGGATGTTCCGCCAGGATGAGAAAAGGGTATTCAATATCGCAGAAATGACTAAATGGGGATTCAGTGTCGGTAAAGTGATTCTATTTTTTGAAAAACAGTAATGACTAAGCAGAAATGTTTAAATAGGAAGAAAAATTGTATGGAAAGGATAGAATTTATCCTTTGATAGCCCGCCACAAATTTATGCGGGCTTTTTTAATGCGTTAGGTAGTTACTGCAAAGCTGTTTATGTTCATGCTTACATTGATACATGTGTTTATCTGCTGCGCTTATCAGGGATTGAATGTCGTAATAAAATGCTTCATTACGATCAATGGTGACAAAACCTACCGAAGCGGAAAAAGGAATGCTCTTAAGCGTTAGCTCTTTATTGAACACATTCGCCAGCTCATGATAAAGCTCGTAAAAATCTTCCTGATCATTGCAACTTGCCAACAAAACAAATTCATCACCACCTAAACGACCGACTATATCTGTGTGACGACTTATTTGCCTAAGCCTGCTGGCGGTTTCAACCAACACTTGATCACCAAAGATATGGCCATGTTGATCATTGATGGTTTTAAATTGGTCGATATCGATATAGAAAAGCGCAAGTAGTCCTTCTTTAACGACATCATCGAGTTCTTGCTGCAGTTTCTGACAGAATACCCGGCGGTTATAGACGTTGGTTAAAAAGTCGTAATTGGCTGACTGTAATAACTCTTGTTCTATCTCGTGTTTTTCTAATGCTACCGCACAGACGGAAGCGGCCATTTCCAGGACTTCAAGTTCGAAAGGAGTAGGTGAGGACGGGTAACTGCTGTAGGTGGCAAATGTTCCGAGAACCTTGTCTTTAGAGGAAATTATCGGAACAGACCAGCAGGAAGCAAGGTTGACCTTCTGAGTAATTTGTTTGAACTCGATCCAGTTTTGATGCTCGCTGATATTTTCTGTGATCACCTTACGCCGAAAATAGGCAGCAGCCCCACAGGCACCGACATCCGGCCCGATAGGGATGCCATCAATCGCCTTTTTATAGCTTTCCGGCAGGTTTGGGGCACATTCGCAATGCAGTGTATTGCTATTATCATCCAGCAATAAGATGGATGTCATTCTGTCACTGTAAATCTTTTCAGTAACACCAATGAGCTGTTCCAGCATTTCCTGCTTGCTCTGTCCCAGTGCGAGCATCCGCAGTATCTTATTAAAAGCTCTGTGCGCATGGAGAAGTTGATTAATCAAAATGCTTCCTTGTTCGGCTTTGTTATTATTAAAAATATTATTGTTGTTTGATTTAATTTTATAGAATAAAGAGTAAGCAACAAATAATAGTCATCGGTATGAATAAGGTTTATTTTGAAAATGTGAACTCGGTATTCTTGATGGGAATATCGAGTGTTGTTTGACTTAAATTGTCATGCAATTAAAAAGAGAATAATAATTAACTGACGCCTCGGGACATAACGACAATTCGTTTTAAAATCCAACGCAGCAGTACCGGAATTTCTTCAACATTTTCTTCATCAGTAAATTCAACAATTGCTAATGCGACATCCGGCTTGGCATGACGCTTAAGGGCGCGGGCAATAATTTTCTTCGGTGTTACCGGACTGTCGTGCGGGATACTCGCTAATTTGCGGAACAAAGGCTCAAAACCGTGTTTAAATAAAAAGTGTTCGATGTCTCTGCAAGGCAGTACTGTAAGGCGGTGTCGTTCTGCATCATTTCCTAACAGGTGGCGGACTGTTTCAGCGTATTTCTTTCCGGCCAGATCACCGTCAGCGACTAAATGCCATTCTATACCTAATCCTCTGGCTACTTTGATCAGAGGTCGCAGTCCACTTTGGGCAAACTCAATGATTTGCACGCCTTCTGCGGCTAGGTTATAGCCACAGATTCGGGCAAATTCATTAAACAGCCAGACTTCTGTTTCACCTTCGACCAGCAGCCATGCGCGGGCAAACAGGGCATTAGGGCGATGAAGACGGACATGGAAAGCGACGCGTCGTTCTTCATCACGTGACAGCATGCGGGGGCTGATGTTATAGACGTGCGTCCGGTCCGGTTCACGGATGAGCTTGTTGATTGATTGCAACGGCACCACAGATGTCAGATCGGAGCTGTTGGTGGTCAGAATCTTCTGCATCGGCATATTAGAGATAAATGTCCATGCCTGTTGTAGTAACGTAGGATGCAAACGACCTTCGGGGTCTTCCAGAATCATGATAGGACGCGCAAGCCGTTTCAGCTCTACCGGACCACGGGCGCGGATAAAGGCATTAAGCAACCCCATTAAGATTAACCGGGCCTGTTTGGTCATGTGTGGCTGCGTCAGTTGCTCCAGTGGATTTTTCGTATATTGCGCCCAGCTTGGAAAATGGACACGGTTAAACTGTGATGGGCGATTATGAGGAGCAAATGCGAAATAGTGGTCGACCAGGGTTCGCAGTGCGTTAATGCTGCTTTTTATTTCATCTGAGCTGACATGTCCGGGGCGGGTCATCAGCCGCTGACAGGTGTTATCAAGCCTGCGTTGAATCCGGGCATTCTCACTGTTGTCACGGTCGCTTTTACCGTTGCCGTTACCATTCTTTCCATTGCCATTACCGTTTCCGTTATAAGCTTCTCGCCTCAGGCGGCGTGCATCACGAATGCGAACAATCGGGTGCAGCGTCATTAACTGTTTAGCTATTCTGTCTGTATCGGGGCAATGAATGATTTTGCCGTTGTTATCAAGAAACGAACGGTGAGTGATGATTTTATCGTCTTTCACGATACTGTTTATCTGATAATACAGCTCCTTTGCGACGTCTTCACCATCAACCCAAAGCGGTGTGAAGGCTTTATAACGGCGGGCGTTATGTTCTCCCGGGTAATCTTCACAAAAGTGGATAACGATCTGGAGTTGAGCCATTTTTTCATGCCCGGCAGCATAGTCGACATGAAAATCAGAAAATTTGAAATTATAAAAATGGGCATCAGGGGAAAGGGCAATACTGAGCGCATCGAGTAAGGATGACTTACCCCACGCGTTTTCACCGATTAACACGGTCAGCTCATCGAATGTCAGCGACAAGCGTTTTATTCCTCTGAAGCCTGATACTTCAATTCGTTTTAGCAGCATATCTCACCTCTGATATTAAGATTACAGTACCTAAGTTCTGGATGGGTATGCCGATATCACAGAACGGTAAGAAGCTATTGATACTTAATGACAAAATGGCGATTCATGAAAAGGTTGAGGTCGTCAGATGTGATTGCTATATTCCCGTGACTAAAATTGCTGGGTTCAAATCTAAGCTTTGTAGTTAGCTGAACACCCGGACAAAAACAATGAAAAGACAGGAGACGTCAGATGGCTAAGATTATCCATTCAATGGTTCGTGTAGTGGACTTGGATAAGTCGTTGAAATTTTATAAAGAAGCATTGGCACTTGATATTGCTGAGCGCTTGGATTTTGAAGGTTTCAGCCTGGTTTACCTTCGTAATGAAGAAAACGATATGGAGCTGGAGCTGACCTGGAACGAAGGCACTGAAGAGTCTTATACTCACGGTTCTGGTTATGGTCACCTTGCAGTCGCAGTTGATGATCTTGAAGCAGAACACGAGAAATTGGTTGGTTTTGGATATGAACCAGCTGAAATCAAAGAATTCTTCCGTGATGGTCAGTTACTGGCAAAATTCTTCTTTGTTCAGGATCCTGACGGTTACAAGATTGAATTTTTGCAGCGTCACGGTCGTTACCAGTAAGCAGCTATAAGGTTATCTGCGTGACTCACAGATAATCAGTCGTCACCGCAGTACATTCTTTTCCCTGCGGTGACTGATAACTCTCCTTAAAAAGATCCCGCCAATAATTCCGATAATCATGCTGAAGATGGCAATAGCACCGGCTGGAGAAAATGAAGGCAGGGCAACAAGGAGTTGGGAGTCGTTTCCTCCTAAAGCCAAAGAAGCACCGATTCCCATTATAATTCCGGCAAAAAGATGGCTGATTAACTGTTTTGGTCTCAGTTCGTAAGATTTCAATGACAGGCGTTCTTTTGCGCTGATAGCCATTCCTGTAATTAATCCCACTATGGTGAGGTAGCGTTGAAAGGACGGCCACTTCTCACTTTCACCATGTACTCCGGCTGCTGTGATATCTTTGAGCAATTGGCTTGGAGACCATTCGGGAAGTTGATAAGTCAAAATGCTGGCGATTACGCCAAATAAAAGGATGCCAAGTAATATTGGTCTTCTTTGAGGAGGGATTCGGAAAAATATCAGAGCGATAAGTACGAAGAGAAGAATCGTAACAGTCATAGACGGGTCCATAACGGGTGAAAGGTGCTCGTATTCAATAGCAAATGACATGGATGCAAGGAAACACCAGCCACATATCCAGCCGATAACCGTAGCAAACATATAAATATGGCCTTTTGACAGTTTGGAAATGGTTGAGATAGAGCAGCCTTTATTGAGTGCTGCGCCCAGGCCAAAGAGCAAGCCTCCTATGGCGACAGGTATATTGGCAGCATATCTGCTTAAGGTCATTGAGATACTTTCATTGAATTGTGAGAATGGAATCAACCAGATCCAGAAGCCGCAACATAAGATAGTGGCAAGAAATCCTGGCCTTTTAGCCAGTAGCTCTTGAACGCCTCTGACCATACATAATCCTGTTTTTTGTGCGAGTGCGCCGACAAAAAATGCCAGAATGACGGGGTACAGATAGGAAATCATTTGTCGTTTGTAATGAATCTGTCGTGAAGTTGTATTAAATACTATATACCCAAGTGACCACTGAAGAGTCGCGTCACAGATAGATTAGCAGTACATTCTGTGTAGCCCATGTAGAGGTGTGATTGGCATTCATATTCAGGTTTTACTACTGAATTAGCAAAATAAAATCGAGCTGAAGAATGTAAACTCAATTTTAGGTGTTGTTTTAAATCACATTTTGGGTTTAACCTAGAGAAATGAACTACAAGCAATGTGACTTAAATCATATAGGAATAGATTTAGATAACACCGCGTTACTGAGGAACATCAGAGTTTTATGACATACCATCGCCCGGCGAAAATCACTTTCGCACACATTAACGACACACACTCACACTTCGAGCCGTCTTCTATCTCTTTGTCGCTGCCTGATGAGGTTCTAGATACGGATACTTCTGTTTATGCCAGCTGCGGAGGTTTTTCGCGTGTGTCGTCGGCGGTAAAGGATGTTAAACGACAGGCTCACCTGAAAGGGCGTGAGTTTATGTTTGTTCATGCCGGTGACTGTTTCCAGGGCACATTGTTCTTCTCTTTATATAAAGGTCTGGCTAATGCAAAAATGCTGAATGCGATTGGCGTAGAAGCAATGGCATTAGGAAATCATGAGCTGGATATGGGGAACGGGATTGTGGCTGATTTTATGGATCAGGCCAGTTTCCCTCTGCTTGTGGCTAACTGGAATCTCGCCGACGAAGATCAGAGCAAGCCGAATCCACTACGTGATAAACACAATGTGTATGCTTTTAATAATGAAGCTGGTCATGGTCGATTCATTGTAAAAGATGTTGCTGGAGAGCCTGTTGCTGTATTCGGACTGGCAATTGAGAACATGGCGGGTATCGCCAACCCGGATCCGGACACAAGCTTTTTGAAAGTAGTTGATGTCGCTAAAAGCACGATTGACGCGATTCAAAGGCAGGGCATTAATAAAATTGTTCTTCTTAGCCATTTAGGATATGACCGGGATCTAGAGCTTGCAGCACAGGTTGATGGCTTGAGGGCGATTATTGGTGGTCACACTCATACCATGCAGGGTGACTTTAGTAATATTGGTTACGGTGTCACTGATTCCTACGCAACTATGGTTGAAGGCACTTGTGTCGTCCAGGCCGGATGTAATGCACTGGCTCTGGGGCAGCTTGAGCTTGATTTTAATGCTGATGGTACAGTTGAACATGCCGGTGGTGTGAACCAGTTATTGCTGGGGCGTCAGTTCACAGTTGATGCCAGCCGCAGTGAACATCTGGATGATGATAGCCACGACGCGGTGAAGTCGTATCTGAAGCAGCAGGATAATATCCGTTTCTGTGCCAAAGATCCGATTATTGAAAATATGCTGAACACGGAATATCGTCCGCGTGTTCGTGAACTCCAGACACAGCATATTGCTGAAGCTGCTGAGCCTTTGCGTCATGTGCGTATTCCAGACCATCGTGGCGGTAGTCAGATTGCACCGCTGGTGGTTGACAGTTTTGTCTGGCAGGGGCGTCAGATGGGGTATGACGTCGATTTTGCCATCCATAATGCTGGTGGCGTAAGGGCATCTCTGAATCCCGGGCCGTTAACGTCTGCGGATATTGCCGGTAAGCTGCTGCCTTTTGCTATCGGACTGATGGTGTATCAGGTAAAAGGTAAACGTGTCCGAGAGGCTCTTGAAGGCGCAATTAACAATGCGATTGATAACGGGGTAGAAGGAACCGGTAGTGGTAGTTTCCCATACACCTCTAATCTGAAATATACCTATCGTTGTTGCTCCGAGCCCGGAGCCAGAATTGAAGATTTGCAGACTTTCCAAGGCGGTCATTGGGTTGATGTGGATGATGATGCGGTTTATACCTCGATTTCGTCAGGTTACACAGCGACGGGCAAAGAAGGATATGATGCATTGCTTGATTGTGTTGTAGAACCTAAAGCGTTAAATGTAACCATGGCAGAAGCTTTTGAGCGTTATGCTAAAACGGTTGAAACATTGTCAGCACCATCAAATGCTTTGGTCTCTTATATTCCGTGTGGATGTGAACAACAGGTGGTAGCCTAAATAAAGTGATAATGAGTTAAATATAGCGAGAGTATTAATATAAATATGCTTAACTCGTCATTATATTCGTCAATCAAATGACGAGGAGTGCAAAAGAGGTGTCGAATTAATCGCACCTCTTTTGTTTTTTTGAATGCTCATCTTATATCACGAGAAATCAGAAACAGTCCTTACTCTATGTGAAAATAAACTAAAGGTTATTCCAAACCTGTCGATATTAAATATAAATCGGAAATGAAATTGTGTTGAGAGGGTAAGATGAGCAGAGACTGGGTAGACGTAGCAATGGTTACTGGTTGGGTTTCAGCGTGGACTGCGTTGATTTACTTTATGCCGGCTGTAGGCGTATAACACGAAATTAAACAAAGAAGTATTTTAATGCTGTTATTTATCCGAAGTTCCTGTGTTAAGCAGGTTGGAAAAACTATGAGTCTTTAAAAAGCCGAGATAATTCTCGGCTTTTTTGATGCTTTATTATGCTGAAATACTTTCTGGTTGCTCAGTATTTGCTACTTCATTTGCCAGGCGGTAAGCCGCAAGATCTTCAATTGTCAGAACAGGCATATCGAATTTCTTACCGAACTCAATAACCTCCGGCAGGCGAGCCATTGTGCCATCCGGGTTAGTCAGCTCACACAGTACACCGTAAGGCTTCAGGCCGGAAAGGCGCATCAGATCAATAGTCGCTTCTGTGTGACCACGACGAGCTAGAACACCCTCAGGATTTGCTTTAAGCGGAAATACATGACCAGGGCGGTTCAGATCAGATGGCTTCGCATCGTCTGCGATAGCCGCTTTAATCGTTGTTACGCGGTCTGCTGCGGAAACGCCGGTTGTTACACCTTCTGCTGCCTCAATGGTTACAGTGAAGCCTGTTTGGTTTGCGCTGGTGTTGTTTTCAACCATCATAGGCAGGTCAAGCTGCTGAACACGCTCTTCGGTTAGGCAAAGGCATACGATGCCAGAGCATTCGCGGATCATGATTGCCATTTGTTCAGGAGTCAGTGTTTCTGCGGCAAAAATGATATCGCCTTCGTTTTCACGATCTTCATCGTCAACAACAAGAACACCACGACCATTACGAATTGCGTTCAGGCCGGCTTCAACTCGTTCGAAAGGTGTACCGTATGGGGCTAGTAAAGACTGATTCATGGTAATAGATACTCCAAATAAAAAAATACCAGAATCAGGGCATGGAATGACAGCGTTTCAGCAAGGCTGAAATAACTTCACAGTATTACTCGTCAGGATATATAACGAGAACGCTATGCGTATGAGCTATAACCTGAGTTCAGATACAGCAGTTCTACTGTGTTTTAAAAAGCAAGAGATCGGCATGATCCCCACTGATCCTCTTTCATCCGGACTATAACCGTCGGCTCTGGAATCATGTAAAAAAGCACTGAACCAGATCTGCTGACCTTAACTAACGTGAAATTAGTTAAGCGCTCGCGGGCTTTTCAAAATAAGCCATTTTTATATGATCTATTTCGAACTACCGCCGGTGGGGAATTTCACCCCGCCCTGAGAATTCTTGGAAATCTTAGGTAAATCAACATCTAGACGCAAGAGAAAGAGTTGATTTCGTATCACAAATTTGAAATTACGAGCAGATTGATTGTTTTGTGTTCAGTGGCGAAGAGGAATTATGCTTTGTGATGTCGACTCTTGAGTTAATTATTTATTGGGTATCATCCATTTTTCCGGTGAATTTATAGATGTTTTTGACAAAAAGAGGAAGGCAATAAGTAGGTAATTGCAGAGCACCCATCAGGACGAGATAGTCAGGGCCAAGATAACTTCCGGCGACAGTAAATGTCAGTAATACATTTCGATTTGCCGACGTAATAGCAGCAAGTAAACTCTGATCAAGGTCAGCACGACGGTAACAAAGATAACCTGCAAAAAAATACAAACCGCAGATAACTAACCCAATCAATAAGAAAAAGAAACCATCAGTGAGCGAATTATTGAAAACCTCCCGGAAAGGCCCGATTAACCCGAATGGAAAAGCCAGTACGAGAATAATCGTGACTTGCGAGAGTTTGCCGTGTACGCGATGCAATAGGTGATGTGGAATAAACCTGTAGCAAAGGGCTGAGAACAACATAGGGCCAAAGATAAAGATTACCAACCGCTGGAGATAACTCTGCATGTCTAGTGTGAAATGCTCGTCCTGGAAAACTATCAGGTTGATATAAAGTATGATCGGCATTAACAAGGTTGAGGCAATTGTCATTGCCATGGCTTTTAATGCATCAAGGCCTACAGAGCGGGCAATAGCAGGTGTGGCGAACAGCGAGCCTGTTGCAGCAACACCTGCTATAGCAAGAAGCAACTCCGGGCTGGCGTTTAATAACATAGCAACAGAGCAGCTTATCAGAGTAAGCAACGCTGAATGGAAAAGTGCGTATAGCCAGATTTCGCTATTGAACAGCTGCTTAACCAGCAATGCTTGTGGCATACCCAAAAGGGTAAAAAGCATAAGAAAGAACAGAATATAGGGCAACACAGGGAATAGGGCGAACGAGGTATCTGGAAAAAGAAAGCCTAGAATAGCTGCAACAATAAGTAAGGCTGAGGAATGCTTAGATAAGAGGCTGATCATAATTTTCACTCTTGCTTATGTTGCATCATTGTTGCGTACCAATGCGTTGGATTGCAAGCAAAACAAGAGTATGCACTAAGCACTGCCTTAATCGGAGAAATTATTCATTGTTAATGTCGTTTTAAGCGCTAAAAGATCATGGCGATTAACTATCGATTAACACATAAGAAAAACTAATATTGACATCTAAATATTGTCATTTTTTGCGGAAATATTAACCGGATAAAATTACCTCAGTTCATAAATACAACAAAATGAGAGGCAATCATGGCACAGGCAATGAATTTTGATACCATCGCACATAACGCCGCAATGGAGAAAAAAGCCTATGCGGTTAACATCAAAGGATTGATTGCACACGCATTAGATATTCTCTTTGGCGCTCGTAAAGCACCAAAACAGTACAATGTATCGGATCTTCCGGTTCACCTACAAAAGGACATCGGAATCTATCGATAATCAGTATATTGAACACCGGACATAAAGAAGACGCTGGCTGATGCCAGCGTTTTTTTGCGCTAATAAAACTTATCTGAAGCAATTCGCTGCTTTACAGCTATGATTTTATTGTTTTTTTCCTCATAATTTTACCCAGGTTTAATTATTTACATATCGGATATGGCATTATCATGTCGTATGTGTATGAGGCACGGAGATAAATTAAGTGGGCTTTTTCTCAAAACTATTTGGATTAGGTAAAGAAACCAAAGCGGTTGAGGTTGAACCTTTTGAACACGAAGGTTACCTGATTTATCCGGAGCCTATAGCAGAAGGTGGTCAGTACCGTATTGCTGGCCGCATTTGTAAAGAAATCGACGGTGAGATGAAGACTCATACATTTATCCGTTCGGATTTATTGGCCTCTAAACACGATGCGGAAAACTTCATGTTAGAGAAAGCTAAGATGTTTATTAAGCAGACTGGCGATGACATGTTCCGCTAAAAATTGCAGAACGACAGTTTTCTAAACTATACCGGCACCTGCCGCCGGTATAGTTTCTCATGATCATGGCAGGTACAACTATTGAGAAGTAGTTACAAGAAATATCAATCGGGATAAGCAGGAAGCAATAACTCAAGTGCTTATTCTTATTGGTATCAGATTCATCAGGGAAAGATGGGTTTTCTGACTTCCATTCCGGGTTCACTACAACATCTCTTCTTGATGCATTTAAAACGGAAGTACTGACTGCTCAGGGCATCCGTTTTGGACAATAAGTTGGTTGCATTCGAATTAATTGGTTATTTATGTGCCTGTTCGTGCGTATTTTGTTAATTTTATTCGAGGTTTGACCTCTGTCCACATGCTAAAAACGTTCTTTTATTACTGATAGAAGGTAACATCTGCTGTCAATAACAGCGTGTATGTTAAATAATTTTGTTTTATTCCTACAAAGTGCTTGATCTTACTGAGTGGGTTGGATACAAAATTGTTACTTCTTTGCCAATATTCAGGGAATAATAATGCAAATTGGTGTGCCAAAAGAGATACTCGCGAACGAAACGCGAGTCGCTGCAACACCTAAAACGGTAGAGCAGCTTTTAAAAATGGGGTTCAGCGTTGCTGTCGAACATGGTGCAGGTATCGAAGCAAGCTTTGATGATGCAGCATATGAAGCCGCTGGTGCGACTGTTGTTTCGGTTGAGGATGTGTGGCAATCAGATTTAATTCTGAAAGTTAACGCTCCCCTGGTAAATGACAAAACGGGTGTTGATGAATTTGATTTGATCAAAGAAGGCGCAAGCCTTGTTAGCTTTATCTGGCCAGCTCAGAATCCTGAGTTGCTGGAAAAACTGTCAGGCAAAAACATCAACGTAATGGCGATGGACTCAGTACCACGTATTTCAAGAGCACAGGCTCTTGATGCTTTGAGTTCAATGGCAAACATCGCCGGTTATCGTGCTGTTGTCGAAGCTGCTCACGAATTTGGCCGCTTCTTTACCGGCCAGATTACAGCTGCCGGTAAAGTTCCACCAGCTAAAGTGATGGTTGCAGGTGCCGGTGTTGCTGGTTTGGCTGCAATCGGTGCTGCCGGAAGCCTTGGTGCGATTGTTCGCGCATTTGACGTTCGTCCTGAAGTAAAAGAGCAGGTTGAGTCAATGGGCGCTGAATTCCTTGAAGTTGATTTCAAGGAAGACACAAGCACAGGTGACGGTTACGCGAAAGAAATGTCTGATGATTTCAACAAAGCTGCTGAGCGTCTGTACGCAGAGCAGGCTAAAGACGTTGATATCATCATCACGACGGCTTTGATTCCGGGTCGTTCTGCTCCGAAATTGATCACCAAAGAAATGGTTGATTCAATGAAGGCGGGTAGTGTGATTGTCGACCTTGCTGCTGCAAACGGCGGTAACTGTGAGTACACAGAGGCTGACAAAGTTGTTACTACAGAAAACGGCGTGAAGATTATCGGTTACACCGATATGGTAGGTCGCCTGCCAACTCAGTCTTCTCAGCTTTATGGTACCAACCTTGTAAACCTGATGAAGCTGCTTTGTAAAGAGAAAGACGGCAACATCGATATCGACTTCGAAGATGAAGTTCTGCGTGGTCTGACTGTTATTAAAGAAGGCGAGGTTACTTGGCCGGCTCCACCAATTAAGGTGTCTGCTGAACCACAACAACCAGCACCAGAGCCTGAACAGCCAGCAGTCGTTGAAGAAGCGCCGGCTTCACCTGTGAAGAAATATGGTCTGATGGCTGCCGGTGTTGCAGTATTCGGCTGGATCGCGAACTATGCGCCTGCTGAGTTCCTGTCGCACTTCACTGTATTTGCTCTGGCATGTGTGGTGGGCTATTACGTTGTCTGGAACGTTACCCATGCCCTGCATACTCCTTTGATGTCCGTAACTAATGCTATCTCAGGCATCATCATTGTTGGTGCTTTGCTACAAATTGGCCATGGAATCGGTATTGTTACCTTCCTGTCGTTCGTAGCTGTATTGATCGCAAGTATCAACATCTTCGGTGGCTTTACCGTCACTAAACGGATGCTTGAAATGTTCCGTAAAGATAAATAAGGAGTAACACATGTCTGCAGGTATCGTACAAGCGGCATACATTGTTGCTGCAGTACTATTTATCATGTCTCTTGCGGGACTTTCCAAGCAGGAAACAGCGCGAGCAGGTAACTACTATGGTATTGCCGGTATGGCAATTGCCCTTTTCGCGACTATCTTTGGTCCTGAAGCTCAGGGCACAGCCTGGGTTATCCTTGCGATGATCATCGGTGGTGCAATCGGTATCCACTTCGCTAAGAAAGTAGAAATGACAGAAATGCCAGAACTTGTGGCAATTCTTCACAGCTTTGTTGGTATGGCTGCGGTACTGGTTGGTTTCAACACCTTCCTGGATCACGGTGAACTGACTGGCGCTATGCTGAATATCCACCTTGTTGAAATCTTCCTTGGTGTATTCATCGGTGCTGTAACCTTCACCGGTTCTGTTGTGGCGTTCGGTAAGTTGCGTGGTGTGATTTCATCTAAGCCACTGATGCTGCCACACCGTCATAAGCTGAATCTGGTTGCTGTTATCGTATCATTGCTGCTAATGGTGATGTTCGTTAACGCTGAAGGTTCAATGTTTGCTCTGATCGTTGTAACACTGATTGCATTTGCATTCGGTTACCACCTGGTTGCTTCAATCGGTGGTGCTGATATGCCGGTTGTTGTTTCAATGTTGAACTCATACTCTGGATGGGCTGCAGCGGCGGCTGGTTTCATGCTGGCAAACGACCTGCTAATCGTAACTGGTGCATTGGTTGGTTCTTCAGGTGCAATCCTTTCTTACATTATGTGTAAGGCTATGAACCGTTCATTCATCAGCGTTATTGCCGGTGGCTTTGGTACAGACGGCAGCTCAGCAGCAACAGGTGAAGAGCAGGGTGAACACTACGAAGCATCAGCTGAAGAAGTGGCAGAAATGCTGAAAGGTGCACGCTCTGTAATCATCACTCCTGGATATGGTATGGCAGTAGCTCAGGCTCAGTACCCTGTACATGAGATCACTGACAAGCTACGCAGCAAAGGCGTTAACGTTCGTTTCGGTATTCACCCTGTTGCGGGTCGTCTGCCAGGCCACATGAACGTTCTACTGGCTGAAGCAAAAGTTCCATATGATATCGTTCTGGAAATGGACGAAATCAACGATGACTTCGAAGAAACCGATGTAGTTCTGGTTATCGGTGCGAACGATACGGTTAACCCGGCTGCTTTGGAAGATCCAAATAGCCCAATTGCGGGTATGCCGGTTCTTGAAGTGTGGAACTCAAAACACGTTATCGTATTTAAGCGTTCAATGAACACTGGTTACGCTGGCGTACAGAACCCATTGTTCTTCAAAGAAAATACACAAATGCTGTTCGGTGATGCTAAAGAGTCTTGTAACAAGATTCTTGAACACCTTTAATACAGAGTTTGCTGTAATCTAATAGAGGGAGCCAGTTGGCTCCCTTTCTTTTTCTTCTCATTTCACCCTCTGCCTTTGGTGCTTTCACTGTAAATGTCTTAAACTAATGACAATTTTCTGACATTAACGACCAATTGAGTGATACACTTTGCTCATGAAAAAGTATGTTTTATTAATATCGCTGTTGCTCTCCGGAGTCTGTCATGCCGAGGCTGATAATTTGCCGGAGCGTCTAAGATCTGTACGTGCAGAGCTTCTCAACAGCGAACCTTTAGCGACATACGATTTCAGAAAGCTGCAAAGTCGTTTTCCCAATCCTTTACTGTTACCTTCCAGCTTATTGCCGCAATCGGCAGTTTATCCGCTTAAATCGCTCAAACGCCTTTATAAAAATGCGATTACCTGTAAAGGGCCGTGGCCGGTAAGCCCGCTGGTTACTCAACCAGTTGTTTTCACAAGAGCGATCTGTAATAACACGATCCTTCCAAAGGGGTGGTTTGTCCGAGCCGGATATATTCATCCAGGCGGCGGTAGTTATGCAGTTCGTTATCTTGAGAAACACCCTGATGCGGTTGAAGATTTGGAAAGATACCTTCACATCCAGGAGCGAGAGCTGGCACCGACTAATTCAATACTCGGTCGCCTGCAGCGTATGAGCAATGAAGAAATTCATGTTTATATTGCTGGCGCTGAAGCGTTTATCTCGAATGGCGAGCTGTGGATACGGAACGGTAATGAATACAATGTTTACGACCAGCCAACATGGGCTTTTGTTCTTAACCAGTATGATGTGAACTTTACACGTCTGAAGCAAACTGATTTTTGTCTGGTTAAAAGCGGGAATATCTGTTGGGAAAAAGAAGATCAGTCCCATCTGATGTTTTATCTTCTTGTTGGTTTGCTGGTCGTCAACGTGGCCTTGTTGATTGGTTGGAGTGTTTACCGCTGGCGTATTCGCCGACGTGCCATGCAAGAGCGGATGCTTGTTCTGCAAATCCTTACACATGAGCTTCGTACTCCAATTGCCAGCCTGGGCATGACAGTTGAAGGTTTCAGGCGTCATTTTGATGCGTTACCTGAGAGCTTATACGATGAATTTCGGCGCTTGACGGAAGATTCTCGCCGTCTGCGCCAGCTTGCTGAAGCGAGTAAAGATTACCTTCAGGCGAACCAACAAGAACTAAGTGTTCAACAGGTTGACTCTTTTAATGAGTGGGTTGAATATTTAAGTGAGCCCTACGATGTATCGTTACAGCTCAGCGATGATCGGTCAGTGAAGGTAAATATCTATTGGCTGGGAACTTGTATTGATAATTTATTATCTAATGCACAGAAGTACGGCAAAGCACCTATTAAATTAACTTCATCATTCAACGACGGAAAACTAATTGTAAGAGTTGAAGATAAAGGCCAGCTTGGTTCGAAAGACTGGGCAAGATTGAGAAAGCCCTTTGTTAGTGAAAAAGGTCTAGGGCTTGGTCTTACAATCGTTGAATCGATGATTCGGAGAATGGGGGGACGAATGAAGCTAATCGGCCCGCCGACAACATTTATTTTGGAGATACCGTGTGAATCAAACTCTGCTTCTGGTTGAAGATGACCGCAACCTTGCTGATGGTTTACTCGAGAGCTTGAGGGATGCAGGTTATGAATGCCTGTATGCTGACTGTGCAACAAAAGTAGCCGATTTATGGTCGGGTGCAGATTTGGTTGTTTTAGACCGCCAGTTACCCGAGGGTGACTCGCTTGATTACCTGAATGGCTGGCTTGAGATTAAGCAAGTGCCAGTTATTCTGCTGACTGCTATGGTTTCAGTTACAGATAAGGTTGTAGGCCTTGATTCTGGCGCAAAAGATTACCTGACCAAGCCATTTGCTGAAGAAGAACTGCTGGCTCGAATTCGATTGCACCTGCGTAGCGCGGGTTCTGCACCTGAGGTGAAATCCGCAAATGTCATCACGACCGGCGATATTGTTATTGATATGGATAGTCGTGAAGTCAGACAGGGAGAGGAGAAGATAACCCTTACTCGTACAGAATTCGAATTACTTGTATTTCTGGCAAAGCATGCGGGTAGGGTATTTACTCGTGATGAATTGCTGGATCAAGTATGGGGTTATAACCATTACCCAACCACTCGAACCGTTGACACGCATATCTTGCAATTGCGTCAAAAATTGCCTGGTATTGAAATTGAAACTTTGCGTGGTGTCGGTTACCGACTGAAATCAGCACAGTAATGAGAAAGCTCTCCTATACATGTGCTTTGTTTATGTTGCATTCGGTGTTAATGGCACCGGGTGCAGCTGCAAAGTGGTTTACTGGTCAGGATCGATATACCTTGGCCCATCAAAGGCTGCTTGAAGGTAGCACTTCCGCTAGTTTTGAAGGGATGGTTCAGGCTTGGCAACAAGCTCCGAATAATGAGGAGAGAAATAATCTTAATTCTCTGCTTAAGTTAGCCGTTTCTGAAGATTGTGGTCGAAGCTTGTCTCAAAATTCACTGCCGGACTGGCTGCCCAATTTGGTTATCCAGCGTGAAGTGATCCAGAATCTCAATCAAATTATGCTTAAGTTGTCTATTAATGGCGTGAGCAACAGCAATATCTCTGAAGTGAAACTGGTTAAATGGCCAGATCAGACAGTGATTGCCAATTCACCCGTGATAGGTGCCGGCGGTTATTTTGCTGTTGAAACCCGACGCCTGGAAAAGCCAATTACAGCAGGGCTTTATCAGTTGGTAATCAGTGCTAATGGTGAAGAAAGTTTTAATCGCTGGATTGTTCTCTCTGAGCCCTCTGTTAAGCAGCGTATTTCCTGGAAAGACAGCAAAAACTGGCGTATAGAGCGTGGTAATCTGCCAAATCCGGCCTGTCCATCTCCGGTGCTGTCAATGAGTATGTATGATTTGAACGATACCACCTGGACACCGCTTTGGACGGAAGATGTTGATGGTAAATTGCCAACGACGCTACCTAAAATTGATGTACCGGATGGAAGGTATTGGTTGAGCGTTGGGTTAATCGAAAGTCGCTGGCAAGGGGAAATATCTATACTTGATATACAAACTATCACTCGTCCGGTTGATTACCCAGGATTCTGATTTATAAATAAATAGCCTTCATTTAGACTCGGCTTCTTTCCATATTTCAAAAGATACATTTGAATCACAACTTAAAAGATGTATTATTTATACATCTTTTAAGTTTGAGTTTAAATTTATCTATGATGCAGATTCTGGATAGTGAAAAAGAACAGCGGATTATTCCAATATTCCGTCTCGCATTTCGTCCTTTTTTTCTGGCTGCAAGTGCATTTTCTGTGATATCGATGCTGTTATGGGCGGCTTTCTGGTCAGGGCACTTCAATGTCAGCTCTTTGATGTACAGTAATCCGTTGTGGTGGCATAGCCACGAAATGCTGATTGGTTTTACCGGCGCAATCATTGTCGGTTTCTTATTAACAGCTGTTCAGAATTGGACCGGGAACCCTGGTGTAAGAGGCTGGAAACTGGCGAGTATCTTTTTTTTGTGGCTGGTTGCCAGGGTAGGGATTCTGGTTTCAACGCCGAATACTTTACTAATGATTGCCGACTTATTATGGATGCCACTGGCAGCATATTTTCTCGCAATTCCGATTATCATTCGTAAGCAATGGAATAATCTGTTCTTTGCGCCTTTGATTGCGCTGCTTACTGTTCTGAATGCGCTTTTCCATCTGTCTTTGTTTGGCTATGGTGGGTTTGAACTGCGCGAAATTTCATTTATGGCCATTATGGTTATTGCTGTGATTGTGTTAGTCGTTGGGGGGAGGGTGATCCCATTCTTTACCTGGCGAGGAACCAACACAGAGCAAATTACACGGGTTAAGTGGATTGAGTACGCTTCACTGATCCCATGCTGGTTGTTACTGCTTGCTGTCTTGGTGCCACTCCCGGAAATGTTTAGCAATGAAGTGCTGGCTGGATTGATGCTGCTTACTGCGATTTGTAACTTTGTTCGTTTTACTCGCTGGCGAACACTGTCGACATTGAAAACTCCACTTTTGTGGCTGCTTCATTTTGCCTACCTGTTTATGATCATTGGTATGCTGTCACTTGGTATCAATAAATTTAACGGCTCAATAAGTTACAGTGTAGCGCTTCATTTTATTACCTTGGGTGGTATTGGTTGTATGATTCTGGCAATGATTGCACGAGTTTCGTTGGGTCATACAGGTCGAAACCTGAAAGTCGGAAAATTGATGGTTGTTGCTTTCGGCGCTTTGCTTATGGCTACTCTCGTTCGAACTGTCTTAGTGATGCTGTTTCCTGCTATGATTCTTAATGCCTATGTTATTTCAGCTATTTTGTGGGCTGTCGCCTTTGCGATTTTCACTGTTGTATATTTTCCTATACTGACGACTCCTCGAGTTGATGGACGTCCTGGATAAGTAGATGACAAAACAGCGAATTGCCCCTAGAATAATGCTCCCTTTAACAGAGTAGAATTAACAGCTATGTTCAACAATGTGCCGACATTAACTCACGCGCAGCAGCAAAAAGCTGCAGAGAAGATCCATGAATTGATGGCCAAAGGCATCAGCAGTGGCGAAGCAATTAGAATTGTTGCTGATGAAATTCGTGAAGCGGAAGCGAAGCAGAACGCGGCACAGACTGAAGACGAATAGTAATGCGTTCCAAACGTTAGCTGATTACTAAAACAGGCACCTTATGGTGCCTGTTTTTTCATCAAAATGTGCTGTTAATCTCATCTGTATTATCTTACCTTAGCAAACAGTTGCATGCTGAAATAGAATATTAACTGTTCAGTTTTTAATTTTGGTAATCAAACGGGGGTCAGGATGAACAACCGGTACCTTAAGGCGCGCACATTAGCCAGGGCAAAACATAAAAATCAAAAGTATGGAGATCGTCCTTATTATGTACACCTTGATGCTGTTACACGATTAGCTAGCCCGTTTGGTACTAATGCAATGATTGCTGCTCAGTTACATGATGTGCTGGAAGATACTGAGACATCCCTTGAAGAGCTTGCTGCTGACTTCGGTTATGTAATAGCAGATGCTGTTTGTTATATGACAGATGGTAAGCTTAAAGATCGCAGAGCCAGAAAAGAGCAGGTTAACACTCGACTGGCATCGCTCGATCTTAGTGAAGAATCAGCAAGGATTGCGCTTATTGTTAAAGCCTGTGATCGACTTGCTAATGTAAGGGCAAGCTTGCATAGTCCTGAGAAGTATTTTTCTATGTATCAACAAGAACACCCGGCATTTAAGCAGGCGGTCTATCGTAAAGGTCTTTGTGAAGCAATCTGGTGGGAACTTGATAATCTACTCAGGCTATCAGAGGCCTCCTGAATCAAATCAGATTGAAGAACAAAAAAAGGGGCCTAACAGCCCCTTTTCAAGTTGTAATATCAGCTTCAATTACTCTTCATCATCATAGACTGTCGGAATAGGCTGACGCTTGTGCTGAGTTGCCTGGTAGATTTCAACAAGACGTTCGGCAACTTCTGTTTCTACTGGTTTTCCTTCAAGGAAGTCGTCAATCTGATCGTAAGTTACCATCAGTGCATGTTCATCCGGTTTCTGAGGTGCCAGTTCTTCCAAATCGGCGGTAGGTACTTTCTTAACCAGAACTTCCGGCGCACCAAGATCAGCAGCAATCTGGCGAACCTGGCGTTTATTCAAACCGAATAGTGGTGCAAGGTCGCAGGCTCCATCACCGTACTTAGTGTAGAAACCAGTAATATTTTCAGCTGAATGGTCTGTACCCAACACCAAGCCACCCACGAGGCCTGCAATTTCGTACTGAGCGATCATACGTGCACGTGCTTTAACGTTACCTTTTACAAAGTCGATTTTTGCGTGGCACTCAGGAATCAGGCCTGTACCTTCCAGTGCGTTATGTGTGTTGGCATGAAGGCCGTCAACACCATCTTTGATATTAACGCTAACAGAGTGGGTTGGCTGAATAAAAGAAAGCGCCAGTTGTGCTTCATCTTCATCGTGCTGGATGCCGTAAGGCAAACGAACAGCAATAAACTGATAGTCTTGAGAATTTGTTTCGTCATTTAGTCTGTTGACAGCCAGCTGAGCCAAGCGTCCGCATAGGGTGGAATCAACGCCACCACTGATACCCAACACCAAAGACTTGCATCCTGATTGCTTAAGTTTACGTTGAATAAAACCAACACGTCGCTGAATTTCAAAATCAACATTAATTTCTGGCAATACGTGCATTTCTGCACGAATTAGCTGTTCCATAGTCAATGAATCCTCAGGGCACTGCCCACTATCTAGTCACTTAGCTTGGTGGAATGCAAAAAAAGTGAAATATGCATTAAACCTTTAACAAAATCATGCGATAACTCTAAGTAAGGATCAATCCTGAACCTGCAATTAAATAGAAATTGTGGTTAATCAGTATAAAAAAGGGGCATTCTATTCATGACAACATCAATTGCGGTGTTTGGTAGCGCATTTAATCCACCGAGTCTGGGGCATAAATCCGTGTTGGAGCGCCTACAGCATTTTGATCGCGTCTTATTACTGCCCAGCTACTCACATGCTTGGGGCAAAGCAATGATTGATTATGATGCCCGTTGTGAGTTGGTTAAAGCGTTTATAGAAGATCTCGGACTTCCAAATCTCGAGCTTTGTCTGCTGGAGAAGGAAATAGCAGTTGGAAATGAATCAGTTACAACCTATGCTGTTTTAGAGGAACTACAGAAAAGATTACCAGATACTGAGCTGACATTTGTTGTTGGCCCGGATAATTTCCTTAATTTCGGGAAATTCTATAAATCAGACGAAATCTTAAAAAAATGGCAGATCCTAGCGTGTCCGGAAGTTGTCAAGGTGAGAAGTACGATCATTCGTGAGAATATTGTCAATAATCGCTCAATCTCACACCTAACGACTGAAAGAGTAGCTAGAATGCTTACTGATAAATTACATTACAGTTTTCGTGAATACGACTGACCTTATGTGGTAAATTACTGCCCGCGTTGTGTTGGTCTTTGAAGTGGAAGGCTTGGTTGTGGATTGTAGTAACAGAAAAAATTTGATCTGTATTGTTCTGACCAGTTTTACTTTCGTGTCCGGAGCAATGGCAATGCCGTGTCAACAATATGATATTCGTGAGCTTGCTGCATTAGGTGATGAATATCATCAGCATATCGTAACGTCGTGTTCAGTTGTGGAAGGCACTACAAACACAACCGCTACTCACACACATCCTACATCTAAAAAGTGGAAGCAGGATAGTCGGCCTAATGATGATGAATTTTGGGATGATTGGTTAGGTGTAATCGACTCGCCGGTCATCACCACTAACTCAAATACAACCTACTATGGTGTTAATGTCTGGATGCCAGATAAATACAAGGAAGAAGAAGCCCTAACGGTTGAGGATGCCAAAGAGTGGATAAAAAATCACGGCTTACAAATGAGTTTGGGCATGAGTGGTAATGATAAGAACTCTCCAAGAGTTCGTTTAGATTACCGTTGGCATGCTGATGAATTTGATGATTTTCATCTACAGGTTGAGATTCCATTTCAGTGATACTCTCATGAAAAACATAACAAAAAAGCGACGTTTGAAACGTCGCTTTTTTGGGTATCCAGATCGAGTTCTGCTGGAATATATCAGGCCAGTGTCTCGCCAAGAATCGGCATTGCCAGAGCACTGATACTTTCAGCAGGAATACGCAACGCATCAGCAATTTGATTAAGTTTACGACCAGACCGAGATAGCTTGAGCGCTTCCCGTATGGTCATACAGGCTTCAAATTCATTAGACGATACACCAGTTACTTTAGAAATAGCGTCTATTGCTGCACGATCAGTTACCTTGTCACCTTTTATCATTCGACTAAGCTGTAGGTCGAAGTCAGCAGGAAGAGAAGGGCAAAGAGAATGCGTTTTAACTTTGAGTTTTGCTGCTTGATCAGCAATAACCCGAAGAAGATTTGTTGTCGTCTGATTTTGCTCGGAACACCGATGCTGCTTTGTATCTTCACGAAGCTCGTAGAGTAAAGCAGACAGCAAAGGCGTGACTTTGAAGAAGCCGGCATCACGGCAAACAGGCGTTGTCAGCCTTGCTGAAAATTCGACTTTGTCATACTTGGAACCTGGCAGAAATGTCAACGCATGCAGGCAATCGAACGGAATCCAAAAACCATTACCTTTTGCGACTAAGAACTCTTGCTTACCTAATCTGATCAGGGCAGAGCCTTCAGAAACCACAATCATATATGAGGTATGGCTTTTACGACGTGAGCCAACGTGAAGATAGTTTTGGATACTGTGTGAAAATTCAATTGCCTGTTTCATAGTCTGTCTCTAGCAAAAAAGCATGCACATATTGTTCTGTTTTGCTTGATCCGTCAATAACTGAGGCAGTTCACAACAATTTTTGACTGTTTTTTAGCTGAAATTGCTATGTTAGCAACAGACAGAGTCAGGATTTTTAGGCTAATCTGCTTTTAATTTATACATATACGTGTGGTAAGACCTCCAACCATTTGAGTTGTGAGCTCTAGCCATTGGGTAAACGCATAAATCTGCGTAAAATGTCGCGGTTTTTATTTGATACGAAGCATAATTGTGCAAAAAGATAACGATATTTATAAAGAAATCCGCCCTTACAATGACGAAGAAGTAAGTGGCGCAATTCAGCGTCTGATTAACGATAAAGAGTTCATTACAGCTATTCTTAATTATCGTTTCCCTCAGCTGTCGGGTGTGCTTGGTTGGCTATTGATCCCATTGATCAAGCGTTTTTTGATCCGTAAATGGTCGAATGTAAAAACGGTTGAAGATGTTCAGTTTCAAGTTGCGAAGTACATGAATGCTACCATTGACCATTCATGTGACGGGGTAACATTTAGCGGCCTTGATAACCTTGACCCTAACCAGTCATACCTTTTCGTTTCAAACCACCGCGATATTGCGATGGATCCGGCGATGGTAAACTGGTGTCTGTTCCAGACTAATTTCAAAACGGTTCGTATCGCTATCGGCGATAACCTGTTGAAAAAACCTTGTGCGACTGAATTGATGCGACTCAATAAGAGTTTTATTGTTAAGCGCTCAGCCAAAGGTCCACGTGAGATGATGAAAACGCTTGGTCTGCTTTCAAGCTACATTTCGAATTCACTTGAGACTGGTAACTCTATCTGGATTGCTCAGAAAGAGGGGCGGGCTAAAGACGGAAACGATAAAACTGATCCTGCCATTTTGAAAATGTTCTATATGGAAGGGCGTAAGCGTAAAGAATCTTTCGATGAGTTTATGCCTCAGCTGAACATTGTTCCTGTTGCTATTTCTTATGAAAATGACCCTTGTGATGTAGCTAAAGCAAATGAGCTTTATGAGAAAGCGACTTCTGGCAGCTATGAAAAAGGTGAGTTTGAAGATATCGAAAGCATTATTCAGGGAATTGTTGGTGAGAAGCGCCATATTCATGTGAGCTTCGGTGAAGTGATCAAAGCACCTCTTGAAACACCGGAAGAGCTGGCAGAAGAGATTGATCGCCAAATTACACAAAACTACCACCTGTTCCCTGCGAATTATATCGCAGCTGGAATAGAGCATGAATCTGCAACTGAAGAGGAAAGGAATCGTTTCAACGAGAAGATTGCAGATTTAACGGAGGGGGTAGCAGACATTCTGAAGAAAATGTACGCTTTCCCTGCAATTAAGAAACAGTAAGTTTTTGATTGTTTTTTTTATTAGCACGGGGCAGTGGGAGCTGTAATTTCACTGCCTTTGTTATTTCTTCTCAGTACTGAAGGTTATTGTTGTGAGGACTTAATGTTCTGACAATTGCTTTTGGTGAAAGTACTTCTACTCTGCGGTTTTCTTTTCTTTCCTGCTCGCTTGGTCCTGTCGAAAGTTGCTCACTGCTTCCTGCCGCGACTAATTGTATTCTCTCTTCTTCTACACCAAACACAGATGAAATATAGATAGCAACACTAAACGCTCGTTCATATGAAAGAATGATATTATCTTCTTCATCTGAGCTGTCATCACTGTGGCCAACAACAACTAAAAAACTGTCTGGATGTTGTCTTAAGCGAACCGCAATTGGATCCAGTAAAAACTGGCTTTTAACATTGAGGTCGTAGCTGTTTTTGTCGAAATAAATTACCTGTCGCATTTCAGGTAGTTCGGTCAGCAGAATTTGTGCGTTAGGAACGACAGTTGTGTTGTTAACCGTAACCGGGGAGCTGTTGCTGTTTTGTTTAGTGACGGTGTCACCTCCATTCCCACATCCTGTTACCAGACCAACTGATAAAAGAGCAGGAATGAAAGGCTTAAGCCGAGTATGAATGGGTGACATTAGTAAACCTAAAGTTTATTGATTACTTTAGGTTTAGTTGATCTGTATGGAATGACAACTGCACTGTTGAGATAGTCAGTCAGAGTATTATTAGACTGCTACCGGGTTTGGTTTGCGGTAGGGTGGAACTGCCATGCGCTCTGCCATAAAGTCGACAAAAGAACGAACTTTAGGTGCGAGATATTTACGTCTCGGGTATACAGCATAAATCGGAAGATCGACATCAGCCTTCCATTCTGGAAGTAACTCTACCAATTTACCAGTCTCAAGCTCATCAGTGATCAGATAAGTAGCCAGGTACGCAACACCAAGACCGGATACTGCGGCATCAAGTACGGCAGGTGCATTATCAATTCGGTAATTACCCCGAGCTCGAATCGATTGACGAACACCATCCCGAGAGAACTCCCAGTTCACATATTTACGTTCACGGCTCTGGTAAGTAATGCAGTTGTGTTTACGAAGATCGCCTGGCACAGTCGGCTTACCATGTGCGGCAATATAGTCAGGTGAAGCTACAACTGAGAATTCACAATCAGCAAGCTTACGGGCAACCATACCTTCAGGCGGATGCTCGTGGATTGCTACCCAACAATCGAAACCTTCTTCAAGCAGGTTAGGGCGGTGGTCAAACAGGCTAACTTCAAGTTCTAGATCCGGGTGTTCTTTTTGGAAGTCAGCTAATGCCGATGTAATGCGCGACTGACCAAAAGATTGTGCGAAGCCAATTCGCAGTACACCTTTAATCTCATTTCTATAACCGGCCACCATAGCTTCCGCTTCGCTGACCGTATCCAACAGTTGTTGGCCATATTCAGAATATTGCTGGCCAATATCAGTCAAAGCGACAGTTCGAGTACTGCGCTGAACTAATTGGCAGCCTAAGCGTTCTTCAAGAAAGCGAATCTGTTTACTGACTTGTGATTTAGATATTCCAAGTCTTTCTGCTGCACGAGTGAAATTTTGCTCATGACCAACAGTAGCGAGGATCACCATTTGTTGAAGGTTTTCTAGCATAGGTAACAACCATAGTGGAACAAGCCGGAAATTATACCATTGATTATAAACCGATAAATAAAGGCCAGGTCACACTGTCACATAATGACGCAGTAAAAATGTGTATTTATTGCCACCTAATCAGTTTGAGTGAATCTCTATTTTTATCCATCAACACTGATTGAGCATATAAAAGATCAATGAGCTTGTGACATCTCCGAATATTATCCTGCCATTATTTCACTATCCTGTAAGTATTACAAAATAACATATTCAGTAAAAACAGCATCTTACTTACTTTGTTTTCATCTGTGCACAATGCTTTTGGCTTTTTGTAGCAAACTTACATGGTTGGTAAGTGCTTAGTTATTTGTGCTGATCTTCCATGATCTTTAGTTTGTTGATTAATTCTATCGATGTTTATTATCAAAACGAACGATTTAATTAATTTATTGTGCGCAGATATTATGGGGCCTAATCAGGAGGTTTTATGTTGAAAGTAATGTGGCATTTCTTTGTGTTGGGGCTTTACAGTTTTGGCGGGCCAGCCGCACATATTGGCTATTTCCAGCGTGAATTTGTTCAAAAGAAAAAATGGTTAGATGAGCAGGATTTCACGCAGGCAGTGACGCTCTGTCAGTTTTTACCTGGTCCAGCTAGTAGCCAGTTAGGGATGTTTATCGGTTATAAGCAAGGAGGATACCTCGGGGCATTAGCAGCGTTTGTCGGCTTTACCTTTCCGTCATTTCTACTGCTGACATTTCTGGCGATGGGAAGTCAGTTATACAGTGATGCTCCGTTAATAGATACTTTGATTCAGTCAGCAAAGCTTCTGGCAGTTATTGTGGTTGCAGATGCTCTGTGGGGAATGGCTAAGAAGAACATCACAGATAAGTTGACGCTGATGGTAGCTGGTTTTACGGCTGTTGCTGTGTTTTTCAGTACAGGATTATTGGGGCAGATCACTCCTATCTTACTGGCTGCACTATTAGGTTATCTTTTGTCATTCCGTGCTGAGGACTGTGTTGATACACAACCACCGCAAGCAATTCGTCCAAATTTTGTCTTGCTTGGTGTCTTTGTCTTAATCTTATTGCTGATGCCACTAACAGCTCAGTCATCGCAATGGCTTACACTCTTTAATGTGTTTTACCAAGCTGGTAGCTTTGTATTTGGTGGGGGGCATGTTGTTCTTCCTCTGTTGGAGCCAATGCTTAACGGAATGGTGGAGTCTGATACTTTCTTGAGTGCTTATGCTTCTGCTCAGCTTGTTCCTGGCCCGATGTTTACCATGGCAAGTTTTCTGGGGGCTTCTTACCTAACTGAGTATCCTGTTCTGGGGAGTCTGATTGCAACAATTGCGATTTTTTTGCCTGGAAATCTTCTGTTATTTGCATTTCTGCCAGCATGGAAAGCTCTGTTCAGCCATCCTCGGCTTAAAGCTTCAATCACATTGGTAAATGCTTGTGTTGTTGGCCTTCTGGCTAGTGCGCTTGTTAAACCTGTAATCATGACATCAATTAGTTCATGGGGTGATGCAGTTATTGTGGTGTTGGTTTTCCTTATTTTGAAATACCGAAACATACCTGTCTGGCTGCTGATTACTTCTCTTAGTGTCTATAAGTTCGTGATGTTATCTGTTTCAAATCGGATTTTAAAATATGCATTCGGGGGGACTCACCATAGTGAGACTCCCATTTTGTTCATTTAATGCACTATAACTTTTATTTTTTAATACAATAAAATTTATAAGGATATCTCAACAAAAACACCTGCAAACACAAAACTGATGAGCTAAGCAACGAACTGTGCGAGAGGGATCTAATTGATTAAGCTAATGTTAAGTCAGACTTGGTAGAGTTTTCGCACGTATCATTTCAGGTCCAGACAATGAATATAAAACGAAAGGTTCGACCTAACTTAACTAACTATGATTTACTTGAATTGATTCAGGAAGAATTACAGCAAGCCGAAAGGCGAATTGTAAGAAAAGTTGTCTTCACGGTTTCATGTGGTGTGATCAGCATTTTTATGTTCTTAGCTTTCGTCATTTCAGCTCAGGGGGGAACAGCAAGAGATTACGCAGCAGAAGCGATGAAAAAAGCTTTTGTTGCAGAACGAGCCGTACATATCATTGATGAAGCTTCTGGTGCGAATATTTTAGAAAGAGCAAACACCGTATCTAACCAAAACACAGAGTGATGGAATTAAGGCTGAAGTGGAATTTTCAGCCTTGTACATAACCCGTATTCTTAATTTGAATCGTTTTTAGTTCTACAGCTTGTCGATGTTACATTTGAACGACGAGAGAGTGATTTTTGATTAATAGTTCAGGGCGAGCTGTTTTAAGGACTGATTGTTTAAAATCATCTTCATCCAGGCGGTAAACAGGACGCGTAAGAAGTAGCTGACCAATTAATTGCACAATTGGTGAAATTAAGTGCTTGCTACCGAAACCTTCAAGTACATCCGGCACAATATCAAGTGATTCAACCTCAAGATCGTTTAAGAAAATTGCGCCTTCATTTCTATCGTAGTAGGGAACAGCACTAAAACTAACATCAATGCTGACTTCTTGCTCTGGTTGCCCGGAAATAATAATTTTTGCCTCAGATTTAGCCTCAAGGTTTACACGGTCATCTGAAACACGCCCGATACCCACTTTGATATCATTGAACTTAACATTGGCGTAAGCTAAGCCTTTAACGCCGACTGTTCGTTCAAATGATGCGTTTTTATCAAGGTATTCCTGTATCTCACCCTCGGTTACACTGTAACTGGCGCAGGAAGAAAGTAGAAATACCAGTGTTAGTATCAGTACTCGTTTCACACTAAGCCTATTGATAATAAAATTATTCATAAATTATCAACGAGCTAAGTTTTTTTTCCACTAAATTTCTAAGAAAAATCAGAAACAGTATTTAAATTCATCCTTATAAAGCTTCTCTAACTTCTTGTGGTACTTAACACCTTGCTTATAGGTATATTTTTGCTTCATCTTTTTGTTGATCTTTTCGATCTTAGCCCGTGTGTTGAGGCACTTTTCCGCTTTAGTTTCTTTTGCTGTAACGTATGGTGAATGGTTCAGAGCAAAGGCTGCTAGTAATGCTGTGATAATTAATGAGCGTTTCATTTTAGACAGTTGTTGTAATGAGTGATGAACTCAAACTACAGATTTTGATGGGTTATCGTTACTGAAACAGACTGCTGTTGGGTCAGAAAGCTCACATTTAATTGCTAAGAAACAACATAATTTCTTGCTGGCAGAATTGAGTTCAAGAAAGAGGTAAAGAGGGTGGAGCGCTCTGGATAGACCAGAGCACTCCCGTAGTGCTGGTACTTAAGCAGATTCAGAGAATAACAGCTCGAAATCATAGTTATTTCGTTTAAGTGCGTTTTTCAGCTTATTCAATGAACTCACCTGCAATTGGCGAATACGTTCCCTAGTTAAACCTACCTCGTCGGCAACTTGCTGAAGAGTTTGAGTTTCATGACCAAGCAAACCGAATCGGCGGCAGATGATCTCGCGATCTCGTTCATTAAGACTATTCAGAACCGAAATTGCCAACTTGCTTATATCTTGCTGATTCAGCTCGGTATCTGGCTGATTTGAACCATCATCAGCAATAAAAGCAGAAATTGATTGTGAGTTACTATCATCGCTGATTGCTTGATCAATTGATACAACTGGTGCATCGTAAGCTAAAACGCCAGAGATATCATCGACAGAACGTTCTAGTTTCTCTGCGATATCTTCATGAGTTGGCTCCTGGTTTGTGCTCTTCATCAGCTGCTTGTGAGTTCGCAAAATCGTGTTGATTTCTTTTGAAACGTGTACCGGCAGGCGAATTGTTCTGGCCTGATTGTGAATTGCACGTTCAATGGTTTGCTTTATCCACCAGGTTGCATAGGTTGAAAATCGGAATCCACGCTCAGGATCATATTTATCTACTGCGGTAATTAGGCCGATGTTGCCTTCATCGATAAGATCGCTTAACAGCATCCCGCTACCACGGTATTTCTTAGCAATGCTGACTACCAGGCGCAGGTTACTTTCAATCATTGTCGCCTTGGCATCTTCATCACCCAGCAGACTTTTGCGGCTGTAAAGAATCTCTTCGTTCTTAGTCAGAAGAGGCTTTTGCGCAATTTCCTGCAGGTAAAGGTGAATAACATCAGCATCAAAACCATGTATTTCTTGTGACTTGATATCCATATCTAATCCCTCAATAACTGGTACGACGATGTTTATTTTTTATTGTTGTTACGTAAAGACGTTAACATACACCTATTGCATATTCCATTTATTTGGTTACAAAAAGATAGCAAATAGGTATAACATTTTGTTATTTAAAGCTACGGAATTGGCTGTTTACTGGAGAAATCACACTATTTTGCAATAGCTTATGTTTCTTATTCCAGAAAGGGATAACCGGAGAGTTGCTGGTTTATCTTAATTGTTATGTTACTTAATATTAACTATTGGGTGTGTGTTTTAAGACATTATAGCGAAGAGGGATTACGCTTCTGAATTACAGCGATTCAAAGTTTGAGTTGTTACACTGTAATGGATTTTTGTTTATTATCTGAAAAATAAGGAACTATATTGGTCCAAAACAGCCTTTTTCTTCCCAGAGATTCTGAATCGCATGATAGGTTTCCAATATTCCTTTTTTTGCTTTTTAGTGCCTCCTTTATATTTTGCGTTTATATCAGCAACTTTGTTTTGTAAACCTGCACAAGGTAAATAACGATACAAACGTTCGTAATCGTCTACAGATTTAGAATGCAAAGTTGTAGAAAAAGATATAGCCAGTACAAATAATAATGTTTGCCACATAAGCAGTCTCAAAATGTATCTGATAATAATCTATCGGAAACATGTCTGATAATCATCAGCCAACAAAATATTGGATTCAGGCGATGTTTTTTAAAGAGATTTATGCAATTTAAGTGGGAAATCAGGCTGGCTGATTCATTTGCCAGCCTGACGAGGATGGTTAACTAAGTTTGAATTGAGAGATATTTTCCTGAAGCCCATTTGCAAGCTGGCTCAATTCACTACAAGCCTGTGCCGTCTGTTTCGCTCCGGATGCGACTTCTGTTGATGCCTGGTTAATAGATTCAACACTTCGGCTTAATTCATCTGTCACTGAGTTTTGTTCACAGCAAGCACTGGCGATTTGAATATTCATATCCGCAATACTGGCAACAGATGATTCAATTTGGGTAATGCTGTTACCTGCTATCTGACTTTGTCCAACGCACTGTTGAATTAGATGGCAACTGTTTTTAGTTGCTTCGCCTGTCTCTTTTGCGCGGTGTTGAAGTTTATCAATAATAGAAATAATTTCAGACGTTGACTGTGAAGTTCTTCCGGCCAGTGTTCTGACTTCATCCGCAACAACAGCGAAGCCGCGTCCCTGATCGCCGGCACGTGCCGCTTCAATCGCTGCATTCAAAGCAAGCAGGTTAGTTTGTTCAGCAATTCCACTGATCACATCTACAACCATGCTGATGTTGGCTGTATCCTGCTCTAACTGAGCCACCATTTCGCCGGCATTTTGAATTTCGTTAGCTACTTTCTCAATTTCAATAATTGTTTCATTAACCACACGAGTGCTTTCTTTGGCTTCATTGGTTGCAGATGTCGCTAATTCACTGGCATCTTCAGTATTCGCAGCCACCTGAGAAACTGTTGATTGCATCTGGTTCATCGCTGTCGCAATCATTGCTAGTTGATCCTGCTGGTGTACCATTCCAGCGGACGACTGCTCTGAAACGACACTCATTTCTTCAATAGAAGCACTTAACTGCACAACAGCTGCAGAGATTTCATTAATCAGCTCTTTCAGGCCGTTTTGCATAACGAGACAAGCATCAGCCAGAGAACCAAATTCATCATTACCCATTGTTGAACGGTCAAGGGAGTAGGTTAAATCACCGTCGGCAATAGCCATTGCCATCTTGGTAGTTTTCTCTAGCGGTTGAGTGATTTGCCGAATCATATAAACAGCGACGATGACCATAAAGCCGAGTAGGAGTGCCAATGAAGCCATTGTGTAAAGATTCGCTTGCTGGACACGATTCATAGCTGCTGCTTTGCCCTGATCACTTTCTTTGTTAGTCAGTTCGATTAGTTTATCCAGCGATACCTGTAAGGTGGTGAACTTATCAAAGGAACCCAGTACTACATTATTCGCAAGACCTGTATCTTGTGCCTGGATAGCCATTGAGAAGCTACTTGTTGCCTCTTTATATGCTGTCCATGAGCGCATTACTTCATCAAAGCGTCGTTGCGATTCATTTTCAGTAATTGTTGTTTTGTATGTAGCCAGAGCTGAGTCAACTTGTTTATACACTTTATGAATATCATTTAACCAGTTTTTCACATCAGGGTGGTTAATATTTGGTAAAATAGAAAATTCATCTTTACGAATAGTGGTGATATCTGTTTGAAGATCCAGAACTAATGCTGTTTTAGGCATAGTTCGGTTGGTTATATTAAGTAAATTATCATTAATGCTGGATATTTCACTAAGCATAAATACACCAAGAGATACAACTCCCACACCTATCATTGCCAACATGGCAGCTATTTTTGTTCGAACGGATAGATCTTGAAACCGCATATACAATCGCCCTCAATATTATCATTATAATGAATAAAAAAATGGATACGGGATGGTATTCTGACTATAGGGAAAGTCAAAAAGATTTTCTTCTTTTTTCATGAAAGTTTGATTCTATCAGCTAAATAAGATAATTAACTTGAAAAAATATTTATCGTGAGATTCAGTGTTTTTACTTCTTGATTTGTCAAAGCTGATATCTGAATAACGTTGTGATTAAGAAGAATTTCAACATCTTTAGGCACAATAAATAATCACAAGAAATATAATCTGAAATTGAATTCAATAGTGGAATATAATCTCTTATCGACAAAAAATAAGTTTGTAACATATATAATGTTTACGAATAATAATTAACTTACTTATTCAATAATTGTAAATTTTTGATATTTATAAGCTTATCGAAGTAAATTCAGCAATATAGCTTTAAGTCATATTTATCCTTCGACTCAGTTCAAGTTTCGGAAAGATTAGACACAAAAGTCTAAATTCTAGTGTTACACATGGAGTTACTGAATTGTATAGGAGTATCACATGACAGATGAGGGCGTTGAACTAAAAGTCTGCCCAGTGTGCGGACAAGAAGAGGAATATCTGGTTGATGAACTACGAGAAACCGTTATCTGTATTTGTGGTGCAATTATCGATGAGCCGGTATTTCATTAATCCGACTCAGAGTGACGATAACAGTCATTTAGCATTTCTAGTGCGTGATGGCCTTTTCGTGTTGTTGACTACGTAACGTATTGCTGAGCGTAGCCAGCACTATAAGAGTTATTCCTGCAATTTTATTGACCGCCAAGTTTTCATTGAAAAAGCAGATTTGCCATATCACGGCAAAAATCAGATTCGTAAATATAAGCGGTGCTAGTTCTGAACCTGAATTGACTAACTTATAAGCTTTGGCACGAAACATTTAGTGCCGACAATACTAACGGCAAGAATTGCAAGTAATGTAAGCACATTAGCTTGTGTTAAAGCCACTGTCTCAACATCACATTACCACTGGTGATAACGCTGGTACCCGCAACTGGCAGTAAAATAAGTGCGGCTAGCATAAAGCACCAACCATTTAGACCAGCGGCAGACAGATCGGACTTCGCACCACGGATCAGATTGATGAACCCGTATTGAACCCTTACCAGGGATTTTACTTCGTTTGCCTCCCCGGAAGATTAAAGCAGGAGAGTGTGCTTACATTGATAAACTGGTTCAAAGACCAGTTCGAAGATGAAGGGGATTTATGTCGTCGTTAAACTATTGCGTTTGTTACCTTGTCACATTATTTTGCGGATTGTCTTAAAACATTGCGCGTGTACTTAGCGCGTATTGCTTTTGGAGCCTCTCGAAAGTAACAAATGCCTATGTAAACTTTTAGGTGATCCTGTAACGTTTATTCTTGAGTTTTATCCGCATCTCTGGGCAACTGGGTAAAATTGCTACGCAGGGTGACAATATCGTATAGCCATGATGGGAGCAATCTAGAGCTGTTCGCTAAGACAGTTTCGGCGGTGGCGTGACTGATAGTACCGAGGCTTGAGCATGAGGAAAAAAACATCGGTAATCATCCATTGGTGTAGCGTTTCCAATGGGAGAGAAATGTTGTGATATTCTATGAGTTTTCATGCGGTAGTGTCGGTCCAAAGTCAGGATAGTTTTCACGAATAATACTGAGGCACCGGTATCGAATATCATCATGGATTTTATTTTATGAAGATCTGCCTCGGCATTGATTGCTGATCCTAGCAGGGCCGAGTTATTAAGTGTTGGATTGGCGGATGCTCAGTGACAGAGTACGAGGATGAGCTTAATCCGCAGTAATTCACCATCAGTCATGGTCAGCAAGATCTCATTAGTTAATCTGACATTACTAATTAGATCTTATATTGCCTCAGTGCGCATTATGACGGCCTTATGTTAAATGTTTTTGTTAACATTTATATGCAGCAGCCTTATATACAGGGCGGTTACTATGCAATTCCTCAATAACAAGGAATGCAAAAAGTGACACCATGTCCAAAAATTTAACTAATAACTACATATTTAGAAAATTTACTTGCGGTTTATCGAAAAAAGAGGTGTCAGAACTTTGTTTCAAAAGTGTGAGGACGGTCACGCGATGGGACGCAGGGCAAGAGATACCACCAGAATGCAGAAGATTGATGAAAATGTATGCTGGACGTGAATTAGGAGCGATAGGGGATATTTGGCGTGGTTGGTGGTTATCGAAGGAAGAATTGGTAACCCCAAACGGTTGGAGCCTCAATCCAGATCGAATAATCACGGGAAATGCTCTACTTGAGATCAATGCAGAAAATGATAGACAAGCTAAAGCTCATATACTGAGGACAGCAAGACTGTTGAAAAACCTACCGGAAAAATAATAATGTTTTAGCCCCAAACTATGGGGCTATGTGTATTCAAAATTAAGCTATTTGCTATCAGTTTTTTCTGTACATGCAGATACAAACTCTAAGCCCAATAATGTTGGTAAAATTAGGCTATAAATCTCCCCACCACCAATAACACTGGGAAACCGTAAACACCCTAAGCGTACAAGGTTTGCAATTGCAACTCTTACTTCTTGCGGTGGAAGTTGTTTTTCATCATCACCTGAACGTATGATCTCGCATCGCTCTGGAAGGTGTTCTGTGGTCACCCCCAAATAAACTATATCTCTAAATGAATAACTGTAGATAGTTTCTAAAATTCTAACTTCCAAATGACTCAATTGACTTAGAATTTCGATAAAAGCTCTAGTCATTTTTTGGGGCTCTTGTGAACAGGTGCAATTTACTAACAGCCGAGCCCACATTTCGTGTAGATAATCATCCTCTTCCAATGTTGCGTATTCCAAAAGAGGAATTGCATTCTTAAGCTGTAGTGGGTTATTCGCTCTTTCATAACCTGATGCTTTCATAATTTGGCTTGCTTTAACTATAAGCTTTTGTTGTTTTTCCCATCTAATGAATTGCAACTTATCAGAAATAATGCCAACGCCAGCTTCTAAAGGTGCTGAGATAAACTTAGATACAAATCCACCTAACTGTTTTGATGCTTCAATGGCCTGACCTGAAGTCTTAGCTACTTCTTGTATAGCTTTTGATGACTCAATTACAGCTTCAACTTCTTTTTCCACAAAACCTCCAAAAACAAATCGAACTATTACTTTTCAATCATACGCTTAGCAAGCGTTAAAACAACCCGCCAAAACCCTGCAATAGGCGAACTTCTTGAAATAGGAGGAAACCTACCCCGTCATACATTTTGGAAGTCCAGAACCATGTTGAAGGGCATGGCGACCCCAAAACTTTCACCCCGTATTACTAGGCGGGGTTAAAGAAGTACGAAACAAATATTCCTGCAGTAACTGATATTAATGAGGCAACAATAACACACCACTTAATATTAGAAGAAAATGAAACATAACTATCATAGATAGATATTTCATCCCTCCAATAAAAGGTCGATTTTTTGCCAAAGCTATGTAATTTTGAAAAAAAGTTTGAAGATAATAACAAAGCAAATGAAATCAACATTCCAACCAGACATGCAATAAACGTAACTAATCTTTGGCCACGTAATGAATAATCATAATTTCTATAAATTATAAAATCGAGCTTTTCGCTCTGTGAAAGTTCTAACAGCTTTTCTAATGTATATGAGTCATATTGTGTAGAATGGTCATTTAATAAAATAGTTAACCCAAAAAAAGCAAACAACATCAAAATTGAAAATGCCAGAGCTGAAAGTCTATAAGTTTCGTCCTCATAACGCTTTAAAATAACAGTTCTTTTTATTTGACTATCTAGCTCATCAAAAAGAATGAAACACCAATTACGGTCTTTTCCTGAAACATCCAACGAAATTTTTGAGCCGTAGTATGTATTGTTGTTATGAAAATTAATATTCACAAGAAATCTGTCATTTAAATTATCACTCTTAATTAACAACCCGATCCTCAATGTAACAATGCTTTTGTCTTTTGAATTATCTTCACTTAATATCTGCTCTATATCGTCTGTAACATAATGCGATGAATTCTTACGTTCAACAGAATATTTAATATAACTATCAGGAATGTCTTGCGAAGACTTCAACAAAATGTCATTGATTTTACGTAAATTTTGCTCTGTTAATTTATAATTAACTCTATAATCAATATTGTGACCAGCTCTTTCCATTTGATAACCTAGTTATTCCTAAAATACCAATTACGTTAAATAGCCGACTTTGCGTAGCAAAACTATCAACTCAGCCACATACCGCATCCTGTTCAGAATTTTACACCCATAAATACAGAAATCTAGGCAGCAAATGCATTGAAAGTTAGTTACAGATTATGAACTAAAACGGTAGCAACAAAGCAGCATACCGTTTCAGACATGTTTTATGATGAAGTAGCTAAAATCCTAACTTTCCTCTACATAGCGACATTTGGGGTAGGCCGAACAACCCCAAAAGGTATTGCCTTGATTCTTACCTCGCTTACTTACCCGTTCGACTAGCTGAGAACTACAACAAGGGCAAATTTTGGTATCAGCAGAAGGAGTCTGAGATGATTGTTGAGCTAAAAACTGATGTAATTCATTTTGAATATCACGAATCACATATGAACGCTTTGCCGTAAACTCAACAAACGGAATATTAGCGGATGATAATGCCCTAGATAAGAAAGCATCTCGCTGAGCCCGGTCTGCCTTATTATGGCTTGAATCGTTCAACTCGATTGCACATAAAATTGACAGATTGTCCTTATCACAAATAACAAAATCTATATGCTTTCTAGATATCTGATTAAAAGCAGTTTGCCATTCAGAACGGTTTAGATTGCCTTGAGGCTTAATAATATCAGCTACTCGAACTTTGCCTAAAAGGACGTAATTATCTTTAAGAGACTGAGTTAGAACACCGTAAAATGAACGCTCGGCAGCAGTAAAAAGTGCACCAATTGCTTCAAAAGCATAACTGTCATCTTTATCTACATCTACTGCTTTATCTACTGCTTTTTTCTTGCTCACAGTTCGAATGAAAAAGACAGCACAAAGTAAAAAAAAGACCCCCACAATAACCAGTAATTCCATCCTTACCTCCTTGATAACATGAGAAAAATAAGAAAGGCGATCTATACACCCGATTGAATATTGACGCAAGTTAAACCCCCACGCTTTATCTGAAGTGTCATACGACAATCAGCTGCGTACCATATTGTTAGTTCGACAAACCCCATGAAAAGCGGCCTAGCAGGAAGGAAGGGGGTTAAAATCGCTATAGATACGTGTGTAGTTCCACATAGAAACACCAGCGCGACCGGACAACCCGAGAAGGTGCCAATAGTCGCAACTGGTAACAGGAGTGCATCAGATAGCAAACGAAGGTGTACCAACCGCATTGAAAGCATCCATCATGCCGCCATCGCCTTTCTGTTTCTCATCCACCTTACAAGTGACAATCCGCTGCTCACCACCAAATTCAAGCTTGAAAACACAATCCGACAGGGCGACAAACTTATAGCCCATGCTCACCAAGTCGCGATTGGTGATAGAAAAACGCTTACTGGCTCCCTTATAGACATCTAGGTAAACCAGATAGAAGTTCTGGTTAATGTCGTAGTCCCGCATGTCATCGTAGTAATAGACCTGTCTGGCCCATCCGGTAATGAACATATCAAACCCACTCAACGGGCCGTCTATCTCGATATCTTCCGGGGGCCTACCCGGGGAACCATCATCAACACTAGCGGGCTTTTCTGCCACAACCTCAATCACCGGCACGGGTTCTGGTTCGGGTTCCTCATCACTGAACAACCCCGCAAGCGAGTAAATCAACCACGGAATACCAAGCAGCAGGAATAGGGCACCGCCAACGAAAGACCAGTGTTTCCAGATAGGCTTAATATCCGATGCCTCCCGCTCTAACACCTCCTTTTTGCTCTGGGTATGGGACTTGTAGAACGGGAAGATAGTTTTGTCATACTTCCGCTGCTCCTCGTTCACTACCGCACCACGCCAACCATCAACAACTTTTTTGGTATAGGTACTGGTTGAGCCAAGGGCCGTGTTTTTGATAGTACGGTAAAGAATCTCAACCAAATTCAGGATATCGGCATCCAGTTGTCGCGGGTTCTGGGTCATCAGCAAGATATCGATACCATAATGCTCGTGCATGGTGTAATACTTTTTCACCGCATCCAACGTTTTACCTTTCGGCAAACTGAAATGAGCCTCATCAATCACATACAAAGGCCCAACGCCTTTATCATCACGCCAGTCATCCATATAGTAATCAGGCGTGGAGAACGGGAAGGTTACCGTTGCACCCTCAAAGTCTGCATAGTCAAACTCAACAACCTTAATCAGTTCCTCAACCTCAGCACCATAAATCTTTTTGAAATGCTCAATATTCAAGGGCAGGTTAGTTATCACCTTGCGACCTGATTTAATTGCAGGTATGACGTGATACTTAACAGCCTCGTAGGACTTACCAGAACGCGGTCTACCCGCAATTAAATAAATCATGAATTAACTACCTAATCGGGTAAACGGAATTAGTTGCAAAATAAGACGAACAGTAATTGCCGTGGTAATCATCACCATAGCTTGAGGCAGGCCAATAAGCCCCATCACACCCGCAACCTCTGGCGGAATAGCCGTTATATACTGCGAAATATCGATAGGCTGCATAAACGACGCCAAACCAGAAAGGATTTTTTCCACAGCCGTCATAAATACATCAAAAATGCCAAACAATAAATCTTGCAGCAAAGTAATTAGTGTTAATAACAACCGATACAAAAAATCCAGCAATTCATTATAAAGGTATTCAACCCATTCAAAAAAACCTTGCACATTAACCCCCAAACACCAATTTACGACACGTCATAAAAGCAGTGAACATGATGCAAATACGAATAAACGTCCATACAAAGGCAGGCAAGCGAATATCATAGCAACCAAAGTCAATAATAATATCCAAACATAAATTCCACTCAGGAGCCTGACTAGGGAAGTGGACATTAAATTGATTCACAACATCAAGAAATGCACCATTTTTAACAGATGTAAAATGCTTCTCGATAATACCGTCCAATCCATCCGTATAACGTGAATCAATAAGACTACTGCAAGTATCATTAGTACGACACCCAACTAAATTACGCTTGCCACCTTTACCAAACTCTTCCATCAACCCCGTTTGCTTATCCAACTCACTATTGACATTATCCAACTTATCTTCAATGGCCTTAGTATCAATCTCCACTTTAATATCATTAGTAATAGAATCAGCAACAGCATCAACCGAAGCCGTGATTTTTTCTGTTTGCTCATCTGACTTCTCAGCCATCAATTGTTTTAACTCATCAATTTGCTCCTGCTCAAGTTTTGAATTATCAGCCAACGCTTTATTAATGCTCTCAATATCTAAATCATTATTTAACTGATTAAGACTTTCATTAATTGCATCCAATTTATTTATATTGGCTGTTTTAAAATCATTGGTTGCATTCAAAATACTATTGGACTTGTTATATATCCGGTCAAAGTGAGTACCATATTCACCCTGAATAGAACGCAAGATTGATAATTCCTGCTCAGTAAACTTAGCCATATGGTCTAATGAAGATGATGATTTTTTTGCAGTCTCATAATATTTGCTCACCAAATCTTGTGTATCTGACCAGTTCTGAAGTTCTTTCGCACTATCACGCTGCAATACTTTTAAATGACCATCAATATTAGAATTAGTCCGATTAATCGCACTAATAACACCTGACATATCTACATCAACTGAAATATCTCCCGAACCAGAACCACCTGAACCAGAACCACCTGAACCAGAACCGCCTGAACCAGAACCGCCTGAACCAGAACCGCCTGAACCAGAACCGCCTGAACCAGAACCACCCGAACCAGAACCACCCGAACCAGAACCACCCGAACCAGAACCACCTGAACCAGAACCGCCTGAACCAGAACCGCCTCCCGTATCACCGCCTCCCGTGTCACCGCCTCCCGTGTCACCACCACTAGACGACTTGTCATTTATTTCACAGAAAGTCTCAATAACTTCAGTTTTACGATTACATTTAGCTTCATTCCTTGCGATTGTTTGATTATCGCCAGCACGACTAGAACATGATTTTTTTGCCTCTTGTTCAGCATCATAAGCAGCGGGAGTGTCACAATAATTGTCATCATCATCACTTTTAATTCGTTTAGTGAACAACGAATAATTAGCAAATCCCTGAAAACTATTATCGTACGTATCGTAAATATCACATTTGATATCCATATTTGCTTCACGATATGCACAATTTCTATATTCATATGCTTTACGGCGACCAGTTCTAAAACCATTCGCACAACTAGCATTTGAAACAAAATAATATAATGGCTTAGGTTCACGACCTTCAATACAAAAATCATCACTCGAAGTGCCAGGAAAGCCCGCAGCATATCGAGAATAATACAGGTCATAATCAGCAAGTGCCGGAAAAGAAAAAATCAGTACAAAAATTAACAATCTGTACATAACACACCAAAAAATAATTGCATAAAAAAAGGCGACCGAAGCCGCCTATTAATTATCTGCCTGACCAACCATATATTACCGCCCAGCCAGTCATAGCACCGATTAAAGCCGCAATAGCTAATATGATGTCATGCAGGAGAGCAGCCATTACGCTTTATTTACAGCACGCTTAGCCAAGGTGATACCTTTATAAGCCATAGTGATACCAACAATAGTTACACCCGCCGCACCAACAGCAGTTGCAACACCTGACAAGTCGATAGCACTGAAATAGCTAGAAACCTGAGAACCACCCTCAGCGGCAAAAGTTGGCGCAGCCATAGAAGTTACAGCAATAGCGAAACCGTATTTTTTAGCAGCGTTAAGAAATTTCATAATAGTGTCCTTATAATTGACGGATTAATTTTTTGGCTAATCCAACCCCGTAAGAGGATAAATAGCCAGTAACAAGAATTGCCCCCAAACCAAAAGTAAAAGCAGAGCTAATTTCAGCGGGTGATAATTCCCAAGTAGAAAGCCAAGTGTCATACTCAGCCTTAGTTACCATCACATACCCGTCACACTGGGCAACGGGTATATTTTCAATTCTTAAATACCCTTGAGCATTTGTATTTACGCAGGTAGGCAAGGGTGCCCCCTTAATTAAACTTAATTGCTGAATGATTTATTTTTGCAGCAGCGTTATTTATTCGTCGGCTTTGACTCTAAAGACGGCACACCCAATAAATTCCAGCCAGAGAAACTAATATGTTTACCGCCATCACCCGCAAACGAACGCTCAGTGTGTTGGATCTTAAATTCAGCTTTCTTATCAATCAGAGTTTTCAAATCAGTACCACCGCCCATAGAATCCCATAGGTCAGGGGAGACACGGCATTCAACCACCTCAGAAGGGTTAAATAGCTGCAAGCGAACCACACCGGAATCACGGGATTCACCAGTGCTCTGGTTAGTGTTGGTTTTCTTCTCGATGTCGTCTAGGTCGTTAATTCGTGCTGTAACAATCATTCTTCAATTCTCCAAAATCTTTATTGGGACAGTTATTGACACAAGTCCAAGGAAGAGCCTAAAAGGCGGGAACCCTCCCCGGGGGCGGGTCCCCTCCCGCCTTGCGGCTCTTCAAAAGCCCCTGCATCAAATACGTAAGCGGAAAGCTCATCTACACGTTGTAAATATTGTTGGTACTGCTCGTATTGCTCATCAGCCATACGTCGATACTCATCCTCACGTTCCAGCACCTCGAAGATGTCAGAGACACCCGTCATGATGCGCTGAGTACCGCGCAGGAATTGCTCTTTGTTTTCGGTTTTCCATTTGCGGGCACGTGTGGCAAGGAAGGCCGCACGGAACACCACGCCCACAACCCGGGCACTGGAATCATCGCCGTAACGGGTTTTCGTGGTTTTGGTCGAAACTACCTCTTCACCCCATTCGTTAATCAGCTTTTCCATGATCTGCGGAACTTGGTAAACAGGCTTAATAGTCTGGTCATCACGACGGACAAACACACCGCCCATAGCGAGGCAGAAGCTTTCCCAGTCGGATTCGTCAGCCGCACGACGGACATTTTCAAGGGTGAGCCATTCACCCTCATCGAGATGATTGAACAAGGCATCATCCTCTTTAAATTCTTCACGGACGCGGCGCAGCTCACGCCACACAGTCACGGACGGGCCACCAATAAACTGGAATTGGCGGATACGGTTCACCCGGGCCCAAGTCACCACACGCTCAGCCGCCGCCACACCCTCAAGAACAGTAGAGCGGTCAGAATCGATGTGCTTACCATCGATATTCTTTGACAGGTACTTAGCGACATAGCCAACCGCCGAACCTTTCTCCCAATCAATCGCCTGAGAGGTGAAACGGTATTTTTTCGCCCCGGGTTCCTCTGGTGTATCTTTCATTGCCGCCGCCCGGAACAGGTCGGTGACTTTCTTTTGCTGGCTCTTTTCCATGAACAGCAGCAAATGCCAGTGCGGGCAACCGTCAGCATGAGGCTCAACAACCCGCAGGCCATAAACCTTGATTTCAGCCTTATCGAGAGCCTTACGGAAATCAGCAAACATGCTGGTCATGTAGTCATGCGCGTCCTGAGTGGACGGGCAACCCGCATCAAGCCAAGCCTGATTAACTTGGTTGTTAGAGACAGAATGGAAGCGGCTAGGGCAGGTCGGAGTGTAGAACATACCAACATGGCCGCTTGCCTTAGCGATATTCTCAAACCCCTTGAGCCGGACAAACATTTCAGCGCGGCGAACCTCCGGGTTAGAAATGGATTTACCCGCCAGCTCATGCAAGCTGAACCAGTTAGATTCGTCATCCTCGTCATACGCAACAGTATTTTTCAGCACTTCACTGTTACTCTCGTCACGCTGACGACGACGGCCAAGAGAGAAATCAGAGCAATACGCCTGACCATGTTTATGGACAATCGTCAAATCCCGGGCAACACGTTCAATCTCCAATGCAGAACGACGACGCAACGTACGACGCCACCAAAGCTCATTGGTTGCACGGTTAATCAAGCTTTGAAGCTGGTTGTTTTCTCTGGCCTTTTTAACTTGGTCAGGACGAAACGCCAAACCGTAGTCAGACAGAATGTCACAAGCACGGTCAAATGCCTCGATGACATCCTTAATACCCGCGACCTGACGCATGACAAACGCGGATTTGGCCTTAGCAAAATCACACAGTTCCTCATCAGTAGAAGTGTAACGAAACTCAAGTTTTGACAAGCGCTTATCAGCGTTTTCCAATGCACGAAGTGCTTCAAGATGACCAATTTTATCCGCCATCCTAATGTATGCACGGGACATCACTGGCGCAAAATCACGATGTGACTTACAAGCATCAAAGGCGCGAACAATCCAACTTTTCTCACCAACACAAACTGTTTTCTTACCCCAATCATCATCCCGAGACACAATCACAGGCTGGGGCGCGGCATAATATGGATTGATGCCATAAGCATCAGTGAACATGCTAGCGACCACGTTATAACATTCAGGCATAGCCGGCAGAGAACTCTTAGCGTCACGCGGTAACGTCAGCACGGATGAGTAATCACCAGATTGTTGAGCCAAAGCATAACGCTCAAACCAATTCAGCTTGGAGTGCTCTAACTGCGCTAATTGAGTCATGATTAAGCGTCCTCAACAGAAGCGCGAATCCACATAGAATCAATAGCGGTCAATGCGTTCTCAGCATCCTCAATGAAACGATGGTACAAGCACACATCTACCTTAAATTTCTCAGCCTCAGCAAGGTCGCGCCGCAATGTCACTAAACGTTCTCTCAACGCAAAAGAGGCATGTTCAAAAGCACTATATTCATCCTTAGTAACAACAATAGGTTTATTGTTTTGAGGAACGACACGAGCACGTAGCTTGTCACGAGCTTCACGAAGACTCTTTGCTGGAGAGGATTTGGTAGTAGTCATGATGTGCCTCAATGCTTATGTAATTACCAAGTTTGGTAATCGTAATTACCAGCTTTGGTAATTACAAGATACCAATTTTGGTAATTTAGAAGCTAAAATGAGGAAAACACAGGAGGATTTATGTATCAAAATCAACTGCTAGACGCATACAAAACTGCAAAAAACTATGTTCAAGACAAGCAAATTGCACACGACCTAGCTGTTGGTGCATCAAGAATCTCTGAATACAGAAGTGGCAAGCGCCAAATGTCTGATACACAAGCAATTTTTCTGGCCGAAAACTCAAATATTGACCCGCACCAAGCATTAATCTATCTGGCAGCAGAAAGAGCCAAGGATTACAAAGCCCAGCAGTTATGGAATGACATCACGGCAAAATTGGGTAGCCAAGGTTTTTGGGGCTTAGTCCTTGGTTTTACAGGATTTTTAGCCCTTCACGAACAGGAACTTGAGTGCGCATTATATGTATTATGTTAAATAAGGTATTAGAGTCACCCCAATTATTAGTCCGGTAACGCCCCTCATCCCGTTGATGTGTGGCCACTACGCGCTCTCCCTTCTGAATACTGGACAATTTAACAGTATGCGCAATTTACCATAAAATAGGTAATTAACACCTATTTTTAAGCTCTGCTGCAAATGGTCAGTTTGCCTGGTTCTTCAAAGCTAGTTGTCATTACTTATACAGCAACTTCTTTGTGCTTGTTGATGTTCATCGGTTTACCGTGACTTAGTGACAATCTCTTATTGTTGATAAGAAAAAGCCCGAGGGTTAACTCGGGCTCTTTTGATTAACCGCCGGCCAGTTTTACTGTGTGGCCTTTTTTCTCCAGCGCAACTTTAATGACATCGCGTTTGTCACCCTGGATTTCGATGTTGCCATCTTTAACTGAGCCACCACAGCCGCAAACTTTCTTTAGTTCGGCAGCCAGCAGCTTCAGCTGCGCGTCTTCAAGATCAAGGCCTGTAACAACACAAACACCTTTGCCTTTACGACCTTTAGTCTGACGTTGAATGCGAACAACACCGTCGCCCTTAGGACGTTTTGGTGCTGCTTTCTCTTCTTTGATTCGGCCTGTCTCTGTCGAGAATACTAAGCGGCTGTTATCATTCATCTGAAATAAATCTCGTCTGCTTTCTTGGATTTGTGAGCCTGATAATAAGTTATTGAATCAAGCTTGCGGATTACCCGTTCCCGAATATTATCAATAAATGGTAGCAAAACGGAAACTGTTATGATTCGTAACGTAATTTTTGATCTTGGCGCTGTATTGTTTGAGTGGAATCCAGTCCGAATTGTGCAAACATTTACCGATTCGACAACTGAGCAAAACATTTTACTTAAAGAAGTTATCCATCACCCGGATTGGCTCTCGCTGGATCGTGGCACTATGTTGCTTGCCGAAGAGATCCCGAAATTTGCAGCTCGTACCGATTTTACTGTAGCCAGAATGCAGTCTTTTATTGATCATGTGTTAGACAGCTTGCAACCAATACAAGCTACAGAAAATTTACTTTACCAGGTGCTCGACAAGCACTTCTCTGCTTACTATCTCACTAATATGAGTAATGCTTTTTTTGAAACGCTTCATGACCGAAATGAGTTTTTCTCTCTGTTTGCCGGCGGCATTGTTTCCGGGCGAGAGTTTGTGATTAAGCCGGAGCCGCAGATCTATCAGCTGTTGCTGGACAGATACGATTTGCAGCCAGAACAATCCCTTTATATTGATGACAATGCTGATAATGTTAAAGCAGCTAAAAGCTTAGGCTTTCATGCGGTACAGTTTGAACAAACTGATGCCTGTTTCAGCAAAATTCGTGATTTATTAAAAATTTACCAATAATTGACTTTGCTGTTCAGCGTCAATTCTGCTTCATGGTATATGATTCATATTGAGCTTCTGAGTAAGCTCCTCCTGCTGGTTGGATGATGTTAAGTGCAACAATCCATCTGGTGTCTATATTAAAAACAGACAAATAAACTCTTAGGAGCCTGTGTGTGAAAAAAATTCTGTTACCGGCATTGTTCTTGATCTGCTCAACTGGGGCAAACCTGGCGATGGCTGATAGTAATGACAGCAAACAGAAGTCAATTGTTGGTCAGGTTGAAACAATCAAAGTACATGAACTTGATCTGGATTTTAAGGCACGGATTGATACAGGTGCCAAAACAACCTCTATTCATGCTACTGATATTAAAGTCATTGGAGAAGACAGTGACAGCGATAACATGCGTGAACACCTTGGTCATATGGTTGAGTTTACAGCAACTAATGAGAATGGTGATGAAGTAAGGTATAAAGGCAAAATCATTAAAGTCAGTAAAATTCGTAATGCACAGGGCGTTGAACGCCGCTATGCAGTAAAAATGGATTTAGGCTGGAACGGTGAACACAAGACGGTGTCTGTTAACCTTCGTGACCGCAGTAAGTTGGAGTACAAACTACTTATTGGTCGAAACTGGCTAAGTGGTGATTACCTGGTTGATGTCGATAAGAAAGACGAAGATGATTGATATTATTTTGCTTACACTTCGCTATTAATGAAATTGCCCGGACTGCGTTGTTATCACAGTCCGGGCTAAATTCTGTTTAAGCAAGATTTATTAAAACCAGTTACTACACGATACGAACACCCTTCCCTTTTTCTCTCACGTAATACCAATCACACAAACCAAACATAATTTTATTTTTGTTTTAGTTTTTCAATCACAGCATCCAAATGTTTCTTTATTGCTGCAGGCGAACCTTTCAGCAGTCTGCCACGCAAGATGACATACCACTCATTCGGGTTACCGCTGTCATTTACCAGCTTAAAGCCTCTGTATTCTTCAACTTTCTGGCCTGCTTGCTGAGGTTGAGCATTCAGACCTTCAAATTTCTCTGGCGGCATAAAAGCTTTCATATCACACCACCAATCAATACTCTTCTTGACTAGCGTAAGCTTGTTTTCTACCGGGCGCCCATTGATGACGGTTCTCCACCCATTAGGTTCACCAGTCGTATTCTCAATATTATGCCCTCGGTGGAAGAGTCTTTTCTTCATTTTTGCTCCTCAACGATGCTGAGCTAACACTGCTTTAATCCTTGTACAGAATAAGTGTTTGCAATGCAGACAGATACACAATCGAAATACTTATTTCATACTCTGTTATTGAAGCATTAAGTTAAACGTTTGTCTTCCTGATATGCTTATAAATTTCTGGTTTTTACTAAATTTTTTCTGAATTTGATATGTAAATTTTATTTTTTGTTATATGTTTATAATTATAGTGCACCAGATATTGACACTGATTATGACTAGAAAAATCAAAGTGATAGAAGATAATGCACAAAGAAACACCAGTATTGAACGGTTTAACTGTCATATAAGTGGCATAGAGAACTGGGAGTCACTGACACAAAACCAATATGCAAGAAACACGCTGGTTGCTTTCAAAAATGACTGGAATAGTTTCATTGACTTCTGCTTAGAGAATAAAGTCCCTGCTCTGCCCGCAACGGCTGAGACCGTGCACAGATATATCGATCGCATGTCTCTCAAGCGCAAGCTTGCAAGCTTAAAACGTTACCTTGTCACCATTTCGTTGGTTCATCGTTGCCACCAATTAACGGATCCGTGTGCCCATACCGAAATTCGTATTGAAATGAAAAAGCAGCAAAGCGAAAAACGGAATGATTGCCGTAATGCATCTGCCTTTCGTGACGAACACTTGCAGAAGTTAATAGACATTTATGAACTATCAACTAAACCAAAGGATGTTCGCGATCTGGCAATTTGGGCTGTTACATTTGAAGCAATGCTAAAGCGGAGTGAACTTTCCGCTCTGACAGTTGAATCACTCTATATCCACGGCAACGGCTTGGTAAACATTACTGTCGGCGACAAGGTGATTGAACTCAGTTCTGTTTCATCAAAAGTGCTTCAACGCTGGTTGGTGGTTGGTTTGATTTATGACAGCTTTGTTTTTCGGCGAATCGATAGACACGGAAACATCGGCGACCAGGCATTAGATCATTCATCAATATATCGTGTATTCCGGCGAGCCAGTGATGAGCTGAATATGCCTTCTGGTCATTTGTTCTCGGGACAATCACCACGTGTTGGCGCCGCAAAGGATCTGGCTGACTCTGGTTTATCTGTTGAAGACATTCAGGAACAAGGACGTTGGAAAAGCCCGGCTATGCCTGCTTTGTACGTTGGCGAGAAAAACCGACATGAACAGGAATTGGCTAAATATAGGAAGACAAAACCTTGGGAGAAGTGAGTGGCGTGTATTTGGTAGTTGGTGGCAATATAAAAATTATAGTGCGTTAAACACGATGGTTTAAATCAATCTAAGCTCGGATTTTCAGTCCAGTGCTCGCTGTAATCATGCGGATGTTCGATTGGCACAGTGATTCGCTCAAATAGTTTTTCTAACGGCTTTAACTCTCCAAAATAACCAGCCTGATTCGCATCAACCCACTCTTTGAGGTTGATCCCTTCCCAACAAAGCTCATAACCGGCATTTATAGCCAGAATTTCGAAGAAGATACGCTGCACCCTACCATTACCTTCCCGGAAAGGATGGACTACATTAAGCTCGCAAAAGTAGTGCGAAACGCGACGAATAAAGTTGTCGAATGACAAACCACACAAATGGTTCTCTTCTTCCAGCTCTCGAAAAAGACGGTTGGCTTCTCGCTCGATATTGTGAACGTGACAAAAGCGGGTCTGTCCTTTGGTGATATCGACCTGTCTTATTTGGCCAGCCCAGGGATATAAGTCTTGAAAGAGTATGCGGTGGATTTTTTGCAGATAAGGAAGGTTGAATTGATCAAATACAGGCTCAAAATGCTCGGCCCGAACTCGGGAAAAGTCCCTTTCGGCAAGCTCAAGCTCATCCTCATCCATTATGGATAAGTAATTTTTGAGGACCGATGTATTGGGATAACAATCGGGATCCTGACTTACACCATATTTATCTCGCATATCGCTGTTTCAATTTGGCAATTAGTTCGGCTTCCGATGACGAATTCACTTCTGCATTTACCTTAAACGGCTCAACATCAAAACCTTCTAGCTGAAGACTCGCCCGGTAGTTTTTTTCGCGCAAGGCTTTAAAACGTTCCAGTTTTTTTTGTTTTGTCAGCATAGTTTTCCTGATTTTGCATCTATAGACCAGTATTGCATCTGGTTATGAAATCGCCAAATAGCGAAATTAAGAACACAGAGCGGGATCACGACTGATGAGTGAATCAGGTGTACCCTGCTCTGTGTTGTTCAATGATTACTTAATCGCAGCTGCCTTGATTGCTTGCTCTAGGAATGCCTTGAACTGGTGGCCATGGTGCTCCAGCATCTTAGGGAACATAGAGATTGGTGTCATACCCGGGAAGGTGTTGATCTCATTGAGAAGAATTTCACCTTCTTCGCTCAGGAAGAAGTCGATACGAGACAGATCTTTCAACTTCATGTGTACGAAAGCTTTACGAGCATAATCTCGAATTTGCTCAATTTGTTCATCAGTCAGGTTGTCTGCTTCAACTTTAGTTGTTGAGTGGCTGTCTGCACTGTATTTTTCTTCGTAGGTGTAGAACTCATCTTCCGGACTCAGAATTTCACCAGGCTTGGTGATAACCAGTTCCTCACCGTATTGATAGGCGGCAATTTCAAGCTCACGAGGCTTGATTGCTTTTTCGATAAGCACCTGTTCTGAATAAGTAAATGCATTGTTTACCGTTTCTGCCAGCTCTGACTTATCAGTTACCTTGTAACAACCTACAGAAGAACCCTGACACGCGGCTTTGATGAACACCTGCCCCCATTTATCGAATGCAGCTTCAGCCTGAGCATGTGCAGTTTCGTTGTTATCGCTAAGGAAAACATAAGGGGTGTTAGGAATATTAAGCGCATCAAACCACAGTTTTGTGGTGATTTTGTTGAAGCAATTAGTGCTGGCTTCTGCACCACAGCCAAAGTATGGCAGTTTTGCCATATCCAGGAATGACTGCAGATCACCGGTTTCACCCGGGTAGCCATGAACACAAGGGATTACATAGTTAATGCTTGTTTTTTTGTCGCCGGTTTGCAGAGTCTTATCCAAATTTAGCTGACACATCTGCCCGTTCTGATCAAACCACCCGTCTCCTTTCATTTCGACACGGGTGTAGGCAATATCATCAATCTGTTTCAGCTGCTCTTCAATGTAGTTTGCAGAAACCAGTGACACCTCGTGCTCGGCACTGCCGCCGCCGCACAATAATAAAACATGGATTGAACTCATTATCATCCCTTGTATTACAACGCTGCAGGCGACTTCGCCTGACAGTTAATATCTGTTACAGACTGGTGCCAAAACACAGATACATGATAAAGCGCACCAGTCAAAACCTTGTTCAATAGTAATAGAAAAAAGCGGACTATTGCACTACATATGGCAGCTAACAGTGAAATACTTCAATTGAAGTTACTCTTTTGGTTATTAAAACCACAACAATAGAAGGTTTATAAAGCGATAAACTCAATTAACCGCTCAGATCAAAAAGAGAGCCTTTCGGCTCTCCTTAAAAATAGCTGAGTTTAACTCTATTTCAGCTTCGTCAGCTTTGGCGTTGGAGATGTTTTAATCTCACTAAAACTGCGGATAAACGGACCGTAATCTTTTACATCCTGAGGCAAAGCATTGAGTGCACGTTTAGCCTCTTCACGAGTACGGTAGTGACCAAACAGCATGGTATACCAAGGCACACCCTGCAATTGCTTTTTGTTCATCCATACTGGCTGATTAGATGGCAGTTTATTCATGTACGGGCGGAAGCCTTTGTTATGGCTCAGTGCCAGAACCTGAATGGTATATCCCTCAGGATCCGTTGCCGCTGGTTTATAAACCGGCTTTGGCTTTGGTTTGTCAACAGGCTTAGGTGTAACCTGCTTTTTCTGTTCTGGTATTGGGGTTACGGTGCGTTTTACCGGTACTGCTACTGGAGCAACAGCCACTGTTTTTTCAATCTTAGGCGGCTGAACTACTGGTTGCGGCACTTTTGCTTCCTGAATGCGTTCCATCGTGTGAAGCTGCTCTGCAGTATAAATCTCTTCAGAAGATGAGGAGACAATTTGCATTGTTTCACTATCTGACGCACAACCGGACAATGCCGTTAAAACGGCTAATACGGCGACTTTCTTCATTATTACTCTGCCAAATCCAAATACTGTGTTTTATTCTGCCGTTGGTTTTTAACCCAATCAACCCTAACTTTAAGATAGATCAATAACTATCAGCCATTGGTCACAGGATTAAGGTGTAATATAGCCTTCTTCTTGTCCAATCATCCCTTTTAGGAGTTCTTCAATGGCCGATCCACATATTAAAAGCGATATCGACCGCCTTGATTGGTTAACTGTTATCTTATATCGCGGTGCCCTAACCTTTTCTGCCGCAGTCATGTCTGTTATTGCCTGGGAGGCTGACTTTGCGACACCAGCCCTTGTTATTGCCGCTTTGATTGCAGCAAATACTGTACATATATACGACAAGCGTTTCCGCTTACTTATTGCTGGCAGCAGCCTTTTCGCCGCTATCTTGATGATTGCCGGTTTATGGAATCCGCTGGCTCTTGGTGCCGCTTTATTTACCTTTAGTGCATTGGCTATTAAAGAATATTTTTGCTTTAAACTCAAATTATTGATGCTGACTCCGCTTACTCTGGCAGGATTTTGGTTCTGCCTGGTGTTTGGCCAAGCACAAATCAGCATTGCTTTCAGTATGTCCGGTGCCATTCTTTTGGCGGTGGCTGCATTTTCCAAGTGGCGTATGCCTATTCATTATGACATCGGCGATAAGAGTCGTTACGAAATCTAAATCATCAATCGCAGCAATTTAATCAGTTGCTGCGATTCTATCTTTAGTTTATTTCTCTGAGCCATCACTTTTCTAATTCAATTCTTTATCCTCCTAATTTCTTTATCAAACAACCCTGTTTTGATCACAGCTCGCGGACTTTAGTCACATACACCTATTACCATCCGTTAAACTGTTCTTAATTCTAACTGATGGCGGGTGGCGCTATGGATGGACTGAATAAACTTCTTAAACCAAGGTCAATCACTGTAATTGGTGCGTCAGACAGCCCCAATCGGGCCGGTAACATCATTATCCGTAACCTTCTGTCGGGAAGCTTCCACGGGCCTATTATGCCGGTAACGCCCAAATATGATTCTGTAGCAGGAGTGCTGGCCTATCCGACAATCGACAGTCTTCCTCGGGTTCCGGATCTAGCCATTGTCTGTACCAACGCCCATCGCAACATAGATATTATCCGTCAGTTAGGTGAAAAAGGCGTCAAAGTTGCCATTGTGCTGGCAGCCGGAATGAATGTTGACTTTGAAAACCAAGGAGAAACCGAAGAAGATCGCATGTATTCTGTTGCCCGGCAATATGGAATGCGTCTTGTCGGCCCAAACAGCATGGGAATTATCCTTCCCTGGCTCGACCTGAATGCTTCGTTTTCGCCGGTTGCGGCAAATAAAGGGAAGATCGCTTTTATTTCTCAATCAGCGGCTGTGTGTACCACAATTCTCGACTGGGCTAAAAATAAAGGTATTGGTTTTTCGACATTCCTTTCTATTGGCGATGCCTGTGATATCAACTTTGCCGAACTGTTAGATTATCTTTGCCGTGACAGTAAAACCGAAGCCATCCTGCTGTATGTTGATTCTGTGAAAGATGCCCGCCGATTTATGTCTGCAGCCAGAGCGGCAGCCCGTAACCGTCGTATTTTGGTGCTGAAAAGTGGCAGAACCGTAACAGGCAATCAGGCCGCGCATTTGCATACCGGTGGTGAAATCAGCCTGGATGCGGTCTACGATGCGGCAATACGCAGAGCAGGCATGCTGAGGGTTCACAATACTCATGAACTGTTTGCTGCAGTTGAGACGCTGGCCCATTCGGTACCACTCCGAGGAGAGCGATTGGCAATTCTGACCAATGGCGGAGGCCCGGCTGTAATGGCGGTGGATACGCTTTCTGAACAAGGCGGCAAGTTGGCAAAACTGAGTGATGAAACCATCAGCAAATTATCTGAAGTGTTGCCTGCCTGCTGGTCTCATTCCAACCCTGTTGACATCATTGGTGATGCGGATGTCAGTCGCTATGAAAAAGCAGTGAAGGTTCTGCTCGACAGTGATGATTTTGACGCCTTGCTCATCATGCACTCTCCGTCTGCAATCGCATCAGGCAAAGAGACAGCAGAGAAACTGATTGAACTTTTGAAATCTCATCCACGCACAAAGCGGTTTAATATTCTGAGTAACTGGTCTGGTGAAAATGAGGCAGTGACATCACGACAGTTATTTACGCAAGCCGGTTTCCCTGCCTATCGAACCCCGGAAAGTGCGATTTCCGCTTTCATGCATTTGGTCGAGTACCGCAGAAACCAGAAACAATTGATGGAAACGCCAGTGTCATTCGGGGAAGTTCAGGCCAATCCACGACATGTTCATGATGTACTAAACCATCTTATCGCCCAGGGGCACACGCAGCTTAAAACGCACGAAGTTCGCCCGGTGCTCGAAAGCTATGGCTTCCGAACCTTGCCAACCTGGATTGCCTCAGACGCTGCCGAAGCCGCACAAATTGCCGAACAAATCGGTTATCCGGTTGCGGTAAAACTCCGTTCACCGGATATTCGCCATAAGTCTGATGTTCATGGCGTGATGCTTCATCTCAGAACGGCAGCTGAAGTAGCAAACAGCGCTCAAGCTATCCTGGATCGGGTTTCACTCAATTACCCCGGCGCGCAAATTGATGGTTTGCTGGTTCAGCGAATGGCCAACCGTTCAGGCGCCCAGGAGCTTCGGATTTCAGTTCACCATGATCCTGTTTTCGGGCCAGTCATTCTGATTGGTGAAGGTACGGGCGAATGGGATATCAACAAAGATGCGGCGGTTGCTATTCCGCCACTTAATATGGCGCTGGCCCGCTATCTGGTTATTAATGCGATTAAAACCGGTAAAATCCGACAACGAAGTCAGCCCGAGCAATTGGACATCTCTGCGCTGTGCAAACTATTGGTCAAAATTTCCCAGCTGGTTATCGATTGCCCTGAAATTGTAGAGTTTGATATTCATCCGCTGCTGGCTGCCGGTGAAGAAATGACAGTGATTGATGCTTCAATGACCATTCAACCATTTGATGGTGACATACAGATGCGCCTCGCTATTCGGCCCTATCCGAAAGAGCACGAAGAAGAAGCAACACTCAAGAACGGTACATCTATCTTGCTGCGGCCGATCCTGCCGGAAGATGAGCCCAAACATAAAGCGTTTATCTCTCAGGTTTCAGTAGATGACCTCTACAAACGCTTCTTCTCAGATGTCGGTGAATTAAACCATGAAGCCATGGCAAACCTGACACAGATTGATTACGACCGTGAAATGGCATTTGTCGCGACACAACAAATAACTAACGAAAAAGGTGAAAACGAAGAAATAATCATCGGTGTCTGTCGGGCTTTATCCGACCCGGATAACATTGATGCCGAATTTGCGATTCTGGTTCGCTCTGATCTGAAAGGTGTTGGTTTGGGTAGTATCTTGATGGATAAAATCATCCGTTACTGCAAACAACGGGGATTAAGCCAAATCAGCGGAATGACGATGCCGTCAAACCGCGGGATGATCATGCTGGCGCAAAAAGTCGGATTTAATATTGATATCCAAATGGAAGACGGCATTGTCGAAATGCTGTTGCCGTTGAAATAATCTTAAGCTCTTTCCCCTTGATTCAGTTTTTGGTGAAAATTTAAACTCATGAAAATCAAGGGGAAAGAATTACTTGTATTACTTCTGCTTAAACTGCTTTTTCCATAAGCTTTCAAGGTGTTGGATACACCAGCTTTTGGCTTTACCCATGCGACTACGGTTCCACGCCAATACGATCTCCAGTTCCTGTACAGGATCATCGCCGATCACTGTCAGTTCTCCATTTTTTATCGATTCTTCAGCGTAACTTGCCGACATGGTGGCAATGCCGACACCAGCTTTAAGTGCCACCAGCTTGTCGTGCATTGAACTGACAGTTAACAACGGCTGGTCATCCAAAATGTTATAAGTCAGCGGCGGCAAATTACGTGCGGTATCCGCAACCGCTATTCCTCGGTACTGCTGGCGGACTTTCGGATCCAACGGATTGTCGTGCTGGTGGATCGGATGGTCAGGATGCGCGACCCATATAGTGTCTAACTTACCGATAGGTTTTATCTTCACTTCCGGCGGAGCAACCGCTGGTGCAGGTGCGACCAGTATGTCAGCCCTGTCCTGTGCCAGAGACTCCCAGCAACCGGCTAGAATTTCTTCCCGAAAGCGAACGCGAGTTTTGCTCTGTTTTCCCAGTTCATCCACCAGCGGTAATAAATGATCCAGCTTGATCAATCCATCATAAGCAATCGTAATGTCCAGCTCCCAACCATGCGCCAATGCACTGGCATCAGAAATCATTTCATCTGCGGCAGTAAGAAGTTGGCGTCCCCGTTCAAGTAGCAGCGCTCCGGCCTTGGTAAAAGCCGCTTTATGACCGGAACGATCAAAGATCACCAAATCCAGATCCTGCTCAAGCTTCTGTACTTGGTAGCTCAGTGAAGATGGCGCTCTCCCCAGCTCTTCAGATGCTGCAGCAAAACTGCCCCGACGTTCAATCGCATCCAGTACCAGTAAAGCTTCAAAAGACAATAATTTATTCACATTCACTCCCGACGAATTATCGTCATCCCTTTTGCTCTTTGTATCATAGGTTCACATCGCATTCCTACGAATAAAAACAATGTAATCCTTGCTTAACATCATCATTTTTTATCTGATACTGCTTATTCATCAAACCAATATGTAAATCCTGAATATGCTGAACAAACATTTATTGCCATTAAGTATTGCCGCAGGTCTGTCTCTTTTCGGCCAGCACGCTTTTGCCGACACCTCTGAGCCCGTGAAGCTCGATGTAAAACCAACGGTTCAGTATCAATACCTGTCGGCAGATAACGAGGCAGATAAGCAGGTTCTGGATACAATTAAATCTTCTGATGCAATTCAAACGGTTCTGGAATTAAGTAAGTCTGTCGTTGTTTTTTCTGAACCGGTGGCAATTACTTTTGGTGCAGAAGATGGTCCTTTATACGATCCCGAGAAACATGAGATTCTGGTGCCATATAGCTTTTTCCACCATGCCGTTGAGCGGTTCAAATCTAACAACTATAAAGAGTCCGGGATTACTGAAAAGCAAGCGGCTCTGGATTCCCTTCTACATACCCTGCTCCATGAGCTTGGGCATGCTTATGTGGCTGACCAAAACATTCCTGTACTTGGCAAAGAGGAAGATGCCGTAGATAACTTTGCCAATGTCTTACTGCTGAATTACGTGGAAAACGGTGACGAAGTTGCGATTAGTGCTGCCGATCTGTTCGCCTATGAAGATCAGCAAGTTGAAGCTTTTGAGAATCTGGATTTTATCGATGAACATAGCCTTGATATTCAGCGTTACTATTACACCTTGTGTCTGATTTACGGTAGTAACCCAGATCAACATTCACAACTTTTGAATGAGATAGATAAAGAATACAAAAAAGAACGGGAAGACATTTGTCAGGAAGAGTTCATGCGTGTAACGGAAAACTGGAAGACTTATCTGAGTGACGAAAAAATCTAGATCTCCAAAAAAACAGGAAAATTTCGACGATAGAAATAAATAGTTATTCAGTTACTGATATTTTTATTCATTTTGTTAAGTATTTACCCCGATAATTTTCTAACCATAGCGATAAATTAGTCAAAAAAGTGAATATCCATATATTAAAGGCTATTCACTTTTTTATAAGAATAAATTACAGCAACTTAGAGCATTTGACGGCTCAGATTGACATCACCGACTCCAATTTCAATATCAATCGTATTACTACCGGCACCTTTGTATTCAAGCTGAGCTGATGTTACCGCACGTTCCTGAGTCATCTGGCTTTGTTCAAAACCACTTACCTGAATTTCTCCTACCCCAACACCTGCTGAAACATGTTCATAATCAGCGGCATTAACACTTACCCATGCAGAACCGACACCAATATCCGCTTTTAGTGACTGGCTGATTGAATCAAGGTTAATGTTCCCGACACCGACATCAAAATTTAGCGCAACTTCTGGTGGCACAATTAAAGTCCACTCCTGCTTTATGTCATCCTCATCAATTTCGAGGAATGCTGTCTGAGCTGATACATTTTCTGAAATGCTGATTTCATCCAAATCAGATTTAAGTAATGACCATCCGGAGGTGTCTTCTTTGACTTCAACCCGATAAGTGATGGCATCACCTTCTGCAACTCTGAGATGCACTTTACCGACAGGGACTTTCATTACCAGTTGATTGATCGGTTGTACATTGTTATTCAGCGCGATCTTTCCTGTAATTAGCAAACTCTCCTTTGCCGAAACCAGATTGCTGATCGCAAAAAATGAAAAGATAACAATCAGTACACACATCAATTTTTTCATTTTTATTCCCTTTGGCTACCTAATGTCATCATGTTACAGCAGAGAACATGCCAGATTTTTAAGCCTTTATTTTCAACACATTGCACTAACTAACTCATTATTTACTCACTTCGCATGGCAAAATTAACCATCAAATAGCAAATTTAACCTAATAAAGCATAGCCCTTATGATTCATATTAAAAACAATTAAGAATAGTGATTTAATTGATCTGAATTAATATATCGCACAGCATTTTGCACTAAAGTTGCCGACATGTGTCTGGGACGATAAGAAATTGATTTCAAATCAACAGGTAAGGATTAATCATTATGGAACAACCTTCTCATTCGCTTTCTCAAAGCATCTCCTATCTGAAACATTGTTCATCTCAACTGATGACTAATCGGGACCTGTCAAATCCAAACGTCTCAGCACAGCGAATTCATGAAATCGCTTCTGTTGAATATCTGGAGCTGGAACAAGCATCCAAACAAGCGGCGCAAATTCAGAAAGAACTTTTCCGAGCCATCCACGCTCTGGATGGTGATGATAAGGCTGCTGTTAAAGGTGCGCTGATGAATGCACTACAGTGCCTGAATAATGAAACTACAATTCCGGCACCAACCGAAGATGAATTACACGAAGCCAAGATTGCACAGGTTGCCTGTGATCCTGCACTGGCAGGTTGTTAACCTCCTGTAAGGTAAGAATTCTTATAATAACTACTATATGTAGCCAACATGGAATCTGCCGGGGCCCTGTCAAAAAACATTTTGTTGAACTCTGATAGTAACCGGCTACTTTTTTCCGATATGCAGACACACAAAAGCCCTCTTCTGAGGGCTTTTCTTTATGCTTCTTTCACTCCCCCCTCACCTACATAGCAGACTGAATAATCAAACATTTCCAACCAAACCCATGATTCAGGCTTATGCTTAATAACAAGCAAAGATAAGTCTTTCGGGAGCTTTATTGGTTCATGGATGAAGCAGGTAAACAGCAAAGTGCGTCGAAGAAAGCCTGTGCGATGCAAAAAAACGGCGATCGACGAAAAAACAAACGCAGCCGTAAGCTGCGCCTTTTTATCTATTGCCTGTTTGCTTTACTTTGTTTCTTCGTTATCCCGGCTATCATCATTCCTCCTTGGCTCGCCTCTAAGGGAATCGAAATCAATGCCGTGTCAGGCATCACATTCAAGCAAGGCCTGATGATTGATGAAGTATCCATTGCTATCAACAACAATGCACTTACTCTCAAAAAACTTCGTCTTGAACATTTTGTTGATGAGGAAAGCGCAATTTCAAATTCATCATGGCGCTTGTTTTCCCGCCAAACCGAGGTAAGGTTAGCTCCGGTGGTATTGAATGCACTGGCAGAGCAAGGAATTCGTCTTAGCGCTCTGTCTTTTGTTGATGCTTCGTTTAACTTTACCGACCTCTCTGAGCCTTATGTATTTAGCGCTCATGCCAGCAAACTCAAAGCATCTTTGTTTGATAAAAATGATCACCCAATAAAGCAGCAGATTAGTAACATTGAATTGGTGTTGACGACTCAACCATATCTAGTGATTACTGGTTTTATCCGGCAAGCCTCTCTCAAGCTTTTCATCCCACAGGATGAAGCAAAACATCGATATCCGCTCAGCTTTGAAGACGGTAATTTCTCTATTAGCTGGCAGCCTGAGAAAACACCTCTGTCTGTTCATATAGCGACGCTGATACCGGACTGGCCAACAGTTACGCCTGATTATATTCAGTCCGGTCGGAATATCGCTTTGGAAATGGATCTTGATCAAGCAGCACAAAGTATCAAGCTAACAGCCGATCAACTCAAGTTCGAACAACCGAAGTTCCTGCCTCAATTTGTCGAAAAACCGGATAACACTAACCAGGGACTTCACCTCGGTAGAGCTATCGGAAAACTGTCTCGTTTGCCTTTACGAAAACTGAAGGTTAAAGATTTCAGCTACGGAAAGCTGATTATCAATTCCGTGATGGTTTTGGAAACCCCGCATCCAAGAAAAGACAAGCCGGATAAGAAAGCAAGATTCAAGCTGACAGGTAAAGCACTCGGCCCTGACCCATACAATATTGACGTTCACCTGAAACACTTAAATGAAGAGGACGCTCACTTTACCGGGCATATATCCGGCCCCCATGGCAATAGTTTGGATTGTCGAGCCGAGTTTCATGTTGCCAACCCGTTACCCAAGAACCTCTCATGCCAGTTAAATTTCGCTGATACAAAAACACTGACAGACAGATTAAATCTCCACGGTATTCCGAGTGCCACTTTACAGGCACCTCTGACGTTTACGGCAAAGCAGATCAGCATGCTGCCTCTTAGTAATCAGAGTAAGAATGGTAATACAGCCAACAAAGAAAGCTCAGAGAAAACTGAATCTTCCCGTGACTCAAAGCTAATCAATATGATTGATATCACTCAGGCCGAGTACCAGATAACGATGAAGCTTCCTTCCAAAGTCGATCTCGACCTCAATCAATTTGCTTTCCATCATCCTGTTCTTTCACCATCCGAATCAGAGAAGCGCCCTGTTTCTTCACTGGCTTTTCATACCGACGGTGCTATCGATTTACGAGCACATTTCAACAAAGGTGTGTTAACTCTGAATCTTACCGAGCAGACAGAAAACATCGCGATGAAAAGCCCTCATCACGACAGTCTGATTTCAATTCAGTTTAAGCAGCTCATCTGCTCATTACGCATTGATATACCGGAAATTTCAAAATCATTACAGTGTCACAAAGAGCTACGTTTTAAGGGAAAGCTAAGTCAGCTTTTTCCTGTTACTAACACAAAAATTGAGACGGTAAATGCGACGACTGATGCTTCCATGCAATGGTCTGCCAGTGATCTGAAAGTACAACTTAAACATACCCTACTTACTCTCGATAAATTGACGCTTTCAGCACATCCGGACTTTATCAATACTGAAATCAATGAGCTGGAGCTAAGCATTCCAGGAATTGAAATTAGTCAGCGCTTTGAGCCTGACAAGCCAGCACTCCTAATGCTGAATCTTGAACCTGACAGTGCAATTATTCTTGGTGCTAATGCATACGCTGAGAAAATTATTCTTGATGACAGCCTGCCGGAAAAGACTCGGAAAAAGTTACTTCAAGACAAAAGCCGGCTTCCGGTTCAAAAGTATCAGGCAAAGCTTGAGCTTGAACTGAAAGATACTTCGCTGTTTCAATCCGGTGAGAAACTAGAAATTGACACTCTCTATCAGGTTAGTCTGAACCTCGGGCAAAACGATCAGCGGTTGCCTGCTTTTGGCAGTAACGGGGAGATATCACTGACACCAAGAGGTATCTCTGCCAAAGGCGAGCTGAATAATATGAAACGGGCACAACTGGTCCAGTTCACTGTTATCTCAGATTTAAGCCAACAAAAGACCCGAATCAAGTTACACCGTAATGAAATTCACTTTAGCCCGAAGCAAACACTGCAGAAATATTATCTGCCTCTGCTTCCGCTAGAATACGATCTGAATAATGGCAAAATCAGTTTTGATGCCGACTTGGTTATCAATAAAGACAAATTAACCGGACACTTTGGTGTCTTTACCAATGCTCTCAGCGGCAATATTCACGGCTTTCATTTTGCCGACTTTAATGCTGCCGTCACTGCGGTTATTACTCCCGGAGGTATACGTACAAAGCACCCGATCAGCGCCCATATCGGCCTTTTACATGCCGGAGTATTACTGGAAAACGTCTTCGCAATAATAGAATTTGACACGGAAAATAATCGCTATGCCCTTCATCGTGCGAACGCTTATACGCTCGGCGGTTCTGTCAGCACTCATGGTGTCACCAGTAATCAACTGGCCAACATTCCGGAAATCCCGATTATTGTGCACCATCTAGATCTGAAGAAGCTGATAGAAGCTATTGAACCTGAAGACATTGAACTAACCGGCATCCTCGATGGCCGCTTTCCTGTTGCCATTGAAGATGGTATTCCGGTGGTTAAAAATGGCAGCCTGCACTCCCGTTATCCCGGCGGGATTCTAAGATATAAAGAAGGTTCCGCGATTGATAAGAACATCGAAGCAGCCGGAGAAAACAGTCTGCTGGTGATCAGTAAGATTCTCAAAAATTATAAATACGACTCGCTGGCCGTTGATATAGACTATTCTAAAGAAGGACAATTAAATGCCAGTTCAAGGTTTAAGGGGCATAATCCGGACTTTCAAAACGGACGCCCGGTGAATCTAAACCTGAACATCGAAGACGATATACCAGCACTAATAAAGACACTGAATGTCATTAATTCATCGAAGCTGGAGAGTCTGTTTTTAAAGCAGCTTGGTTTAAACGAGTAGCAATTTTGCGCTTTAACAAAAAATGGCTTACAAAGGTCGTAGTCCATGGATATTCAGCTTAAACTTACCTGCATCACCACACTTTTTGCGCTTACTGTCATGTTCAGCGCCGTCAGTATTTCAGGTTGCACTCCTACTGTTCAGGTTTCCCCCTCCGACAAACCTATTGAAGTAAACCTCAACGTTAAGATTGAACATGAAATCCGGATCAAAGTTGACAAGGAAATAGATGACTTATTCAGTGATGAAGATGTATTCTGATATGGCAAGGAGAATGCCATGAAGAAATTTCTAGTTCTGCTATTTGCTTTTTTCATTTCTGCCCAAGCGTTTGCACTTGATCTCCAGCAGGCGAAAAGCCAGGGGCTGGTTGGTGAAACTAACACGGGGTATGTTGCCGCCGTGACGTCAAATCCGTCTCCGGAAGTAAGAAAACTGGTCACGGGGGTAAATGCACTCCGTAAAGACAGGTATAAAAAAATTGCTGTTTCTCATGGTCTGACTACTGCTGAAGTTGGCAAGCTGGCTTACAAAAAAGCAATCGAAAAAACAGAGTCCGGTCATTATTACCAAAATGCTGCCGGTAAGTGGGTTAGAAAGTAAGCGTTACAATCTAAAGCTATATTCCAACAAGTTCCCCAAAGGCACTATTTATACGTTAAGTTTTTCTTAACCCATCCATCAATTTATTTAACTCTGCCTAACTCCCTTTTCAACGTATACTCGCGCCATCCTTTTGTTTTCTGATTATCTTATCACTGATGATGTCACTTGCTTCACTCACCAATTCAGTTAAAAAATGCCAGACATCCGATTGTCTCTTTTTTGCCATCGCCCTTGTCTGCCTTCTGCCTTTTATCAGCTCTCCGGTTGCTTTAATTCTGGGCTTTTCGCTTGCTAGCCTAGGCTTTGTACCAACTCAGTTCAACCTTGGTGCACTGACCAAAAAGCTACTTTCCTATTCAATCATCGGGCTTGGCTTCGGGATTCATTTAGACCAGGCCATTGAAGCCAGCAAGCAAGGATTAGGACTTATTATTGCGTCTATCTTTTTCACCCTAATTATCGGCAACCTGCTTACTCGCCTTCTGCACATTGAACAAAAAACAGGTCACCTGATTGCATCAGGAACAGCTATCTGCGGTGGCAGTGCCATTGCCGCTGTCGCTCCGGCTATCAATGCCAAAGATGAACAAACATCACTGGCTCTGGCAACAGTTTTTATTCTTAACTCTGTTGCCCTGTTTGTTTTCCCGGCTATCGGCCACTTATTGGATATGAGTCAGCATGCTTTTGGTACTTGGGCTGCTATTGCCATCCATGACACATCTTCTGTCGTTGGTGCTGCCGGAGCTTATGGTGATGAAGCATTGAGAACCGCAACCACACTAAAACTGGCCCGTGCTTTATGGATTATTCCTGTGGCTTTCCTCAGTTCACTAATGTTCAAAGGCGACAGCAAAAAAATCGGCGTGCCTTTCTTCATCGTGTTCTACTGCGTTGCAATACTCTTTGCCCACTGGGTACCGAACCTGCAGCCGGTTTATGACCAAATTTTCTTTGTCTCTAAACGTGTACTGGTGGTTTGCTTATTCCTGATTGGTTCTGGAATTACGGTAAACAGACTGCGTGCTTCAGGATTGCAACCTCTGCTACTTGGTATCTTGCTATGGTTAAGTATCGGGCTGGGGTCACTTACTTATATCCAACTGTTTTAAATACTCTTTCTTGAAATTTAAAAAGCCTGAACTGTTTGACAGTTCAGGATTTTTCTTTTCTTGTTTTAAACACTGCAACCAGCAGCAACAAAAATGCTGTCAGATCCAATAACGCACTGATAAGCCCGGTAGATAGCAACGACAAACCAACCAGTGCCAGCACTCCCCCTATCCATTTAGCCATGAGGTACTTCCTTTATATACTTCGGAAAACTGGCTTAATTATCATGAAATGACACGCAGTAAAGAAAATACTCTTTACCTCTATGAAATAAAATATTGTTATAAGCAAATGGAATTAAATAAAAATTTTTATAACCAAAATATGATCAGTAACTCTTCTAACATTTTGCTACCGGCAATTCATCAAGCCTTGTTGTCCAACGATTTGATCGAAATGCCTGACGCATATGCCAGTTTGTCGAGCTAATTACTGAGGCTGGTTTAATGCCGTTTTTAAAACGAGCGTTCATTTTATCGGTAATCGCCATTAAATCCCGTCGCTTCATCTCTTCCAACGCACTGGTATCAAACATATCGAACTGAAAATGGTCATTATTAGCATCAGTTAGTTCATCAAGAATCACTCCGATTTTCTGGTATTCATACCCCGGTCGGTAAATAGCATCAAGCTGCTCTAATGCCAAAGACAGAAACTTATAAGAATCCTGACTCGGGCACATCAATGTTCTGATACTGGTCTTGTTATGCTGAGGCAATTCTTTATAACGGTTGGTACGAAGAAAAACACTAACAATTCCCGTCTGGCTGCCTTGTCGACGTAATTTCTCACCGGCTCGTTGACAATGAAATGCTAATGCCGCCTTAAGATCGTCCAAACTGCTGATCCCGATACCAAAGCTGCGACTGGATAAAATCTGTTTACGCTTTTCATCAATGTCTCCCGGGTTAATACAGGTAATCCCCTGTAACTCCAACACCGTTCTGGCTAAGCCAACATTCCATAACCGTCGCATATCTGCCGCACTTTTATCCGCTAACTGTAAGGCGTTATGAACACCTGAAGTACGCAGACGTGTCGACATTTTCGCACCGATTCCCCAAATATCCTGAATATCGGTTCTTTCCAGCAACCAGCGTCGCTTATGATCAGTGTCGATCTCAATCACGCCGTCGACTCGTTCTTCATATTGCTTGGCCGCCTGATTACCAAGCTTAGCCAGCGTCGGAGTTGCTCCGATACCTACGCGAACAGGCAAACCAAGGTGCTTTTCAATCGTATCTCGAATATCTTTCCCGTATCCCGCCAACCCTTTGTGGCTCAAGCCATCCAGGCGCACAAAAGCTTCGTCTATAGAATACTGCTCTACGTGAGGTGAAAAGCGATGCAGCTCTTCAATGAAGCGGCGGCTCATATCGGCATACAAGGAATAATTCGAGCTTCGCACTACCACGCCCTGCTTTTTCATTTCCCGCTCGATTTTAAACCAAGGAGCACCACGCTGAATGCCCAATGCTTTGGCCTGCTCTGATAAAGCGACACAACAGCCGTCGTTATTAGAAAGCACGACTACCGGCTTATTCGCCAGCTTTGGATCGAACAATTGCTCACAACTGCAATAAAAGCTTTTGGCATCAACCAGAGCCCATACCTGATCTCGGTACCCCTCTAACGCTTTACTCACTTCTTTGCCTGCTAATTCAACAAATCATGAATATTGCGGGTTACCACACCGAAAATTTCAGAGTCTTCCGGCAAAGGAAAAGGGGTGAATCCCGGATTTTCTGCTTTAAGCCACCAGGCATTGTTATGCCTTACCAGACGCTTGCAGGTAAATTCATCATAAATACGGACAATAACAACTCGCCCCGGAACAACGGGTTCTGCACGATCGACAACCAGCAGATCGCCATCATAAATACCAGCACCAACCATCGACTCTCCAGAGGCTCGTAATAAAAAAGTGGCATTCGGATGACGGATCAGGAAATCATCCAAATCCAACGACTCTTCATATCCATCAGCCGGAGATGGAAAACCGCATTTTACTGACTCAAGAAAAACAGGTAGGACCGTCATACTCTTACTCACAACAAATACTGTATGTATATACAGTTTAATCGAGAAGCGTTAAAATAGTCACTATTGATGTGTATTTTCCCCGTATGAATGCACAGAATTCAGACAAGCTTCAGGAAATGATGCTAATTCATACCAAAAGCGATGGAAAAATCAGCAAACGGCTTCGTTCAACTCTTTTTGTGATTCATTTATCTGTCAGCTTGTTAGACTTGCACATGAGCACTATTCCCGGTCACCCGGGACCAAATAGGGAGACATTGGATGCATAAGATTTATGCCATTATCGCGCTACTGTTTCTTGCCGGCTGTTCAACAACAGAAAGCACTTATACTAACAGTCAGTGTGTTGGCGCAATGACCACCCAGGAAGCCTACGGCCACCTCGACCCGAACCGTTACACTATTCAGGTTCTGGCGTTGAGCGAAGAGCGTGACATCCGCGACTATATTCGCGAAATCAAAGGCCAGGCTCCTATCTGGGTAAACTGGAAACACAGCCTTGGTAATCGCTGGTATGCGGTAATCTACGGTGATTTTGCAACGAAAGCTGAAGCTAAACGCGCCATTGATACATTACCGGTTCGAATTCGCCAACAAGGACCATTTGTTCGCAGTTTTGCCGAAGTGCAAAATGACAAACAGACTGATGTTTTCCGTATGCGATAACACTTTTGTATGTACTAAAATCTGACGGAATACGCAGATCAAAAAAGCCGGAGTTCGCTCCGGCTTTTTTATCTTCCCTTTTCTTCTTGGCTATATCAATCTGCCTGACAGCTAAATCGATAATGCAGAACCACTTGAGTTACCTGATTCCATCCCATTCCCGGCGAATTGTTTTTTGAGTTTCGCCAGATGTCTGAATAGCAGGATCACCAACATAACTCCGGTTGCCGCCAGACCGATTCCAAGTCCAGCCCAAACACCTCTTAGCCCCATGATATTCATCAGTGCCCAGGACGACGGTAAACCAATCAACCAATAACCGATCACAGTTGAAATTGTCGGCGCCGTTACCACCTTCATTCCGCGCAGAATACTAATGGCCGCCAGTTGCCATGCATCAACCACAAAACACATCGCCACAATAACCATGACCCCCGGTAACGCAGCAACAAGCTCAGAGGCAAGCACATCACCTTCGACGCTGAATACTGTTGTCAGAAATTCAGGCCAGATACTCACCAGAAAGCCGATTACAGCGCTGGTTGCTGTCACTGTCACCAGTCCTTGAATCGCATAACGACGAACTAAATCCGATTCTTTACTGCCGACATGCTGACTGACCAGAATCGAAGCGGCCTGAGAAAAACCAAATGCGATGTTCCATGAAAAGTTAAGGCATTGCAGCGCGATCTGGTGAATAGCCAATGATACTGCACCCAATGTTCCTGCCAGCAATGCAGCACCGGAAATCAAAGCATATTCAAGCAAGGTTGCAATCATGATTGGCACACCAATCTTCAGCAGTGGAATCATGGCACTGAGTTGATACTCTTCCAGCTTCTCGAACGGATTGTACTTTCTGTATTTAGCGTGATTAAACACCCAGTAACCATAACCCAGCATCACCAGAAAAGCCGCCAGAGCGGTTCCGTAACCAAGGCCGGCCAGACCCATACCCCAATGAAAAGCCAACAGATAATTTAGCGGCACATTCAGTACAACAGTCACAATCGACATAATCATCACTGAACGGGTATCGCCAAATGCACTGACCAGACTACGCAATACCAACAGCATCAAGCTCGGCAGCATTGACCATTTAAGTGCATCAAGATATTCGACAGCCAAAGTTACCGCTTGTGGATCCTGATCGGCTACCAGCAGAAGATCGTGCATCATCAAAAAGACGGGCTGGAGCAACAGAGTCAAAATAACAGCAAGCAAAATACCGCCCTTAAGTGATGAGCGGACTTCAGTATCACCTTTTTCCGGATGAGTAATTCGCTTACCAAACGCAATCGCAATCAAATTCGCCACACAGCCGACTGTACTGCCTGCAATAATAAACACGATCGAGTAAACCGCAGCACCTAAGCCACCTCCGGCAATGGCTAAGATACTTAATTGAGCCATCATCCAGACATCGGTAAACACAAGTAATTGTGCAACCAGCTGCGAAATAATCAGCGGAACAGCCAGGCTGATCAGTTTTTTCATATATTCCCCTTTTGTTATTAGGGTAATTTATGAATTATCCCATTGAGTTTCAAACAACTTTTATGGCACCCTTGCATTCCAAAAACTCATGCAAAAAGGGAAATGACTCATGAAATACCGACACTCTCTGCTGCCATCATCCCTGAACGGACTTCGGGTATTTGAAGCTGCTGCCCGGCATTTGAGTTTTACCCAGGCTGCTACCGAGTTGAATGTGACGCAAAGTGCTGTCAGCCGACAAATCCGTCAGCTAGAAGATCACCTTGGTTTTCCGTTATTTATCCGTCAGCACAGAAGCCTGACCCTAACTGGCGAAGGCAAGGAAATTGCTCTGCTGTTAACTCGCCAATACAGCGACTTAAACGGCATGATTCGCCAATTGAAAACAAAAGAAAATGCTCCGTTGCGGGTTAAAGTGGCAATGAGTTTCGGTGTGAGATGGCTGATCCCTCGCTTGCATTCCTTTAAGGAACAGTACCCGTCACTGGATATCGTACTGACTTCCGTTCTGGGTTTTGAGGACACGGCACTAAGGCTGGATGATGACGACTATGACGTTGCTATTTACGGTTTACATCGCGATCCCAAAAGCCAGTACCATAAGAATATGCTGCGAAAAGAGTACCTGGCTCCGGTATATTCCGAACTGCTGACCAAAACCGACAAAGCTATCAGTGTCGATGAATTACTGACTTATCCGCGACTACACCCGACCCCAGATCGTTCAGACTGGCGCGAATGGTTAAAGCGAAACCATAAGTCGGAGTTAATGAATAACTCAGGGCTTACGTTCGATACGCTGGACATGGCACTGACATCCTGTTTTGCCGGACAAGGCGTGACCATAACCGACCTGATGTTAGTCGTGCATGAACTGAAACAGGGCTATCTCAAGCTTCCCCGCTCGGCGACAATTATCGACAGCCCGTGGCAGTACTACTATCACTGCCAGCTTGAAAGTGACGCTGTCACTAATTTTATCACTTGGTTGACTGAACAGCTTGAAACCGAACAGGCTGAAATGTTCGAAATGGCAAAACAGCAAGGCTGGCAGATCATCGAGAATCAGAACTAAACTGACGAATTTGCTGATTCAATCAAGAGATTTAATCAGCTCAGGCACTAATTCAAACAAGTCGCCCACCAAGCCATAGTCTGTAATCTGGAAAATGGGCGCATCTGGATCACTGTTAATTGCCACAATGACTTTTGAATCTTTCATGCCCGCCAAATGTTGAATCGCGCCTGATATCCCGATGGCAATATAAAGCTCAGGCGCGACAATCTTACCCGTCTGACCAACTTGCAAATCATTGGAAACAAATCCTGCATCGACGGCTGCCCGCGATGCGCCAATAGCTCCACCGAGTTTATCGGCAAGCGTTTCTACCATCGAAAACCCTTCCTTACTACCAAGCCCACGGCCTCCGGACACCACAACCCGCGCCGCAGCCAGCTCAGGTCTTTCACTTTCTGATGTCTGCCTGCTGACAAACTCCGATAAATCTGATGGAATCACCTTATTCAGCTCAAGAATTTCAGCCTGACTGTCTCCAGTTTGTGCGGCATCAAAAGCGGCACTACGAATGGTGATCACCTTTATCGAATCTTCCGACTTCACCTGCGCTAATGCATTTCCCGCATAGATCGGCCGGATAACTGTATCTGGGCTCTGAATCTCAATCACATCTGATAACTGACCGACATCCAATAGTGCTGCTACTCGGGGCATCAGATTCTTACCGAATGTGGTGGCAGCCGCAAGAATATGGCTGTAAGGCGCTGCAATTTCCACAATAAGCTCAGCCATGTTTTCTGCCAATTGATATTCATAAACCGGCTCATCTGCCAACAAAACTTTATCAACACCTTTTACTTGGCTCAGCTCATCCGCTACAAAACGGCAGTTCTTTCCAACGATCAGAACAGTCACGGTTGAATCAATCGACAGCCCCGCCTGAATCGCCTTTAACGTCTCCTGAGCGACAACCTGATTATTGTGCTCTGCAATAATTAACGTCGCCATCAGATCACCTTTGCTTCGTTTTTCAGCTTATCAACCAGCTCAGCAACCGAGCCGACCCGCATTCCCGCCTGACGCTGAGGGGGCGGCGTTATCGCCAGTATTTGCTGGCGATGACTAATCCCGACACCCAGCTCATCAGGGGTGATAACCTGCATAGATTTCTTCTTGGCTTTCATGATGTTAGGCAAAGAGGCATAGCGAGGTTCATTGAGGCGCAAATCTGTGCTGATAATAGCTGGAAGTGTTAGTTTTAATGTCTCCAGGCCGCCATCAACCTCACGGGTTACCGTGACACCGTCACCTTCAGTACTGAGCATTGACGCAAATGTACCCTGCGAACACCGGGTTAGCGCAGCTAACATTTGGGCAACCTGATTATTATCAGAATCAATGGATTGCTTACCGAGAAGAACCAGTGATGGCTGTTCCTGTTTCATCACAGCACGAAGCAATTTTGCAACAGTCAGCGGTTCAAGATGGGATTCTGTATCTATGTGAATGGCTCTGTCTGCTCCCAAAGCCAGTGCTGTTCTCAATTGCTCCTGACAGCTTGTCTCTCCGGCAGAAAGGACAATAACTTCGTCTGCAAAACCGGCTTCTTTCAGCCGAACAGCCTCTTCAACCGCGATTTCACAAAAAGGGTTCATGGCCATTTTGACATTGTTGGTTTCAACGCCGGAACCATCACTTTTTACGCGGATTTTGACATAAGGATCGATGACCCGTTTTATAGCTACCAATACTTTCACAATGCATTCCTTTTTAAACAGAGATGCAGCCCGGGCAACTACACTTTGAGCCTAGTTGAATTTACGTTTACGTCAACTGGACTATATTTAGCTGTATCTGTCATGGCTCGATAATTGTTTTCGGGAAGGTAGGCATGGAAAGAGAAAGCATGGAGTTTGATGTGGTGATCGTGGGTGCCGGCCCTGCGGGACTCTCTGCAGCGTGTCGGCTCATGCAATTGGCTCAGGAGCAGAATCAGGCCTTGTCAGTTTGTGTGGTAGAAAAAGGGGCTCAGGTCGGAGCGCATATTTTATCCGGTGCCCTCTTCGAGCATCGTTCGCTGGATGAGCTGTTTCCAGACTGGGAAAGACTGAATGCTCCGCTCCATACCGCAGTATCAGAAGAAAAGTTCTGCATGCTGACCAATCAGAGTAACTATCTGAGTATTCCCGAAGAAATCACGCCAAAGCCAATGCTAAATGACGGTAATTTTGTTATCAGCCTTGGGAATTTTTGCCGTTGGCTTGGCGAGCGGACCGAAGAGCTGGGAGTGGAAATATTCCCCGGCTTTGCCGCCGCTGAAATCCTTTATACCAAACAGGGGGCTGTCGCCGGGATCGCTACCGCTGATATGGGACTCGACAAAGACGGCAACCCGAAAAGCACCTATGAACCCGGTATCGACCTTAAAGCAAAGTACACCATTTTTGCCGAAGGTGCCCGTGGCCATCTGGGCAAACAGCTTATCAGGAGATTCCAGCTTGATCATGATAAAGATCCCCAGCACTACGCTCTCGGAATCAAAGAGTTGTGGGAAATCCCGCCGGAGCAACACAAGCCCGGCTATGTTATTCACGGTATCGGCTGGCCGTTGAGCCAGTCAGATACAACTGGCGGCAGTTTTCTGTATCACCTTGAGAACAACCAGGTCGCAGTCGGACTGATTGTCGACCTCAATTATCACAATCCGTATCTCAGCCCTTTTGACGAATTTCAGCGCATGAAACACCACCCGCTCTACCAGCAATATCTTCAGGGCGGACACCGAATTTCTTATGGTGCCAGAGCGATAACCAAAGGCGGATATTCCTCTTTACCCCGACAACAATTCCCGGGCGGTGTTTTAGCCGGATGCGGTGCCGGAACACTCAATTTTGCCAAAATCAAAGGTAGCCATACCGCAATGAAATCCGGCATGCTGGCCGCCGAAGCGGTTTTTGCCGAAATCAAACAGGGATTTCATCAGACCATACCAGGCTATGAGCGTCTTTATGCAGAATCATGGCTCTATGATGAACTGTATGACTCCCGGAATTTCGGCTCTCAAATTCATAAGTTCGGCAATCTGATTGGCGGCGCACTGGCCTCTCTCGAACATAACCTGTTCAACCACCATGTAAACTGGACAGTCAAAGACGAAAAAGTAGATCATGAATGCTTAAAGCCAGTAGAGAAATGTAAGCCAATCCCCTATCCCAAACCTGACGGCCAACTGAGTTTCGATAAAGCATCGTCTGTTTACCTGTCTGCTACTCAGCATGAGGAAAACCAGCCCTGCCACCTGAAACTCAAAAATCCGGCTGTACCAATTGCTTCTCACTTACCGCTATACGACGAGCCAAGCCAGAGATACTGCCCAGCAGGTGTGTATGAAATCGTCACCATTGATGAGCAACCGGTATTTCAAATCAACGCCAGTAACTGCATCCATTGCAAAGCATGTGACATCAAAGATCCGTCGCAGAACATCGACTGGGTGCCACCAGAAGGTGGCGGCGGGCCGAACTATCCGAATATGTAGTTATACCAAACTGAATTTCATAAAAAACACCACCGCTGTTTACAAATAAACACTGCGATGGCGTTTCGTTTTTATTTTGGGTAAAGAAGTTAAATCAGCGAACGAGATTTTTCAGCCAGAGACCACGCCTCATCCGGCGGATAAACAATCCGGCCTTGAACACTTCTTCCAGAGATATACCGATAAAAGCACCAATCAGGCCCCAGTCGCACCAGATACCAAGGATGAAACTGGCCGGAGCGCCAACTACGATAAAACTTATCAGAGTGATGTTCATTACTGCTTTGGCATCACCTCCTGCTCTCAGTAACCCCGGAATTACTGAGTTGACAGAAGTGAAATACAGCGAGAACGCCAGAACCCAAATACAGACATAAGCCAGCTCGTAAGTTTCAGCCTGAATCTTATACAGCCCCAACAGCGGATGCGCCAACAACAGCAATAGCACAACCGGAATAGTCATAATCACCAATCCAGCCATAATGGCACTGTTCGCACAAGCCTGCGCCTGACGGAACTTGCCTGCTCCCAGTAACTTACCGATATGAATCGCCGTTGCCTGCTGCAAGCCGCCGACCGGCAACATAAACAGTCCCTTAAAGGTTCGGATAATGGCATACCCGGCATAAGCGACAGCACCGACAGAGTTCATCAGCACGGTGTAAAACACACGAGCCCCCTGCCAATAAAAGCCATCAATCGTATTCGGATACCCGAGCTCAATGATTTTCTTCAGGTATTCCCGGTTCGGCGTTAATAAGTTCGCAATGCTGTACCGGCGCATAAGAAAGACCAGTAGAACAAAACTTTGCCCCGCACTGGCAATCAAAGTTGCAAAGGCGGCACCTCGCAAACCTAAAGGGGTAAACAATGGCTCAGCAATACCCGGTAGCTTCAGGCCGAAAATCAGAATGTAGTTACCGGCGAAATTGACCACATTGAAAAAGACAGAGACCTTAACCGGTGTTTTCGTATCACCAGATGCATTAAATACCGCAGAAACCATCTGTGAAAGTAACATGCAAGGTACTGCAAAAGCGACAATGCGCAGATAACTCCCTGCAATTTCAGGCACGGCGGACCACTCTTCCCGCGGTTGAAAGATGTCCGTAGTCAGAATCGCAATCAGCTCTTCAGCAAAAAAGTAGAAGATTCCCCCCAGTAATAATCCGCACAGCCAGCCTGTTGAGATCATACTCTGTGCGACATGCACCAGCTTATGCGATTGATTCGCCCCAGAATACTGGGAAATCAAAATACTGCCCCCAGTCGACAGCGCAGCAAACAACAGGAAGCTGAATGAGAGAAGCTGACTCGAGTTACCCAAACCTGAAATTGCACCTTCTCCCAGCTGGCCGATCATCAGAGAATCCACAAACCCCATCAGAGTGAACAGAATTCCCTGAATCATAATTGGCAATGCCAGCCGGATAATAGGAAGCGCCAGATTTGGCCTTACATGCCGGATACTATTTTGAATCAAGTTCATCGACTACTCGCTTGATAACTGATTGCAAACCTTGCGCATCCTTGTCGCCTCGGGATAGCTCCCATTCAAACCACTCTAAATGTTCAAGGCACTCTTCTTCGCTGTTGGTTAACTCGAAGAAGCGAACAATATAAAGCGGTACTGCCTTAACAAAGAGATGAACAAAAGAAAGTTCCTGCGCCGAAAGTGAAGTTGATTTCCGATATTCACTAATTACCATCCGCCAGATCTTAGATAATATCTCGACAGCTTCATCTTCAGCTAACTCAAAATCATCAGAGTCCAACTCTTTACGGCTATATCTTTTCTTCAATTCACGGAAAAAGAATATCCGGCTACTCCAGAAAATATCAGCCAAGCGATAGTCATAACGGGAAAAATCGAAATCTATTACCTGAGTGAAATTTCCTTCCTGATCATAAAAAAGATTAAAGCAATGCAAATCACCATGGATATAGCACTTTTCAAGCACAGATAAATCCAGCGTCGATATTTCATCTTCAAGCTTATTAAGCAAGGAAAAATACTGTGGCAATAGCTCCGCCATTTTAGCCACAGAGGTTCTCGACTTATCTGCTACCTCAATTTGCTGTTGGAGGCCCAACAACCAATTGCGGCAAGCTTGCATATCAAGAAAGCCAACCCGTAATCCCGGATAAGGTTCATCAAAGTTTTTGGTGGCTTTGTGAAAATCAGCTAATGCTCGTACCGTCTCTTTATGTGCTTTGTCCGGAATATCACTTGACCAGTTATAAGTCATATCCGAAATAAATTCGGTCATCACATAAAACTGCCCGTCGAACTCTAGGAACGGGTTGCCGTGTTTATCTTTTATAATGGCTGGCGTCGGACAGCCATTACGATTCAAGTGATCAATCAAAGCCACTTCATTCGTAATTAATTTTCGGGTATTGCTTTTAAAGCAGTTCTTAAGAACGTATTTCCCCTCTTTGGTCGGCACAATAAACACTTCATTGGCCATACCGAAATAACACAGAGTGACATTGTCATTCGGGTATTTTTGATAGGCGTCTAATACAAATTGTAAACGCCGCTGTACTGGTTCTGCTGACATTATTGTTATTATTCCTGATATCAGATAAACGGGATTCAGCCCAAACAATTCACTTCTCTTCACTTAACACTAAGAAGTAAACAACGGGACAAATTAGAAGGTTAATGGTTAAAAAATAAGAGTTATTACTAGAGAATGGTGTCAGCTTGAACAATGAGGAACACTTTCAAACAGACCGAAGAAGAATAACAACAGCCCGGATCTACATAACGTGACTACTTTCACAGTTATGCCTGATTTATTTGATAAATCAGGCATTATTGTTTGTCAAAATGAGTATTAATGGAACCTGATGGCTAAATTGGCAATTTTATAGTTAATAACCTACTTACACTCATCCTTAATCCAGTTCAGATAATCCGTAAATCCAGCTGTTACTGGCATCTGAATAATCTCAGGGGTGTCATAATCATGGTTAGCGAGGATATCGGCTTCAACCTGATCATAAAGTGATGTTTTGGTTTTAATCATCACTAATTTTTCATGATCAAAATTCACCTTTCCTTCCCAGTGGTAGTAACTCTCAACAGCTTGTACCTGAACACAAGCGGCAAGGCGTTTTTCAATCAGAGAATTAATAATTTTCTTACCAATTGCTTCGTTCGCAAAGGTCGTCATGACCACACAGTATTCATGTTCCATTGTCATTGTTATATCTCTTATCTACCCGTAACCGTCTAACTATAAACCAAAAAGGGAGCCATAAAGCTCCCTTGATTCAGATTTGTTATGATTTTACTGGCACTTAGAGACCATAATCTTCTGTGGCTGACCGTCAGAACTGAACTCCAGACTCCAGACATAACGCCCGGCCTCAGGAATGGTTACTGCGGTATCTTTGCCGTAACCACCACGTGCTAACTTCCCTTTTTCACCCGGTTTCAGCGACAGGCCATCAGCGGTGAACTGAGGAGACCAGTCTTTACTCGCATACTGCATTCGGTAAGCGCCGGCTTTTTCTTCTTTCACTACCTGATAGACATTGCTGCCTTTATATTCGAAAGCCCGGGCTGACTTATGCTTCCAGCCTGAATCAGCGAAGTCACCAACAACATACAAGGTTTCGTTTACCGGACCTACGCCTTCAACGGTCGGATTATCGCACTGAGCCATGAAACCTTCTCCAGCCAGAGAAACCGCTGCAGCTTCTTTCACTTTCACTCCGGCGGCCGACGGGGTTTCAATTTTCAGGAAGCGAGCTTCAAACGCTGTCATCGGAATATAATATTTGCCGTCCTGCATTTTGAATTTATCGCCGGACATCAAATCGATTAACATGCCTTCAGAACCAATATCAGCACCATCTAACGGAATGATGTCAGCCCTTGACGTCGTGCTGACCATATACAGCAGCGCTTCATTGTCTGCTTGCTTGTGATCAACATAAATCGCATCCGTTGCCATCACATTAGTACGCTTGCCGCTTGATAATGCAGGATGACCCGCACGAAGCGTCATTAGCTCTGAAACATAATCCCGCAGCTCTGCCTGACGCTTATTCAGTGACGCTGTCACACCATCAATTTTAGCGCTTGAACGAGCCACATGATCATCACACAAACCTTTGACTGCACAGTCCTGCTCTACCTTCGCAGCATAGTTTTCTACCTGATCACCAATTTCTTCACCGTAATACATGGTAATCGGTCCGGTATAAGCAGCCAGGAATGAGATAGCAGCTTTGTTGCGTAACCAGTATTCAGCATCCTGTGGTGAAGCAATCCCACCTCGTTGAAGCAGATCCCCTAGTCTTACTAAGTCATGGTTACCCAACATCAGGTTTGGTTTGGCATGATCCGGATACAACTTATGTAAATCCATCCCTTCTGCCAGCCACTCACCGCCTTTACCACCAACAGCGTTCTCGTTAGCCGCAAATGTTTCTACAACACGGTAACGCATCGGGAAATCAAAAGCAGAGCACAGCGCCGGATCACCTTGTGGGCCATAACCAGTTTCATTGATGTAGTTTTGGTTATTCCAAATCTCTGCCACCATGTAACCCATCGGGTTCACTGTTTCACCTTTGGCATTGGTGTAAGTGACAGACTTAGAAGCTTCATCAACACTCTTACGGAGCTCTTTCCAAGCGTCAGTTGGCACCTGATACGCCTGATCCAGACGCCAGCCATCAATCTTCAGCTCTTTAATCCAATATGTCGCAACTTCTTTATAGAACTCAAGGCTTTCCGGGTAGCTCACCGGATTGTTTTCTCCCACTGGCAAACGTCCCTGTGGAGAAGGTACGACATTACCTTTATGGTGACCGAATACACCATCAAAGAAGACGTAAAGTCCTTTCTCATGTGCCTTTTCTACCAATTCGCGGGCTTTATCCATCGTACCGAAGCGCGGATCAATCGCAAAATAGTTACTGGCGAAATAACCGGTTGCATCTAAACGGTCTGCCCAGTGATCTTGACCTTCCACAGGAACAGAATCAAAAATCGGTGTCAGCCAGATTGCATTCATCCCCAATGACTGGATGTAATCCAGGGAATCAATCACACCCTGTAAGTCACCTTTATGGTGGCTTGTACCATAGCCGGTACCATGGCCAATGGCGTCATCACCATTTACAAAGCTTTCAACCATAATCTGATAAATACGCAAATCATCAGCCTGCGCAGTCATAGCGGCATCACAGACATAAGCCGGGGTTTCAGAAGAGGGTAATGAACCGGAACTGCCGCATGCCGAAAGCGATGCAGCAATAGCTAGGGCCAGACAGGATTTGATGTTCCTTGTAATCACGATGGTCTCCTTGAGTTTTCTTTTTATAAGGTACATTTGCGATTATTAATGACTTACAACTCAGAGAGACCATCCCCCGTCAGCAGCTTACCCGGCGTAGACGGGGGGAGTAGATACGATAGTTGATTTGAGTGACCAGAAATGACCATTCAGAGAAGTTCTGCCAGCCACAAAATGAGATTGGGCGCTGATTTTTGACCAGCCAACTAGCACAAACTAAATGAGCTGACTGTTATGCGCATCATAAATACATTGCAATAAAATCAGTCTGATACGTGTTCGTGAGGGTAACCACAAGTTAAGAAAAAACTGATAACTTCAAAAAAAACGGCTCCTGAAAAGCCGTACAACGTTTTAAACCCGACTTTGACTGACTGCAATTCTGGCAGCAAGACCAATCAACAGAAAACCGGAAGCACCTTCCATCACCCGGCTAAAGGCAGGAGCTTTAGCACTCTGGACTACCCAGTTACCAAGCAAGGCATAAGCAGCATTACAGCATGTTGCCAACGTACAGAACAACAAACCAAGAACCAATAGCTGATAAGATGCGGAAGCAGATGAAGTATCTACAAACTGTGGCAGAAAAGACAGGAAGAACATTGCGACTTTCGGATTCAACACACTAACGATGACCCCCTGCCGGAACACATTAGCGGGTGCATCGGATTCCTGCTCTGGCAGGTTCATTTTTGATTTGCCCCTGATGAAATTAAGCAGTGATGATATCCCCAGATACAGCAAGTATATCGCTCCCAGAAATTTCACCGCCAGAAAGGCATAGGCTGAGCTTAAAATCAGAGCTGACAGACCAAAAACAGCCGCAAGTGTATGGAAAATATATCCTACCCCCAATCCTAGTGCAGCCTGAGTGCCCGCAGAAGCTTTCCCTCTCATGGTGTTAGAGACTATATAAATCACATCCGGACCGGGAATCAGATTTATAGACAGAGAAGCTATCGCAAACAACACCAGAGTATGAATTTCCATTGAACCGTTTTCCATAAAAGTATTTCAGGCGGCTAATTATCAAACTAACAGCTCCAAATGAAAAGAATTCCGTCATGCTCTTTTTTCAAAACGAATTCTCACTGCTACAATAGCGTCATCTCAACTTTTGGTTATATAAAAATGGAACAAAAACAGTTCGAAACCCTGATCAAGTCGCTTTGTGAGAAGGAAAACCTGCCTCAGGTTTTAGATGCACTTAAAGCTTGTGAAGATAAAGATATCGCCGAAGCAGCTGAATCGCTGACAGGTCAGTTCCAACTGGCTGAAATCGAAGGCGAGCGTCGTATTTACCACGTTTCTATGCAAGAAAACGATGAAGGCGAAGAGCAGGAATACGCAGAGTGGATCATGAATGACGGTGACGATGTGATTAAATTCGTTGCTTGGTTCTTCTTCGATATGTTTGAAATCAAACAAAAAGATATCTACCAGACTGCGGGACGTACTTACCAGCAGCCAAAACGCAAATAAGCCTCACGGCTATAATAAATGCTCTGGTCATACAGCGCACTAAAGCAAAAAATGCCAGTTCTTAGCTGGCATTTTTTATGTGAACATCAAAACCATCATGAATCAAAAAATAAAGCGTTAAGGCTCTGACTGCCGGGTGGTTTGCTCAAAAGCAATGACCCTGTCTACAATCCAGCTTACTGCTAAATAAATTACGAAAAACACCCCTATCCCAACCACAGCTTTCATCGCATCAATTGGTGCAGATAGCCAACTATAATCTAAGCTGATGGCACTCCTTAAGGCCCAAGCCAGTACTGCGGTAATCAAAAGTATAACAACCTCTTTCACCGGTACCTCCTTCGTGGTCCGAACAATATGTTCTGTATATGCCTACGGGTAACGTTTGATTCCACTATAAGTAATAATCAAACCTCAAACTGTGAGAATACGGGGCATCTCAGATAATTTTCTTATCTTTCAAGCCAAGAGTTACATACAACAAGGCACAGCCTGCTAATTTATAACTATTATTTACTATGCAGTCGTTTGACACTTGTCACGCGCTTCGGCTCAGCAGCCATTGTTTGATAGCGGTAATTTTAGTCATACCAGCAGGAGACAAATGATGAAATACAAGATTGTCTGCGATAAACATGAGTTTGAGTTTGAAAAAAAAGTTAATGATTTGCTTGATGATGGGTGGAAACTCTACGGTGAGATCGTTGTTAACCTGGTCACCGCTGACGGGGATGTCACATGCTGGTATACCCAGTCGATGATGAAAGATGATTAAATAACCTCGGACTGCAAAGCTTGCATAGGCCAAGAAAAGCACAAGCATTGCAGTCCACATCAATCAGAAGGTTTTTATGTCTGTCTATACCATAATCCTGGAATACGACGGCGCTACTTACATAACACAGGTTGAGGCCTGTGATGTCCAGACCGCTATGCGGGCCTGGTCTGATGAACAGGATATTTATGCTATCGACGGATTCCCATTGAATGAGGCAGATAGAATTTTAACTAGCCTGGCCGAACAGACTCCCACTCCGGTGAATAAATTAACTAACGTGTGGAGCGTTACTTTCGTCGTCGGTCACGACCTGGCTATTCTGCACCTCATAAAGACTGAAGCTAAACTTGATAGCTAACCTTAAGCTCTCAGACTTCTTGTTCTGTCAGGATGCAACCTCAACCAAACGTTGCTTTAGGTGGTCATGAGCACTGTCAGAAATATCGTTGCCGTAAGGAACGCGGTTAAGGTTATGTGCCGCTACCATGGTTGAGCCAGAACCAAAGAACGGATCAGCAACCACTTCACCTTCGGTACTACTTTGCTCAATCAGGGTTTCCAGTAATGCAACCGGCTTTTCTGTCGGATAACCGCGATAAACCCGCTTCTCTTCAAGGATATCCGGGATACCAAGGTTATTGAGTTTCCGCTTGCCCTTTTCAAAGAACAGAATGAACTCATACCGGGCACGATAGTGATACCCCATGCCGATAGCCACTTTATCCCATACGATGGGTTTCCAGAATTTAAAGCCTACTTGTTCAGCAATCGGCTTAATGTAGAACATCGTTTCCTGATCGCAGAAAAGGTAAAAATGACTGTTTTTCTTCAGTACTCGGTAGACCTGAGTCAGTAATTCCTCAAAACGCTCATTGGGAAAAATTGAAAACCACTGGTTACTTGAACTTTTACTGTTCTTCAGGCGAGTTGTGGTACCAACCGCGCGGTGCTTTTCCAGAGATTCATATGGCGGATCCGTGATCAACAAATCCACACTTTCGTCAGGAAGGGATGACAACCAATCGACGGCATCTTGTTTATATAGCTGCATTGTTACCTAAATCTGCCAAATCCAATCCGGGCAGCTACGGGATCTGCCATCAAAATCGGTATCAAAGAATCGGGCTGAGAGTTGTATCAAATCTGATGTGAAATGGATAGTCGCATAGCAATTTAACGTTTCATAACCCTGCCACACCGACTATTTCGCGCAGAATATAACCTGTAAGGTATGCAAGCCCTGCCGCTGCTCCGCCAGTCAGTAAGGTACGTAACCCAGCCATAATTGCAGGCTGACCGAAAACGAGACTTTTTAAGACGCCGATCAGGAAAAACATCAATGCAGCAAGCCCGGCACTGATAAAGAACTGCTGAGATAAAGGCAGCGACATCATCAGAAACGGTAACAGAGGAACGGTTCCTATCACTACAAAAGCAGCGAAAGTAACGCCGGCAGAAACCCACGGATTGGTTAACGTTTTATGGATACCGTGCTCTTCCGTCAGCATGGTTTCAACCCAAAGCTTTTTGTCGTCGGTAAGAGTTTCTACAATTGCTTCAAGAATTTCTCCGTCAAACCCCTTCTGACGGAATATCTGCCGGATTTCTTCCCGCTCACCATCCGGCACTTCATCAATGTGGAACTCTTCCATTTGACGGAGGCTGTCAGCATATTCCTGCTGTGCTTTGTTTGATTCATAATTGCTGATTGCCATACTGAATCCGTCTGCCACCAGATTGGCAAAACCAAGGATCAGTGCTACTCCGGCAGGAAACCCTGCCCCTACCGCTCCGGATACAACAGCAAAGGTAGTCACACAACCGTCTATACCACCAAGAACCGCATCCGAGATGTTCTGTGATTTCGGAGACTGCTGAAGACGCTCTCTAATCGCTTCTGGCTGATGATCCCGGTGAAGCTCTTCAATCTTAACCTTCTTCATGCAAAGGCTCCGTTATTTAACTAGGGCACCCTTAAAAATGCCACGGTCATCACTGCTACTCTTTTCATTTTTAGCAATGTTATTTGCTAATGATAGACCACTTTAATAGTTGTTTGTTTTATGAATAAACAACCAAACCAACAAAAACTCTAAACCAAAGCTGGTAATCAGCCAATTTATTGACCTATTCACATAAAACACTGTGATTTTTAGGTAAAGTGGGTCTACTTCATTCCGACAGATAAAGATACTTATGACCATAATCAACGAAGAAAGATTGATCCAACATTTTATCGAACTGATTAAAATCAACAGTGAGTCACGCAATGAAAAAGTCATTGCTGAAACCCTTGCTGAACAATTAGGTCAGATGGGTTTTGAAGTGGCTAAACTGCCTGTACCGGAAGAGATTTCGAATGGCTTTAATATCTACGCTAAACTTCCGGGTGAGCTTGAAGGTAGCATTCTGATGAGCTGCCACATGGATACTGTAACTCCGGGCAATGATATTGAACCTGTTATCAATGACGGAATTATCAGCTCAAAAGGTAACACTATCCTGGGTGGTGATGACAAATCAGGCATCGCAGCCATTATGGAAGCGGTGCGTTGCATTAAAGCTCAGAACCAGCCTCACAAAACGCTTGAACTGGCTTTCACTGTCCATGAAGAAGGCGGCCTGCACGGTTCGCAGCACTTCGACATGTCTTTTGTCAAATCTCAAAACGCGATTGTTCTGGATTCAGGCGGCGATATCGGCACCATTATCACTGTGGCACCGGGCCAGCAGAACCTGAAAATCAACATTACTGGTAAACCTGCTCACGCAGGTCTAGCCCCTGAAGAAGGTATCAATGCCCTAACTGTGGCTGCTGATGCTATCAGCCAAATGAACCTATCACGTATCGACAGCGAAACAACAGCGAACATCGGTGTGGTTAAAGGCGGTCAGGCAACCAACATTGTAATGCCGGCTCTGTACCTTGAGGCTGAAGCTCGCTCTTTGGACGATGACAAGCTGGCAGCTCAGGTTGAGCACATGGTTAGCACATTCGAAACGGTTGCAGCTAAGCACGGTGCGGAAATCGACATCAAATCTACCCGCGCTTACAACGCTTACCGCATTGATGACGCTGATCCGTTCATCGAAAACGTCAAAGCAGCATTCATTGCTAACGGTGTTGAGCCTCAGACAAAATCAACCGGTGGCGGTAGTGATGCCAACATCTTCAACGGTAAGGGCCTGAAAACCGTCAATATCTCTACCGGTATGGCGAAAGTTCACACTACTGAAGAGTTCATCAAAATTGCTGATATGGTAGGCGTAACTGAATTCCTTTACACCTACCTGACTAAGTAACTCTCAGTAAAGTGTTATTCATAGCAAAAAAACCGAGGGTCAATACCTCGGTTTTTTCTTCTTTAAATTAGCCTTTGCAAACAATCAGACACATCACCGACTGTTATAAGTATCAGTCGTTTTCTGAGCATCTTCGCGACTGGTCAGTTTTCCGATCCACTTTTCAATCCGCTGATAATGCGAACCCTGCCAGTAGATTTTGTCACATCCGGAACAAACCCAGAATTTATCAAAATACTTCAGTGTATCTCTAGGAACATGTTGGGGATATCGCTCAATAAGCTCTTCTTTATCAATGGGCTGTAATTGCTGATTGCAGTGAGAACAGCGAGTAAAAGGGTGAAAACTGTTTTCCAGCTGTAACCGATTTATCACCTCAGTCAATTGCTTCCTGGTGTTGTGATTGCGAACCCAATAGCCATGAGTCACATTATTGAACTTAAAGATTCCCCTGTCCCTGGTCAAAATAATTCGTTTCTCTTTCAGGGAAATATCGACAATTTCATCATCCAAAAAATCATTTCTGTAGAGGGCATCAAATCCCAGTAAGCGCAGTTTCTGTGCCAGCCGTCCGAGGTTCACATCCACAATGAACTTTGTTTCCCTCAGAGGCTCCGCTCTCAAATGAATGACAGGTGAAATATCCAATGCTTCAAATACAGGATAAACAGAGATATGTTCACCACCACTGAGATTAAAATCGAAACCGACTGACTCACCATCGACTAATATAAGGTCAATTTCAGTATGGGGGACACCTATTGCTTCAACGGTATCTTTGACCGACGGCTTTCCGGTAAAAGAATAAGGAAAAAATACTTTTCGCTGCCCCTGTGGCAGAAAATCATTAAGCTCTTCGTAGAAACGAAAATAAGCGGTACGAAGAATTGGCGCGTGTTGATCGTCCTTCATCGGCTGACTCTTCATTCCGGGGATAGCCCCTGAAATTAATTATTGACCTCAGATCTTTGTAAGAGCCTAGTTCAGCGTTGGATAGCGGGCAAGATAGCCCAAATGAAAACAGCAGGGATTCAATACCCCCTGCTGTTTTTCTATTGTGTATTTAATTAACCTTTAATCGCCGTATAAAAACTGACATCAGCGACATTGGTTTCCGGATTATAGCTATGATAAAGCTCAAAACACGGGCGATCGTCACATTCAAAACCAGAAGCAACAACCTGATCCATCAGCTCTTGCCAAAACTGAGCATACTGACTTTTTTCAGTCACAGTCTCACGAATCGTCGCATAGCTTCCGCCCGGTAACCCCATCAGTTCAATACCATTTCCAACTTCCGTTCCTTCAGGAACAGTCAGGCAAATATCAGTGCGGCACTTATCGGCAGGCGTCACTTCAGGGTTATCATGATAAATAAACAGACATTGGCCATTCTGTAATCCATTCGCCCCGGCCCATTGGTACAGTTTGCCCGACGCTGGTTCATAATTTTCACCGTATGGCCCAGTCACACGGATATAAGCTAAATGGCGAGCGTTCAAGAGTTCTGTTTTCATCGTTTTCCTCCTATGTGGTTGTTGTCCAAAACTATAACCACCAGACGAATCCGTTGCGTGTCCTGTCTTGCGAAGCGTGTGTCCAATCTTGCTATTTTTAATCAGGTCAGAATATTCCGCGAGTGTGTTGCAGTTTCGGATGGCTGACGGTGTCACCCCGAAATAGATCCGAAAAGCCTTCGCCAAGCTCTGAGAACTTGAAAAACCATAATCAAGAGCAACTTCTGTAACACTGTGCTTTTTGTAAAACAAACACTGGGAGGCACTTGCAAGCTTAAGCCTACGAATATAATCAGCCAAAGTCTCTCCGGTTACTGCCTTAAAAACCCGGTGAAAATGGTAAGGAGAAAGGCTGGCCATTTCAGCCACTTGCTGCAGGTTAACCGGCTCAGCATAGTGTTGTTCCAAATGGCGAATAACCGGGGTAAGCTTTTGTAAATAATCCATTATTTTTTGTTTTTACCTTTTCAATGTAATGCCGCTCTGCCGATTCTCAAACTCACCGAACACAGACAACCTCATATTAACGACTAAGCTTATAGGGTGTTTTGCACTAATCCACAAACACTAAGGTTGGTCTATGTTCGATTGGCTAAAAAATATATTTTCTCACAAAACAGAAGAGACAGACGAAAATCTGACTGAGAAACAAAGAACTGAAGAAGAATCTATACGTGAAGGCAAACAAGAAAATATTGCAAGAGGGGCTTCCGACAAAGAAAATGAATGAGAAAACGAGCCAGCTCCGGCGACATCATGCCGCCGGAGTGAATATAACCAAACACATGAACTACGGTACCTATTACCTATTCCTTCACCCTACTCTGATTTAATCTCAACGTCATCTGCCTGATCTTCAATCGGTGCTGTACTCACAGGCTGTTTATCCGATTCATTTTTTGCATCAATGTTGGCTGGAGATGTTACCGGAACAGCTGGTTTCTCAGCTTCTGTTCCTTTAGGTTGCTCGAAAACCAATGTCTGTACCTGAAATGTATAAAGGTGATTGATCTGGGAATTATCAAAGACAGCCACACCAAAGTAATAAGGCTTCGTTAAGTCTTTAAACTGAACATCTTCTCTTTCTGCGTTTTCTCCCGTCGTAACCAGTTTACGCTTAAACTCAATTGACCATATACCCTCTTTCCAGACAGCTTTGGCACTGATATCACCACGGGAGCCGGTGAACGGCTCAACTAAAACCGCCGGAATTCGTTGACCGGGTTTAAACGTATCCAGGAAAGCCACCTGATCTTTAGGTAGTAATGCGTAGTTATCGACATCATTCCAAAGCCGGGTCCCCATTGCCGGCATTTCTTTTTCTTCCGCAATATTGGTGCTGTAACCGCCACTGGTTTTATGATCGTTTTTACGCCCCCAGTTCGCATGGTCTATCGGGTCAATGTTTGAATCCACATATTGATCATCAAACTGATCGGTTAGACCGGTTCGAACCGCCTTCCAGTGCCACATATCAATGGTTTCTTCAGCCAATCGGGTGAATTTCCGACCTGGGATTTGGTTTTCAATATCAGCCACTTTGCCTTCGGCATCAGCCATATGACAGGCAATATCGCAGCCCTGAATCGTGAACCCTTCTGCGTTGATATTCCAAAAAATGCTCGTCTTATCTTCGTAGAAAGTATTCTCGTGACCGGTCTTGTCCTTATTCATTAATCGCTTCCAGCTGTTATCTTGCTGCTTTTCCCACGGAAACCGTGTCACGCTTTTGGTCGGGTCTTTCCACTGCACAAAGAAATATACAAACTCATCATCATATAAAGAGCGAATCGAATAATTGGTACTAAGCACCCCTTCATACTGCTCTGGCTTATAGACGGTCTGATCCAGCACCAATTTTAATGGTGCGGCTTTTATCCATGCATCTTCTGCCACCGCATCCAATGTAATCGGCTGCTGAGTCTTGAAACTCATCAACGGAATTTGGGCGTTTACTGACAAGGATACAGTCATGCCAATAGCAAGGAATAACGACCTTACACTGAAATGCCGGTGCTGATTCATATGACTTCTCCATCCACATAACTACCGTCTACTCAGACAATTACCAGACGGCATGTAAGCGATAAATATAGTTCACACTGGTTGAGACTTTCTCTCCATTCCGAAACACCTTTCCTCACCATCCGCACAAGCAAGCTTGAAAATTGAGGAACATCAAAACGAGTAAAAATCATCCACATAAAAAGTAACCGTTAACTACACTTGAACTGGATTTAAAGCGGTTTTGACAGGAGGCATATATGAGCTTGATTCCAAGAGATTCATGGTTTGACTTCAATCAGTTTTTTGAGAACGCATTTCCGGCTTTAAGACAAAGCTTCGATATTGATACCTTCTCGCCAAGGATTGATATCATCGAAAAACCGAACAGCTACGAGATCACAGCCGATCTTCCTGGAGTGAAAAAAGAAGACATCAGCGTTCAAATTCATAACGGTAACTTGTTAATTGAAGCATCGACTTCAAAAAGCGAAGAACAAAAAGAAGGTGACCGGGTTATTCGTAAAGAGCGCTATGAGGGCAAACTGATGCGCAGCTTCTATCTTGGTCATAACCTGAAACAAGATGATATTGAAGCTTCATTTACTGATGGTGTTCTAAAAGTAGAAGTGCCAAAAGTCGAACCAACAGCACCAGCCAGTAAGAGTATTGAGATTAAATAGCAATTACTACTGGAAACTAAACCAATCAAAAGCAACAACGGCACCTCTCAGGTGCCGTTGTTTACTTATAGCAAGCATAAATAGCATGATTCAAAAGAACGCCGTCTATATTTTCAGCATGAGGAATAATTCCCTCAAATGTCATATTAAGACGTTCACAAACCGCACGACTGGCAGCGTTTTCTGTTGCTGGTGTAATTGTCACTATTTCCAGTTCTAATTCATCAAAGGCATATTGAATCAAAGCCCGACAGACTCGAGTAATAATGCCTTTATGCTGATGCTCAGCAGCCAGCCAGTATCCGATATCCGCTTTTTTCAGATTAGGAAGAATGGTATTAAATCCGGAAACACCAACAATGTTTCCTTGATACTCGATAGCACACACCATACTTTTACCGTCAGCATAGTCATGCAGCGATTTTTGGATAAATGCTTTAAAAGCATCAACCGTGGTGCAGAGACGTGGTCAAGGCAACCATTGAGACAAATATTCCAGATTCGCCTTCACTTGTTCTGCTATTGATAGTGCCAACCTCTCATTAACCAGCACCAGGTTTATCTCATCATCAACCTTTAATCGGAACATTCGCACATCCTCATTCCATTTATTTGCAATTGACATCAGATACTTAAATCCAAATTACGTCAAACATAGAGACAAAATTGTGACTTATCCCAAAAGATACACGGATATTGGATTCCTCAGTCGCCATGGTTACAATGTCGTTTTGAACTCCCTACCCACAAGGTTATTTATTGTGACAACCCAGCAGGCTGCCAATACTGTTATTGTTCTCGACTTCGAAACCACAGGCCTTTCTCCTAACATGGGTGATCGCGCAATCGAAATCGGTGCCGTAAAGATGGACAACGGTATTGTTATCGACCGTTTCCAGCAACTGATGAATCCCGGATTCAGAGTCAGTAGCTTTATTGAAGGTTATACAGGCATCACAAATCAGATGCTGCAAACTGCACCCGGCTGTGATGAAGTCATGGACCAATTTGCCGATTTTATTGCTGGTTACAATCTGGTTGCACACAACGCATCATTTGATCAGCGTTTTCTGGATGCAGAACTACAACAGATCGGCCGAAAATATGACGGTAAGTTCACCTGTTCTATGCTGATTGCCCGCCGCCTTTACCAGCAAGCGCCAAACCACAAACTTGGTACTTTGGTGGACTATAAAAATATTGATAATGACGGTGTTTTTCACCGGGCGCTTGCCGACTCAGAAATGACCGCAAAGCTATGGCTGAACATTCTTGAAGATCTGAATTCTGACTACCAGATTTCGATGCCAACATTTTTGATGATGCAGAAACTGTCAAAAACGGCCAAAGCCTCTGTGCCATCATTCTTAAGAAAACAGATCAACCGTTAAATATTGGTATAGTTCGTTCATTGGATTAATAGCAAGCGGCCATCCTCTTTTCCAAAAAAGTCTGCCGTATGGCTAAAACCAAAAAATAAGGAGCAACAATGGGACTGTTCGATGCAATTTTAGGAAATGCCGGTGAAATGAGTGCCGAGGACGCAACCGAAGAACTGGCAACAATTCTTGGGCCTGAAGAGCAAATTGAGCTGGCTTACAAATTAATCAGGGACATGATTGTGCTGACAGATCGCCGCCTGATCCTGATTGATAAGCAAGGCGTAACAGGCAAGAAAGTGGAATACCGCTCTGTACCTTATAAATCCATTACCATGTTTACCGTAGAATCAACCGGACATTTCGATCTGGATGCAGAACTGAAGCTATGGGTTTCCGGTCAGCCTTCACCGATTGCTCTGGAGTTCAACGGTAAAACCAACATCTATGACATGCAGGGGCTGCTGGCAGCCAAAATTGCAGGTAAGTAATACCTCAGATCAACTAAAGCCACTGTTTGTCATTATCAGAAATCTGACAAACTGTGGCTTTTCAATTGAAAATATACAAAGCTAATTATTCTGGTACAACTCTGGCCGTATTACCGTCAACATTTATCCGCACACGCTGGCCGACCTGAAAAATCATATTGGGATTTACTTCTTGAACGATAGCAATGGTTTCCCCACTATCCATCTTGATAGTGATGTTTACACCATCACGGCGCGAAACACCTTCAGCAGCTTTACTACCGGCAACACCACCTAACACACCACCACCAATGGCAGCAATATCAGAACCGGAACCACCACCGATTTTTGACCCCAGGATGCCACCTACAGCAGCACCGGCAATAGCGCCAACTACCTGACCTTCACCTTCGATACTAACTGGCTCAAGTTTCATGATGGTGCCGTAACGAACCTGCTGAATAGTTCGGGTATCCCCCACTCCATACGAGTCGCCATAAGGGTTATTGGAACATCCGGTAAAGCCAAATACCGAAAGTAGCAGCACAGCAAAATAAAAAACTTTCACATTATCACCTGCATAACCTAAGTAATTGACATTCTATGCCATAAGTATAGCAAGGCGTTTTTGTCTCAATATGAAGTGTGCCTCAAATACCGAATCAAAGCGAAATTGCACACTAAACAATCAATAACGATTAATTACACACCTTTACAATTGATTTTTATACCCAAAAAGCTATTTTATGCACCTCCCGCATTAACCTCTGCCCGGCATCAATGAAAAAGCACAGCCTGTATACTCACCTAATAGTGACTTCCGTTACCTGCTCTATGCTTTTCTTGCTTGTAATTACTACCAGTACACTTACCGGATATACACACCTCTCTTCCCCATTTAACTGGAAAACTGAAGTAAGGGAAATCAGCCGGGCTGAAGAATACAGCGACGAGTTTTCATTACTTGCTGCTATACCGGACAGACCTCTTTCAAACCTAAGTAATCTTCTTTTAGCACAGAATACAATAGCCCCTGATATCACATCAGATAAGCGTCAAGAACAATGTAAGTTACAACATTGGCTATGGCATACACGTAAAATTGAAAATTGCGGCATCTGGCTAGAAAACAAACAGAAAACACAGCTAGCCCAGTGGCATAGCGTTGACCTTATTACGTTCGACTTACCTGATTCAGTCACACGTTATCCCTCATCCAGTTTTCGACTAGGTGGATGGAAAGAAAGTAATGCTCTGTATAAAGCAATAAATGGACACCCCATAACAGCTTGATGCACTGATATGAAATTTAAATTTGAGGCCAACCTCTTTGTGAATTAAACAACTGATACAGATTTATGCACAACTACCGACCACGACTAGATTTGCCATTACTGATGGCCATCACCGTACTGATTTTTCTGAGTTCATTAACCGTATGGAGTGCCAGTGGATTCAGTGAATCCATGCTTGAACGACACCTGGCAAGGGCGCTAATTACGCTTAGTGCCATTGTTGTCATGTCTTCAATTCCACCAATAAAATACAAGCACTGCGCTCCTTACTTATATGGTTTAGCCGTTGTATTACTTGTTGGTGTTATTGTTATGGGTGACAGCACCAACGGCTCGCAACGCTGGCTGGCTCTGGGTCCTATTCGTTTCCAGCCATCAGAACTGGTTAAAGTCGCAATCCCAATGATGATTGCATGGATGCTGGTAACAGAAGCAGGTAGGCCTGATCTGAAGAAAATAGCCACCTGCCTATTGGTAACCGGAGTCCCGGCAGGGCTGATCTTTATCCAGCCTGATCTTGACGGCGCTATCTTCACTGTAATTTATGCGTTGTTTGTTTTGTACTTTGCAGGAATGAGCTGGAAAATCATCTCTTCATTTATGGCCGCGATAGCCACTGCTGTTCCCATCTTATGGTTTTTCGTAATGGCGGCATACCAGAAAAAGCGTGTTGTTCAGTTCCTTGATCCTGAGTCTGACCCGCTTGGTGCCGGGTACCAAATTATTCAGTCACTTATCGCCATTGGTTCTGGCGGAATAAAAGGAAAAGGCTGGACCAATGCAACACAGGGGCAATTGGGCTTTATTCCGGAAAGCCATACAGATTTTATTTTTTCGACTTATGCGGAAGAATGGGGATTCCTTGGCAGCGTGCTTTTACTTGGCCTGTATCTATTTATTACCGCTCGCGTTATCTGGCTAGCTAACCAGTGTGAGTCACCGTTTAACCGCTTGGTAAGCGGTGCACTGGCACTGAGCTTCTTCCTGTACGCATTTATTAATATTGGCATGGTAAGCGGAGCATTGCCGGTAATGGGAAGTCCTCTACCGTTCTTTAGTTATGGTGGCACGGCCATGATTACCCAAGGCGTTTGCTTCGGTATTATCATGTCACTTTGCCTGTACAAACCATACAAAAAGAAATAGCGCTATTGCCGCTTACTGATACGGTTCTCTACCCGCTCCTTTCTATTCACTACGGCCTTGCTACTCTGCAAGGCCATTTTTTCCTATCTATGTCCGTAAAACAAACATGTTAATGCGCACTCAAAACACTCGATATTTTGTTAATCATCGTTTCAGCGTTCGTTGGCTTAACAATGTAATCATTTGCCCCTAATTCGAGACAACGCTGGAAATTTTTAATGTCAGTGTAACTAGTCAACATGATAACCGGCATTTCCGCCAGTTGTGGAACATGCTTCATGGCAGCCAAGGTTTCAATTCCGTTCATGATTGGCATATCAATATCCAGGATCACCAAATCCGGTAAAATCACCTTAGATTTTAGAATTGCCTCCACACCATTCGACGCTTTCTCAACACGTATTCCCTTCGGTTCCAACATGGTAGAAATGATCTTCAACATGAAATCCTGATCATCAGCGACAACCACTGTAATACCATCAAGCCCGTTACCATGAGATTTAGAAAGGTTCGTTTGTTGTTTTTTAAGATCAGAATCCAACTCATTAAAAAAGTCATCACTCTGACTTCTTAATTCATCAAGCTGAATACCTACCTGGTTATTTTGGAGGTTTGTTAACAGACTTTCCAACTGTTTTGACTCAAGCGAATTGAATAACTTTTGCACTTCCCTCTTCAGGGCATTATCGGGCACATCACCAAAGATACCATTAAAACCGGTAATAATTTTTTCTATCAGGTTAACCTGCTTTTTACCTGCCATCTGATATTTATCTTTTAAGCCGCCTATTTCATCTGAAATATTCTGAATGTTTTTGCCAACTAACTGTGCCTGATAATCTAAGCGTTCTTTTTCAGCTTTCAACTTCAATAATTCAGCAAGCTTAATCATAGTAAAAGCGATTTTATTGTTATCATAGATGGGCTTTATCATTTCATAACTATCAAATACACCATCAATGCAAACTGAAAATGCTTTTTTCCGGTATTGTTTGTCGCATAAAACCAGTGAAGCATGTGAATGCATAAATATTTTCTCTCCAACCGGAGAACCTTGCAAGAAATGCTTTACCGCAACGGAATCCTCGATTTTTTCAAAAGCATAAATAAAAAGTAAAGGTTTTTCTTCAGCTACAAGCGAAGTGAACTTTTCACTTTGTTTTTTCCCGATAGGTTCAAAATATAGCGCAGAGAAGTAAGGGCTAAGAATATATCTAAGAATATCAACAAAGCCTTTTTTATGATAAAGCACAACAACATTCACATCATCATTTTTACTCATATTGCTACCAACCTACAAAAGCCCCTTTGACAACCAGATATGTGCGATAGTCTAGCTAACATGCTCCTTTTTTATATAATTTTCAACACGTTCTATCTCTTGTTTTAACCCTGGCTCAATTTTGCTGATTTCATCCCAGTTTTTATCTCTCGCCAAAATTTCGAGCTCTTTGAAAATCACGCCAAGACTTCCTACTCCACTAGAATTCGAAGCTCCTTTTGCAGCATGCGATGACTGACGCAGCTGTTCACTGTCATGGTGTGCTATTGCATCCTTTACTTCACTGAAATAGTCATCAAGGCATATTTGATATGATGACAAAATTGAATTAATCACATCTTGCTCATCTGTTCCTAGAATTTCCTTCAACTGCTCATAGTCAATCGGGGGATGATTCACCACATCATATTCTGTTACAGCACTGTGATTCACTTCAGCATTTAAAAATTCAGGAGATATATTTTGAGATGAAGATGCATCACCCTCCTGACTTAACCTCCCTATCCAAAGAGCCAATTTATTGCGTAACTTATTTAATTCCACTGGCTTAGACAAATAGTCATCCATACCGGATTCTAAACAATGATCAGCTTCACCAACCAGGGCATTTGCCGTAATAGCAATAACAACCGTGCGTTTTGGCAACTGATGATCTTGCTCTTCTTTACGGATTTCTGCCGTTAACTCCCAGCCATCCATATTGGGCATATGGCAATCGGTTAAAACAATTCCAAACCGTCCTGTACGCCATTTTTCGAGTGCTTCAAAGCCATCATTTGCCATTTCAAAATGATAGCCAAGCCGGCTTAGTTGCTGACCAATAACATCCTGATTTGTAGGCTGATCTTCAGCCACCAGAATCAAACTATCATAATCTTCAATATCATTTTCATACTGACTAAAACTAATTTCAGGATCCTGAGCCGTACTCTGTAACAAACCATAAGCCGGATTATTTCTGTCAGTGATAACAGAAAGTGCATGTACAAACTCTGAAGGTTTCAAAGGCTGACAACTGGCAATATACGTATTACCTCTCACTTCGCTTCTGTCTGATGCCAACTGCTCATTAAGAATTAGAAATCTTGGCCAGTCTGAAGAATGATTATCTGAAACTTTCATGAATTTGTTCGCAGTACTCTCGCGATCAACGATCACTACATCAATACTATTATCGATATAGTTACCAATCGAAGTTACCGTTTCAAACTCATCAAACTTGAAATAACAGCAGCCCATTTGTTCCAGTATATTACAAACAACTTTAGTCAAATTTTCATCTGTGAGGGCAACGAAAGCATTTACCCCTGATAAATTGACATTCGAGAACTCCTTCTCTGATACAGAATCAGTATTAACTGGAATAACAATATTAAAAGCAGAGCCAGATTCAGGCTTACTTTCAACATCGATATATCCATTCATCAAATCTACAAATGATTTTGTAATACTCAACCCCAAGCCTGTTCCACCATATTTCCGTGTTGTGGATGAATCGGCCTGAGTAAATGGCTGGAACAGTTTAGTTATCTGACTTTCTGTCATACCTACGCCGTTATCAATCACTTCAATGCCGATGCAAAATCGATTCTCTAAAGATGTTAATGTGGCGGTTCTTACGAAAACAACGCCTTGTTTATTTCTGCATTGAGAGAATTTAATGGCATTACCCAAAATATTTATAATGACCTGGCGAATTCTGATCGGATCAAGCAGCAAATAAGCTGGGGTATTAAAGTCAGGAATAATGTAGACTTTTACATTTTGGTTAACTGCATGCCCCCATAACCCTTCCACACACCGCTCAATGATGGCTAATAAGGAGACTGGAGACAAATCAAGCTCCATTTTTCCAGATTCAATTTTTGAAAAATCAAGAATCCCGTTAATGATTTCGAGTAAAGAAAAAGCAGACTCCCGAATGGTACCAATCATTCTCTTCTGGTCAAGATTGAGCTTTGTCTCTCTCAATAAATCTATCATTCCAATCACGCCATTCATCGGAGTACGAATTTCATGGCTCATCGTTGCAAGAAAATTAGATTTTGCCTCGCTGGCTTGTCGTGCTGAATGCCCTTCTTTCTCCAAAGCAATTTGTGTCAGACGTTCTTCAGTCATATCCAGATTAACACCAAACATTTTAATGGCTTTGCCATTTTCTGTAACGACATCAGCAGCAGCTTTTACCCAACGAATCTCGCCACTTTGCTTATGGAATATGCGGAATTCAGCTGAAAAAGGGACAAATTTTTCAATAGTTTCTTTCAGATTCTGCTCTGTTGTAACCAAATCATCCGGATGAACTCTTTCTCTCCAGGTATTGTAATCCAACCCTCCTTCAGCCTCAGCAACACCATAAATCTCATACATCCGCTCATCCCAGATGAGATCATTGCTGACAATATCCCATGTCCAGTTACTGATTCCGCCCGCTTCTGAAGCTAAATCTCTGCCTCGCAATAATTGTTCTCTCAACCGCTTAGATTCTTCAAGTTCGAATTCGAACTTTTTACGTTTGGTTATATCTTCAACAATCGAAATAAAATACTTTGGCTTGTGCTCTAAATCACGAACCAGAGAAACCGCTAAGCTAATCCAGATTTCCTTGCCTTGTTTAGTATAAAAACGTTTATCAAGTCGATAGGTTTTAATTTCATCAGACAATACTTTTTGCAGCATATTCAGATCATATTTCAAATCATCCGGATGAGTAAGCGCCTGAAAGTTTGTCTGCAGCAGCTCTTCTTTCTCATATCCCAGTGTGTCGCATAACCTTTGGTTTACATCAATCCAGCGACCGTTGATATCTACCTGTGCTATCCCTACGGCAGCTTGAACAAAAGCGGCTCGATAAAATATTTCATGCTCTATTTCTGCATCCGAATCAGAACAACTTAGCTGTTCAGTCCCGTTTCTTTCTGGGGTACCTGGCGAACTTTCGGCATGCTTTTTAAGTAAAGTACGTAGTGAAAAAACAAATAACCCCCCTAGCCCCAGAATGCATAGTAAATTAAGGAAACTAACCGAGAGGACAAAGAGGTCTGCTCGTTTTAACGGCTCCGCGTCTGAATGTAAAACAATAGAAACAATCGCATAACCACTTACAGCCAAAACCAATCCGATAAGCATAAGGAATAAAAAGAGCTTCTTTGATTTCATACCATTTCTGCCCTGATAGTACCCGGCTCTCTGTACTGAGTGATCCGTCCCGGCTAAGGGTAAGACTACTCATAAGCCAACAAACATCATATGCAACAATAGTAGTACCTAATTTTCAAAGTACTTAAATTACGCTTGTTTTTCTGATAGATGGCACGTTTGACTAAAGTGAATTCAGCATTAACACTTTCCTTAACTGCATTGTTTTTGATACTAATAAAGTGCATACCTATTCAGGGATATCAAGGAAGAAGAATGAAAGACGAAACGCTATCGATCCATTACGGTTACGAAACCGATCCGACGACAAAATCTGTTGCCACTCCAATCTATCAAACTGTTGCCTATGAATTTGAGAATGCGCAACACGGCGCGGATCTGTTTAATCTTGAGGTACCGGGAAATATCTACACCCGCATCATGAACCCGACGAATGATGTTCTCGAACAACGCATGGCAGCATTGGAGGGAGGCATTGCCGGATTAGTTGTCAGTGCAGGAAGTGCGGCTATTAACTATGCCATTCTTACTCTTGCTGAATCCGGAGATAATATTATCTCCACACCTCAGCTCTATGGTGGCACCTATACTCTGTTCGCCCATATGCTACCGAAACAAGGTATCGAAGTTCGTTTTGCCAAAGATGATAAACCTGAAAGTCTGGCCGAACTTATTGACGAGAAAACCAAAGCCGTTTACTGCGAAAGTATCGGTAATCCAGCAGGTAATATCGTTGATATTGAACGTATTGCCGAACTTGCACACGCTCAGGGCGTGCCAGTGATTGTCGATAATACCGTTGCCACACCAATTCTTTGCAAACCGATTGAGTTTGGTGCTGATATTGTTGTTCACTCCCTTACTAAATATGTCGGCGGCCACGGTACAACGCTGGGTGGTGTCATTGTAGACTCCGGTAAATTCCCGTGGGCTAAGTATAAAGACCGTTTCCCGGTTCTTAACCAACCTGAGCCATCCTACCATGGCGTTGTTTATACAGAGGCTTTTGGTGAAGCCGCGTTTATTGGTCGTGCTCGTACAGTACCGTTGCGTAATACAGGCTCTGCATTATCGCCAATGAATGCTTTTATGCTAATTCAAGGACTTGAAACGCTGGCATTGCGAATGGAAAGGCATACAGAAAACGCACTCAAGGTTGCGGAGTATCTTAAGAACCACGATAAAGTTAGCTGGGTAAGCTATGCTGGCCTGCCAGACTCTCCGTTTTATCCATTGGCTGAAAAGTATATGAAAGGCAAACCGTCTGCGATTCTGTCCTTTGGCCTGAAAGGCGGTTATGACGCTGGTGTACGATTCTATGACAGCCTGGAGATCTTCAAACGCCTGGTAAATATCGGCGATGCCAAATCCCTGGCCTGTCACCCGGCTTCAACTACTCACCGCCAGCTAGGTGAAGACGAACAGCGACAAGCCGGAGTCAGCCCGGAAATGATCCGTCTTTCAGTAGGTATCGAACATATTGATGACATCATTGCTGATCTGGAACAAGCGCTGGACGCCTGAGCTTCATAACTGACAGCTTTCATAAACGTAGATGTGGCAGCTCTGTGAAATGCTGTCACATCTCAAACTACTCCTGCAGTCTGTCTTCATTAATTTTGCAACATGCTGATATACTGAGTTATATCTCAATTTATTACTGGCTTTCTGAAGCCTTATTCAATCAGCCGAGACATCCCCTTTGACTCAGAATCAGACACCGTACAAGGTTCAACAAAATCTCATTAAAGTGGCGACATTTAACCTGTTCAACTATATGGAGCCACCGTCAGCATATTATGATTTCGAGAACATTTATGATTCTGAGCAGTGGCAGAAAAAGCAGCGCTGGATTCGTGATTACCTGTCCGAATGCCAACCGGATGTGATCGGGTTTCAGGAGGTGTTTAGCCCTGATTCGTTACAACAGTTACTGAGTGAACAGGGTTACCCGTATTTCGCTGTTGTTGATCAGCCAACACTTATCACTGATTACATTTTTAAAAGTCCTGTTGTCGCTATCGCTTCGCGCTACCCGATCCAATCTGTTGAGGCCGTTATCGCAGACAAAGAAAAAGCCACAATGATGGGGCTAAATGAAGGGTTTAGCTTTAGCCGAAAACCACTTCGGGCAACCATTGAGCTGCCTGACCTTGGTTTATGCGACTGCTATGTTGTTCACTTCAAATCTAAGCGTCCGACAACTGATGATGCTGATATCGATGCAAAAAACAATGCAGATAAAAACAGTGAGGCTGATATTACTCAGATTCTCACTCAAGCTGTCACAGGAAGCTGGGCATCATCAATCCAACGAGGTTCGGAAGCCGCCTTACTGCTAACTCACATTATTGAACGACGCATTCAAACCAAGAATCCGGCGATGTTAATGGGCGACTTCAATGATGACCTTAAAGACGGGGTTTTACGACACTTACTGACATATACAACCGCAGGAGCGTCCGAGACAAAAGAAGGCTTTGTACCAACACAATTACAGGACAGTTGGGAACTGTTCAAAAAAGTCCTGCTTCTGAATGAACAAGATGCCTCATCCCTACCCAATTTAGCCACCAAAGCCGATAACAATTCATCAGACAACCGGACTGACATAATCGCCCGCCCCTTCAGTCATTATTACGCTAACAAAGGCTCTGTAATTGATTATATTTTGCTGTCTTGCGAATTCGATACTGAATATCTGGAAAATATGGCAGAAGTTATTGCCTATCACACCTATGACAGGCATTTGATTAATCCTATCTTTGACCGGGACAGCCACAGCACAGATCATGCTGTTGTTATGATTTCTATTAAAACTCGCAGTTAGATATTAATCGAACCTGACCATAACAGGTAAACCTTCCACTTTAAGCTTTTCCGGTAAAGGATCATCAAAAATGATTTTAACCTTCAACATGCTTTTCTGCCCTTCAAACGGGCCGGCCAGCTGAGGAGGGATTTTATCAGCTAGTTCAACTTCCCTACCAACTCTGGCTTCAATGGATTCACCACTGGAAAACTGGATCACCGCTTTATTGCCCTGCTGAACTTTCTCTATGTGTTTGGGCAATACATAGGCATTTACCTGATACTCTCGCGCAGTAGCAATTAACAGCAATGGCGTTTCTTCAAACACCCAATCTCCCGGCTTAATCAGCAGGTCCACAATTCTACCGCGGCTAAAAGCCACTGGTTGCAGCTGTGTCAGGCTGCTTTCCAGCTCCGCTAGCTCCCTTTTTATCTGGTTCAGCGCTATAGATTGCGGGCCGGCTGAAGCCAGCTCCTGAATTTTCCTCATCTCGTCAATTTTGCGCTGCAATGCCTGCTGGTAGCTGAGTTGTGACTGGGTTCGAATCTGTAGAACAGCGGCAAAATCAGCACTCGATACCATGCGCTGCTTTTTGTATTTTTCGTATTCTTTAAATACCTTCTCCTGATTTTCAGCCCCTTCTCGTGCAATTCTTATCTCTTCATCCAGGGCTGCCATCTTTGCCTGGTTGTAGTTTTTCCAGTCAAAAAGCAATTGAGAAAGTTGAAATCGCCGCTCAGCAATACCAGCTCTCAGTAGTGGTGAGCTGACTCGCATCAATGGCGTGCCTGCTTCAACATCATCACCAACAGCAACAAACACATCATCGACCTGACCTTCTCCGCTCGCAACGACAAGCTGAGGCTCTGTAGTCACGATACCCGGAGCCGTGGTTATCACCCAATCCCGCCCGACATACCAAAGCAGGAAGACAACCGGACTGAATGTCAGTGCCAGAATCAGATACCAGCGTATACTGAAAGCCACCCGCCTTGCTGGCGCATAAGGAACTCTGACTCCTTCATCTCTGGTCGCATCCTGCTGTTTCGGAGAATTAAATACGACCTTCACTTCTGCCTCTTATCACGGCGGAAATGCCACCAGCGAAAGTGCTGGCCACGTTTAAGAACCCACCACGGTGCCATGCTGCTTTCTTCATGAGCCCGGCGGAAAAGCTCATTTAAGATGGCAACTGCGGCCCACATCCTGGTAAGAAATGTATAAACAGGAAACAGCGGTAACCAAGGCAGAATTTTCAGGTCCTTGCATGGCTGTTCTGAAATCGCAATGACAAAGACCAAAAGGTTGATAAGTGAAAATAGAAGATAAATAAAATAAAGCCCGATCATCAGTGCGGCAACAAACTGGGACGGATAACTGAACACCAACCACCAAAGGTAAATCGCTACAAGTAAAGGAAGAACGATATTCTGACCAATACCGAACACAAGTGTATATATGAAGGTTTTCCAGCCCAGTATTCTGGGGGTCATTGAATAGATGTGCTTACGTAAATATAAAAACAGTAAATCACCATCCCAGCGCAACCTTTGCTTACATAAATCCACAACGGTCGCCGGAACGTCAGTATGACCAATAGCCCTGGCGGCAAAGCCAATTGTCATTGCCGGATAACGACGCAGGTAGTGTTTGATCCTGACAGTCAGATCGAGATCTTCTGCCGTGTGTGTATCCCACCCGCCAATACTTTTAAGAAAGTCGCGACGAAACGCACCGAATGCACCGGAGATATTATTAATAAGATTCCATTCACTTAAACCTGTTTTGCCTCCATGCATAGAAATCATGTATTCGATACCCTGCATTCGGGTAACAACACTCTGGCTTAAATTTCTCACCCGCAGTGCACCGCCAACAGCCGGCACATTAGGATCATCAAAACACCGAACAATTTCATCGACCATATCATTATCAAAGGAAGTATCGCCGTCTGCGTTAATGATGATCTCGCCAGTCGCCACTGCCAGTCCCGAATTCAGTGTTGATACCCGACCACCGCGCTGCCATTTTGGTAACAGCACTAACTTCCGGTTCGTTACGCCGTCAAAATCATAAATACAGGCACGGGCAGCTTGGTAGGTATGTTCATTTTGCTGAGCACCATCAATCACAGCAATAATCTCAATCTGTCCAGGATATACCTGCTCACGCAGTGTATCCACCGTGATCCTGATAGCCTCACCCTCTGAATAGCAGGTAATAATGCAGGAGACTTTAGGCAACGGGCCTTTTCGCCTGTTGGCATCTTTACCATATTGCCTGCTGAACCACTTTAAAATGCCGCTCAGGGTAAGAATCATCAGAGGTACTTCAAACGCGAGCAGCATAGGCAGCAACATTGCCATCACCAAAGGCGTATTGGCGATGTTACCGCTCAAATCAGTCAGCAGATAGCGAACCGTGAACCACCATTCACTCATAATGAACCACTTCTGCCAGCCAGGCTTTCAACCAGTCTTCCGCTATCTGGTCCTCTGGTACCGGTAACGCTTTCACTTCAACAATCAGTTTTAGTTGTTCTAAACCTTCTACATCCCCCAGTGTGGATATCCGATTTCTTAATACCTCCCAAACTTTGTCACTGGTATGCGACAGTAATAGAATCAGAACATCATCTGAATACTGACAAACAACATCAGTTTCCCTGAAAAGCTTCTGCATCCGTTTAACTAACTCTGTGATTCTTTCCTGAGCTTTCGTCAAACCAAGACTGATCTTCACCTCGGCTAAATTCGACAACCAAATCATCATCATCGTATTGTCGCCACCGTAACGACGCTGATTGGAGCTGACCCACTGCATTAGCCAGGGAAGATGATCGACCGTCAGTGGCGCTCCCCAGGTCAACGGCAGGTGCAACATATGTGAACCTTCGAGAGCTATCTGGCGAGCCAGTTTGCCGAGGGTAAATTCATGAACTGGCGATACAGTCAAATCATCAGGGCTTTGTATTTCTCCACAATCATGGCAACGCGCTTTGACCGGAGCTTCAATGAACCTTGCATAGCAGGATAAGCAACTGTATCGCTCTAACGGCCGATCGTAGTCCACACCGATATGACGCAGCCTGGTGGAGCATTTCGGACATTGCATGATCCCAGACTGCATGAACACATCCTGATCATCAACATAACCGCAAATAAAACAGTGGACGCCGGGCTTCAGGTGAATGTCGATACTGTTACACTCAGGACAAACATCGACGAAATTTATTCGTGAACCGTGACATACCCGGCACAAACGCAGCCGATCAATTAACTTTCCTGGAACAAGCAAGTGATGATCAACTGCCCGGCTCAAAGCCAGTTCTGCTTCTCCCCCGAGCAGACAATCCAGTAACGGATAGGAATAACCTTTCTGATATTCTGCCGACCAAACAGGGTGAACATGAAAATATGACCTTGGCCAGCAATACCATGCGATTAAATCGAGCGATTCAGGGTGTGGACTGAAATGAAGCAATGCCAACCTGTCCAGTACTTGCGGGATTCGTTCCCACATATCACCGAGATAACCATCTGCTAATACATCAGACAGCTTACTTTTAACAACGCAAAAAACAGGCTGAAGGCGACGCATGTCATCACAGCGGATCTCAACCAACAGCTCATCCTGTCGGGAAGGTTCAACATTGAGCAAAACAGAAGGATGACTGTCAATATCCCATAAGCTAACCTTGTCGACACAGTCCATCATGTCCTGTACCGGATCTCCGATAACCTGCACCTTAGTATAATTTTCGGCAACTCTTGTCATTACGCTTCCCGCCGCAACGTCTAACAGAAAGACAGCAATATGACCGACATTTGTGCATTACGCATCGACTGCCAGTACCTGTTTATGTTGTTCACTTTCTGACAGTTTAGGAAGTAATGATTAGGATAATGCGACTTGTTTATAAGAAGCTCATGATTTCAGTCAGGAAATATTGAGGTCAATGCGAGAAAAAACATGAGATAAGACGGATACAGCGAAATTGAGTTAGCTAAATTACGCTTTTTTTTGGCATAATCCCGGTATCTTTATTCTGAATGAGCATGAAAGCAAACCAATGAAAATCCTGTCCCTGACCAAACGACTGTGTAGCATCGTGCTGCTAGCCGCTTGCGGTCTGAGCTCAACCGTTAGTGCCGCCAACTTCCCGTACAATTATCTTGAAGTTCGCGTACCGTTAAGCCCTGGGGGGTTAGGTGGGGCTTATAGCCAGCAATTTCATGAAAATGCCCACATGATTTTCGAAGCAGAAAGTACTTTTGAAGACGACTGGCATCTGGGTGGTGGTGTAGGCTTTAATGCTCCTGTTAATCAGTTCACCGATCTTACCGGGCAGCTGAAGCTGTTATCGATTAAAAATAAAGAGAGTGACACAGGAGAATTTGACAAAAAACTAGGCCGTTTCGCTACCGAACTGAACTTCACTCTTCATGCCTGGATCCTGCCTCAATTAGAAACAGGTGCAACGCTTGGTGTTATTACAGCCGAGGAAGACTATAACCTGTTTAGCGTTTTCGCCCGACTACATACCAGTGATGCCTTCTCAATGGGAGCAGAATTCAAAGTCAGCGGTATAGAAGATAACCAATTCGTGGTTTCGGTTCGCTATCCTTTCTAAGGAAATTATTCCAAATTCAAATACTTGAAGCGCGGTATATATGGCTAATAATCATATATACCGCGTTTTTATATCTTACTAATAAATAAAGATTTTACTTATAACTGGTCGTATTTTACCCGCTCCTATTTGCATCATTAATCTATCCGGCAATATTCATTCGATTGAAGTGCGACTCAACTCTCAATTTTGTAATGCAAATGGATAAGTTGCACAATTAAAGCGATCCAGATCTACCCATACCCCTTCATTTGTCCTTACTATCGGCAGCCATTCCCCCAACTGACAATAAGAACGACATAATGAAAAAGCATCTTTTAGCCTCAGCAATTTTTCTTTCGCTGGCAGGACCAACCTTCGCCGCAGACGGCGACATTGTAGATGTCACTATTCTCGGTACATCTGATATACACGGCCACTTCATGCCATGGGATTATGCTAGTGACAAACTGAATATGCGCGGCAGCCTGAGTCAGATAGCTACCAAGGTTAAAAAGATTCGCGGTGAGCAGGACAACGTTATTTTAGTTGACGCCGGTGACACCATTCAGGGCAACTTTGTTGAAACATTTAAAAATGAACCGGTTGATCCTATGATGCTCGGCTTCAACGAAATGAAGTATGACGTCTGGGTATTGGGTAACCACGAGTTCGATTTTGGCCTGAACGTACTAAACCGTTCGCTGACGCAATTTAAAGGCACATCACTGGGTGGCAACATCAAACGTCCAGACGGCAATCCGTTCCTGCCGGCTTATACCATTATTGAAAAACAAGGCATCAAAATTGGCGTGATCGGCATGGACACACCGATGACTCAGGTCTTTGCTGAAGGAACTAACCGCCTGGAAGGTGTCACCTTCACTAACCCTTCGCTTGAAGTGAAGAAAGTGATTAAACAGATCGACGATAAAGTCGATGCGATTGTGCTTGTCGCCCATATGGGCCTGGATAACGAAAACAATATCCGCGCAACAGGTGTTACCGATATCGCCAATGACAACCCTGAGCTTGATGCTATTGTTGCAGGCCACATGCATACCCGCATCGATAAAGCGACAGTAAATGGCGTGATCATCACAGAACCAGATAAATACGGCCGCGCCCTGTCCCGCATTGATCTTCAATTTGAAGAAAAAGGCGGCAACTACACCCTGATTAACAAAGACAGCTTCACCTACAAGATCAAAGGCATTTCCTCTGACAAGAAAATGGAAGAGCTGTATGCGCCATACCACAAACGCCTGCGCGAAAATGCTAACCGTGTTATTGCCGAGCTAAGCGGTGTTGATCTGGTACCTGAAAACGAAATCAAAGGCATTCCACAGGTGCACATTCAGGATACCGGTATCAGTAAGCTGTTCCAGGAAGCCAGCATGTACTACGCGCCTGTTGCTAACGTTGTCGCATTGCAGATTGACAATGACAATGCTGAGCTGGATGTCGGCCAGATCAAAGCTAAAGACATCGCATACAACTACCAGTATGCAGGTGGTGAAATTACCGTTTATGAAATGACGGGGAAAGAGCTGAAGACTTACATGGAATGGTCAGCTGGCTATTTCAACAGCGTGAGAGACGGTGACGTAACTTACAGCTTTAACGCTAAGCGTCGCGCATCTAAATACTCCACCAACGATTTCTTTGCCGGTGTTACTTACACCATTGATTTGACGGAACCAGCAGGCCAACGAATCAAAGATCTTCAGTTTGCGGACGGTAAGATGATCACCGATACCACACCTATCCGCCTTGGTATGAACAGCTATCGTATGGGTCACCTGACCAAAGCAGGTGGCATACTGGAAGGCCAATCGTTCCCTGTTCTGTTTGATACTGAAGCTGAATTTGGTGAAGAAGCAGGTACCATCCGTAACCTGACTATCCGCTACCTGACCGAAGTGAAGAAAGGTCACTATGAAGGCAAGCCGACGCATCGCTGGACGCTAAGCGGCCTTAACGGTTACAGCAAAGAACGCGAAATCGTTAAACAACTAATCAATGAAGGTAAGATCTCCGTACCTACCAGCAAAGATGGCCGCTATACCAACGTTGCTTCGATCAACGTTAAAGACAAGATCTTTACAGATAAAGCTGAGTTTACAAACTACATTGGCAAACTTGAAAAGCAGTTGAAATCAGCAAAATCGGCAGCTGACAAGCAGCAGATCGAGCGTGATATGGTAATTGCCAAAGCGCTAAATAAAGCCTGATAACGAATCTTTAATTATATAATTCTTTATATTCTCTTCTTGCCTCCGGTTATGCCGGAGGCTTTTTTGTCCTAACTTTCTATTTGTTGAGTGAAATTTGCTCGCTGTCTCAATTTCGAATTTATCTGCAATCAAGATAATATGATTGTGATATCCAGCCGTATTTTAATTGCTCCTTACAATAAAATCCCACACTAGCTAGAGTTGAATAGTTATTTACTCTGACTAATTTAATTTCTGCAAAACTAGAAACTAACCTGAATAAATCCACACTTCACTCAGACTGATTTACAAGGGGTTGTTATGAGTACCGAAGGAGCAACAGTCGACAGACCAGCGAAAAAGAAACTCAGTTTCCCTTCCGCCTACACGGTTCTGTTTTGTGTCGCCGCAATTGTGGCATTACTGACCTGGTTCGTAGATGCCGGTGTCTATAATAAGTTGTCCTATCAGGGCGACAGTTTCATGATCACCTATGCGGATGGCAGCACCAAAGATCTGCCCGCAACACAAGAAACGCTGGATAGTGTCGGCATCAAAGCTGACCTCGAAAAATTCGTCAACGGCGATATTTACAAGCCAGTAGGTATTCCTAACTCCTACACTCCGGTTGAACCTAATCCACAGGGAATATTGGAACTGTTTAAAGCCCCTATCCAGGGTATGTATCAGTCTATTGACGTGGTATTTTTCGTCCTGGTTATCGGTGGCTTCATCGGTATTGTGAACCATTCAGGTGCATTCGGTGCCGGTATTAACCGCCTGTCACAAGTGATGACCGGCAGGGAAAAATGGCTGATCGTGATTGTAACGGCGCTGATCTCCCTTGGTGGTACCAGCTTCGGTATGGCTGAGGAAACCATCGCCTTCTACCCGATTCTAGTGCCTATCTTCATCGCCGCCGGATACGACGCGATTGTTGCACTGGCCGCCATCTACCTTGGTTCTTCAATCGGTACTATGTGTTCTACCGTGAACCCATTCAGTACCATCATCGCGTCCAACGCTGCGGGTATTAACTGGACGCTGGGTCTGACTTCCCGTATGGCCTTGCTAACGGTCGGCACCATTGTTTGTATTCTCTACATTATCCGTTATGCACAGCGTGTTAAGGAAGATCCAACCAAATCTCTTATCTACAGCCAGAAGAAAGAGATTGAAGAACGCTTCCTGAAAAACTTCAATAAAGACGGTGGCACAACCAAGCTTGATAAGAAGCACAGCATCATCCTGACTCTGTTTGCTTCAACCTTCTTTATCATGGTTTACGGTGTTTCCAGCTTAGGCTGGTGGTTTGAGGAAATGACCACCCTATTCTTCGTTTCTTCTATTGTGATTGCACTGGTCGACCGCATTCCGGAAAAAGAGTTTGTTCGCGAATTTATTCAGGGTGCTAACGACTTACTCGGTGTAGCTCTGATCATTGCTATTGCACGTGGTGTAACTGTTCTGATGGACGGCGGTATGATCAGTGACTCTATCCTAAATGCCAGCGCCTCAATGGTTGATGGTATGGATAAAGGCCTGTTCATCGTTGTGATGATGTTCCTATTTGGCGGTGTCTCTTTCTTCGTGCCTTCTTCATCCGGCCTGGCTGTACTTTCTATGCCAATCATGGCTCCGCTGGCTGATGTCGTTGGTATTCCTCGCGACAATATCGTCAGCGCTTATCAGTTCGGTATGGGTCTGATGGCCTTCATTACACCAACCGGCCTGGTACTGGCATCACTGGCAATGGTGAATGTGACTTTCGATAAGTGGCTGAAGTTTGTTATGCCGCTACTGGGTATTCTCATTGCACTGTCTGCGGCGACACTGTTGATTAACGTCTATATCTAATCCTTATCACTTAGCATTGGCTAATTTCAAACACTCAACACTACAAAAAAGTGTTGAGTGTTTTTCTTTAAACCAGAATCCTCAAGTGTTCCCACTTCTGAGTCAATTTGAAAAACATCTCGTAACCATCGGTAATTCTTCCATTTTCAGCACAGAAAAAACCATCCGCGGCTATGATTAATAAATTACTTAAACCAACTAAAGCGAAAAGCGATGTCGGAAAACCAGCCTGAGCCTTTGGCACCCCAATTTACCGTTACTGCACTGCTCTATGATGAATTTGATTTACTGGAAGTTGCTGGCCCACTGGAAATGTTTGGCTTATTGCCTGAGTATTTCACCATTCAGCTTGTTTCTCAGCACGGCAAACCAGTGTGTAGTAAACAGGGCCCTCAACTGGTAGCTGATTACAGCGTTTACCACACTTTTCAAACCGATATTTTATTAGTGCCGGGAGGCCCCGGCGCACAAGATGCCATCAGAAACACAGTAATCATGAACTGGCTACAGCAACACAGCAGCAAAACAGACTATATCTGCTCGATATGTACAGGTGCCGCCCTGCTTGCCCATGCCGGGCTGTTAAAAGAAAAGGCAGCAACAACCAATAAAAAGCGTTATCGCTGGGTTACCGGTTTTGGCAGTGAGATAAACTGGTATCCGGTAGCCCGGTGGGTTAAAGACGGACGGATCTATACCTCTTCAGGTATCTCCGCAGGAATTGATGTATCGCTGGCAATCATTTCACAGTTACTTAATGAAGACATTGCTCGTAAAACCGCAATTGAAGCTGAATATATCTGGGTCAACGACCCGACTGAAGACCCTTTTGCACCATTACATATTGTTCAATAACAACTGATTGATCCATAGGCTATTCCCACATGATATAGCACTCCTCCTTCTCGGCTTCTTTCAGCATTTCAATCAGGGGAATAGCACGGTTATAGAGGCCAATCATCGGTTCGACATCCTGGTCATCACAGTCATCAATATTCATCGCCGGATCATCACCGGCGTTCTGCTCAATTTCACGAACCCAATTAACCGCCTGCTGTAAGTTAACCAGTGCCTGAGGCACATTTTCAGCATCAATTGCACCGGGAATGTTTTCGCAAAATCCCATTAGCCTTAGCATTTGTTTGGCAACATCACCAAACATGATGATATTTCCGCTCACTTTACAATGAAAAGTCACCAACATAATAAGCTCCGATAAATTCTGCTTTCAAACAGTGAAACAATATAATTAAGACACTGTCTCTCTGCGTTTGTCTTTTCTTGCCAGGATATAACCAGTAACGGCCCCGGCTAAAGCACCGAACAAGTGACTTTCATAACTAACCCAGCTGTGATTCGGTATGAAGCCCCACACCATTGAGCCATAAAAGAACATCACAATGAGGGCTATCGCTATAGATTTTACGCTCCGGTACATAATGGCGTATACCAACAAATACGCCCACAAACCATAAACAATACCACTCATGCCAATGTGATAATTCATTCGCCCGAAAAGCCAGACTCCAATTCCGCTTCCGATCCAGCTAACCAGAAATACCCCCATAAAGCGGGCAAGACCAAAACTGGAAACCAAAAAACCGAGAATACAGAATGACACTAAATTGCTGACTAAATGAGCTATGGAGCCGTGCAGAAACGGGTAGAAAATGATGCCGATAAAATGGCTAAAGTGACGAGGTAACACACCGAAATCATTCAGTTGCCCCCGAAAGAAAATATTCACAACATGGATAAGAACAGTAAAAAGGCATATAAAGCCAATTACTTTCAAAGAATCACCAGAACTCCGACGCAATGCCATTCCCTCATCAGACCAAAAACCATATCTCTACTTTCTTAAGTATAAATGGCAGACTAACAATGATGTGGGATATTGCGCAAAGAGTTCTCTGATATTAGCAAGTTATATTTACCAAAATGACTGGCGTTGCTGGTAATCAATGTCTGTTTTTGAGCGCTGCCGCTTACCGGCTATAAAGAAGTTTCGTCCCAGCAGCAGGCGAATCTGACTCAGTGTCTCTCTGGCCAGCAGCCTCCGCTCACTGCCATTCCAGCAACGATTTGTTGTGTGTTTGATAGCGGCAAGTGCATCCGGTGAGGCCAGTTCTATTCTGCGACAAAACTCAAGTGCCGCAACCATAGGATCATCACTGACATCAGTAACAAGAGATAGCTTCAGGGCCTGCTCACCAGATATGATTTCTCCCGTCATGGTTAGCTTCATGGCGACATCCTTGGAAACCACTTCCCTTAATGACATCAAACCCGCCATATCCGGCACCAGCCCCCAACGCACTTCCATGATGGATAATTCTGTGTCTGGCTTAACAAACCTGAAATCTGCACCCATTACAACCTGTAAACCACCACCGTAACAACGCCCTTCAATAACCGCTATCACAGGAACCGGAATCAAACGCCAGTTCCTCGAAACTCTCTGAGCTAAATTTGCATTACCGGGTAACCATTTTGCCAGCAAACGTAAGGCTTTCTGCTTTGATGTCGCAACGCTTTTGATATCAAGACCGCTGCTGAAAGTTCCGCCGTTACCGGTAAGGATCACGGCCCGAATGTCTTTACGCTTACGTAACTGTTTACTGATCAGATCCAACTCAATAAACATTTCCATATCCAGCGCATTTAGTTTATCCGTCCGGTTTAGTGCTACAGTGACGATTCCCTGGTGTTCTGTCACTTCAAGTCTTTTCCAAGCCATAACAGTCATCCTTATCTGGTCTGTCCAGTTAAATCTAACACACCATAAACAAAAGACTAAATAACAACCAGCAAAGAGATTGCAACAAATCAGCATAAAACCCTAACAATTAAAAGGTTTATGAGTCTTTTTTGCCCATGCAAATCAAACGACAATACAAACCTGTTGCATATTAATCTTTTCGCAGTACACTTCACTTTTATAAGAACGTAGTACGGTTAGGTTACACAAGACATGAAGCTTATTAGCAAACTTAGCTTGATATCTGCCCTATGTGGACTTGTGGCATGTAATGCGGAAAGCCGAATCGAACTTAAATCATTTGATATGGCTTCCGAGCGCCACAATGAGATCATTAGTGGCTATATTGTTACGGAGCAAAAGGACCTGCTATCCGTTCCTGAAGAATTTATTAAGATACACAATCTTTCACATCATCTTCTTGAGCAGCACTGGCTTCAGAACCCGAATTTCATCGGCGATGTGACTGAGCTAAAACGACTGTTCCGGGAAACTCGTTTGCCGGAAGCAGCCTCTTTTATTGCAACTTTGAATGCCACTAAACAGCGTTATCTGAACAACCTGGATAATGTAAACGCCATTGCCTTCGCGATGCAACGTGACGTGGACAAAGATCTGGACGGTTACCAAAACACACTAGAGCAGTTGCAACATAAGATCCAATTGCTGGAAACACCTGAAGAGGCATACCATAAAAAAGTGGCCAGCCTTGAGAAGGAAATACGTATCGAGTCCAAACGATATGGAGAGTTGAGTAAGTCGTTGCACGGTTCATTACAGAAAATCCTCGATGACTATATGCCCGGCTCTCAGCTGATTCATCAGCTCAAGTTTAATTATGACAACCTCCCTCATGCGATGTGCCGCCAATTTAGAGGGATGTCTGAACTTGTAGCGTCAATCAGTAGCAACTGTGTTTATATTAATCGCGACCAGATGTTGTCCGCTTTTCCTGCATCACTCGCAGATGAAGCTAATAAGGTCATTAATGAACACGTTCCTGATCTCTGGCGCAGCATGACAAGGTTGAATGGCTACTTTGATACCTCAACAAACAGTCAGTTTTTCAAAGACAATCTGAGAAGCCAACTGGCTAAAACACGTCAGGCTCTACGTGAAAAGCGGTATCTGGATCAGCAACAGTCAGAAAAACTACTCGAAAATTTCAAAATGCAACTAGCCTCTATAGAAGGAAAACGTAGCAAAGTGATTGATAAAGGTTACCTTGATCAGGAGCTGCGTGTTGATACAGCCTCAAAAGCCTTTATCCGGCTGATGAAAAAGGCGCAGTCACCAACTTTGCCGTATTCCGAAGTGTATTATGATGCAGGGCTTCAGGAGAGTTTCACTAAAGCCTATGCGAAGAAGTTGCTGACTGAGTACCCGGCAGAGCTGTATTTTACGGTTTCCTCTGACGGCGTATTCTCAATTCCCCGTGAGGCTGGTGCACAACAGCTTGTATTTAACTTTGCTGACAGCAGCCAGTACCTGACCTACGACGTTGTGATACAAAGCTCGCTGCCACAAGTCATTGATTCACAGGATCAGCACGCAGAAATGAGTTCACACTCGTTGTTAGATGAATTGAAAGGTCAGCTACAAAAACTCTGGGATTCTAAAGCCATTGCTTCTGCATCATATTAAGAGGTAATGAAAATTTCTCATTGTTAACACACATCTGAATATCGCGTCCCCCCTACACTCAATTTTGAGTACGACTGTGAAGGGGGACAAGCTTGGAAGATAAAGTACTGATTGCTGATACTAAAGATATTCTCGATGCATTTGTTGATAACGGACTGCACAAAGAATTTGCCATCTATTGCCAGTTTCCCCATACAGGTAAAGCGCTGGAAGATATTCAATTAAGAGATGCTCATTCCATTGAATTCAATGACGGATTCAGAATTCAAAACAACTAATCTCATTAAAAAAGCCTCCGATTAATACCGGAGGCTTTTTTATCAATGCTCTCAATAATTCCTAAAACATGTCTTACTGTAGTATCTCTTCAGCGACAAAATCATTCCTTGTTTTATTCGCATAAGCTACCAGCGATAACATCACAGGCACTTCAACCAAGACACCAACAACGGTGGCCAGTGCCGCACCAGAATGAATTCCAAACAGGCTGATCGCCACAGCTACCGCCAACTCAAAGAAATTGGATGCACCGATCATACTGCCCGGCGCAGCAACACAATGTGGCTGTTTCCATTTTTTCATCCAGCGGTATGTGATGATGAAAATCAGATATGTCTGCACCAGAAGCGGAATCGCAATCAGCACTATATCTACCGGATTATCAAGGATAGTCTGAGCCTGAAAACCAAATAGTAGAATAACAGTACCGACAAGACCCATAATCGAAAGCGGCTTCATGCTTGCAGCCAAGTGGTTTAGCTTTTCTGGTTGTTTCACAAAATGGCGGGTTACAACACCGGCTACCAGCGGAATCACAACAAACAACGCGACTGACAACAGCAAGGTATCCCATGGAACAGTCACATCGGTAACACCCAGTAAAAATGCAGCAATCGGCGCAAAAGCCACAACCATAATCAAATCGTTAATCGCTACCTGCGCCAACGTATAGTTGGCATCCCCTTTCGTCAGCTGGCTCCAGACAAATACCATTGCTGTACAAGGAGCCACGCCAAGCAGGATCATGCCGGCAATATACTCTTCTGCCAACGCCGAAGAGATGAAATCACCAAAAACATAGCGCATGAAGAACATAGCTAGCAGAGCCATTGTGAATGGTTTAATCAACCAGTTCACAACAATAGTGATCATCAAACCTTTAGGACGACGATGTATATTACGAACAGCGGTAAAGTCCACCTGCATCATCATCGGGTAAATCATTAGCCAGATAAGTACCGCTATCACCATATTGATTTGTGCGTACTGCAAATCGCCAAGGAAAGAAAATGCTTCAGGAAAAAATGCCCCACCGACAAGGCCGGCTAGCATACCCAGCCCTACCCACACACTTAAAAAACGTTCAAAGATACCCATATTTTCACCACTAGAAAACAATCAAATAGTTAATCGTCGATAGACGATGTTTATTTTCTCAAAAAAGGCCATCGTAGATGACCCTTAACTAACCTGTTGAATTACAAATAAGACAAAAGCTCACGGAATTGATCCAGCCTTGCCTGATCGACAGAGAAACATGTTCTCGGAGGATTCGGCTCTGCAATGACAAAACCCGCAACCTTTAAAATTCTAAGATGTTCAGAAACGGTAGACTGCGCCAGCCCCAACTCGCTTACCAAATCGCTGTTCAGGCAACCTTGTTGCCGTGCCAGAATGCGTAGAATTCGAATTCGGGCCGGATGAGCCAGCGCTTTTGCTGCATTAGCTAGCGCCTGCTCCTTCACTTCATCTACTTCAACCACAGCCAGATCGGTAACACAAGGCATAAGAACATCTCATTTCGATAATCGTCGAAACACGATGATAATCCCTTAACCGAAGCTATGTCAATGATCAGTTGGCTATACTTAAACGCATAAACAATATCAATCAACGAACTGGAAACAACTTTATGGCTACTGTATTGCGAGCTGTCGTTCTTATATCTTCCCTGACAGCATGTAGCTCAGGTGTTGTCACTGATTACAACATTCAGTGTAGCGCGCCGTGAACTTTGAAAAACGGAACCGCATAGATTGAAAAACAGTTTTTCTCATTTTATGCGGTTTGGTATTGATGGCAACTTAACTGCGTAGAATCTTAAACAACACTTAAACAGGTTTTAATGGATGTTCAATGGCAACCTCATGAATGTAACTCTGCATTGCATCGTTACCTGATCGGGTGGCAGTGAGTGTAAGTCGAACAGCTCTGATTCCTTCCTTTATAATCTGGTTATCAAATGTCAGCTCGGTGCCTGTGATTATTTCATGATGGATGACAGTATCTGTATCCACATCAACTAGAGTCACTTGGATTTTGGTCCCCTTCTCTGGCAAACCATTGCTAAACCAGTCTGTAAGGTACTGAGGCTCTGTAACTTCGCTAATACGGTCTCGGTGTGACAATGTAACCTTAAGTGGCAACTCTGAACTCATAGGCCAGTACTCATCATTAAACCGCACGTTCGTAACACAAAGTGGCTTGGCAGCCCTACCAACCAACACGATTTCTTCTTCTGTGGCTTTGGCTTCATCAAGTGTCCCTTTGGGCGTTACAGATAAGCCTCTCAGGGTAACTCGTTCACCAGCTGTAAACTCAGCTTCGAGTGCATCTGCATCTAATACAATCACTGGCGTCATCGCATTGTGCTCTTCTGGCATTGTATCAAGCACACCTCGCTTAACTCTGACGATATCACCATCCAAATCCATAACCACAATCAACTCATTCCCAACCAAGCAAATCATTGGTAGCTCCAGCCCAACCAAATCACTACCAACAACCTGCCACTGGACATCAGTCCTGCCAGCCGACTCCAACAACAGCGAACGTGGTGAGAAGCTGGCTCGATGGCTATATAACCAACGATTAAAGTGGTTATAGTAAAGATCAGCTCCCACTGTATCGCTGGTTGGTTTGGCTGCGTACCAGGCTATAAAACTACTAAATTCATTAATGGTCGCCAATTCAGAAGGATTCAACGTGTTGGCCAAAAGCCAGTAAGGCAATTCAACCACTTTCTGTTCACTGATTGGCATAGGAGTATTGATAGGTTCTTTCCAGTTACTTGGCGGTGGCGGCGTGTAGTCCCCGGTTGCTGAAGAGAAAATATCTTCCATTACCTCCAGCTTTACCTCGGGATTTGCCAAGCTTCCCCGACGTTTTTTCTGAATCCTGACAATATGGTTCAGACCTGCTTTGGGATAAACGACTCTTACCACATCACCAGGCTGATAAACTGCTGTAGATGTATCGCAATACAACTCGCATGTCATCAACCGCGCCGACAACATCCGTAATTCTCGCATAGCTACCCGATAAGCCAGCTTGTCATCATAAATCATCGGGAAATCAACCGACTCACCGATGGTACGCCCAGTGGCTTGGAGCAATGCTGAATTCATTACGGTAACAGCGGCTTTATCGTATGTATTCCAATTGGTATAAGTTACTGTCAGAGTATTGATGAGATCAGCCTGGCTTCGACGGCGAATATTACGAGCAGACTTAATATGCTTAACGGTCAGCACAGGGATGTTTCCCGACTCATAATCATCCCTAGCAAGGCGCATAGTCACTTTGCCCGTCGCCTCATCAGTGAACACATAACCGTTAATGTAGCGACAAATGTCTTTAATAAACTGCTCCACCGGCTGTTGCTTAACCCAATGTGCATTAAGCCCAAAGCCTTCAGCATAGAGAATGTCGGCACATCGACGAAAGGCAAACTCATCAATATTGCGATTACCCGTTCCCCACTCCGGACACTCAATTAGCTCATGAATGATATGGGCGGCATTAAGGCCACCGGCACCGAACGCTGCAGCATTGTTGATATCTCGTCCGTCACCAATAATTGCCTTTTCCAGGTACCACATCGAGTTTCCATCCCAACCGGTTTTCAACCGAGCCACTTCCACCGAAACAGGCGGCGGATAGCTGGAATTCCCCATCTCCGGCTTACGAAATACCAACGCAGCCAGATAACGAAACGCACTAACCACCTTCTGGCCATCAATTTCCTGAGAACAATGCCGAGCCAGGTAATCATTTACCCCCTGACTTGCATGCCCCAGACAAAAATCGATGTCCCCGACAACACCACCATGTTGGTCACGATCACCAAACAATTCTGGCTCATTAACAGTCACACGGCGGTTATTCGCTATACGGGAACCAAGCCCTACCTTTTCACCGAACCATATCCGCTGAATAAAATCGACCGGACCATGACAAAGCACTAGATGCTGTCCCCACGACCAACGATAACCGACGGTTTGTCTTTTTTTCCTTCCCATGATGCCTTCCTGTACCTAGTCACAACCTCAGTCACCAATGGGTCACCGAGTGCCAGCAACTGTTCACAATCCGCCCCACAACGAACAAAATCAGCCCAACTGAGGCCATACGTAACAAACACCCTTCGTGCGCCGGAACAGCAAATCCCTAACGGAGCCAAGTCAGACGGGTATATACGGTTATTTTCTGATTTCACTGTGTGATATGTCTCCCCACCAATAGACAGTGCCACTGGTAATTTTGACCTTGCCAAACACCACACCAAGCGGCTTTCCCTTTTCGATGACCGGCGCTTTTGGCTCTTGCGCATCCGGAGCATCATGGCTCTGATTCATAGCGCGATAGCTGATAGCAATTGAAGCCACCGCCATAACGACAGCAATCCAGACCATACTGACTCCTTATAAGATTCTTTATAAACGGGAATTAGCGATCGATGGGATCGCCGACATACGGGTTCTTGGTCGGCAAATTAACCGCCCCACCAAAATTGACTGCGTTATTAAAACGTCGATGACAGGTTGTCAGCGTCCGGTCACAGCCTCGGGTAATTTCGGCTCTCTCACCCTCGGCCAATAAAGCTGGATGAAGAAGCACCAAAGTCAAACTATCAGGCTGGCGGTCGATAAAATGAAAGTTCTGACCTTGCTTCAGATAACCAAAGGCGTATTCCTCCGGCACCGGATAAACCAGCGATACCCGACTGCCTTCAACACGTTCGATTATCACCACTCGCGGTTTTTCAAGCACACCACACTTTCGGCTACCCAGTGAATAACGACATTGAGGAGTGATAGTTTCAGTCAAGCCGGTTACTTGCAGTTCAGTGTGAACCGCTTCCAACTCCACCGTGACAAAGCCATCATTCCAAACGCCAGCCATCAGCCGTCCAGCAAACACGGTATAAAATACTCGACCGCCGTCTTCCGAACGGAGGATAGTCACCCTGGGGGCGACATTAAGCGGCGGGTTCAATGCCAGATTGGCTAACTCACTCCCGGCAGCAACCTCAAATGATGTATCAGCCCGAAGCGGATCATCCGACTGCTCGATAGAAGCGTCCCTCGCTATCATATGGGATTGCCAGTGATAGCCATTTGCCAACACATCACTCTGATTGGATGTAAAACGCCACACTTCATCGTGAAGCTCTATCTGATACAACTCAATAACTACCATCGGACACCTCTTTCATAGGCATTACGGCCCGCATCCGATGGCGTGGCAGATAACTAATCTTGACCCGATCATCATCCGGTCTCATCAAGCGCATCACATGCCCACCAAGCAAATCTCCCGGTTCAACGGGTATATTCCCGTCTCCGCCAATATCGAGGATTTCATTTCCGGACGAATCAACCCCATCCGACTGGGCAAAAACGAGCTGAGTACCATCACGCCACCGCAGGTACACATGACAACCATCGGATAATGCAAAGCCTGCAGGCTTTACCAAAATACGCTTTCTGCTCCCTTTTCCGGCCAGGCAAATTTCATTGTTAAAACTCACCCACCAACACGTGTTTAAACGCCCTTTAAACCGGAGTAAAAACTGTCTGAGCTGCCAACATGACTCACGCCCGTCAGCTACCCACTCAATGGTAGTGCTATGGTGGCCTAACTCCCGACCAGCTATCATCATCTGCTGACCACTGGCTGTGGTTTTGTCATACCAAGTAAACGCCATATCATCCCTGACACCACCGGACTTACCACGTTTAACGATCACCGGCCTACCAAGATATTGCTGTGTAATAAGCCCCTGTAATTGGGGCGAAGAATCAAACGATAAAGGCTCACTATTTACCCAACAAATTTGTTGCTCTATACGAGCCCCACGACGAACAGAATTAAGGCCGTCGGGGGCAATAGCAGCGATTGCAGGCATAACGACGGCCCCTGCAAGGTCAAACATCAACGGTCGCTTTAAGACCAGAGCACTCTCTGCCACCTTGTCGATAAAAGCGACCTCATAACGATTCGCATCTTTATAAACCACAACCATACCGTCTGCTTTGAAGTCTCGACCTGTAACCTCGGTATGTATCACTTTATCTCCGGCCGTAACGGTCACCGGCGGTGTGGCATCTATCCACACCGGCACCACATGGCGGTTTGTCCCCTGGGCTTCGTAACGTTTGATTTGCTCTGCCGCAACACGAAGCGGCAGATTATAGCGATAATCAAGTTGTTGGATTGGCTTACTACCATTACAAAGGCGCTGCTCACCGACACGGGTTTCAATTATGGCGGTGAACCACTGCCAGGATTCGGTAACCGGATAAACAGGAGGATATGGCCACAACGCAACTCGCGAACCAAGTACATTCAATGTTGACTTAACAGCAGCATGGTTAAATTGCCATTCAAACTGAGCTTCAACGTTCATTTCAACATCGAGCGATACATCTAACGTATAGTCCCAGTGCCCGCCATAAGCTGCCAATATGGACACGGGGTGCTGCCCTTTTAGTAACAACCCCTTATCTTTTATTTTTTTTAGCTGATTAAGCGTCAACGGCTTGGTATACGAACTCCAAATTTCAATAGAATGATGTGACGGAGTCGCTATGTAACCGAGGCTAATCATCCCCGGCTGAATGAAGATATTGTCTTTGAACTCACTGTCCCAAAAGCCATCAATAAAGTTCGCTCTGGCCTGGCCAGATGGCACTGAAGGCAAAGTGCCCGTCTCTGATACGGACACCATGGTGATTGACTGGATATCTTTAGACGGAATATCTGGAACTACTGGCGGCGGAGGTATGTTATAAGAAAAACACAACTCAATTGGGTAAGAGATTTTCATACGGCCATAGCTACTTCATTTGACGTCGGAACAACATCTCTGGCCTCTAATTTAATCGCCAGACCATATTTATATTTGTTCCAATCAAAGAGCTGAATAACCAACCAAGGTATTCCTCTGTACTCAATAAAATAAGGTAACGTCGTTACCTCAATCCCCTCTACTGAGGTTATCCGCATCGTACCCAAAGCAAAAACAGGTGCATACCGTCCATTCGCTTGCTTTGAAGACAATAACCAGGGTAAAAACAATCTTGTATTACTTAGTTCAAACCGCATGTGCTTTGACATTGATTCGCCGGTCGCGCCATGCCTTCCGTATATTGAGTCATTGCCAGTCCCTTCATAGATTGGTTTTAAAGACCCAATCTTGCAGGAACCTGTCCTCTTCATTTCAAGCATTACATTAGATGCCTCAGAATAAACTAAACTACTTTCACCCTGCCCGAAACGATGGATATTCCACGAACCGAATTCACCATCATCAAAGTCTGTACCGATGAAAAAACCACTGTTATCACCAGCAAAACCTGCTCCAACACCTAATGGACGAGAACATATAGCGAAATATGGTTGATGATTTGACAGGTTAACCAGGCATAAGCCGAAAAGCTCTTCATTGGCAATAATGTGAAGATAACACGGTAAGCTCATACCCAAGTTTTGATTATTGCGTCGATATTTAGAGGAAATAGCACGCTCATTAACTAAACCAGGCCAGCCACTCGAATAACCCGTTCCACCATAAACATTAATATGGTTTTTAGTCATCCAGTGATATTCAAAACCAAATGCCGCAGCCAAAGGTAATGTCTTATGTGATACTGAAAATCGTGTCGTTTCATTATCACACTCAAGTTTCCAGTGAGATGCAGGATTGTTTAAAAAGAAGTTTTTAACCTGTTCAACTAATTGCTTCCGTTCATTAATTACTGTCTTCATGTACGCCATTACAATAACTCCAGACACATAAAATCGTTATCGCTCGTGCGATAGACATTTTGCACAACCAGGAAAGTTCTCAGGTGGTCTCTTGTTTTGAGTAATTGCCCTGTCGAGGCATTCGGCCCACTCATCAAATAGGAACCAATAAATTCTCCCAAATTTCTATGGGTGTTACTGCCGGGATGAATGGGTATCATCCAATGGTCAAGGCCAGCAAAGCTGGTCTGATAGCCGTCATACAAACCAAAAAGCCACTTCGGCTGCATTGGCCATGTCAGTTCAGAATTTACCCAAACATTACCTAACCAATGAATATGTCGAGCATCATTCCGTGCATATTGATATGTGGATATTCCATTGCCGGTACTATTCCATTTTAAATTTGCGTCAGTACCCTCACCAAAACAGCAATATTGATCCGGCCAATGTTTAATTGAGGCGTACATGTTGATTCGCCCCATGTAAATAACATGGGTGGTTGTTGATACTTGCGCAATCACTTTTAAATGCCGGTGCTCGGCATCCGTAATGAAATAATAGGTAATCGCTTCATCCCAGAGATACATATAGTGATATGGGTTTTTATCTGGGATCTGTTCAAACGTTAAAGTATCGTAATATAAAGGAGCGCAATACAACGTCCAATTATAACGGTCGGCCACATCATCATCCGTTGCTTTAAAAGCCGCAATAAACGTCTCTCTTGATACTGCATCAACAGATTCAAGAATCAACTCATCACTTTTTTTCTCTACCGTTCGAGGCTTCCACCGTTTGACCGTCCAACCATGCTTTTCAGCAAACAACTTAAGCTTTGCTAATAAATCAGCATGTCCTTCAGCTGTACCCGTTTCCCATGCCATCTCACTTTCCTTTTAAAAATTCGATTTATTTCGCTGGACGATTTTCACTATGGCCTGCTCCCCGGCATCGCTGCGCAGGTAGGCGTTTAACTGCTCTTGGTTATCCAGGAACGCGACATGCACCGGGGGGGCGGCGACGTTGATATTGGGATGGCCGCCACCCGCCACGGCCTGTTGCTGCAATTGCTGGTTTTGCATTGCCTTCATTTGCTGCATCACGGTAACCATCCAGCGGAAGTCTTCAGCCTGCCGGGTGTTGAGCACCATCTCGTTTTTCTTCAGCATCCAGGTGCCCTCGTTTTCAGCTGGCACCCGCCAGATACCGTCGTGAGCCTGTCCGGCCAGCGCCTGCCCGGCGACAATCCCGACTGAGGCATAACCCATGGTGCGCACTGCCGTCGAAAGCGCCATGCCCACCGGCGGCGGGCCAAAACTTAGCGCTTTGGTGGCGGCTTCTTCAGTAGCAACGATCATCGACGGGATCGCCGCCAGTTTCTGGGCCGCAAACAAAACCCGATAAAGGCCGCTTTGTTCTTCTCCGGCCTGCTTCAGAAAGTTGGTGGTAATACTGAGCTGTTGCTGGGTAAAATTCAGGGTCGATTGCGCCACCTGAGCCTGATAAGCCTGGCGCTCATCCTCCGCCTTACGGTTAATGTCGGTCAGATTGGCTTCATGGTCAGCCCGCAGTATTTCCCGATTAGCAAAATACTCACGCTCCAGCTCATCCTGCAGTTGCTGGTTTTCCTGTGCCTGAGCGTAGGCCGCCTGGAACGATTCCGACATCCGTTGCAGACGTTCGTTATAGGCATATTCTTCGCGGATCTTTGCCTCATTCTCACGATCGGCCATGATGGCCAGCCGCATCATCCAGCCTTCATTAAGGGCGTCGGTTTCTGCGTAAAAGCTCTCTATCGCTTTATTGTTGCCCGGTTCGGTAGCATTCAACTTGTCGAGCTTTTCCGCTTCCAGCAGCAGGTTCTTAGCCAGCTCCTCATTGATCCCCTTAAGGCCACCGTACTCAATGTCATAACGCAGCTGGGCCGCTTCACTCGTGGTGCCATGCAGCGCAACCTGCTGACGAAGCTGAGCCAGCTGATCACTGCCTTCTTGATTCAGAGCCCTGGCCCGCTCAAGGGCATCGGCTTCAGCGGTCTTGTTGTCGAGCTTTTTGGCCTCAAGCTGTAGTTGCTGCTTCAAGCCGTCATTAATGGACTTGAGCGCACCGTGTTCAAGTTCGTAAGTTACTTTGGCCAGCTCGCTTTTCTCACCATAAAGTGCCAGCTGGCGTTTCATCAGAGCCAGCTGTTTCTTGGCTTGCTCATCGCCATCGTCCAGTCCGAGTGATGGTGGTGTTTTAGATGATGACGCAGAGGTTTTCCCCGCCTTCACCTCCGCCAGTTTCTTCTCCAGGGCCAGCAAATCAGCCGTGGCTTTTTCCATTGCTGATTCAATGGTGCTGACTTCCCTGGCATAAGCGGATGAGGCATCACGCTGCTTATCGCGAATTTCACCGGATGACAACAGCATCCTGTCCCACCAGGCCACTCCGGCTTTAGGGGCCAGCGCGACCTGACGGTATTCGTTTTCCAGCTCGGTCAGATAACGTTTCTGCTGATCGATGGCTGACTGCAATCGCTTGGCCTGCAAAGCATCCATCCGGCCCAGTAGCGAGTCGACCTTATCTGCCAGAGCCTGGGTATCTGTTGCCGCTTCCCGGTTGGTTGTCGCCCAATACGCCACAGCACCGGCAGCCATCATGACCAACCCCACAGGCCCACCGGCAAGCGCCATCAAGCCATTACCGGCCCTTAATGCGATATTCGTTCGAGCCTGAGAAACTGCCAGCTGGTTGGTCGCCACCGTTAACTGCCCACGGGCAACCGCCAGCGCCTTTTCACCGCCGGTTGAACGGAAGATAAAGGCATTAGTTGTCTGCAGGGTTTCCAGCCTGGCTATTTCTGCCGACGTAACGGCAATGGTGGCCTGGGCCTGTTTTATCTGCTCAACATGGTGCGCCCTGGTTGCCAGCACATCTTTGGCCTTAGCGGCAGTCATATTAACCATGGCCGCTGTACCGCGCCCGATGGCGAGAGCCATGGTGACACCGACAGCCGACGACACGATCTCAGCATTTTCAGCCAACAGTTCCAGACTTTGGGTTAACGTGATGACCAGAGGGGAGAATGAATCTGAAATCGGCTGCTCATAGGCCACCACCAATTGGGTGTAAACCGTCGAAAGGTCGCCATACAGCGCATTGACGTTCCCAGCTGTTCTGGCCGCTGCGCCCTCATAGGTAGCCAGCGCTTTCACTAAGGTTTCAGCAAAGAAATCTGATGTTACCTGGCCATTATTAACCAGCTTGCGGAACCCGCCCGAAGCCAGCCCCGCCGCTTTATCCATCCGGGCCAGCAAGCCCGGCAGAGGTTCGGTTGTCTGGTTCAGCTCTTCGGCGCGAACGGTCTGGCTGGCCATCGCCTGCTGCAGACCAAACATCGACTGACCCAGCTGTTCGTTGGTGGCCCCGTAGGTTGAGGCAGCGTTACTCATCCCCTCAAACAGAGCAATGGTCTGCTGACGGGTGATCATCCCGGCATCTTCAATCGAAGCCACACGGGCATAATTGCCCGCCATGCCGAGCAACGCTTTGTTATGATCTTTACTGACTTCAATCAGGTACTGCTCGGTTTGCAGCCATTGCTGCTGACCACCGACCAAAGAGGTGATTTGAGTGCGGATATCCTGATAAGCGCCCAGCCTGTCCGTCGCCTGCTGGGCTGCTGCCACGGCAGAGAATCCGGCGGCAACCCCGAGCAGCTGATTACGCAGCCCCAACATCTGCCCTTCGATGGCGTCCGACTGGCGGGCCATGCCCTGCATTTTACCGCTGGTTGCCTGAGCCTGATGGCCGAGCGAGCCGACAGCCTGCCCGGCCCCCTGAACCTGACCGACAAACTGCCGGGTTTCAGCATCAAACTTGAGTGTAAACTGGAGGTTGTTACTCACGGCGGTTCAGTTCCTCGGTCATGACCTGGGCGATCAGTTTTAATTTGCGGTAATCGTCGGGGGTGATATCTCGACCGGAAAGGTCGGCATCGGCTTTGATCTGGCAGACATCCATACCAAGGCAAACGGGGCCGTTCCAGCACAGGAAAACCGGGATATCCAGCCACCACTCCAGCACGGTACGGTGCTCGTCCCACACCTCAATCACATCAGGCTCAGACTCCGGAGCCGACTGAATACCCCAGCAGGCCAGCTCGTCCTGCCATGCCTGTTCATCGGCAGCCGTGGCCGGGCGGCTGCGTATCGCCGCCCGCACGGCCTCAATTAGTTTTTTGTGCTGGCCGTCCCGCTCATCGCCTTCATGTAGGCTGACAACGCTCCGGCAGTGAAATGCTGGTTCAGGCAAGCTGACGCCAGATTGTCCGGGTTGAATGGCAGCGATTCCCCATCCTCGCCCTGTATCCCGCTCCAGCCAGTGACAACTTCGCTAAACAGCTTGCTGTCACCCTGGGTGCTGAGCTGGCGAAATTCATCGCTGTCCACCAGTTTAAAATCCAGCGTCATATCGCAGGTTCTGACTTCACCGCCATCCATCGGCACTGAAATCTTGACCGGCCAGTTTTTCACTTTGCGCTCTTTCACTAACTGAAACATGGTTTAACCCTTATCTTTTGCTACGAACAATTTGAATGACTTAAACAGCGTTTAAACACGGTTTAACGGGTAAAGAACTGATCGCTGTTGGCGATGATATTGAGCGGGATGCTGTAGGTCTGGGTGCCTTCCTGCTCGCCGTAGGTAGCCCGGCCCAACTGCACCCGCGAACACTGCCAGCCCACCTGGTTACCAACCGGGCCATTGGTGAACACCAGATTGTGCTCGCTTCCGGCCTGAGCCATGGCAAACACATCCAGCTCGGACAGCTTCGGCGCTTCAATGACCATGGTGGCAGTCGGCTGGTAGTCGGTGATCATCACCTCCTGATGGCCGACATATTCCTGATACGGCACCTGGTTTGCCTGGTCGTACTCCAGCGAAATCAGCTTGAAAGGCTTGTCATCCAGGGTAAAACTGGAATTCTCCACCCCGATTTTCAGCGGTGTGACCCAGCGGCTGAAATCCAGCTGAGGCAGTACCGCTTCAGTAACCGGCACAAACAGGCCAGTAAACGCGAACTTAATGCCGCCGAACTGCTTGGCCGTGATATTCAAAGCCAGGCTACCCCGCGCCCCGACCAGCTTATGCAGCGAACCGGACTGGAAGAAGTAAATCGACAAACTGCCCGTTGCTTCATCATCAATGCTGTACAGGGTTTGCTTGGCTGCCGCATCGTCTGCCACCTTACGCTGACAGGCCGACATCAGGGTGCCCCATGCAGCAGCCTTGGCCGGATCTTTCGAGGCCGCAAAATCCACCGTGAACTCAACGGTGACATAGGCTTCTGTCATGATCTGCGGCGACTGGCCAAGCATCCCGTTGTCGTATTCCAGGCTTTGCGATTCACCGGCCAGCGGCGTGATGGTAAATTCCCGCCCCAGTACATGCGACATAGCCGCACCGGCAGCAATTGCATCGACGCCGTAAGTGGTTTCCGGCGCAAAGCCGATAATTTTCTTTTTGTCTCTACGCGCCATAATCAGGCCCCATAATTGAGTTGGTCCTCGGTATATTCAGTCACAAAATTGTCCAGCCAGCTGGCCCTGCCGCTATCGATGGTGAACAGCCGCCCGCTGCCCAACCAGAAAGGCTCAAAATCACCGGAACCCGACCAGCCAAACAGGCGCTTGCGCAGCTCTTTGCGCAGAGGCTGAAAATCAATTTGCTTTCCGTTGCGGGAGGCATCCACAATCACTACGCCCACTGTGGCGGTAATGGCCTGCAGGTAGGCCCCGCTGCCCCGCACATCCGGTTTCGGGTTCTCTCCGACCAGGAACACATAGAGCGCTGGCGTTCTGTTGGTGCTGGCACTTTTACTATTGAGCTGGCTCAGGGCATCAATTTCGCTGACATCTTTCCATGGCGGGTTACCCGCTTTGAGCCGGGCTACCGTCAGGGCGATAAGATCATCCATCAGATAAACCCCTTGCCGCTGCGATTACCACCCGACGGGCGACCAAACACACTGCCCGCGCTGGTCATCACGGCGGTATTACTGGTTTCCGGGCGGGCGTTGTTCCTGTCCAGGCCGAGCTGCAATACCCCGCGTCCGACCTTTTCCAGATAGCTGATCGCCTCGGTATAACGTTTGGCCGCCTGATGCTCTTCGCCCAGTTGCTCGTCATACAGGTAATAACGCGCCAAATCGCAGGCAGTGCGGGTCAGCACCCGTGGGACCACAGCCAGCGGCAGGTCGTAACGCCCGCCCAGATAGCCGTCGATTGTGGCACCGGCATCATCCATGGCCTGGTTCAGCACGTTATCGACAATGCCACTGACACCAGCGCTGCCGTCACGGTCGGTTAACTCGGAAAGCTCTTCGATACCAAAACGGGACACCATGTCGTCGCGGGTGCAATACATATCAGCTCCTTGGTTTTTGGCTTATTTCTCACTGGCTTTCTGGCTTATACCGTCAGATACACATCCTTGAACCACTGGCCCTGACGGATTGTCTGGTGTATCTGTTTCGGCAGCCTGGTTTTCCTGCTGGCATAGCGCCAGGCACGGGTCTGCTTCCAGCATGGCCAGCTGTGAACGGGTAACGGTGCCAGCTTGCAGGGTATTGATACCTGTTTTAAACGCCAGGCCCGCACGGCGATAACCGTCATGCGCCAGACATTTGATAACCACAGGCCGATTGATGAGAGACGCTTTATCCATAGCATGAAGATCTCCGAACTTGTTTGATTTCCGGGTTGAAGGTTCCTATGCCAGCCAAGGCACCACGGTCAGCTCGACCGCTTTGTAATTGGTATTGGATTCACCCTGCGCTTTGTTTTCAGCTTCCAGCACTTTTTTGGCGGCACTGCGATTGGACGGGCCACAGACCAGCACACTCGGCATGATGCCCAACGGGCGGCCTTCGTCCGACTTAAGGGACATCATGGCTTCGATTGCGGCATCAAAATTGGCATCGGTCAGCTCGGCCTTAGAGGCATAAGCCTGCTGCCAGAACGCCAGCCCCCAGTTGCCACGACCATCGACGCCATAAAGGTATTCATCCGCCATGAAGACATGATCCGACTGACCAGCATCGGTTTTGGCATTGAGGCGGTAGTCTTTACGCTTCTGGTAAATAAACGGCTTGAGCGGTCGGCGGGTGTCGAGCAGGAACCAGGGCGCGCCTTTGCCGTCTTGCATGTTGGAGACCGATTTTTCCTTTGCGGTATCCGGGTCTGTCACCCGGTGGTCGGTGTCGAAAAAGTTCTGGCCGTCGTAGCATTTGGTAGCAAAGCCTGCCGCCATCAGGGCGAACATCATTTCATCGGGATGGGAGGCACTGGCGTAGCCCATTTCCTGATACAAAGGCATATAGACGCCGTAGGCATCGTCTTCAATGGCTTCTGCCGGAATGGCCACCGTGCTTTCGAACTTTTTGTTTTTCAGGGTGTAGTCGTGGCTGGCCAGCTTCCTGACCTGGCGAGCCCCTATCCATTCGCGCAGCTTGGGGAACTGCCCCAGCCAGGCATAGGTTTCAGCCGAAGTGGTGGACGGCACCATGGTCGCGAACTTCGGCCACAGTGCGGTATAGGTGCCGCTGCCGGTATTAAACGCGGTTTTAACAGCGGTATATAACGCGCTGAGGTTCTTTTGATTGATATCCATGTGTAAATTGCTCCAGGCTAATTGGCTTTGCGTAACAGGCGCGGATTAAATCCCAAGGCTGACCCACACGCCGTCGTCATCGACCTGAGTGATCACCCCGGCCTTCGGTCGCTTGCTGGTGTTGCTGTCTGCCGACAGGGTGTGCTCGTCGGCAAAGAAGGCCGTTTCGCCGACATCTGCCAGGGTGATATCTCCGGCATTGAGGAACTTGCGCTCACCGACCTCCACCGCTACCCGTTCGGTGCTGTCAGCCCCCTGGCAGTTATCGACTCCCAGCCGCGATACCCCGGCACACACGGCAGAGTCATCGGCCGCTGCGAACGGAACAGCCAGCCCGGCAACCAAAAAGATAACGGCATTTCCGGCGAGGTATTCACCGCCCTTAACCGGATAGGCCCGCAGGCCGTCGGCACGTTTGGCTAAGCTCATTCGGCATTCTCCTGTTTGGCTTTGAGGAAGGCGTCTTTATCGAGGTCGCAGGCACGCAGCACCGCCAGCTCTTCCTCTGTAAGGGATTCTTTGCCGGGATCTCCGGCTGGCGGTGGATTGGTGGTGGTTTGCTGAGCGGTAAGGGCCGCTATCGCCGGGCGTTTATCCAGCATTGCACTCAGGGCTGCCACTCCCTGTTGCTGGCCGAACTGCTTGAGATAGCCGGTTTCGGCTTCAACGATTTGGCCTTTGCGTTTGGCGGCATCAATCACGGAATCGATACTGGTAGCATCAGTTCCTGCTTTCAGAGCGGCCAGCTCACCCAATACTCCGTTATAGGCTTCTACCGGGACGAATTTGCTGAGGTTGGTGCCCTGCTCTACCTGCGCCGTTAATGTGGCGACCTGAGTTTTCAGATCATCACTTTCACCGGCTTTGGTTTTCAGGGCATCAAGCGCGGTTAGTGCCGCCTGCCCCTGCTCGGGAGTGAGCGCATCGCTGACTTCAATACCCAGGCGGGCAAGCAGCTGTTTGAGGATTTCATCCACTTTTGTGTCCTCCATTTGGCCATAGAGGCTGATTTCTGAGCCTGCCTGGCCGTTGTGGTTGTTGAACCTGAGGGAGAAGTCCGCCGTTTTTTCGGCATACAGCGCGGCCAGCGATTCCATGCCGACCACACCGGGATCGTTGGTAATCGCGGCCATGCGCAGCATTAGCGGGCGGCCTTGTTTGTCGTAAGGGAAAACAGCAGAAAGGAACGCATACTCGTCGTTGTCGATATGCGTTTGGGCGGCCTTGGTCCAGCCCGGTTTGATGTACAGGCCCTGACCTTCGCGCCACTCAATATCGGAATCACTGGTAAGCCAGCCTGCGGCCGGTGCGGGTTTGCCGTTTTCTGCAGCGTGCAGAGTTTGGTGCTCGTAGTCGATGAGCACTTTAGGAGCAGCCGCTTTGGTGGCCGCTATCATTTGTGCAGCGATGCTGGCATCCAAATGCCAGTGGCCGTCTTCAGTATCGAAGGGGCGACCGTCGCGGGCTTTGAACTTACCGGCAGGCAGCAACTGAACCCAGCCATCGTCGGGCTGATTCAGGTCGGCGACCAGAACGGCAAGGTTACTGGCTAAGTTAGCAGTTAAGACTGCCTGAGCGATTTGAGTGAGGTTTGATGTTTTCATAGCGCCATGATGGCGCTATGAGTGAGTTAGGTGGTGAGGAAGGAGTTCGGGATTATCATTAAATAAACTATCTGAATAGTTTTAGCGCGTGATCATTTAATCAACTTAGTAGTAAAGTATCATATTAATTTTCTGACCTAGAATAACTAACACAAGCCATTATTGCTTCAAGTGTATAACGATGATAGAACTTCTCAAATCCATAAAAAAACACAGATGCAATAATAGCAAATGAAACTGTATACCAGTAGTTCCAATCACTCTGGTTCAGATGTGTTAAACTAGCCCAAAAAATAAGCACGAAAACAAAGCAGACATTTCTAGAAAAACCATAAAGCGCCACATAATTTGCCATTTTAGGTATGTGGTTTTCACTGTTTTCTTGTGCTGAATGATAAATAAACCTAAACAAATCACCTTCTACATACCCAATATTTACTGCTTTGTTATTTATTTCGATGTTTGAGCTGTTAAAAAAATCATCAATTTTATACAGCAAGGCAATTCTTAAAGGCTTTGGCAATTTAGATGGCCTAATGCCTAGCAATCTATTCAGAATACGTTCCACAGCAACAACAGGAAATAAAACCACCCCCATAAACAAGTGATTGAATATCTTTCTAGCCATCCCCTTCTTTGTTAAACAGCCATTTCTCACATCAGTATAAAGCTTTACGAAATATTTTCTTACAGAAAGAGAAAGGATTGCATCAACATTAGAGAATAAGTATTTAGATGGCCAACCATAAGTTTCCGTCAAATATTTTTCGACGAATGATGATGACAACAAACTTATCAAGTGACCAATAATATAAAAAACAACAATCAGACCAACGAGAATTGAAGAACCTGCAAATATCCCTCCTTCGACCTTATGAGAAACTTCATTAATTACATTGAAAAAATGTGGTGTAAACATCAAAGACATTATGACAGTAAAAACACCACCAGGAATTAAATACCCAAGGAAGTCATAAAATGAAAATGGATTTTGTTTCATACTTAACCTTTAAACACATACGTTATGTATAGCTTAAAAAGAATCGAACCATACTTGATCTTAACAGCAAAAACACAAGGTAATTGTCAACCACGCATTAGTCTTCAATTACCTTTAAAATATAAGCATCGTTGTTTGTCAATTAATACTTACTCTTTTATTAGACTTTCCCAGTTACTCTCTTCATCATCCTCAACCACAATGTTTACATGGCAGTATACCTTACCATTAGATGAACGTAGATAACTGAACAGTTTGGATTTAACCTTACCAGAAAAAGATTCACGCCCATCAATATCTAGGGAATTATCGATATGAACAAAATCGCCCACATTAGGTAAGACAACAACACCGGACTTATCGTCTAATTTAATACCGACCACTTCACCACTATCAATTGGACGAGTACGGCCTCTAGGAAGATATTGATAGTCAATTGAGTATTCCATATTTACCTTCTTTAGTTTTACCCTTTCGAGGGGACACCCTATACAACTCTTATGTATAAATGTTCAAAGATGTATCCCTAGACCATCGGTTAGTAACCCACAAAAATAGTCAGCTGGCGTAGCGTCTAAATTAAGTAAGATGAGATTCAATCATCTGATTCGTGTACAACTTGGTATTTAACACCCAAATCATCACACTTAGTTTGGAATACGATGCTGTCACCATGAGCATGAAATTCATATGTTTTCACTTCACAAGTCGAAGCCTGGACGTCTTCAATTATTTGGCGAAGCTCTTTCCACATCCATCCTTCCGGCACATCAACAACCTTAATTTGTATTGCAACCTTAGACATAAAATTACGCCTTCCTCACATTAGTTTTTTAATTATCAAGTTAATTTACTTCCTATCTTGTAAAAGCAAGTTAACTTGAGATCTCTACCGATAAAGCAACCATTGAATAATCATCAACAGGCCCATTTCTCTCAATCCTTTTCTTCAAACTTGAAGAAAAATTTGAAACGCTCTTCATTGTATTCTGTGAAAATCTTGCTCTTTTTTCCCATAACTGGTGTGCACCATCAGACATAGCAAATAAAGCAATGCAACCATTCTCTATTGGTAGTTCATCTATAGGGATGAATGATTTTTCAAAATGCATGTCAACTTGACGAGCAATTGCGGTAGTTAAAGTTCTTCTTGCCTTCTCACTTACATTCCTTAACTGCCTTTTTGTATAAATCCCCGCATCTACAGCTTGTTGATATTGAGAATGGTCTTTTGTTAACTGTTGTAACTTACTATTATTTCTCACGTAGAGTCGGCAATCACCAATATGCCCAATAAGCAAACCTTCTTCATTTAAGTAACCGAATGAAAGTGTCGTTGCGGCTTGAAACAAGCTATCATTATTTCTTGCTAAAGAGATAACCTTATCTCTTACATCTAAGAATACTGTTTCAACATTGGTGATATAGTTGCTTTCAGTTACAGTTTCAAGATGTTTGACAGCGCATTTTGATGCCAACTCTGCTCCTGAATAAGAACCAACGCCATCAGCAACAGCAAACAAAACACCACTGCCAAGTTTCTTTGGCATTAAGATGCTATCTTCATTTATTCTATGATCGCTTTTAGGAAAGCAAAAAGATGCTGTTTCTATTATTTTTAACATAACATCCATATCTCACTTATGCTGCAGTACATAGCAGAGCTTTATTCAGTTCTAGCTTTAAATCTGTAACACTTCTATATCGTTGGCTTTTCTCCATTAAGAGGCATCGGGAAATTACTTTCTCTACCTCTGTATTATTGAAACCAATATCTTTTATTATTTTCCCTATAGAATAGATATCGGACTGAATTGAGTATTCACCAAATAACTGAGCTTCAGGTGCCATGTAAGGCCTAGATCCCATACAGGTTCCGATTGCCGTTAGAACTGTTGAGTCGGCATCCGGTTTAGTATCCTTAACCAACCCAAAATCTGACACCTTATAGCAAAGTTCCTTCGTTTTGCTTTTTTGGTCACAAGTTTCAGAATATCTGAGTATATTTTGAGGCTTTAGATCCCTATGCAGATAGCCCTTTTCATGAACAGCTTCAACACCATTTAATATATCGTTTATGCACTTAATCTTATCTTCAGCAAACAATAAACCAGCTTCAAGGTCACTATCCAAGTCCCCTTCAGCAAGACTCATCACAAAATATGGGTGGGTCACTCGATCATCAAATAAGTAAATGGGTACGATATTTTTACTAAATAAATTAGCTTGATATAGAATTTCCCGCTTAAATCGGCGTTTCAGCTCTTCTTCCGTTACTTTTTCAAGAATATCCGGTTCTGGATTAAAGACCTTCCTTGCATACTCTCCACATAAGTGCTTATTTGAGTTGTAAAGGCGCATTTTCTCCACATAACCAAATGCACCTTTTCCAATTTTACACAAAGGCTCAATAAAATAATTGCCACATTTTTCCATCTATGAGTTACCATTTTTGTGTTTTCTATCAGAGACTTAGTTCTAAATTGTCAAGCTTACTTTGTATTCGTCAGAATACCATACACATACCATATAGGCATAAGGTTGAAATGAAATTAATTGCATTAAATTTAATTGATCCTTGATATCGATTAAGGAACAAGCACCTATTTGCTGTTATGGCTTTGGTGTTCAAGGGAGAGAGGTTTGGTTACGGTGGTTACAACCCCCTCCGGCTCCCCCTTTGATTGGCTCTTAGCGATCTTTGGGCTGTGGGGGTTAATGGGGAGAGGTTTGTGTGCTCTGGAATCTTATTTATCATCTACTAAGTGAATGTGTGATACGCACATCACATTTGGTGCAAATCTGATGTGGTTAAAAGAGCATGATTTTGTTGAATAGTGATAAAAGCCCCAGCTAATACCTAAACCGATACATTATTAAAAGGATTATTATGGATATTTCATTGGTTGAAAAATCACTCGATGACTTGGGAATTGAATTTACTAGGACTGGCGAAGTTCTTAACGTTAAGCTTGAGAATAAAGGTGAGGATTCGGAGTAATGTGGTAGAGAACTTTCTAGCTTTCGCCTCATCCCCTACATAATCTCACGGCCCGTTTAAATCCATTTAAGAGCGTTTAACTCCCTTTTAGCAAAGCCGTTGCACCTTAGCTGCCGTTAACAGCTCAAAATGGATTACAGGCACTTTATGCCTGTTGCAGGAAATCACCTAAAATCTGGTAAATCTCTTCAAGATCATCATTTGAGACACCTAACCAAGGGCGAGCAGGTACGGCTACGTTTGGCGGGCGCATTTCAGTAGAGCCGCCAAAGTGGTGAATGGCTCCATACTCGTAGTTGGTGCCGAACTCGAAAAGCTGAGGTTGTGCCAGGTAATTCAGTTCTCGGCCTAAATGGTGATTCAGCACCAAGATGATGTCCTGGTTCTTTTTCTTTCTTTGTTTATAGCCTTCACTCAATGGTGCCCAGGGCGTGCCATCCGGTGAGATTTGTTTTTCCCAGCGATCGCTATGGCTGATAAGCAGCATTTCACCAATATCCTGAAAGGCGGGCTGCAGGTTCGTCCCCTTCTGAATCAGCTGATTGATCTGTTTTTGGATTTGTACCTGGCCTTCAAAAGTAACGGTATAACGGGCTCCAGCCATTACAACAGCCCTTCTTCACGGGCTTGATTGAGCAATTCCTCATCGGCGTCTGCCAGCACAGCCTCCCAAAGCTCCCCAATCCGGTCAGCCTCTTCTCCCCTTGCCTGCTTTTCCAGCCTGTCAAGCTGGCGCAAGGATTCTATGGTTAACGGGTGTTTAAACAGCATTTGAGCTTGCTCAATCAGTGACATTTCATATCCCTTCGTCTTATTACTTAACTTTATTTGCTATTTTTTATTGTCAATAAATATTTTTTACTTTTTTTTCAAATTTCTCGTTTCACCTCAAATCAGCAAATATTACCCACATATTGGACAATATAAGCTTCAAATCAATATATAAGAAAAATCTAATAAAACATAACTAATCACTCTACTCTCGACACACTATTGAATTATTACCTTTCATCTGCAAAATGATAAAACAGAAATCAAACAATGGTGATGAACATGCACGTTCTTTTAAATAAACTCGAAGCCATTAATCACTTCGAAAACACTTCATTCTTAAAGCGCCAAACTAAAAATATGAATTTTGTAAATCTTAGTAACGACGCACTGTTCATAAAAATGCCTGATGCTTTATTTAACTGTGATTATCGCCTAGGGTTCATGAATTTAAAAAATGGTGATATTTACCACTTAAACAAAAAAAGTGGACAGGCCTCATATGGAAAAAAATCGACAGAACAAGCGAAAGCTTTCATCAGTAATTATAAACTCTTTGGTTTAGAATTCGCGCTATTAAAAGTTCAGTCTATCAGATTAAATACCCAGTCATTTATATAATCATTGATAACTGGGTACAATTCACCCAGTTTTTTAGAAGCCAACAACCATGCAGCAAAATGTTCTGCAAACCATTCGCTGTCGTTCGTCGCACCATAGCGAGTAAGAGACTGTTTACCTTTTACCTCTGGCGGAATAACCGGCTTCCCGGCTTTATAGTAAACCTGATGCCCCATTTCATGAGCCCAGGTCGTCACAACTCTGGCAGATGAATTTAAATGAGATTCAGCCGCTGCAGAGAATGACCAGTAACGGGCATCGGTTCCCCCTTTCCGTATAGCCCTAACAATAGCTTGTTGCAATTGCCGAGCATCTACTTTCGTAAACCGGTCACTGGCTTTGGCCTTCACCACAACAAGATTCCAGCTACCGGCAGTAAAACCATTGGTACGAGTTACTCGGCGGGTTGTAAAGTTCCAGAGAGGATTCGGTTTACCCGACTGCAAATAAGCCTCAACATCTTCAGCTATTGCCCGTGCTTTCTTACCACCGCTCAGTTCTCCGGCTTTCAGAAACAACGTTTTTATATCATGCGACTTTAAAGCTTTCTCGAAGGCTTTTACCTGGGGCGAATCCAACTCGGCCAGTAAGTTGCTCAGGCTTTCTGCTCCAACACCTTTTACCGTTGAAAATGCATGATCAACAATACGTGGAGCCAACCGTTCTGCCAGTGGCGTTTTTTTAGTGACAACAGCCTGAGTTTTTTCTGTCAACTCAGCACTACTTTTCGGAGTGTAATCAAAACCGGGATCTATTCCTTTCGGGATCTGATGTACTTCACCGGTTACCTTATCGATCCACTCATAGGTAGTAACTCTAGGCGCAGCGGTTACTTTCAGCCCCAAACGTTTTAAATCACGCTCGCTGGCTGTCAGCTTTTTACACTTGCAACCGTAGCCGTTTATCGGGGTGTGAGTATCCCACCAGGGATCATCCAACGGAATAACCAGGTTGTTCCATGATAAATGGTCATGACGTGGATGCTCTGCCCCGGAGTGTTTATAAATGCCATAAGGACGACGATTTTTTACCTGCTGTATTTGTTGCTCGCGGCCCGCTGTGTATGACTGACGAATGTTGGTTTCGTAAATCACCTGTGCGCGCCAACTGGCAGACCCGCTTTTACCCGAGGCATAAGGCTCCCAACCATGCCTGGCTACAATGTCGTTAAACTGCTGTTTAAACCAGTTCAGCGACTTTCCTTCGGCTATCGCTTTATCAATCGCCAAACGAAAATCAGCCAGTAAATCATCTTTGGTGGCTCCGGCAACCATAAAGCCCCGGTCGTGGGCATTCTTCCAAAGATCAGCCCAACGTTCCGTCGGTACATTGGCCTTTTGACGAAAGTAGGCAATCTGCTCATTAAACGGCAAGCTCCCATACTGAACCGGCATTACTTACCATCCTTAACATCGTTAATACCGGCCAGCTCTGCCGCCGCCATCGCCTGGGCCATGACTTCGCCCAACTCTTCAGTGCTGATCACTCCCTGCAATGACAGGATATCCTCACGCAATTGGGTCAGTGACTCAGCGCCCTCAACCAGTTCCCGCACTGGCTCTATCATATTGGCCAGCAAGCCCCCAGCATCCTGCTGAAGCCGCTCTGTTTGCAGGTCGGCGACATCCTTTTGGTTTGCGAGTGCTTTCAGCACTGCCAGCCCTTTCAGTTCGGCCTGTAATGTATCCGCCGGTTTTGTTGTCCCGAGTACAACCTCATCGTCCTGCGCCATCGGGATCTGCGTTTTCTCATGCGCCCATGCAAGTGGGATTCTCATGCCCATGTTGACCAAACCGGGCAAAGCTTTGGACAGGCGCTCTATGTCTTCGGCTTCGGTCAGTTCGAACTCGAAGCGAGGTATGCGGTGGCGGGTTCGGTAGCTTTTGCCATTAAGGGCATACAGAGGGAAAACCAGATCGCGGGTTAAGGTGGCGGCGATGCGCTTGAGGTCGAAATCGCGGATTTCTTCACGCACTTCGTTATGAACGTTACCCAGTGCGTTGGTGCTGGTTTTGCCATCGGCCTGGCTGGTTAGGGTGCCACCGAGAATGGCTTTGGACTGGGATTTTTCACACCAGGCCACCATGGCCATAAACGGATCGCTGGCTCCGTCGGCGGCATTTTGAAAATCGATATCCATGCCTTTGGGGATGATGCCCCCGGCATTGTGGCCAATGGACATCACCGCCCGAAGCAAAGTGGTTTTCTCGCGTTCGGTGGCCCCTTCTGGGTATTTGCCGAGCCGGATCGGCAGACCGTAAATCTCCAAAAACTCAGCAAGATCACGGATGCTGTAGTTTTTAAACAGGAACGGCCAGGCAAGAACGCGCACCAGCCCCCGGCGGGTTAAGTAACCGGATTTGGCTTTAGCGGTATGCGATATCCAACCGAACGGGTTTAACGCGGCTCCTTCATGGCTGCCGTCTCGCAGGCGCAGCTGGTTACGGTTATCCGGATGGGTCTGGAACCAGGACGGATCGCGGTGGTCGTAGCCTGTTACCAACTGGATGCCTTCGACCACTTCCCAGCGCAGTTCGAGGTTAGCAAAGGTTTTTAACGTGGCGTCGGCCATATCGAAAAACGCATCTTCCAGCCAGGTGGCGTCTTCAAACAGTTCCTGCAGCAGATCGGCATCGTATTGCTCTTCTTTACTTGGGTTACGCGGTGGACGAATATTCCATTCCACGTTAAGCAGTGCCATTTTTCGTTTGCTCAGCTCGCTCTGAATATGGGCGTCTTTTTCTTCCATGTCTTCGGCCAGCTCACACTGGGCGATTAAGTCCCCTTCTTCGGCCCGTTTCATCAGGCTGGCCAGCTTTAATGGCGTTAGCCCTGCCGAGGGATGTGCGGCATAGTGCCGTTTAAGGTTGAGCAGACGGGCATCGGATTCGGTTTGCGGTTGTTCGAGGTCGGCTTTTTCTATCGGTCGGCCCCAGATATCTTGAATGATTGATTGCGCCATCAATTGTTTTCCTTATTCAGTAGCAGCCCTGATCAAAAGCGTGATAGCTGACATAGCGATCGTCGTCTTCGCTGATTTCGTCCCTGGTCGGCAGCGGGGTGAACTCAATGGCGGCTCCGTCCATCCAACTGGCACGGACTGCCATCGCAAGCGCAACGGCAAAGTCGCCATGTCGCTGTTTGCCGTCCTGCCCTTTGGTGGAGCCTTTGTCAATTTTCGGGACGCCGTTGATTACCTGGATATGGCAGAGGTCATCTTTGATGTCTTCATGACGGGGAATGTCGAGGTTGAGATCTTCAAACTCGGCTTTGAGCTTGGGCATCCACTCGCGATACCAGGGATCGTTTAGCGACACCTGATCGACCATTTCAGTGCCGTATTTCAGGGCAGCAGATTCGGCAAGGTAGCCGCCGTTCCCGGTGGCATCGAAGGCCATGCCGCGCTTACGGGGCAAGGCTTCGAGCAGGTAGTGAAGAATGAAGCGCTGGGCGTCGTAGGTCATGTTGCGCAGCTCAACCACGAACGGGACATACTTGCTCAGATCTTTACGGATACCGAGCGGCACGAATACCGACAGGTCTCCTTTGCGAGCGAAGTCTTCACCGAAGGCGTGAGAATGGCCGACGTTGAGCCTATACAGCTCGGGGGTTAATACCCGCTTGCACCAGTCTTCAACAAAGGCTTTGCGCTGACCGTCGCTCCATTCCATAAAGCCTTTGGGGGCTTCGATAGTCAGAATGGGAATGCCCTGCTTCATGGCTGCATCTATCAGCACCAGCGGGACATACTGACCGCTGGAGGCTTTGGGGACACAGTAATACTCTTCCAGGGCATCTTCTTCGGTGGCGGTATCTTTGAGCAGGTTGGCTTTCCACTCGTTCTCTTTTTCCTGTGTCCACTCGACTTTCTGCACCTGGCAAATTCGTTTGTAGAGCCCTTCGGCGCAGGCATCATCCAGGGTGATGGTGTGGATACTGTAGCGTTTTTTTCCTGCCCGGCTGTCTTGAATGAGCTGGTTAAACAGGTTATTCACGCCGTTATGGGTGCTGATTAAACGCACTTTTGCGCCCCACATGGTGAGCGCCAGTGCGGCTTTGAGTACTTCGGCCAGGCGGTCGTGAAAAGCGGCTTCGTCGATGATGACGGTGCCCTGCATCCCCCGCAGGTTAGACGGGTTGGAACTGAGCGCCTGCACCTTGTAGCCGGAATCGAAATACACGACAAAGGTCAGGATGTCTTTGTCTTCATCGGTGAACAGTTCTTCCTGCACTTCAGAAGCGGCTTTATTGAAAGCTCTGGCCCACAGAGCAACGGCATCAATAAACTCCCGCGCCATTTCTTTATTGGAGCCGACATAAAAGATATTGCTGCCACCCTCGCCTTTGGCGGTGCCTGCCGTCAGGGCGGAGTCTGCCGCTTCAGCGAAAGTCAGCCCGGTACGGCGGGACTTTTCGGCAATTTTGAGGATGGACTTGTCTTTGATCCACCGGCGCTGATAGCCGAGCAGCAGTTCATTGGGGTCAAAGTCTTCTAATACTGCCTGAGTGACATGATTCAGCTCGGGGCGTTCAACCTGGTTCATCAGGCTATCCCTAATATTTCTTTTTTGATGTTGGAGACGGTTTCTGACGTTAATCCGGCTTTTTTGGCAACGGATTCAGCAGCAGCGGCGGCTTCATCGGCAAACGCTTTGCGGATTTCTTTTTCGCGCTTGTGGCTCTGCATGGCGGCACTTTCCAGGCGCTGGGCAGCGAGCATGGCATCTTTGATCATGCCGATATTGACTTCGGCTTCCGGATCTTCACTGGCCTGCATCATGGCTTTAAACAGCTGAGTGCGGCCTATTTCAAGGATTAAACGCGACACTTCGCCGGTTGGCTTGTCGCCGAGCTGGCCGACCAGCGCCTGTGAGACTTCCCTGACATCACGCAGGTCTTTGCCGATGGCTTCCATACGGGTGGCGTAACGATTGAGGCCGCTGCGAGAGGGTTTGATAATGTCGGGCAGGCCCTGCTGGTCGATATAGTCATGGATTGCTTCGAGCACGTCCTGCTGGGAGTTGCGACCATCGCGCAGCAGCTCATCCAGCAGCTTTTTGACATCCGGCGGCAACAAGTCGATTTTGCTGCGACGGCCCCGTGTCGGCTTTTCTGATATTTCTGCCATGCTCACTCTCCGGGACGGGGCTTTTTGATGCCAGATACTGTGGCCCTCCCAGCGGCGACATCTTCACCGCGCCCGGTTAAGGTGGCGATGTAAGTTGAACCCAGTTTTTCCAGCGAGACCAGATCCAGCTCTGCCAGCCATTCCAACTGGGCACGCAATGCGTCGCGGCTGATGTCGAGGCCATAGCGGTCGAGCCCGTCCTGGATAATGGATTCATTAAGGTCGTAACCCGGCACTTCAGAGAGCAGGCGCAAGATCACCAGTCGCTGATGAGCCCGGAGGATTTCAGATAACGCCATTACTTTTGCTCCTGTCTTAATTCGTTTTCGAACAGCATGCTGAGGCGGTTTTCGATACCTTTTAACGAGTTCATGATGGCTTCGTTCTGAGTGGCCACCTGCACCATGCGTTTGTCCATTTCGTGCCAGTCGTCTGATGACGGCAGCGAGGCAAAGGCTTTTTCCATTTCGGCGACCCGTTCTTCGAGCTTGCGGTGTTCGGCTTTGGGCACAAACCGGTTCGACAGCCAGGCAAAGGTGCCGATACCGGCCAGCGACCCTATCCCGGCCACCAGCGGCCAGTAGTTCCTGATGAGTTCACCCACGGTTTCCATGTTTTTCTCTTTTGGTTTCGCACGGGACACAGCGCACCGCGTCGGGTGTTTTTTCCAGCCGTCGCGGGTCGATAAGCTGGCCGCAGCCGAGGCAGTAACGCCCGCTTTCATCTTCATCCGGCGTTTCGGGCGGTTTGCGGTGCCGCCGGATACAATCGGCGATATAGGCATCTGTTTCGACGGCAGCACGGTCGATGAGATCGGTCATGATGCGATTCCCAGCTGTTTTTCTTTGTAGCGTGCGCCCATGTAGGTCATGGCCAGGCCAATAAGAAAGCCTGCGATGACCATATCGGGCATGGGGTTGCTGATAACGTAATAACTGGCGGCAAAGGTGCTGATGAGCGCCTGCAGCGGACGGGTTAGCGCCACAAAGCCGTTATTGGATTTGTCACCCTCGCGGATGGTCTGCTGGCCTGACTCAAACAGGGCTTGTTCATGTTCCAGTTGGCGGGCCTCGCGCTCGGCTTCGATTTGGGCCAGTTCGATCTGGATTTTTTCCAGTTGTTTCAGCTCTTGCGGCGGCAGTGACTTCACCAGTTGCTCGACTTTGAGCTGCCGGGCTTCCGGCGATGACAGCGAGGTACTAACCTGCTCTACGGCATCGGCAACTTTGACGGCGGTTTGGCTGCTCTTTTCACCGAACAGGCCGCCAACGGTTTTGATTAATGTCGGCCCGGCTTTAAGCAGTGATGAGGCCAGGCTGATGATGGTGATCGGGTCCATTTACTTTCCTTAGTGTTGGATGATTTCCAGTTGCCATTCCTTGCCCCCGAGCCTTGTCATCAGGCCGTTGAAGGCTTGTTCTGAATTGATAACGGCCCACTCGTCGCTGATGATGCCAAAGTGTGTGCCGGGAGCCATGCAGCCGCGCAGTTCACTGGCACGGTTGGCTTTGTGGATTAAGCAATGGGTTCGGGTGCTTGGCCCTGAACGGGTAACACCAAGGTTTGGCGATTCAAGGGCATAACAGGTGCCGAACTTGGGGCTTTGATGCGGGATGAGCTTGTATGTACCCGGCGGAATGCAGGAAACATTAGGCTGGTTGTTCTGCCAGGGGCATTCCACCATGCAGCAGATCTGCTGGCCGTTTTGGGTATGGAGGGTTGAGTAGGTGCCGTGATCAAAATGGCGGCGTTTGAGCGTGAGTGTTTTCATGGGTCATCCCTGTAAAAAGCGTGTTTACAGGGATGGTATTTGAGGTGCTTTGTTTACTGGGAAGGAAGGGATTCGGGATTAGTCGTCGAATGTTGCCGCCAATTCAATCCAATCTTGATATTGGGATAGCGTAGGCTTCAAGGCAGCTATTTCATAATGCACTATCTGTGTTGAATCAGTGGACTGCTGTCTATGTCGTCTGCCAGCGATTTCATCATAATAATATTGAGCTGTAAGATTATTCTTAAAAATTTCCATCTGATACTGCAAAATGGAATCAAAGCGAAATGGATAAAAACCATCATTAAAATTCAAACCGTAACCAACAGAGCCTTGATGAACCAACCCTTTCGAGAAATGTTGATGTGGAGTCAAACCAATTTCAACTTCAATATTAATGTTTGTATCATCAATATAATGTCGAATCGTCTCCATAGCTGCAACATTACTAGATGGCCCTTTAGTTAGCCTATTGCCAAAGTAGCAATTATAGAAATCATGATACCTGTCATGTATAACTAAAAAGGATGCAAGATGATACAAATTAACTCTAGTTTCACCTAGATTTCTAATGATTACGTTTATTTTATCAATTAACTGCTCGACTTCTCTTAGAGGTAAGCTAAAAGCATCAGCCGTATTGGCCAAAATCTCAACATAGCGATGTAACCCCTCTGAAATATCAGGCCAAATTAAAGGAGTTAGTTCTTCGTGATTTAGGTTTAACTGTAGAACCTTCTGAGTAATAAACTTTTTCCGTGAAACTTCTTTTAGAGTGCAACGGCGACGGAAAAAACGACCAAGATAAGTTGCAGCGTTGAAATCAGTTCCGTAAACAGCCTTCACTGCATGTTGTAATTGCTCCGTATCCGTCGCAACAACAAACACAACATTTTTCATATCAAAAAAATGTTTGATGACTTCAAGCATTTCCACTGCATATGTCGGTCTACAACGATCAAGCTCATCAATGAATATAAATGCAGGATTCTGTTTACCGGAACAATCAACGACATCTTCAATAAAAGCCGAAATGGCTTTCTTAAAATCATCTATCGATTTTAGTTTGGCCTCATGATCTTTTATAGCAGCCCCGATCAATTTTCCTGCAGCATCTGCAAAATCCTTTGAGTCAAAAAGATCTTCCTCATCACTACCTTCGATTACCTTTTCGACATCAACACCACTAATTTTCTTTACTATAGCTTTTGTTACTTCTGGCGTTACTTGTTTGCAAAAGCCCCATAACTTGTTGCTTATATTTCGAACTAGCTGCTCACCTTTCTCCTGAGATAAATCTCGAAGCTGTGTGATTATTGATGTCACAACCGCCATCATTGGATCATTTGAGAAATCTTGTTTCCAGGCATCGATATAGACAACAGGATAATGATCTTCTAAATCAGCTTTCCAACGATTTAAGAAATACGTTTTACCCGTTCCCCAACTTGCATTGAGGTTTAACACGTAACCATTAACCTTACCAACTTCAACCAAGTAGTTAGTTAGAAAAGTAGCGTATTTGGCCCTGTCTAACTGATCAGCAGGAAATGTTTTAACCTTCTTTTTATCTTCAGACTCCTGATGATAAGGTGTTGACCAATCAAACTCATTTTCTAATGCAGCCATGCATATTCCCTCAAAACATAAACCAGCTGCATATTACGCCTTTTTGCTTTTTAAAAACAGAGGGTTAAATATGACTAAAATAAGCTTCTTTGCCTGCGCTGCATTTCAGCCTGGCGCTGTTCTTTTACTACCTGAGTTATCTGACGTTCGGTAAGCTGATAGCGTGCTGCCAGTTGCTCAATGTTGCGGCCATTGAATTCACGCCAGATGGCAATATTGCGCAGAGCTAATTTGAGTTTGTTACCGGTTGGGATGTAGATGTCGCGGCCACCGAAGTAATAGCCAAGGGCAATAGTCAGTTTATCGGCCAAGTGAGGGTTGTTGATGTTAGCGCGCTTTAACTCGCAGTTAAGCACTTCGCTGAGGGACTGGAGGGTTGAAGGCCAGCGTTGGCGAACGTTGTCATCGGCAATGTCGTCAACGCTGTTGATCAGCAATTCAAGTTCTGATGTATCTGTGTGGAAGATTTCCTGTTGCTGTTCCATGCCCTGCTCCCCTGATTTTGGTCAGTGGGATATTGGACTCAGTTAGGCGTGGAGAGTCAATTGAGGACTTCCTCTGAAAAGAAGAAGGTTATGCCCGACTACAGTTGAATTATCACTTATAAATAATTCTGATGCGCCGTAGCAATCCAATAAGTGTATTCGATAACATTAATTTTTACTATTAACTTAACCTAATGAAAAGCCCATGTAAAAATAGGCTATTGAGTCGATTGATACGACTTGTATAAATTGTATCAGCTGTAAACATGCCAGCACCTACACCAAAACTGCCAGATGTAGCATATCAACTTAATTAATTTAAAAACTTAACAACCATGCTATATAATCAGATGCTTTAATGAATCAGTTCCATCCTTCATTATGTTGATTTTAATTAAATTATTCTTCCTTGTGAAATATGAATTAAGTTGAAACCCATGAATAGGAGCACCAGCAAGGTCCTTTTTATAATAAACCACATTATCATACTTAACTTTAACAAACTTTAACTCATTACTTTCAAGTTGAACAGTTAAATTCAAGATCATTGATACATACTTACTATTTCGTTTTCTTAGCATTTTTAGTTCAATATACTCATCATTACTAAACCTTGCTTTATTAGTGTTTTCAACAACACTCAGGATATCATCAAGTTGATTATCTATACTCTTGGTTTTACTTGGTAACAAATGATAATAATCACCAACATTATAACTTTTAATACCAGTCACATTGATCATTTCTGATTCACCACCAGATAAATGCAACAGCTTCCAGCGACTATCTAACCGACTGAAGTTGCTGTAGTTTATATCCCTTGCATAATTAGAAAGCTCATCTAACCATTTTTTGCTTTCCAAGAGTTCTGATATTCGTTCGTTATCGATTTCAATTGATATCCAAGCATCAATTATATCCAACTTCCTATTTCCAGTATTAGATATGACAAAATCAGAGCTTAGCTTATATTCACCAGGCAAATTATCACTTTGTATAGTCTTATTGCTAAAAATGGATAGTTCATAGTTATCTCTATGTTTGTCTATAAAGTCGACTGTGCTATAGACAAAAGATGTTAATGCCAAGACAAAGGATAATATGAGCAAAACACTTTCTATTTTATTCTTATTCATAACACCTCCATATTTAAAATGACATTATTATTAACTTAACTCATATACCGTCCTATACCAATTAAAGTAAAAACACTCCATTCTTTAATAACGCTGACATCAAGAATGGAGTGTTTATGCTTCCAGCTGCCTGCTAAGCCAGTGCTTTATTACACATCAGATAGATACCATTCAACTGATGAATTGGCTGGCATAATTACTGGACCATGAGTACCACCAAGGCTAACCCCACCTTTGGCTGTGTTCATATCGACATGCCAATATTTTCCTTCTGGTGGAGCAATTACACTGGTTCCTCCAGGTATCTCCGTTTCAAATGAGTTTGCCCCACCCAGTTTGAGGCTTACTTCTGGACCAGTATTTTTTACTTTAAGAACAAGAGCATCACTTCCTGAAGCATCTGTATTAAATTCATAAGTAATAGCCATGATTTCATCCTTTTTAAATAGTTTGGAGTATGCAGCCATTACAACTGGTTGCATATTAATTAAAGGTCACTTATTTGCTTTGTCAAAGCTATTACTCATCATTCAATTCATTATGTGATCTACCCACACTGTGTTTTTAAACATAACCCTTCAATCAGCCTGGTATGATTACCGTTTAATGGCCTCTATCTGCTTCTTTCGTTCGATCGCCAAACTCTCGCTTGTGCCATTTTTTGAGTGATTCAAGTACGACGCAAGCCTGCCTGCTATCCAACCACCCCACATGATCGACTCCTTTCTGGTTCCCGCGTTTCGTCATTCTTCGGACATAAGCGTCTAATGCTGTTTCACTGCCATCCCTGATGATCCCTTGCTGGTGCATGGTGATCCAAATTGCGCGGATTTTATCGATTTGCGCATGTTTGGCGTTGCCTGATTTAGGACTTAAACGGCGTTTAAACGTTGTTTTGCTATTGCTGCGTTTGCGCTTAAACCCCTGCCTTTCCATTACGGCCAGTACACTATCCAGCTGTTTGACTGTGAGCTGACTGCAGCTTGGCTTTCCGGTTGTGGCGGTGAGCAAAGCGCGGTAGGTATCATCATCCAGGCCGAGGTTGCGTTTGCCGATGTGGATTAACTGGATAAGGCGGTTTCGGTTGTTCATTGTGTTCTTTCCCTGAGTTTGTTTTATAAAAAAGGCTCTCAGTGCTGAACATGAGAGCCTGGTTTGTACCGGTTTTAGGTTATTCGCCCGGTGGCGGTACTTTGCCCATAACCCATAACAGGGCATCGCTGACACCATCGGCGTAGGTTTTCCCCCTGATTTCCGCTTTCATGTCTTCAAGCTGTTGGGCTTTGTCCAGTTCGTTCAGCACTGCCAGACGGCTATGAGGACTGACGAACGGCATCCTCAAATGGTTGTTTTTGTTCATACGGCCCTCTTACACCTTGCTGATATCCAGCGGGATTTGTTTGTATGCGCCGTTTTCCTGCCGCTCATAAAGGCGAAGGTATGCACTGGTGCCGATGACTTGGATGGAATCGGCCATGGCGTCGATGGCTGATGTCCACTCCGGATCGTCTTCGCTGATGCTGCGCAAGCCGAGCACCTGGTTAACGTCGATATGGCCCTGTTTGTTGACTCGGAATGCCCGTTCTACCAGGGCTTTGATGAGGTCGTCGGCCCCTTCTGAGCGGCGGTTGATGATTTCATCGAGCTTGGCTTTTCCGGCCTGCATCCGTTCGTCGAAGACGCGGTGCTCGCCTTTGGCTCTGACCAGCCGGTATTTGCCGTCGAAACTGGTGAGGGTGACATTGCCTTTTGCGCCACCGTATTTGACGTCGTACTGGTCGGCAGAGAGTTCCACAAAGTCGGCAACTTCGTTCATGGCTTGCAGCTTGAATGCGGCCAGGCGTTTTTGCTGTTGCTGGGCATCGGCAATCATTTTCCTGACCAGTTCATCGCGGATTAGGTCGATGGGTTTGATTCGGCTTTCAGGAACTAAATCGCCAAGGGCATTCATTCGGTAGCCCGCCGGTACTTCAACAACCGATTTTGTTTCTTGGGTGTTCATTGAATTTCCTTTTACTGCTTGTTGGTGATTCCGATTTGGTGACCGCGTAACAGCCGCTGATACGCTCTGGAGCAGGCGTCGTCTTCGGCATACATGGCTTCCTTTCGGCGAAGTCTGTTTTTTGAGAGCAGCCAGCTTGAGTTGCTGCAGTGCTGGCAAATGGGCCCTTTCATCTGCCAGCACGGGACGCTTTTTCCGCAGCTGTTGCAGGTTTGGAGAAAGCCTTTTTCGGTTATGAGGCTGTAGGTGCTGCACCTTTCTTCGCTGCGCCTGACGAATCCGTGCCGGACCAGGTTGCTGAGCTGGTAGAGCACGGCTCGGGAGGTAACATCATTTATGATGAATAGCAGTGCCGGGCGTGTATGAGGCTTTTCCCTAAGTGCTTTGATGATGCGTTCTGCTGTTGAGGCCATGGTTACACCTCCGCTTCTTCACGCAGTTTTTCCAGGGCCTCGGTTCTGAACGGGGTTTGCATCAGCTTTGCGGCAAATGTGTGGCTGGTTTTGTCTGGGAAGACTTGAGCTACAAAGCTGAGGGTTTTCTCGGGCTGGCATTTTTTGCATCGCCCTGCCCGATCGAGCGTCCAGCTTATTACCAGTACCCGGCAGCGTTTGCAGGGACAGAGCACCTGTTTGTTGCCTTGCAGGTGGTATTCCTTGTTGATGCGACGGATGAAGCCGCGCCTTTTTAGCTGGTTCAGGTAGAAGTAAATGGTTGACGGGGCCACACCCGGCAGGAGGTACAGCAGATCATCGGTGGTTAACGGTGCCTGTTTGAGCAGTTCGACGATTCGGATGTACATGATCAGGCCCTCCAGGTGATGAGGCAGCCACCTAATTTGGCAACATGCATCTGTTGGATAATGCCGTTGGATTTACAGGTGATTTGAAACCCCGGACAAAAGCTCTGCGGGCGTTCGATTTCTATTACCGGGCGAATATTGCCGATGCGTGTTGAGCGCACTTCCAAACCGTGTTTATTCAGGCGTCGGACAACGTTATTAATTAAACCGGCACGGTTAATGATGTTTCCTTTTGTCATTTTTCGCTCCTTGAATATTTTTTGCTCCACAATAGCTGGTTGTATCGTGTGGCTAATTTGGTGAGTTCGGTTTCAAGCAATGTGTTGTGCCGTGCTTTGTCTCCTTTGGCTTTTCGCCTGATACTGGCCAGGTTGTTTTCCAGGTCGTATTGCACGACTTCTTTTTTGGGTGGGCTGTCTTCAATTTGCCGGACTGTAATTTGGTTGCTTTTTACTGTTTGCTCTAGCTTTGAATGCCCACATCCACTTCGACATGCCCGGTAAAGCATCACCCGCTGAGGGTTGGTGGCCGCGAACTCCCGGTTTTGGTGAAAAAGGCACTTGTCGATCGTGATTTCTCCCAGTACCGGACAATGAACGGTTCTTTTTAAAAACGCGCTTTCAAACCGCTGGCGTAAGCTTTCCAGCCCGGATTCGCTCGGATATTTTCCGTTTACTACCTGATTAACCTTGGTTGGACTGACTCCGAGCTTATCTGCGACCTTTCTGTAAGAGGCTTTCTCACATTCTCGCCTGAGCGCATCAATCCACTCTGACATGCTCCCCCCTCTGGTTTACTTTGGGCTGCACCTGTTTCCCTTGATTCGAGCGGGATTTGTTTAAATCAAAAACTTCGTCGATATTGGGGTCGTAGACGGCTTTTTCGCGCATTCGCAAAATCGGCCTGTCTGGTCCGGTGTCTTTGATGAGCATGTAAACAGTCGAGTCGTTGGCTGTGGCTGATGTTTGCGGTGTTAAACACCGCAGGTAACCGGCTATGTTCAGCCACAGGACGTATTGCTGCGCGTAGGCACTTCTTACTTCGGCTCCTTGTGCGATGTCGGAAACTGAGAACTTCTTCAGCACTCGCATTGATCGCCAGCAGCGGTCGGCACACGTTAGTTTTTTCCGTCGGCTCAGGCGTTCCCCCACCTCGAACCCTGGGGTGAATTGAGGCGGGGTGTTTTGAACTAACTTAAACAGTGATGCTTTGCCTATTTTGTTTTTCACCACTACTGCAATGTTTTGTTTCACTAACGCCTTGGTGAAAGCGCGAACGACGGTGTAGTTAATGCCTGTGGATTTCACGACTTCCATGTTGGTAAATTGCTTTCGATGCTTTACAAACGCCCAGATTTCGGTGCGCTTTTCATTTGTGGACATTTCGATACTCCATTAATGACCTGCAAGGCTTAGCTAATCGTGCTGTTTTCATCGCCCCAGTGTTCACAGCCAATAACGGTTAAACCATCGACCTTTGCTTTACGCTCGATGTTTTCTAGCGCGATTGCACTTAGTCGGTAATTCCCTTTTGTTTCGATAAGGACTTTGCGCAGTAAGTCGTTTGAGACTTGGATGTTATTTTCGAAGCATTCTTCAACCATGATTTGCAGGTCGTTCAGGTCGGCAGGCTGAAACTCAAAGCGGTGTGAGATTCGGCTGTCGAGCTGTGGCAGCGTGGCAATCTTGCGGGCGATTTTGTCCATACCGACCAGAATGACGGTGGTGCCGGTCATGTCGTGGATATCCCTGAGTACATCCAGCAACTCAGGTTGGTCCATGTAGTAGTCGGCTTCATCGATAAAGACGATAAACTGCTCCATGCTGAGTGCATCGACGACTCGCTCATATTTGGCCATGCGGGATCTGGGGCGATCCCTGATGGATAGTTCCCGTAGCAGGCGATCGAGGAATGTTGTCGGCGTTTCTAGTTTGACCGCCCGGAGGTAGATACCATTGTCGATTGAATTTATGAGCTTCAGGGTGGCGAATGTTTTCCCCAGCCCTGGGCGTCCGTCCATCAAGCCGAATCCGGGAACGGCCGGAGAACGGTTGACTAATGCTTCAAATAAAACAGAGGCTTGGGCTACATTTCGGGTATAGGCAGTAATATGTTTCATGGTATATACTCCATTTCGTAAGTGTTATAGGGACTGCAATCCCTTCCTAAAAGCCAGTCGCGCTATCGGCTGGCTTTTTCTTCGCTTGAGCCGAGCATTTTTTCCATCATCTTTGCCTGGCTCGGGTTCTGTTTGCGGTAGTTTTCAAACCTGACGATTTCTTCATGACTCAGGCTGCGTAGCTGTTTTTGGCGGAACAGGTATTGAAATTCGTCGAACTCTGACCGAAATCTGGGGCCTTCGTTGATGACTTTCTGTGCTGCGTTCTGTTCTGCTATTTGCTCCGCTCTTCGGCGTTTGAATTCATCGTCACTAATGCCTTGCTTGGCCGGTGTATGCTGTGTGGCATCAACGGCCGCCTGGTAGCATTCACCGAGATCCGTTGTTGTCGGTTGCGGGAATGGCTCCACTCCCTGATTTTCACTGGCTCGGGCTTTGACGTAGTTGGTCATGGCTTCGTCAATGGAGACTTTCCTTGCTGCTCGGCGTAATTGCAGTGTTTGTTTCTTACGCTCTTCGTTCTGCAGTGCCTGAGCGGCTTTGGACAGTTCGGCAAGGGATATACTTGATCCGGCCATCTGTGGGTTTTCGGCTATGCAGATAAAGCCCATGTCTTTGCCTGTGAACACATACAGCCTGCCGATGTCTGTCGGGTCCCAGGAACAGAACACTTCTTCGCCAATGAACGGGCCGAGTTCCGGGGCAAAATAACTGATGCCTCCAACTAGGATTCCTACATCGTTGTTGACGGTTCTTACCCCCGCCGCCCTTCCTCCGCTTGCCGGTATCGGTGACAACAGCAGATCGAGCGCCCGTTCGTTTTCGATTTTCCGAATCAGGGTTCGTTGTTCATTCCATCGGTCAAACGGTGTGGTTTTTATCGTCCGGTGGTGGTCGTGCTCATAGGCATGGGTGATCCACTGGTCGATAATTTCCTGCAACTCTTTACTACTGAGGGATACTTCTATATCTGCTGAGCCTTTCTTGGTTATCCGGTCGGCAAAGCTGACTCGGTTGCGGATCTTTTCGCGCTCGGCGACGTTGTGGCCGCCATAACCGGGTAGCAATTTGCTGATGCCGTGTGACCAGGTTCGGAAGAATCGCTCTATATGGGATTTTTCGTTTCCGCTGAACGGGTTCGTTGTTGCTACATCGATGTTTAATGCACTCAGAACGGCGGTTACTCGCTTGGATTGATAGTCTTTACCGTTATCAATCTTGACCATTTCAGGTACACCAAACCTGAGCATGCCTTTTCTGAGCATCATGCAGATGCTTTCTGCACTTGATGTTTTGTGGACGATGACAATTACTCTTCGGCTGTAAACATCTATTGCGCCGATGATTGAGTGTCGTCCGTCAGTTAAGAGCACGTCCGATGGTGTGGAATCGAGTTCCCATAGCTGGTTGATGTGGGTTATCGATTCGGATGCATTCCCCCACGAGACTTTATTGCTTCCTTTGAACCGCTCGGGGTTCTTCCGGTGTGCCATTGCCAGCGGGTTCTGCAGTGCAAACTCTGTCATCCAGCGACGAACTGATGATTTCGATGGGATATTCCAGTCGTTCCCGCCGACATGGTTCTGCCCGGTGATCGCTTTGAGCAAGTTTGTCGCTTTTATGTCGGGGTCGTGGTACATCACACCAATACAGAAATCCCGTAGTGTCGGCTGCTGATCGATTAGGTGCTGTTTTACTGAGCTGTATTGGCCTCCTAATGCGGCTGCGCCCTTCTCTTCCAGTGTCTTTTGCCATCGGCGCGGTGAGTTCCAGGCGATTGAGTTAATTACGCTATAAATATCATTCGCGTATTCGATTTCGTGGTTGTTGTAGAGAACGGCAAAAGCTTTCTCTCCTTCCACTTTCTGATTACTGGCTATGTATGGTTTCAAATAGCTACGCCAGGACGACAGGATCGCCAGTTTGCATTCGGCCCGGAGCTTGGCTTTTCCAGTAAGTTGCATTAACTCTGCAGCGCCTGACTGACCGCTTTCACTCTGGTTTCTATCACTGAGTTGATTACCAAGGAGATTGCGGTCTGCAAGCGCTTTGCCTTTTACAAAGTGTGCAGAGGTTTTGGCTTTCTCTTTGGCCATCGCTTCAGCGATTTTTGCCCTGTATGTTTCGGGCAATGCGTTCAGGGCAAATCTTCTGGAGCGACCATCTATTCTGAATGGCCAACTTTCATTATTTGCTCTCTTCCTGACGGCTCTGTCTGTTACCCCGATGCTTTGCGCAATTTCCTGCGCAGTTAGCCAATCACTCATTGTCTTCACCTCCTACTAGATCGGTGCCTAGCGTTCTGGATAGCTCGGTCATGATTTGAATGGCTGTTTTTCGCTGGGGTTTTCGTCCTGTTTCTGGCGCAAACCATTGAACATACTTCTGAACTGTTCTTGGCTTATAACCGTGCTTTAACGCCCAAGAACGACAACTTTCGCCTTGGATCATCAACACTGCATGAATTTGCCTGGCAGTTTTTATTTCCATAATGGTTTACCGTGGTATCATTGCTAACGTACGCATTGAGTACGCTCCCTTAAGAAATTACGCACTGCGTAACTTCTTGATGAAATATAGTGCATATGAAGTTCCGGAACAACAGATTCCTACGGTTCCGCGCAGATTTTTGCGATCGACTGCGTAATTTTATGCTATGTCATTGTTTTAAATGAGTTAATAATAAGAAGGAACAATGAGAAAAGATGAATCCTTATTGGTTCCGTCAGATGAAACTGTTGACGGAACCTTTTCAGGGCGTTTAAAACACGTTATTGGTGCAAGAAGCTACAGAGAATTTGCGGACAGTATGGATGTTTCTGAAGGTACTGTGCGTAACTATTTGAAGGGTGGCAGTCCAAAACTCGATGTTCTGGAGAAAATCTGCAAAATTGAAGGCATTGACCTTAACTGGCTAATTGCAGGCGTTGGGCACGCTGTTAAACGTGACAACTCTATATCTTTTCCTATAGAAGCAGCTGAGCCTGGGTTTGAAAGCATCTCCGACTCAATGCCTGACAGCTCTGAGGTTCCTGATTCTGAAGTTCAGGAAGTCTCCTACCAGGTAATAGATAAACCCGAACTAGATGAAGAGTTCATCCTGGTCCCTGGTTACCACGCAAGAATACCAAGTAAATGCGGCAGTCTTGACCAGAGCGAGCATAAAGTTAAACGCTTCCTGGCGTTCAGAAGAAAATACCTTAACTATAAAAAGCTAGAACCATCAAAACTGGCCGTTGTTTTTGCAGCCGGTGATGCAATGGATGGTAATAAAGGCACTATTAAGGATAACGACACCCTATTGGTTGACCTGAACAGCAATCAGCCAATGGATGGTAAGATCTTTGTCGTAAGGCTTGGTGATGAAATTCACCCTCGACGCCTTCAAAAAGGCTTTGATGGTTCAATCACACTGATCTGTGATAATGAGGAATATTCGAAACAGATTATTCCGAAAGAATTGGTTAAAGACTTGGAGATTATCGGGCGGGTTGTTCACAGAGCAACGGATCTTTAAACGATCCATCTTGTTTTCGAAATCATGCGGAGCGTATTCTAAATGTTCCGCTATTTTTATCATTTCATGTGGAATCAGGCTTTCCGCTTAAACAGAGGTTAAACCCTTTATCTACAGGGCCTCACCCACGACTTCCCGCATCATCCCACTTGTTCCCATATTTACTAATCTATGTGGTGTTCTACATTCAGCTCGATTACAATCAGTTTAAAACTTACCAGTTCTCTGAAAATACCACTAATTCCGTCATAACATTAGATTCCGCACGAGTAGAAAAAGCCATTAAATTACAGCTTGATAGCAAAGGTATGAAGAAAACAGACAACAATGCCGACATCATTGTTCATCACTACATTCAGCAGCAATCTGACTTTCGTTCATATGGTACAACTGTCGGCTTTGGTTATCGCTATCGTCATGTCGGAATGGCTTACAGCAGTCCAAGTCAATTCAGAGAATACAGATATGGAAAACTGGTTGTAGAGCTGATTGAAAACACGAGTAATAACATTGTATGGAAAGCAATTTCACAACGTAAATTAACAGAAACAATGACCCCTGGTTCCAGAAATGAATTTATTGATGAGCAAATATCAGAAATGTTCAAAAGCTACCCGCCACCAAAATCAGCAACAAACTAAACAGAGTGCCTTACTTTATAATCAAAGCTTTTTCGAACATTAAATTATATTCAAACCCACCCGTAGTTCATATTGACATATAAATCAACACAAAGTATCAAACAGCCACCATATGTAAATTGTCTCAAAAATAAGAATCATAAGAAAATATCAGATAAAAAAGTGCTGTCCGTTATTGATTCCTGTCTTAATCTGAACCTCACCTCACCACTGTATAATAAAAGACACTTAATATACAGTTAGTTAGACAGCTATAACCTACAAAGAAAAATATAAATACAACCTTTTTATGATTGTTGGATTTTTTTTACCTATAGGCTACGTTTAAAGTGTCTTAGCAATAAGGCATTAATGAGGGGACTCATTACTTTCAATCAAGGAGTGTTTAGCATGAATAGCTTAAAAAATTATCTAATCGAATTTTGTCGTGATGAAGAAGGCTTGACTACCGTGGAGTATGCCATTGCAGGCTCGCTTGTTGCAGCTACTCTTGTAACGGCTTTTACAAACCTCGGCACAGCAATCAAGACAGAAATTAACGATATTATTACAGCACTTGGTGGCACCGTAGCACCATAAGCATACAGTTTATAATCATTTTAAAATGAGTATAGCCATGAATATAATCGTTATAGCGATAATAATGTACGCTGCCATACATGATCTTAGAGATTGCAAAATCCCTAATTTAGCAGTAGTCAGCATTATTATTATTGGCCTGACACAATCAGCCATGGTATCTCTCGATTTGTATTCAGGTTATTCCATTTCGTTTTCTGATTCATGCCTTGGTTTTATTACAGGGCTTATTATCTGTATATTCCTTCATGCTGTGGGATTATTTGGCGCCGGAGATGCTAAATTATTAGCATCTCTTGGCACCATTATTGGCTTCCCTAATATTATATTATTAATCGCACTAGCAATATTTACTGCTGGTTTATTATCAATATTAAGATTAGCCTGCTACGGCGAATTTAAAGATTTATGTCTACGTTGGTTTAATGTCATCTTCTACAAAAATTACCAGTCACCTGAAACCGGTTCTATTGCACTAAGCGCTATACCTATGGGCGGAGCGATATTACTCGCCACTATGTTCTGTCACTTTTATTTGCTCTAATTCATTCTGAGGAATCATCATGTCAACTATCGCCTCCTCTATAACTGAACATGGCAATCAGCCCATAAATATTACCAGTAAGCCCAGAACGTTGGAGCAAACCGGTATCCCGACTCGCGTTATTGAATCCCTGCTTATAAAGCACTTATCACAAGCTACAGATCTTGACCTGATCAGCCTGTCACAAAAAATGGGCTTACCCGGAAATCTAGTTGAACAACTGCTACAAAAGCAAAAAAGTGAAGCATTAATTGAGGTTCGTACTGATGGCCGTTTTGGCAACGCCATGCGCTTTGGCCTTACCCAAAAAGGCATGATCCATGCCCAACATGAGTTGATGAGAGACGGCTACCTCGGCCCGACCCCAATTTCTATCAATACTTACCGAGAGCTAATTGTCAGCCAGTCATCTAAAAATGAATCTGTCACTCCGGAAATATTGCGTGAAGGATTAAATGATCTAATCCTTCCGGAAAATATCGTGGGTCAAGTAGGTCCGGCACTGAATTCTGGCAGAGCCATTTTTATCTATGGCCTTCCCGGTACAGGTAAAACATATATATCTCGCCGCTTAGTCCGGTTATTTCAGTCGAATGTATTTATTCCTTACGCTGTATGTATCGGCAATCAGGTATTACAGGTTTTTGACCCCATCATCCATAATCCAATCAAAAGTAAGGTACAGCAGTCACTGCGATTAGATGATGGTTATGATGATCGACTTGTACTTTGCTCCCGTCCTGAAGTCGTTGTCGGAGGTGAACTGACATCTGAAATGCTCGAGGTAAGCGTTGACCCGACATTTCGAATCAATCGTGCGCCACTACAAATGAAAGCCAACAATGGTATTTTGCTGATTGATGACCTTGGCCGTCAAAAAGTCGCAGTCGATGCCATCCTTAACCGTTGGATCATTCCGCTTGAAGAGCGCATAGACTACCTGTCGATGGCATCAGGTGAGCATTTTGATATCCCCTTTGAGCAAGTGCTGGTTTTTTCATCCAATATCCACCCGGCCAAACTTGCAGACGACGCTTTCTTACGCCGAATCGGATACAAAATTAATTTCGGCCCTATTTCACAGGAAGATTACACCACTCTCTGGCACCAGGAGTGTGAGAAGCATGGCCTGACAACATCCGGTGACGGTGTTCCTTTCGTAATTAATCAGCTTCATAAAGTTCATAACATACCACTGCTTCCCTGCTACCCGCGAGACTTAGTGGCCATGTGCAGCAACCAAATCAGCTTTTATCAGCACCCTCCTCTGATTAACCCTGAGTTAATCGAGACCGTTTGGGGCTGCTATTTCGTCGACCATGACCAGGCAGGAGGAACTCATGGCGAAAGGTAAACTATTTCTGATGCTATTTGTGTCAATTTTGATGGGTACCGGCGCTTTGTTATTGGCTAATAACTGGATCCAGAAAAAGCAGGCAATTCTTACCACACAAACCACTGCTGATCCGGAAGTGATTGAAGTGGTCAAAGAAGAGCCTCGCGTTGCCAGGGTGATAGCTCAACAAAATATCCCACTGGGCACCAGACTTGAGTCCAAGCATGTCACCATTGAGTACTATCCTGAAGAACTGGTGGCAGATAAGGGTTACAGCAACCCGTCTCAGGTGCTAGGCATGCTGACCAAAAATGAGCTCTTTCAGGGCGATATCCTTCGCCAGGAGCGGCTTGCTCTACCAGGAGAAGGGACAACACTGGCCGCTTTGATTTCTCCAAACATGCGTGCGGTAACCATTCGAGTTAATGATGTAATCGGTGTAGCCGGCTTCCTGCTGCCCGGAGATTATGTCGATGTCATTTATGCGCAAGAAAAAGTCGGTCGGGCTCGCACCGTACTGAAGAAAATCAAGATCCTTGCGGTTGACCAGACCGCACGGACTGATGATTCAAAACCAATCATTGTCCGGGCCGTGACACTGGAACTGACCCCCAAGCAGGCCGAAGCTCTGATTTCTTCGAAAGCTAAAGGTGAATTACAGCTGTCATTGCGAAATCCGAATGACTTGGATGAAAAGCCAAAACGTGTTTACCGGCGGACAACGGAATCAGTCACCGTCATTAAAGGCACAGATACAAGCCGTGTCAGTGTAAGGATTTAAATAGCAGGGAGTAAATGACATGGAAGGACAACCAATGAAAACTGTCAGTCAAAATTGGTTACTGGTCATTTCGATATTTCTGGCGAGCATTGTATTTAGTGCCTACAGCTTTGCTGCACGAACTCAAAGTGTTGCTGTACCACAAAACAAATCTCGACTGGTCGAAATCCCCGGTAGCGCGAAAAAAATCTCGGTAGGTAATCCGGAAGTTGCCGATATTCTGATTCTGCGTTCAAACAAAATTTATGTGCTTGGCAAAAAGCTTGGCACCACCAACGTAATTGTGTGGGATTCCCGAGATCGTTTAATCACAGTGCTTGATGTAGAGGTGACACACGACCTGAATGCATTGAAAGCAAAACTGTATGAGTTCATGCCAAATGAAAAAATTTCTGTCTATACCAGCCAGAGTAAGCTTGCCCTGAGTGGTGAAGTCAGCAGTGCAGAAAAAATAGCGACAGCGGTTGAAATCGCCAACACCTTCACTACGGAAAAAGAAGGCGACGAAAAAGGCATCATCAACCTGATGAAAGTCAGCGGCTCACACCAGATTATGCTGGAAGTCACAGTCGCAGAAGTTCAGCGCTCTCTGGTGCGTGAATTTGATTCTAAGTTCATCTTTACCCGCAACGGCAATAACTGGACCTGGGGTGGCGTTAACGGGGGCGCCAGCTTCCCGGATGCTGTCGCTACCGACGGAAGCCGCTTCCCGATTTTCAACCCTGGCAATGGCGCAGTTATAGGGCCGGTTGTTGATGAAATTGCTCCTAACCCGCTGAATATTGATGACAACGGCCTGTTTGCCAGCTATCTGAGTGGCGATACATTATTCACCGCGGCATTCAATATTGCCAAAACCAATGGTCTGGCCAAAGTTCTGGCCGAGCCGACCTTAACCTCATTAAGCGGTGAGCAGGCTGAGTTCATCTCTGGTGGTGAATTCCCAATCCCGGTACCAAACGACGATAACGTTACCATTGAGTTCAAAGAATTTGGTGTTGGTTTGAAGTTTTTACCAACCGTTGTTTCTAACGACAGCATTAATCTGGCCCTGAACATCGAGGTTAGTGAAATTGCCAATCAGAATGCGGTAACTCTGACCCCATCAGGTACAGGTTCTCAGTTCTTTATCCCGTCATTAACCAAGCGAGGCGCAAAAACAACTGTTGAGCTTGGTAACGGACAAACCATTGGTATTGCTGGCTTACTAAATGAAAACATCACAGATGTTGTCGACAAACTGCCGGGTCTTGGTGACCTGCCAATCATCGGCCAGCTGTTTCGCAGTCAGGCATTCCGTAAAGGTGAAACAGAGCTCATCATTTTAGTTACGCCTCGTCTTGCCAAGCCTATTCGCCGACAGGACATTTCATTACCAACAGATAACTTTGTTGAACCCAATGACTGGGAGTATTACCTGCTTGGTCGAATGAGTGAACTGAAACAGAAAGAAATTTCGCCAAACAACTACTCTCAGACCGTTTCCAGTACTCCGGCGACCTTATCACCAAATTCTGGTTCAGAAGGTCAATTTGGCCATAGTTTATAGGAGGTAACCAATGATTAAGTCGACTCTTATCCTGTGCTTAGGCCTTCTGGTAAATACCGTTGCTTTCGCCGCAGAAGTTCAACTAGGCAATAGTGTTAACCAGCTGATTCGTATGCAAACTGTTGATCCGCTTGCTGAAAATCGAGTACCGACAGGCTCTCCTTCCTTTAGCGGTAAGAAAGCCGAGAAATCTATTAATACAGAGCAAAAAGGCATTAAGTCAGAAAAAGTCAAAGAGAAGAGAATCATCGTCAATAACAAATAACGACTAATAAACACTAAGCAACGGAAGGCGGAGGTAAAAATGGCAATTCAGCACAGAATGTCTTCATCATTGAAAGCACAAAAAGGTGTTGTCATTGTCTTTGCAACTTTGACAATGGCCGTCATTGTTGGAGCAGGTGCGCTGGCGCTGGATATTGGCAACTTAACGTTATCCAAAGGCAAGCTTCAGAACCTGGCCGACTCCGCCGCGCTCAGTGCAGCAAAAACGATCGACCTTGGTGGTGATCAAACAGAAGCAATCGCCGCAGGGAAACAAACGATCACAGATAATTTGCAGCTGGATGGATTCAATGCCATCACCGTCAGTGATAGCAATATCACTGTAGAGTTTTCTGAAACTCTACCATTCGATACCAGTACAGCGACAGCAACATCGCAATATGTACGGGTACGAATTGAAAATATTGATATTCCAAACTTCCTTATTAGCGTATTTAACGTTGATCTCAACACGCGCTCTTCAGCCGTTGCCGGCCCGAGTACGAGTGTTGAGCGAGCCTGTAACATTACCCCGCTCAGTATCTGTGAAGGAGACAGTAGCAGCACTGTTTCTGGCTACAGCGCCAACAGCTTACATGTGTTGAAGGCATCTTCATCAACTGACTCCAATATCGGATCCGGTAACTTTCAGCCGGTAGCGCTTACCGACAGCGAAGGTAACCAAATGTCTGGCGCCAACACTTATAAGGATGCTCTTGCTGGCAGCTTTGATGCCTGTCTAAACGTCATTGAGGACGAACCTATATCAACAGAACCGGGCAACATGGTTGGCCCATCGTTGGGAGTAGATACCCGTTTTGGTATCTACAAAGGGGACATGAAAAAAGACTCCCACTTATATCCGGCAGATATCGATTCAAACTATGCATCTGATTATGTCCAGGTCGCAACCGAAGTTCAGGTTGATGCTGATGGAAATACGGTGATGGATGCTGATGGCAATCCGGTTAACAAATACGTGCCGAACAAGTCCTATTCGGCCATGCATAACTACAGCAAGTACATGTACAACTATGCTGATATCGATTATGAGTCCTGCCTTGCGTCTTCATCTTGCCAGAGCGAAGGCTACTACCGCCGGGTAATAACAGTTCCGATCCTGAAATGTGATCAGGCAACAAAATCCGGTGGTCGCATGGATATTCCACTCAAAGGGCTGGCCTGCTTTTATCTGGTACAACCTATGAGTGTGACCGAGCATGAAGACGATAACGGTGGTGGTGGTGATGGTTCATGGCTGATTGGTGAATTCATCTCTGAATGCCGTATAAATGCCGGTAATCCGGGCCTGGATCCGGATGAAAACGGACCTTACAAAATCGTCTTATTCAAAGACCCGGACAGTGAGGATTCGTGATGAAGAATTCATCTATTAACTTTCACCAGGGGCTGGCAATGGTTGAATTCACCATATTATTGCCACTGATGTTATTAGTTCTGTTAGCCACAATGGAGCTTGGCCGAGCCTTTTATACGTACACATCGCTCGAAAAATCAACCCGCGATAGTGCCCGTTACCTGTCTGGAGCCATAGTCAAAGGTTCAACAGGTACCTACACCCTTTTACAAACTGATATTGATAATGCCAGCAACCTTGCAGTCTATGGCACCATCTCGGGAGGAACTGACCCACGTCTCCCGTCTATGGCAACAAGCCAGGTCAGTATCACCCTTAACAATAATCATGTTCTGATTGAAATTATCTACCCCTATCAACCTGCACTTGCTCAGATACCAGATCTGCTGAATCAGGGAGCCATCTCTCTGAATTTCAATATGACATCGAGTTATTCCATGAGGGTGTTGTAATGAAAGAGCTGTTACTGAAAAAACAGAAAGGCACAACAGTAATTGAATTTACGATTGTTGCCTCCTTATTCTTTCTGCTCATCTTCGCGATTATCGAATTTGGCAGGCTCTTATTTACCTGGCATGTACTGAATGAAACCAGCCGTCGAGTTGCAAGGCTGGCAAGTGTATGTCAGGTAACAGAGACTGAGCGTGCTGATACGCTGCTGGCAGGTATTGTCGGCAATGTAACACTACCCAATTTCGCAGCTGAGAATATTCAGGTTCGCTATCTGAATGAGTTTGGCGCGGAGGTGCCTACTCCCCTGACAACAACCAGTAACTTCGTTCAAATTGAGTTCGTTGAAGCCAGCATCATTAATTATCAAATTGATTTAACAGTACCTTTTGCCACTTTCGGGCTGAATTTCACAGCCCCTCAGTTTACAACACTGTTACCTCGCGAGAGCTTGGGTGTAACAAGAACCGGTTTCACTGATTGTTGAGGTAACTATGAACAGTATCAGTACTCTCTCTATTCACGACAAAACTGCATCCAAACAGCCGCTGGCAACATTTATTGATGGCTGGATAGTCAGCGATGACGTTGCTTTTATTAATCCGTTTGAGGCCTATATCAGCCAGTGGCCTAACACCAGGTTTAAACCTTTCGATGAGCCTGCATTCCATAGTCAATTGAATAATAAAGAAAACCTGACCTTCCCTGATATGATCATCATAGATGGCAAAATCGACTGGGTGAATGCGGCAGAACTGATAAAAGACATTCTTGGTAATAATACACAAATCATCCTGCTGACAGAGAACTCAGATACCCAAGTATTAAGACACGCTCTGAAAACAGGTATCAAAGATGTGCTCACTATTCCTTTTGACGAGGAGGAGCTGGATCAACTGCTTTATGACTGTGCTGAAGAAAAAAGGAACAGTCGAAACCAAGGGCAAGTCAGCGTCTTTCTTAACGCCAAAGGCGGCATGGGCGCAACAATTATTGCAACTACTGTCGCCCATTTGATTGCACTGGAACAATCAACCAGCTCAGTATTGATTGATACCGATGCGCAATTTGGCTGCACTTCAAATTTGTTATCAACACAACCGAACTATCTGCTGAATGAAGCATTAGCTCAGGTTGATGAAATTGATGAGTTTGCCCTTAACGGCATGCTGACCAAGCACGAATCAGGACTAAAGTTTATCACCAGCCGTTCTACTGATCTGGTCGACACTCTACCTGAATTTAAGGCAACCGCATTTAACCGTTTTCTACTTCAGGTTAGGAATAATTTCGACCATGTCATTATCGACCTTTCAAGAGGGCTTGAAAACGCAACTCTTCCCGCCATTGCCGAAGCCAACAACATATTTATTGTTGTTCAACAATGTATCCCGGCGATCCGTGAAGCAGCGATCCTAATCAAACAACTTAAGCATTTACTCGGCATCAACCAGCAGAACATAAAAGTAATTGTTAACCGCTATACAAAAAATAGCGAAATCAAACCGGAAGAGATCCAAAAATCATTACATGTCGATGAATTAATTCTGATACCCAATGATTATCAGTCAGTCAACTCATCCACTAACCTCGGAGAGCTGCTTGCAACTCATTACGATAAGAAACCTATCGTGAGCAAGCTGAAAGAAACGTCTGATTTAATAATGAATAAAACGCATGAAGAAGCTCATGGATTGAAACGCTTCTTCTCATTCTTAAGGAGTTAGCTATGTTTTTAAAGAAAAATACCTCACTCACAAAAACAAATACGAACACGGTCGAGAATGGCCATGATCAGGCTAACTTTCAAAACGGACATATAAATGCAGAGCGACAGATCAAAAAACAGTTGCTCGACTCAATATTTAATTCATTAGATTTATCACTTTTGGAAACGCTTCCAGAGGAACAAGCCAGGGAACAAATTTCAGAAACAGCTGCCCTACTGCTTCTTGAAAAAGACGTACCGCTGAATGCAGAAAGCCGAAAAAGAGTGATTGAAGAAATCGGTGATGAAATCCTCGGCCTTGGCCCTCTAGAGCCTTTGCTAAAAGACAAAAGCATCTCAGATATTCTTGTAAACGCACATAATCAGATTTACGTAGAACGTAAAGGTAAGCTGGAAATAACAGACGCTTCATTTCGCGATGACAGCCATTTACTCAATGTCATAGACAGAATTGTCTCTCAGGTAGGCCGACGCATTGATGAGGGCTCACCTATGGTTGATGCCCGACTAAAAGACGGGTCACGAGTGAATGCTATTATTCCACCATTGGCCATTGATGGCCCTTCTCTCTCAATTCGTCGTTTTGCCGTTGAGCGATTGCAAATGGACCAACTCCTTGATTACGGCACATTAAATGCCGAAATGGCTCATTTTCTTGAAGCAATAGTTCAGGGCCGCCTGAATATCCTCATTTCAGGAGGAACCGGCTCAGGCAAAACGACAACCCTCAATGTTTGTTCCGGCTATATACCGAAAAATGAACGAATCATCACTATCGAAGACTCGGCAGAACTTCAGCTTCAACAACCGCATGTCGTTCGCCTGGAAACCCGCCCACCAAATATTGAAGGACGCGGAGCGATTACACAGCGTGAGCTTGTAATTAACTCATTGCGTATGCGCCCGGATCGTATTGTTGTTGGTGAGGTTCGAGGTGCAGAAGCTGTCGATATGCTGGCTGCAATGAACACAGGTCACGACGGTTCAATGACGACCATTCACGCCAACACACCGCGAGATGCCCTCGGGCGAATTGAGAACATGTTTGCAATGGCCGGATGGAATATGCCCATCAAAAATGTTCGGGCACAGATTGCATCAGCACTCAACGTCGTCGTTCAGCTTCGTCGAATGGAAGACGGTAAACGTCGCATTACCAGCATTGTTGAAATAAACAACATGGAAGGTGATGTAATCACTATGACCGAACTCTTCAAGTTTCAGCGAACCGGCATTGATGAAGAAGGTAATGTCACCGGTCAGTACCTTTCTACAGGGAACGTACCATCATTCATGGAAGCATTTAAACATCTGGGTATTGATCTTCCCTACACTTACTTTACTGCACCAGGAGGCCTGTGATGGACCAAAACCTCCAACTCTACCTGCTGATATTATTTATCGCAGTGGTCATCATTTCTCAGACCCTATTGATATCAGCAACTGGTACGCGTGCCAAACGCTCGCGCTTGCTGAAAAACCAGCTTAATCTGATTGCAGAATCGGGAAATGCACAGCAGCAGTCATTACTCAGAAAGCGTTATCTCGACAAACTGTCTAAAACAGAGCAATGGCTTGAAACCACAGCGTTAGGTGAATACCTGGGTGAGAAACTGTCTCTGGCAGGCCTCGAGTTGAAAGCCTACAAAGTGGTAATTTGGTTAATCCTCGGCATGCTGGCTTCAAGCCTGGCCGTATTATTTTTCACCCGAAATATTCAAATGGCTCTGCTTACCCCATTAGCCGTTCTGATTGCTTTCAGTCTCTTCCTCAGACAAAAAGCAGAAAAACGGCTGAGTCAGTTTGAAGAACAGTTTGTTGAAGCATTAGACGTAATGAAGCGGGCTTTGCTTGTCGGCTATCCTTTTACAGAAGTGATGAAAACAGTCAGTGAGCAAATGCCGCCGCCAATATCCACTGAGTTCGGAAAGACATTTATCGAGCTTAACTATGGCGTCGACCTAAAAATTGCACTATCCAATCTGGCACACCGTAATCCATCTGTAAGCGTTCTGGCATTTAACAGCGCCGTCATTATTCAAAAAGAAACTGGTGGTAACCTCGCAGAAACACTAGAAAAGTTGTCCAGTGTTATTCGCGGAAGATTCCGGCTAATGCGTAAAGTAAAAACCCTGTCAGCCGAAGGACGCATGTCCGCCTGGATTCTAATGATGGTTCCTTTTGTTCTGTTTCTGATTCTTTATCTTAGCAATCCCGACTACATCACTCCTTTGATTAACTCAGAACGAGGTTCAACCATTTTATCAATAACAGGCTTCAGTATGTTTGCGGGACTTCTGTGGATACGAAAAATACTACGTATTGAGGTGTGATATGGACTACATCATCACTCTATTAAACGGCATCGTTGAAAATGAAACCTATGCAAAATGGCTGTTTCTCGCTTTTGCTTTTTTCAGTGCTGCCGCACTAACAATTAGCGCCGAGATCCTCTTTACTAACTTTTTTAATCCGATAAAGAAAAAATTACACAACATCTCGGGTAACAATAAGGATATCAATACAGCTGAAGCCAGTCAGCTTGATAAAACTCTCGAATCAATTGAAAAATATGTCACACCTAATTCTGTTAGAGAAAAACATAACACCAGACATTTACTAATGCATGCTGGTTACGAGAAAGAAAGTAGCCTTACCACTTTTTATGCAATAAAAATTGTTTTGGTAATTATTGCCCTGTTTACTTCACTCATCACAACACTTTTCTTCCCTGAACTGAGTTCACAAAGTGTCATTATCTACACTTTAATGGCAATGGCTTTTGCTTCTTTTCTCCCCAATATTATTCTAAATCGCATGGCTGAAAAGCGAATCAAGGCCCTTAGAAATGCATTCCCGGATGCACTTGACTTGCTGGTTGTGTCTTCTGAAGCCGGTTTAGGCTTTCTCGCCGCGCTAAACCGTGTATCGACAGAAATAGGCCCAGTATCCCCCTCCCTTAGCCATGAACTGCAGCTTATCGGCCAAAAAGTCAGGGTCGGTATTCCGATGCACACTGCACTTAATCAATTTATTGAAAGAACTGGACTAATCGAACTTCAGGGTCTAATCAGTATTATCAACCAGTCGGTAAAACTGGGTTCAAGTATGGGCGACACATTAAGGGAGTATGCTGAAGAATTTCGTGATCGTCGCATGCAAAAAGCCGAAGAAGAAGCAGCCAAAATAGGAACCAAGATGATTTTTCCACTGGTTACCTGTATCTGGCCTGGCTTTTTTACTATTGCCGTCGGCCCGGCAGTCATTGCAGTGTTAGATGCCTTCGGGAAATAAAACTAAGACAGAGGGACCTAAATTATGATGCGCTCAATCCCCGCTACAAAGAAAATAACAGCAACCAGTCTCTTTGCTTTATCGCTGCTCCTGACAGGGTGTGCCTCAAGCGAAGACAGCGCCAAAGATAACAGCATTGACTTCGAACATGAGCTTTATAACGGTAAACCTACTTTGAGCCTGTCGAATGAGTTTCCTCCTGAAACACCCCAGGAAGCCATTGTTCGCGGAGACCGTGCATACCTCGCCAATGATTCAGATCTAGCGCTTTATGAATATATCCGAGCGCTGGGCTTTCCTTCCCAGGAAAATGCCGATCAGGCCTACTACAAAATAGGCTACATCCACCAGCAACGAAAAAACTATGATTTGGCCAAGTTGGCCTATTCACGAGCAGCTCTCATTGATAAAGAAAATATCCAATATGCCGCTTCAATCGGCATTGTAGAGTTAAAGATGGGTGAACAAGACAATGCACGTAAGCAACTTTTACGGGCTGTCAGTATGGATCAGGTACGTCAGGGAAATAAAACCTATGACCCGGACAAAGACACGTTTGCCCGTGATCTTACCGTTGATGAACTTTCCCCGCTTAACGCCTACATCGGCCTCGGAATACTTGCAGATCTTGATGCGAGGCATTCTGATGCTCAACAGATCTATCAAGCCTGCCTGAGAGTAGACGGCAAAAGCCAAAAAGCACTTACAAATCTCGGCTACTCTTATTACCTCAGCGGAAACCTGCGCCAGGCAGAAGTAATTAACCGCAGAGCGTCAACACTCTACCCTGATAACCAAAGGGCATGGTCAAACTTGGGGCTAACTTATATTAAAGCTAAACGTTACGATGATGCTAACGACGCATTTTCACGCATCATGCCACAAGAGAAAGCGTTAAACGATATCGGGTATTTCGCCATGCTTGCTGGCGATTATGAGGCAGCCATTAATTACCTTGAACAGGCAATAAATGCTAGCCCAACCTACTACGCAAAAGCATATCAAAACCTTAAAAGAGCGAAGAAACTACAGATCTCAGCTCCACCAGTCAAACTTACAAATAAGCGGGATGCAGAACAAACCCAGGCTACGGTTTACACTATTACCGATACAGACCACTAAACACACATAGAATAAAAGCCTGATGATTTTCATCAGGCTTTTATATAAAACCAATCCTTTAACGCCAAAAACATCGTTTACTCACTCTATTTTTATTTAACTTTAGTATTTAGCCCTGGAATCACTATAAGTTTTAATTAAGTTGTCTTCAGTTCAAAGCCGAACCCTTAATTCTTGTATTCTCCTCATCTTGAATTATTCTTTATAGTAAACAATAGTATGAAACGCGGCGCATTATCGTGCTAACACTACAAACTTTAAAATATAAAGTCCTGCTACTCTTACCCCTAATCCTTATTGCTTTTTTTGCAATATCTGCTAACGAGTGGATTTCACCATATTGTGTTACTTATCATAACATTGTCATTTCTCTTCCCTATATTTTGCTTACTGTCGCAACAATATTCGGTCAGGCGATAAAGCAAACTACAAGTTGCCTCACGTCCTTACTCTTGCTTGGCTGTTATTTTATCATTCAAACAAAGCTACAGACTCCACTGGCAATTGGTTCTAACTGGCTAATATTCATGCTTACTTTCATATTATTGCCAATTAATCTATTGCTTTCGCTATCAATGTCAAACAAATCACTTTTTTCCAGAAGACAATTAATATTCCTTTTGAATGTAGGGTTACAACTGTATACATGTTCATATTTAGTCAATTACATTGAACAAAACAGCCACAACTTTGAAAAAAACAGATATTTTGAATCGATAACAGACTTTTCTCCTCTTCCTTTACCTGTCATATATTTTTACTTCGCACTTATACTTTTATGTGTGTTTTTCATAGGTAAACGAAAAAAAGTCTCTGATGTTTCAGTTTTCACCTCTCTTCTCTTCTCCGCGCTGACCTCAACCTTTTTTCATCTCAGTTATATATCATCAATTCTTTTCTCACTCGCTTCATGTTTCATTATTCTGAACCTTATATTCTGTAGCCGCGAATTAGCATTTGATGACCCATTAACTCAACTCCCGAGCAGAAGAGCACTTGAAGATGATTTGAAGAATACAGGCAGTAAATTCACTATTGCCATGCTGGATATCGACCACTTCAAAAAATTCAATGACACATACGGGCATAACACTGGTGATAACGTATTAAAACTGGTGGCAGAACTAATGCGAACAGTGAGAGGAAATGCCCGGATATATCGCTACGGTGGTGAAGAGTTCACGATTTTGTTCAACGGAAAGACAGCTCATGACTGTACTGAGTACTTAGATGAACTGAGGAAGAAAATCGCCAATTATAAGCTGATTCTCAGAGATTATGAAAAACGTCCAGAGAATGAAGATGCTGGTGTTACCCAACGTTCTAATACCCAGAATCAGCCTTCAGTAACTGTAACCGTCAGTATAGGTATTGCTGATAACTGCAAACTTGATGATCCAATTGATGTTATGAAAGCCGCAGATAGAGCGTTATATAAAGCAAAAGATCTTGGCAGAAACCGGATTAGTGTTAATACCAGCAAGGTGTCTAGTCCTAAAATAGGTTGACGCTTTTTTTATGAAGCCAGTAGGTAATCCCTGCTGGCTTTTTCATGCACTTCACTCGGGGTTTTCATTCCCAAGCTCATATGCGGCCTTAAGTCGTTATATATTGATATCGACTCTTTCACTAACTCCATGAGCTCCTTCATCGTATTGCATTGATAGAGCAGGAACTCATTCTTTAGGATCCCGTTAACCCGTTCTGCAAGGGCGTTTTGATAACAGTCATAACCATCCGTCATTGAAGGGGTCATGCCGTTGGCATTTAACTTTTCCTGATATTCTGACGAACAGTACTGTAGTCCTCTGTCTGAGTGATGGATGGTGGCAGCATTGGTTCGGCGGTTCATGATTGTCATGTCTAACGCCTTTACCACATCACTGGCCTTCATTT
>NZ_AMZO01000017.1 GCF_000331515.1 Photobacterium marinum
TCGAGTCCACTCAGACGCACCACTTCTTCTCGAAAGAGATTAAAAGCCTGTTCGCAAGAGCAGGCTTTTTTGCTTTTTAATCACAGTTAAACTGTATGAGCTATCGACTAGCACCTACTTACTCCCGCTATTTATCGCGTCAGCGGGATCTTTCCTGTCCTATCATTACTCAATGACATTTATCACCGACATCGTTTCCGACTACGTGCACGAAGCCTGTGTATCCGAGATTAAACACATGGCAATGTTAAGTGCAAAAGTACCTGGCGCTGTTTCGCTCGCATGGGGACTCCCCTCTTTCAGAACACCGCAATATATTCGGGAAGGCGTCATTGAAAGGCTTAATCAGGATCCAGACGCAGGAAAGTATACCTTGCCCGACGGACTGCCTGAGTTTCGGGAACTTGTCGCAGCAAAACACCTTGCTGAAACTGGCATTCAGGTATCACCCGATGACAATATCATGATCACTGCAGGAAACATGCAAGGGCTCAACACCATGTTCCATACTATGCTTGATCCCGGCGATGAAATTATTCTTACCGATCCCTGTTTCCCTTCCCACATTCAGCAAATCATTCTATTCAATGGCAAGGCTGTTTACTGGCCTCTAGATGAAGCAAATAACTGGCGCTTAAACCTTGAAACATTACCAAGCCTAATTACAGACAAGACTCAGGCCATCGTGCTTGTTTCACCATCAAATCCAACGGGTAAAATCTTCACGAAAGAGGAGTTGCTTCTTGTCGGAGAAATCGCTTTTCAACACAATATCTTTGTCATCATCGATGACCCCTACAGCTCATTTACCTATGAGAACAAAGAAAAGTTCTTCAATCTGGCCAGTGTCAAAAAATACCAAGAGCACATTGTTTATCTGCACTCATTCTCTAAAGCTTATGCTATGAGCGGATGGCGATTAGGTTATATGATCATGCCTCAGGAGCTAAAGCAGGAAGCGATAAAGGTTCATGATGCTACGATGATATGTGCGCCAAGGATCTCACAACTGGCAGGTATTGTCGCACTCTCCTCCCCTTCACCACACAAAGAAGAATACTCGTCTATTTTGGCAAAACGACGAGCTCTAATGGCTGAAAGGCTTACTAATATCCCGCATATTTTTTCATGGCAAAAACCGGAAGGCGCTTATTACATGTTTCCCCAAATTGTGACTAACCATAAAAATTCAACTTCATTCGCCATAGACCTACTGAATAATGCAAAGGTGACAGTTACTCCCGGCAGCGCTTTCGGACCATCAGGCGAACATCATGTGAGAATGGCTTACTGTGTTGACGAAGACACTATTAATATTGCCTTTGATCGTATTGAAAACTACTTTTCCATAAAATAAAATTGTGAATTAATATCCAGAATAACCATCAATAAAATTAAATTCACAAATAAGCAATCAACTAAATCCATTAACCAGTGTAGTTAAAGCTAATACTATCCCCCCCTAAAAGACAGTGAAATTTTATTCACTCTAAACTGAATTAATTTCTCACTGACAATTAATTTTTGCTTATTCCAACCACCTCAAGCACAGATAAAAAACATTCCCCAAAGGTATTCCCCAACCAAACTTCAACAATCGACCAATGTGAAAATAATCACATTTTAAACAAAAAAGAAAATAACAAGAAAATTTATAAATCAATGACATTATTGACAGTTATCACAAAAACAAAAGCACCTTGTTGCAGTGATACATACGCAGTGTGATTATAAGAACAAAATAAACCACTCAATGTTACTATAGTAACAAACAAGGTCGCATAATGGACGTTAAAACGACTCATAAAACTGCTTTAGCGGTACTTATCTCCGCTATTTTCGCTGCTCCGTGCTTACAAGCTGCCACTATTTACCAAGATGATAATGGTGATTATCTGAAATTATACGGTGAAGTCGGTGTTGGTGGTCATTTCGGTGCTGATGTTGATTCTGGTGAATTCTATTCAGATGACAGCTACATTGATGACTCATTCGCAACAATGGGTATCAAAGGTAAAAACGGCGAAATTTTCTATCGTTTAGAACTGGATTACGAACGTGAAAACTGGAAAGGTGGTTCCGGTGATATGACCATGAGCATTGATAAAATGTTCCTGGGTTACCAATTAAATGATTACCACTATTTTGAAGTTGGTCTGACTGATACCGCGTTCGACGATTATGATAAATGGGGTGATTTTACCTTTGATACTACAGTTGAAACAGGCGAAGCCGGTGACCAGGATGCAACTGTAAAATACGAAGGCACTTACGGTGACTTCAAACTTGGCACATCTTACAGCTACAACGCAAAATCTTCTTCCGGTTCCCTTCTTGGTGATGTAGTTAACGGTTACTTCGGTTACTTCGGCGAACGCTTCTCTGCAGTTCTAGGTCTTGAGGGCCGCGGCGGTTCAGAAGGTGAATCTAAATATGGTGAACAATGGCTTGCCGGCTTTGGTATGCGTTTTGCCGTAACTGACAGCGTGCTACTGGGTATTAACGGTTATTACGAAGAAGAAGACATTGCAGATAGCAAAACTGTTGTTGATGTAAGTGATCCTAATAACCCTATTAGTGCTTATAACGATTACCAGAAACAGAAAAATAAAGGCGCATTGGTTTCAGCAAAATACATCTTCAACGAAAAGTGGGAAATGGTTGCTTCATCTAACTATGAAACCTATGAGAAATGGGATGAAACAAGCCAGCAGTGGGATACAAAACACCACAAATGGGGTAGCAGTCGTACCTGGGGTACGCTTGGTGTGAACTTTAAACCTACCCGCTCATCTGTAATTGCAATTGAAGGCAATGTCGGCGAAGCCTCACAAGATGCCTACGCTTACGCACGCGTTTATTTCTAATTCCACTCACTGAAAGACTCCCGCAAAAAACTCACAGTGAGCAATGAAGAGACAGAACAATGAAGAAAAAAGTAACTCTTTTATCCGCTGCGATTACAGCAGCCCTAGCCGCCCCTGCATTTGCAGGCATCAACGATATTATTATTTCTGAATATGTTGAAGGTTCGGATAATAACAAAGCAATTGAAATCAAAAACATTGGAGCTTCTGAATTTTCATTTAATGATGACTATGGCCTTTTTTACAACAATGGCTTACATAACAACATCATAGAAACTGACAAGAAAGTCTCTGTATTAAAAGACATCAAATTAAAACAAAATGAAGTTGCTGTCATTATTGATAAATCAGCAAGTGATGCATTAAAAAAAGCCGTTCGTGATAACATTAGCGACACTAAAAACATTATCGAAGCTGATACATATATCTACGATAATAAAAACTTTAATTCAATGAACTTTAATGGCGATGAGTCAATTTTTATCGCTGATAAAGACAATCATAATGTTAAGCACGATCTTATAGGAAGAGCCACCTATAAAAAATACTGGGGAAGCAATAAAACATTCCGTCGTATTGAGCAAGCAGAAAAGCCTAAAACCACATTTAGCACCACAGATTGGGTTGAAGAAGCAAAAGATACTTTCAGTGGCCTAGGTGACCCAACATTAGCTGATAAACCACCAGTTGAAACCCCTTGTAAGGATGCCGCAGGCACAGTCAATTCAAAAACTATTGCTGACATTCAAGGCAAGGGTTTCCACTCCCCTTTGATCAATAAAGATACCTTACAAAGTGATGAGGAATACCTTGTTACAGGCGTTGTAACAAATGTTACTACCACTTTAGAGAACGGCTTTTATATTCAAAGCTCTGATGGTGACAACGAAACCTCAGACGGTATTTTTGTTGCGACCAAATCCGGTGTCGATTCTGGCATGATTGGCCAGAAAGTTTGTGTTAGGGGGATTGTTAAAGAAGAATCAGATCGTACTCAGCTAGAACCAACCGATGATAAGTGGGAAGTTGTAGAAGCAAAAGCAACAGTTCCTGCCGCTGAGAAAATTGAGCGTATAGCTAAGGATGGTACTAACTTCAAAGCCACTTTAGAGCGCTATGAAGGCATGCTGGTTAAACTACCGAAGGATCTTGACCCCAATGAAGATGGTGCTCAAGATATGCGCGTTTCTCGTACCTTCAGCCGTGACTATGATGTAAGCCGTAACAACATGGTTTTGGCATATAAGCGACCAAACATGCATCCAAACCAGGACAATATTGCAGGTAGTATTGAATCAGCCCTTCAGGCGGAAGAAAACAAAAACTCTCGTTTAATCGTCGAAAGCGATGCATCACCAAGCGATGGTGTGATTCCTTATTTCCCTAAGTTTAAAGAAAAACCTAAAGAAAATTACATTCGAATTAATGATAGTGTGATCGGTCTAGAAGGTACACTGACATATTCAGACAATGAATATAGACTAATCGCAACCAATGAAATATCTGGAACAGTTAAAAAAGTCATTAATGTAAATGACGGCGATGTGAAAATTGTTCATAACCTTGATCGCACATCAAAGCCAGTGCTAAATGATAAAGTTGATTACGATAAATTTGCGCTGAGGATTGCAACTCAAAACGTACTTAACTATTTCAATTCACCTTTCGGTGGAGCTGAAAATAGTCATGGTGAAGACCGAGGTGCTCCATCTGATTTTGAGTTCAGTCGTCAACACGATAAAATCATAAAAGCAATAAATGGCCTTGATGCAGACATCATTGGGTTGATGGAAATCGAAAATAACGGTTTCGGTGACTTAAGTGCAATTTCTCAACTTGTCGATGGAATAAACATAAACTATCACAAAGATTACCTATCAGATAAAAAATATGCCTTTGTTGGTTTCGACTCAGATGGCAATGCGATTATTGACGAGAAAGACTCAATTGGTGGTGACGTCATTACTTCGGGTCTCCTTTATCGCCCAAGCAAAGTAACTCTTGAGTACTCAAAAGTCATCCCAATGCCATCACAACAAGCTCCGATTATTGCTGACGAAAATGGCTCACCAATTATTGAAACGGACAAATATGGTAACACTGAAGTTCGTGAAAACGGTAAAAATTACCAGCGGAACACTGTAACAGCGATATTCAAAGTTAATAATACTGGTAAAAAATTAACTGTTGCTGTTAACCACCTTAAATCCAAAGGTTCTACCTGCTGGGAGGACTGGCAAGGTTGGCAAGAGTGGAAAGAAAAGGAAGGATTCAACCCATCAAAAGATGAGGTAAAAAATGAAGATTTCCAGGGTAACTGTGAGAACTTCCGTATAGCCGCAGCAGTCCAACTCGGTGAAGAAATGGCTAAGATGGGCGGTGATCAAGTTGTAATGGGTGATATGAACTCTTACGCTAATGAAGATCCAATGCTGGTACTGACAAACAACCCAACAGGCAAGGCGCTAAAAGCAGCAAGCTATACATATATTGGTAAGATGCCTCAGTTTGGTCCAAATGGAGCAACAATTACTAAATCATATGGCTTCCTTAACACTGTCAGCATTAAAGACAAAGAAAAAGGCCACTCAAGCTGGAGTTATTCTTACAATGACGAAATTGGCTCACTGGATCATATCCTGATAACAAAAAGCCTAGAAGATAAACTGCTTGATGCTACTGATTGGCATATCAATGCTGCCGAGTCAAACCTGTACGATTACAAAGATGCGTATAAAGGCTATAACGGTAATGGTTTCTATGAAAAAAGCCCATATCGCTCATCCGACCATGACTCTGCAATAATGGCATTATCGTATAAATATGGTGAAACTGACGGTGCACCAATCCTAATTCCAAGCAAAAGCGGTGTTATTCAGGTTGCGTATCCAATTGCTAGTAAAAATGCTAGATCTGGTGACATTGCCGAAATTTCTTTCTCTCCAATGCCTGAAGATATGCAAACAGCTAGCTTGCCTCAGAAAGAACTTACTAAAGATGGTGCACAAACAGTCATGCTGGATGTTGCAGGCGTTACTCCTGGCATTTACACCGTTACAATGCAGTTGAAACGTCCGGTAAGTGTTAAGTCTGCAAACTCTGTAGTTCCAGATTCAACTGTAACTATGCAAGTTGAAGTTGAAAAGCGTGACTCACTGGCACCAAAAGCAACAGTTCAGCCTTACGATGGCACCGGTGGTTCATTCGGTATCTTCGGTCTGCTGTCTATGCTTGGTCTTGGCTTCCTGCGTCGTAGTAAGAAGTAAAGAATCAACATTGTAAAAAGCAATAAAGAAAAAGAGGCTTAATAAAGCCTCTTTTTTTAATTCGTATAAATTACCATTTTAGTGAACAACTATTTTGTACACCTTCTTTACCCAAATTAATATTAACAGCTAGAAATAGGCTTTATATTCCACAGGTAGTTCAGTGTCAGAAATAACCTGATGTATATCTGACAACTTACATACAAATGCTGACTTTACTTTTCCAAACTTAGAATGATCTGCAGCCAGTATTACATTTTTACCTTGTTTTATTGCCCGCATTTTATATGGTAATTCATGAAAAGAGTAACAAGTGATACCATGTTCAATATCAACACCTGCGGCTGAAAGAAATACTAAGTCAAACCGTATATTATCTATCTCACTGTTAACACCGAGCGGATAGAAGTTATTAAACCTGGGATCATAACCGCCCCCACACAATACTGCTTTGCAATTTGTTTTGCTCTTCAAAGCCAGAAAAACATTTAACGAAAAACAAACACCAGTAAAGCTGACTTTATCGTTAATCGCTTGAATTATGTGAACTATTGTCGTTCCATTGTCAAAAAAAACAGTTTGATTTTCAGCAATTAAGCTGGCCGCGTGACTGCCTATTTTTATTTTCTCATTTACGTTATTTATTGTTTGTTCATTAATTACATACTCACGTTCGGCTGTATTAACTTGCTTATTGATAATATAGCCACCAATAAGGCTGATAAAGGGGTTTGAATCGCTTAAATCGCGTCGAATTGTCATTTCAGATACAGAAAGACTATCGGCTGCATCTTTTAAATGTAACTTTTCGCGTCCAACCAAAAGCTCAGAAAGCTGTTTAAGTCTTTTATCTCTCTTTGTCTCAGACATCTATCTCCCTGATACTTAAACATTTAGCCATGAATTTAATAAGGTACTGATGGCATTTATATGCAATTACATCAGCATATGATTTTGTTCTATGAAAATAATAATATAACAGCTTATTTTAACCAGAAAGCCAACCAGTTCAATCTGGATAACAGTAGAATCTGGGATTAAGCACAAAATCACTAGCAAATAAAAAGCTCACCACAAAAGGTGAGCTTTATATTTGTATAAAATCACAAAACAGGGCTTACTCGTTAACCGCTTTCTGCTCTGGCTTCTTCTTCATATTTTTTGCAGACGCTTTCTCTTTCGGTGAAAGTTCTACCACTTGCTCTTTTTCTGCCGGGTGAGTGCTACCCAGGAAGCAACCACCGCGATCGATGCTCAGATCGTCACAGTAAATCGTACCCGTTACTTTTCCCTTATCCAGAATCTCAATTGCGTTAGCATAGCAAGTACCTTCAATCAGACCGTTTACCACGATCTTGTCGGCGTAAATCTCACCTTTCAGACGGCCAGAGTTACTAACGACCAAGGTTTTCTCCAAGCGCAGCTTACCTTCAATGATACCATCAACCTGAATATCACATGCTAGCTGGAGCTCTCCTGTGATGTTACAGCCCTTTGCGATGACAGTTGTAGTTGCGTGCTGACTCGTTGTTCCACCTTGTTTATTAAAGATACCCATTTTATTTTTCTCTCTTTTTCGAAAATATGTTCAAAGTTATCCATTCCCCAATCAACAAACGGGCGTGGATTTAATGGCCTGCCAACAAACCGGATTTCATAATGCAGATGCGGCCCGGACGACAAACCCGAATTGCCAGAGTAACCAATCAGATCGCCCTTATTGACAAAGTCTCCGCTACGGACAGCAAACTTCTTTAAATGTGAATAAGAAGATGTAAAGCCAAAAGAATGCTGAAGCCGGATGAAATTACCCGAACCTTTATTACTTGGACGAACAGTTTCAACAACACCATCAGCCGGGGCATAGATAGGGGTTCCGATATTGACCGCAAAATCTAAACCAGCATGTAAGCGAACCTTACCGGTAACCGGGTGCTTCCTTTTACCATACTGTGATGACTGTCGGGCATTTTTGACCGGAGCACCATTCGGTAAGCTCTCGAGCACTGCAACTCTGACTGCAGAATTAATGGCTGCGACATCTAACCGCGCTTCCAGAGGCGCTTCACCGTCAGCATTCACACCGAGCAAGTTTTCCAACTCCCCCAGCCTGTCAGAAACAAGGGTTAACCGAGACTCCCTTTCACCAAGATCATGTTCCAGCTCATCTTTTAGATCTTTAAGCTCATCAAGTTCTTCATTCAGAGAGTAAGAACGCTTTTCCAATTCTTCCTGTTTGATTTTGGCAAAATCGACCTCATTCATTAGATAGAAGATCGAGCCAAGGGTGACGAGTGATACGGTTACAGCAGCAGCCACGGCCCAACGAATCCCCTTTTGTGCTTTCAGCCCCAAATGGAAATGCCTGGATCCGTTAACCGTGGATACCGAAATAATGATACGTTCCTTCATGGAAATGCGTTTCTCTATAAATCTCTTCATAGATAGGCGACCACATCCTGATACAGCTTAAGGGCATTTTGTGAATCAGGATGTAAAGTTAACAATGCAGCCAATAAACGAGGCGATAAATTGCTATCATATTCAACTTCATAACAGCGCAGTTGGCATAAAAAATTTCACTCCTCCTGTGTAGCGACCAAAGATCCAACAAAATGCTGACAAGGAAAGTAGCAAATGATCCCATTCAAACAGACAATCTCACGAAACCCCTGGATAATTTCCATTTTTATCCTGCTTGCAATTGGTATTTGGTTGCTAAGTGGTATCAACAGCACTCCTGAACAGGAGCCCTCAGACTCCTCGGCAAACACCCAATCTACATCCTCAGCCCCTCTCGCAAAAGTTGTTATCTCTACCCTCGAAACCCAACCAATTAGCCGCTCGATTTCTCTTTACGGTCGAACAGCTCCGGATAGACAAGCTACCTTGGGAGCTGAAGTCTCCGGAAAAGTTGATGCATTGCGTGTGCGTAAGGGAGACAGAGTAAAAGCAGGTCAGGCACTGATTCAGCTTGATAAAGCTGACCGTCAACTTCAATTAAAGCGTGCCGAAGCACTGCTAACTGTAAGAAAAAAAGAACATAAAGCGGCAAAATCGCTCAGGGACCGCGGTTTGCAGGGCGAAGTCGCTTTCAGTCAGGCAGAGGCAGCACTTATTGAGGCCAAGGCAACGGTTCGAAACCTTGAGCTGGCGCTGGAAAATACCGTAATTACAGCTCCATTCGATGGCATTGTAGAGATCCTGCATATAGAAAAGGGAGATTTCCTTGGCATAGGTGATCCGGTTGCCACTGTAGTCGACCTTGATCCACTTGTAATCAGCGCCGATGTTAGCGAACGCCATATACTGCAAGTTTACAACGGACAAGAAGCGTCAATTTCACTGATAACCGGCCTGACGGCCTCAGGTATATTACGCTACAAAGCAACAGTTGCTTCTGAACAAACCAATACCTTTGCAGTTGAGATAGAAATCCCCAACCCAGAAATGAAACTCTCAGCCGGAATCAGTGCTGATGTCGCCCTTGCGCTGGATACACAGCAAGCAGTCAAGATCACTCCATCCATGCTGGCATTAGATGAAGCCGGCAACCTTGGAATCAAAACCATCATCAATGATAACGAAGTGAAATTTATTCCTATTTCCATCGTCAAGGTTGAACCTGACGGAGTATGGTTAGGCGGCGTTAAAAATCAGGTTAATGTCATCACCACAGGTCAGGGCTTTGTCCGTAACGGCGACCGTGTTATTCCGGTCAGAGACGCGGAGAGTAACTGATGTTTGCGATAATAGATGCGGCCCTCAGCCGCTCCCGAACAATGCTCACCCTGCTGGCACTCATCCTGACAGCCGGAATCGTGGTGTATCAGGTGATCCCAAAAGAATCGAATCCAGACGTCGCTATTCCGATCATCTATGCTTCTGTCACCCATGAAGGGATAAGCCCTGAAGACTCTGAACGCTTACTGGCGCGACCTCTGGAGAAAGAATTACAGTCGATTGAAAATGTAAAAGAGATGCGTACGACGGCAGCAGAAGGATATGCTTCCGTCGTCCTTGAATTCAACGCCGGAGCCAATCTGAACGAAGCGCTGACCGATGTTCGTGAAGCGGTGGATATCGCCAAAGCTCAGCTACCCGATGAAAGTGACGAACCCACAGTACACGAAATTACCATTGCCAGCTTCGACCCTATCCTGTCGATGGTTCTTTACGGTACCGTTCCTGAAAGGACCACAATTCAAATTGCCAGGGAACTGCAAGATAAACTAGAGAGCTTCAAGCAAGTATTGGAAGTCGATATTGCCGGTGACCGTGAAGATGTGGTCGAAGTGCTGGTTGAGCCTTTACTGATGGAAAGTTACGGACTCGACCAGAATGATGTTTTTAATCTAGTCGCCAGGAACAACCGGGTTGTTGCTGCCGGCTTTATCGATAGTGGCCACGGTCGATTCTCAGTTAAGGTCCCGTCGGTATTTGACTCGCTCAAAGACATCCTTGAACTGCCCATAAAGGTTGACGGCAATACTGTTGTAACCTTCGGCGATATAGCGACCGTTCGTCGCTCATACCGAGATCCAAACAGCTTTGCCCGCCTGAATGGTCAACCCGCTGTAGTACTCGATGTTAAAAAGCGCGCTGGTGAAAACATCATTGAAACGGTTGAAATTGTTAAAAAGGTTGTTGAAGAAGCCCAAAAGACATCAATGTGGCCGGATAACCTTCTGGTCGAATACACGCTGGATCAATCCAAAGATGTCAAAATTATGCTCAATGATCTGCAGAACAATATTTTGTCTGCAATCATTCTTGTGGTTGTGGTGATTCTGGCAATTTTAGGTTCCCGTACAGCTTTACTAATCGGCATCTCGATTCCCGGCTCCTTCCTGACGGGTCTACTGGTTCTGGCGATGGGCGGACTGACCATCAATATCATGGTGCTGTTCTCCTTGATCATGGCGGTCGGTATGCTGGTAGACGGGGCAATTGTTGTTACTGAGTACGCTGATCGACGGATGCAGGAAAGTATTCCTCGTAAACAAGCTTACCAGGAAGCAGCTAAGCGTATGGCATGGCCAATAACCGCTTCGACAGCAACGACACTGGCAGCGTTTGCTCCTATGTTGTTCTGGCCTGATGTTACCGGTGAATTTATGCGTTATCTGCCGTTAACCCTGATAGCTACGCTTAGTGCTTCTCTTGTCATGGCAATGCTGTTTGTTCCAGTTTTGGGGAGTGTTATCGGCAAACCTCAACATATCAGCAAACCGGAGCGACAACGGCGAATTGCCCTAGAAAGAGGTCACTTTGACCAGGCTAAAGGGCTGACTCGTATTTATCTGTCCACCCTTGCCGTTGCCATCCGTCACCCAGGGAAAATCTTGATTGGTGCCCTGCTCTTTGCTGCTGCCATCGGTTTTAGCTATTCAAAAGCCGGGCTTGGGATGGTGTTCTTCCCTGAAGTCGATCCCCCGTTTTTTACAATTAAGGCCCGATCTCATGGCGATTTATCTATTTATGAAAAAGATAAGCTCATGCAGAAAATTGAAAGCCGGGTTCTGGGTACAGAAGGTTTGAGCAGTGTTTACACCCGTACCGGCGGTGATGATCAGATCGGCTACATTGTTCTTAACCCATTAGACTGGCAATACCGCCCGCCAGTGAAAGAGATCATTGCTGAATTACGTGAAAAGACAGCAGATTTGGCAGGCGTTGAGCTGGAATTTAAATTCCCTGAAGCCGGACCGCCAAGCGATCATGATCTGGTTATTGAGATCAGCGGCACCAATACCGTGCAGATGTCGAGAGCCGTAAAACAGGTACGTCACTGGATTGAATCTCAACCGGCTTTTACCAATATTTCAGACTCAGACAACAAAGAAGGAATCGACTGGGAAATCAACATTAACCGCGATGATGCGGCACGCTTTGGCGGCGATGCAACATTAGTCGGCAATACCGTTCAGTTCGTTACCAACGGCCTGAAAATCGGCGAATATCTGCCTGATGATACCGATGATGAAGTTGATATCTTGGTCAGATACCCAAGCAACCAGCGTGACATTGGCCGTTTTGATGAACTGAGAGTCAAAACTCAGTATGGTTTGATCCCTATTACCAATTTCGCCACGGTTCAGCCATCACCAAAACAAGGAACTATCAGCCGTATTGACGGGAAACGGGTCCTCGAAGTCATGGCAGACATGGCTCCGGGCTATAACCTCAGTCTGGAACTACCTAAAGTACAGGCTGAACTGGAAAAGCTCCCACTTGGAGAGAACATCTCGTTCAAACTCAGGGGGCAAAATGAGGAGCAGGAAAACTCATCGGCGTTCTTATTCTCGGCATTTTTAGTCGCACTGGCCGCCATCGGACTGATCCTTATCACTCAGTTCAACAGCTTCTATCAGGCCTTATTGATTCTGAGCGCCGTCCTGTTCTCAACCATCGGCGTTTTCCTCGGATTGCTGATTTTCCAGCGTCCATTCGGAATCGTGATGTCCGGTATCGGGGTCATTTCCCTTGCTGGAATTGTTGTTAATAACAACATTGTTCTTATCGATACCTATAACCAACTAAGGAGAAAAGGCTACGACAAAACCCTGGCAGTCATGCACACCGGCTCCCAGCGTTTAAGGCCAGTGCTGTTAACCACTATCACCACCATACTTGGTCTAATGCCAATGGTACTTGAGATGAACATTGACCTTATAAGCCGTAAAGTAGAGTTCGGAGCGCCAAGTACCCAATGGTGGTCACAGCTGGCAACAGCCGTGTCCGGTGGCCTTGCATTTGCGACCGTACTTACGCTGATCCTCACCCCTTGCCTGCTGATGCTGGGGCGGGATAAACAGCGAAAAGAGCATATTCCGGAAAAATATCCGGCGCCAGAGACAGAACTGCAAAGAGAGAAACAAACGCAAGATGCAGACATAAAAGCAGAAGAAGTTCTATAAGAACTTGACCACTGTCTTTTGACTCATTCGCTCTAACTTTAGTCGGATCATATCCACTTATGATCCGGCTATTATTTTCCTTCTGATTTTAAACAACTGCATGCTCTCAGGCTGGAGACAACACCCAGCGTATTATCATAGCCAGCAGCAACACAGATAAGACACCGCCACACCATAACGCAATAAACCACAGCCATCGTTTAAAGCAGGGATTCATTAGTGATACCCCTCATCTTCATTCAACTTGCCGCGGAAAACCCAATAAGAATAAGCGGTATAAGCAATAATTAACGGCAGCAGAATCACTGCTCCGCTCAACAAAAATTTCAGGCTGGTATCGGGCGCTGCGGCTTCGGTATAAGTCAGGCTGTGCGGCACAATATACGGGAATGTACTTACACCGAAGCCTAACGAAGCCAGGAAAAACAAGCCTAAACTCGCCAGATAAGCTTTCACCGGCTTGTGCTCAATCAGGTCTTTAAACAGCAGGTAAACCAAATACGTTGAGCCCGCAGGAATTAGCAGGAACAATAAGGCCTGCGGAAATGAGAACCAACGCTCTGCAATCTGGCTGTTCCCCAAAGGCAACCAAATGCTGAGAACAACCACCATCACAACCATAATCAATGCACACTTTTTAGCTATTGAATAATAACGAGAGAGATATGGTGTAGGCAGCTTAATCAACAGCCAACAAGCCCCCAGCAAACTGTAGGCTGCGACAGTCACGAATCCACAAAAAACACTAAATGGTGTAAACCAGTCAAACCAACCGCCACTGTACTGACGTCCTGCAACCTCTATACCCTGCAACAAAGTCCCCAGCATCATCCCTTGGGTAAAAGTTGCCACCAGCGAGCCGATGAAAAAGGAACTGTCCCAAAGGAACTTTCCTCGTGTTGTCCGGAACCGATATTCAAAAGCAACACCGCGAAAGATCAGCCCGAGTAACATCATAGTCAGCGGCGCATACAAAGCAGGCATAACTACTGAATAAGCCAGCGGAAAAACTGCAAATAAACCACCACCGCCCAGCACCAGCCAGGTTTCATTACCATCCCAGACCGGAGCAACACTGTTCATCATCAGATCTCGTTCCTTTTCTGACTCTCCGCCCAGGAACAAGATGCCGATCCCCAAGTCAAAGCCATCCAGAATGACATAAGCAAATACAGCTACGGCAATTAAGATGTACCATATCAGCGCGTAATCCATATGGCCTCCTAAGGATTCAAGTGAGTAGTGGTGGTAATTCCTGGGCTGGCTTTGGCTGATTTACTATCCAGTGCCTCCTGATATTTCGTCGGCGACTTACGCATCAAGCGCAAAATGTAAAAGAAACCGGCGCCAAAAACACTGAAATAGACGACGACAAAAGCAGCCAATGACACACTGACAGCAGCAGCGTCAACAGGAGAAACCGAGTCCGCCGTTCTGAGTAAGCCATATACGGTATACGGCTGACGACCAACCTCTGTTGTTATCCAGCCACATAAAATGGCAATAAAGCCGGCCGGTGCCATCGCCACACAAGAGCGATGGAACAGTTCGTTATGGTAGAGCTCATTTTTCTTTCGCAGCCAAAGACTATAAAGCCCTATAGCCAACATCAGGAAACCCAGGCCGACCATAATTCGGAAGCTCCAGAAAACTATAGTTACCGGGGGATGTTGATCTTCAGGGAAGGCATCCAGCCCCTTCACTTCACCATTCCATTCATGTTTGAGAATGACACTACCCAAGTGAGGTATCGCGATTTTGTAATCAACTCGTTTAGTCTCTTCATTCGGAATCCCGAATAAGATCAAAGGCGCGCCTTTCTGAGTTTCAAAATGCCCTTCCATCGCAGCAACTTTAGCAGGCTGGTGCTCCAAGGTATTCAAGCCATGTAAATCCCCGACGACAACCTGTATAGGCGTGACAATCGCCGCCATCCACATCGCCATCGAAAACATGGTTCTGGCCAAATGGTTATGCTGGGATCGCAACAGATGATAAGCAGCAACACCGCCAACAACAAACGCTGTTGTCAGGTAAGCAGCCAACACCATATGGACTAATCGATACGGGAAAGAAGGATTAAAGATAACCGCCCACCAATCCTCTGGAATGAATTGCCCCAATTCATTAACCGAGTAACCAGCAGGTGTCTGCATCCAACTGTTAACGGATAAAATCCAAAATGCTGACAGCAACGTGCCTATTGCGACGATCAACGTTGAAAGGAAATGCAATTTTTTACCAACACGATTCATGCCAAACAACATCACACCAAGAAAACCGGCCTCAAGGAAAAAGGCAGTAAAGACTTCATATCCCATCAGCGGTCCCAGTACCGGGCCTGTTTTATCAGCGAAAACGCCCCAGTTAGTACCAAACTGGTAGCTCATCACAATGCCGCTGACGACACCCATACCAAAACTGATGGCGAAGATCTTCACCCAGTAATGATAAAGCTCGATGTACTTATGTTTACCGGTTTTAAGGTAAAGGCCTTCAAGTACTGCAAGGTAACTTGCCAGCCCGATAGTGAAAGCTGGAAAGATGATGTGAAATGAGACGGTAAAAGCAAATTGAAATCGTGCCAGATCAATCGCGAGTTCATCCATGTCGGCTCCTTAACCCGCACCGATAAGGTCATAATGATGCGAGTGTAATCAATGCCAAACGCTAGCAATATAAACTACGAATAAAACAATTTAGTTAAAGATACGTTTAAGTATCTATTATGGTTCAATACTCACAACTCGGTCGAAGTTTAGTCCTTCTATAATCGAGAGATGACAAAATAAGCTTACTTAGCTTAAATAACTTCAACTTTATATTATATTTTCCACACAGCCTAATACCACACATTATTTAGTGTTATTACAGCAAAAAATACAGCACTAATAATGTGGTTATTGTCTTAACCAAATTAAAAACAGCGAAGAAAAAGCATTAAGAGCCTGAAGCTTAGACATAAAAACACAAGAAACACAAGAAACACATCAACTTGCAGTTACACTCACCAATAGAATAATTGAGTAATATTAACACCACATCTATATTTAAATTAACTCGCCTAAATGAACCACTCAGCCCCGACCTTCGTAACTTACAACAGTAATTTACATTGGTTAACTTCATACGCTTATTATTTAGTGTCTGATATGAGGGCTGTTAAATGGGACTTAAACGCACTCTTGAAAAAATGGAACCGGCTTTTGAGCCCGGCGGTAAATATCAAAAATGGTATGCCGTGTATGAAGCTGTCGCTACGATTTTCTATACTCCCGGTCAAGTAACATCCGGACAAACCCATATTCGCGATAGTGTTGATTTGAAACGCATCATGATAATGGTCTGGCTGGCTACCTTCCCGGCTTTATTTTGGGGAATGTACAATGTCGGTAATCAGGCTATTGTGGCTCTCAATAGCATCTACACACCGGAACAAATTGCTTCACTTATTGATGAAAACTGGCGTTATGCTGCAACCCTATCACTGGGCGGAACGTTGGCTGAATCTGCTGGTTGGGGAAGTAAACTCCTTTTGGGAGCTATGCATTTCCTGCCAATTTATATTACGGTATTCATTGTCGGTGGCTTCTGGGAAGTATTGTTCGCTGTAGTACGTAAGCACGAAATCAACGAAGGCTTCTTCGTCTCATCAATTCTGTTTGCCTTAATCGTGCCCCCTACTCTACCTTTATGGCAGGCAGCACTTGGTATCACCTTTGGTATTGTTGTCGCTAAAGAAATATTCGGCGGTACAGGCAGAAACTTTGTCAATCCGGCGCTGGCGGGACGAGCCTTTCTGTATTTCGCTTATCCTGCGCAGATTTCAGGCGGGCTGGTCTGGACAGCGGCAGATGGCTATACCGGCGCAACAGCCTTAACCCAATGGGCCGACAACGGATCAACCGCACTGATTCATAATGCCACCGGAGAAGTCATCACCTGGATGGATGCCTTTATAGGCAATATCCCCGGATCCATTGGTGAAGTATCCACTTTAGGGTTGCTCCTTGGCGGTGCCATGATCATTTTTATGAGAATCGCATCGTGGCGTATTGTAGTCGGCGTATTTATTGGCATGGTCGTCACAGCAACATTGCTCAACATTATCGGCTCGGATACCAACCCTATGTTTTCAATGCCATTCTGGTGGCATCTGGTACTCGGAGGCTTTGCTTTCGGTATGTTGTTTATGGCAACAGATCCAGTTTCTGCCGCTTTTACTGATAACGGGAAGTGGGCTTACGGATTGTTAATTGGTGTAATGGCGGTATTAATACGAGTTATCAATCCGGCTTATCCGGAAGGCATCATGCTGGCAATACTGTTTGCCAACCTGTTTGCGCCTTTATTTGATTTTGTCGTAACCAGATCGAATATCAAGCGGCGAATGAAGCGTATTAATCCGGCAAGTTAGTAACAAAAATAGGTATGGTTCAATGTGAACCATACCCGCGCTATTCGAGGTTTCCGGTTTTGAAGGCCGACATTAAGCCATGCTTTCGACAAAAATAACCGGATCCTGATAACTTATTGCCCAACCGTCATCCATCAGTTCCTCAATGACATCGTCATTCATATCTGTAAATGCTTCACTCAGAATTCCGCAGATCGCCTCGCCACCCGGAGTCAAAGCTAATGCAGAGAACCAAGGCATCAAACGAATATTTGCCTCAAGTAAGCGCAAGTGAAGATGCTTAAGGTCATTACGAGCAATATTAATGATTGTATTGGCTAAACTGGTGGCTATGCCCTGTCTTCTGAAAGAAGTTGAAACAAAAACAGTATGCAGAGACAACTCATAGCAAAGTTCACCACGATGAACCGGAAAACGGTGATCTTCAATATAACGACTGAATACCGCAGTCGCCACCAGTTGCTCATCTCGATAAACCATCAGGGCAATGTCATTCTCTTCATGGTAAGAACGACTGAATGGTGAAGCCAATACCTCAGCTTCTAAAGACTGAGTGAGCTCTTCTGCACCACAAAGCCTGTGGATTTCAGAGTAAGCATCTGCCAACGGCAGAACCGTCATAACAGCATTATCCAACATCAGAGGCTCAGTTACTCCCAGCAACGTCAGTTCATTGATCGGGGTTAGTTTTACTTGCTGGTACAATGAACGAGCCAAATGGCCATTACTGACTGGATGACCGCCCTCATCAATGCGAAATACATCTTCAGTATTGGTGTTGGCATCAGTGTCAAAAATATAAACTCGGGTGTTTAACTGAGTCTGCTTCGAAGATGCACAAGTCACCGCTTCCTGCCAAAAGCGGCAAGACTGGAAAAATTGATACGAAGTATCTTCCTGAACATAGATGTGATAACGATTTGATGGCATCAACAACGCTCCCTGCTTATAAACAAACCACAGCAATTAAGCCGGTTGCATAATAGCAGAATACTTTCCCCACAGCTGCTGTTCTTAAAGAAGTTGTGAGGCATTTGCTATTTGGTGATCCTGATCGCTTATTTTTAGCTCAATTTATTTGCTAATCTGTCGGGTTATTGGCGACAAAATAATGACAGCAAAAATTATTTTTTGACGGTTAAAAATTTATCAGATTTATATCAATGGATTGAATTTATGGTGTTTAATATTTAACCACCTTAGAACAAATCCGACCACAAAACTGGTTGAAAATTGTTCGGCCATTTATTAAAGTCAGCAATGTCAGAACGATGTCAAAACTTATAAAAGTCGCGATGACGTATCACTTTAATCATTAATCCAATGGACAAGGAACCATATGAATAAGTGAATTTATCCTCTGAATTATTTAGCAGTGTCACCCTATATATAAAACCTAAATAAAAATAAGTAGTTAATGAAAACCCTATTACTATCATTATTACTGGTTATTTCACAAAGTGTTTTTGCATTTAGTGACAGACCAACAGCGGATTACGTTCTGGTAAAAAAAGCTGAAAGGAAACTATTTCTAATCAAGAACAACCAAATATTTAAAGAATACAATATTAGTCTTGGAAAACAGCCAGTTGGGCACAAATTCAAGCGTGGTGACTATCGTACACCGGAAGGTGTTTATGAAATTGACTTTAGAAACAGACAAAGTAAGTTTCATTTGAGCCTTCATATTAACTACCCGAACCAACAGGATATTGAAAGAGCCAGAATGTTAGGTGTAGATCCGGGTGGAGATATTTTTATCCATGGCTTGCCTAATGGCAAAAATAAACCTTTACTTTATAAGGGTGTTGACTGGACCCGAGGCTGCATTGCAGTAAATAACCCACAAATAAGGGAAATTGCGCAATTTGTTCCGGATGGAACACCAATTCAAATATCTCCTTAGTCAGACTTCAATGTCTTACTAAAAAGACAAAATAACAATAATATTTATGTAAACCATTTGATGAGGGCTAACGCCCTCATTTTTTTATCTTTTATTTCTGAAGATAAGTACTTATCCCGATTGGTATTAACTTTCGAATGAAAGCTTTTCACCAAATGCGTTTTCCCAGTCAAGACTGAACTGCGAAACAGCAGGCTCAACCGCCGGGTGTCCCAACATCTGGCTCATCACATCAACTGGCAGGGTAATCGCACCAATGCCTAACTTCATCACTTCAGTGACCTGTTGAGTATTTTTGAAGCTTGCCGCCAGAATTTTGCTATTCAAACCGTGCCTTTCCAGCAACTGCTGCAAATCAGCAACTGCCTTTACACCGTCCGCTCCCATACCATCGATACGATTAACGTAAGGAGCAAGATAGTCTGCACCAGCCAGCGCCGCTAAGAATCCCTGATGTGCAGAGTAGATCGCGGTTGCCAGCACCTGAATACCTTCAGCCTTCATTTTACGGATTGCAGCAAGGCCTGTTTCTGTCGCAGGTACTTTAACAACCATGTCATATGGCAATTCGTTAATTTGTTTTGCTTCCTCAACCATGCCATCAACCGTCTTACTGACAACCTGCGCATGGAAACGTGCATCAGCACCTAACACTTCAGCCATCTCGGCCAGCACTTCATTAAGACCCTTTCCACCTTTCGCCAAAATTGTCGGATTGGTGGTGATCCCGCGTAACGGCAAACATTCGTTAAAACGTGCAACCTGCGCTACATCAGCTGTATCAAGATAAAACTCTAACATCGTACATACCTCACCTTGTTCTGTTGTTGCTAACTATAGCTGGCATGAGTTAACGACAATTTGATCAAAATCAACTCAACTTTCGTTCACAACAACTAAAGTTTCGATAAACGAAAGATGCCAATTTCATTTACCAGTTAAAAACCGCCAAAACTAAAAGGCCGAGGTGAACGTGTATTTCAATATTCAACGCTTCTCAACCCATGATGGCGACGGGATCCGTTCGATCCTTTTCTTAAAAGGATGCAGCCTCGCCTGCCCATGGTGTCAAAACCCGGAAAGCCGCAGCCCTGATCTGTCATTACTCTATGATCAAAGGCTTTGTCTTTCTGACTGCAATTTATGTCAGGACAAAAGCGATCATATCAACCGGGACGACAACGACGTTCTCACAATCGACCGTGACTGCCTGACAACCAATGACATTGAAAATCTCAGAGACGTCTGTCCGAGCCAGGCATTAACTGTCTGTGGCAAAGAAGAAACCGTTGATGAGCTGTGTGAACAGCTACTGAAAGACAAACCCTTCTATCTACAAAGCGAGGGCGGAGTAACATTTTCCGGTGGTGAGCCCCTACTCCAGCCGGATATGGTCAGCGCCATTGCCAGCCGCATGCACGAAGAAGGTATCAACACGGCTGTCGAAACCTGCCTTCATGTGCCGTGGAAGAACATCGAAAAGGTGCTGCCGCACATTGACTGCTGGCTGACCGACCTGAAACACACCGATAACGACATTTTTCTAAGCTGGGCACACGGCTCGCTGAAAAGGATTCATTCAAATCTTGAGAAACTGGCAAAACATGCCAAACGGATCATTATCCGTGTGCCTGTTGTTCCTGGATTTAATGACAATGAAGTTGCACTGAAAAAGATTATTGATTTTGCAGCAGGGCTGGACAACTGCGATGAGCTCCACCTGCTGCCCTATCACACCCTCGGCATCAATAAATACCAGCTGCTCGACATGCCGTATTTATGTGCCGACAAACCATTGAACAAACCGGAACTGCTGGAGACAGCCTGTTCGTATGCAAGCACACATCCAGTACAAACAATTAACGTGAAGATCAGAGGGTAACAAGATGAAACTGAACCATTTACCAGAGCGAATTCAGGCCCATAAACATGCGTTGATCAATATTGTGACACCGCCGATTTGTACCGAACGGGCTGAAGCCTATACAAGAGCTTATCAGGAAAACGAAGATAAGCCGGTTGTCGTTCGACGCGCACTGGCACTGGCCGAACACCTGCAAACCCGGACGATCTGGATTAAACACGATGAACTGATTGTTGGTAATCAGGCCAGCAAAGTAAGGGCTGCACCTATTTTTCCTGAGTACACCGTACGCTGGCTTGAAGCAGAAATTGATGATCTTGCCGATCGTCCGGGTGCTGGTTTTGCAGTGACTTCGGAAGACAAAGATGCCATCCACCAACTAACACCATACTGGCGAGGAAAAACAGTACAGGATCGTTGTTATGGCCTGTTTACTGATGAGCAACAAGCAATCCTGGCTTCAACCATTATCAAAGCAGAAGGTAACATGACATCTGGCGATGCCCACCTTGCCGTAGATAATGAAAAACTGTTAAAAATCGGCCTTAACGGACTGCTTGAAGAAACACGCCAGCATCGTTCTGCGCTGGATCTGGCTGACTGGAACGATCTGAAACGCGAACAGTTTTTGAAATCTGTCGAAATTGTGTTGCTTGCCGTTCAGCAACACATCCTGAAATACGCCGACCTTGCTCAAACGATGGCAGATCATGAACCCCGCGAGCAGCGCAGTAAAGAACTGCGTACCATTGCTGAACACTGCCGTCATATTGCTACTGAGCCGCCGCGTAATTTCTGGCAGGCATTGCAGCTTTGCTATTTCGTTCAACTGGTGCTTCAAATTGAATCAAACGGCCACTCTGTGTCATTTGGACGTATGGACCAATACCTTCACAGCTTCTACGAGCAGGATGTTAACCTTGAACAAACCATCAGTCGTGAGTTTGCTATCGAGCTTCTACAAAGCTGCTGGCTCAAACTGCTTGAAGTTAACAAAATCCGTTCAGGCAGCCATTCAAAAGCCTCTGCCGGAAGTCCGCTGTATCAGAATGTCACCATTGGCGGTCAACAACTTGATAATTTTGGTGAACCAAAAGACGCCGTCAATAGTCTGTCATGGGCAATATTGGAATCCTGTGGTCAGCTTCGCTCAACCCAGCCAAACCTAAGTGTTCGTTATCATGAAGGCCTGGATCAGGACTTCCTGATGGGCTGTATCGATGTCATCAAGTGCGGTTTCGGCATGCCAGCCTTCAACAATGATGAAATCGTCATTCCTGAATTCATCAAAATGGGTGTCGAACGCCAGGATGCCTACAACTACTCTGCTATCGGCTGTATCGAAACTGCCGTTCCGGGCAAATGGGGTTACCGCTGTACCGGTATGAGCTTCATTAACTTTGCCCGCGTATTGCTGGCTGCACTTGATGGTGGTCGTGATGCTACAACCGGTGAGACTTTCCTGGAGCACGATAAATCACTCAGCAATAACAACTTCCAAAGCTTCGACGACGTTATGCAGGCATGGCGTGACCAAATCAGCTATTACACCAGAAAGTCAATCGAAATTGACTGTGTGGTTGACTCCGTACTGGAACAACAGGCTCACGATATTTTCTGCTCATCATTGGTTGATGACTGTCTGGCACGCGGTAAAACAGTGAAAGAAGGCGGCGCAAAATACGACTGGGTATCCGGCCTTCAGGTAGGTATTGCTAACCTGGGTAACAGCCTTGCAGCAGTGAAACATATGGTCTTCGACCAGCCGCAAATCAGCCAGCCGGAACTGGCCGATGCTCTTGCTAATGATTTTGCCGACAGCGAGGGAGAACAGCTTCGACTTCGCCTGCAAAACTTTGCACCGAAATTCGGTAACGATGACGACACAGTGGATAACCTGCTGATTGAAGCTTATCAGGCCTATATCGATGCTCTGTCAAACTTCCATAACACCCGACACGGACGCGGCCCTATTGGCGGAGGCTACTATGCCGGTACATCCAGTATTTCGGCTAACGTGCCTTTCGGCTCCGCTACCATGGCAACACCTGACGGTCGTAAAGCGAAAACTCCGCTGGCTGAAGGCTCAAGCCCGTCATCTGGTACAGATATTAAAGGCCCGACGGCGGTATATAACTCGGTAGGTAAACTTCACACCGATAAAATCCTGGGCGGTGTTCTGCTTAATCAGAAACTGTCACCGGCTTCAGTCGAAAGTGAAAGCGATAAACTGAAACTAAGCATGCTGCTGAGAACCTTCTTCAACCACCACAAAGGCTGGCACGTTCAGTACAACATTGTGTCACGAGATACATTACTTGCCGCTAAAGAAAATCCAGAGCAATACCGCGACCTGGTTGTCCGTGTTGCCGGTTACTCGGCATTCTTCACGGCTCTGTCACCAGAAGCACAGGACGATATCATCGCCCGTACCGAGCATAGCCTGTAATTCTCAGGCGTTAAGGCACCCAAACTAAGCAAAAGAAAATCCCCGCCAGAAGCTGTACTCTCTGACGGGGATTTTCATTTTCAGGCAAATGAATGCTTTTGTATGGCTGAACTATTTCTTTATATAGCTAAACCGGCTTAACTCACCCACTTGCTGGCTAACGGCGAACCCAATGCCGCCTGCAAACACTCCTGCTGCGACATTGGCTGATAGAAATAGAAGCCTTGAAGCTCTTCGATTTTCAGCGCCTGAAGTGCCAGTTTCTGGCCTTCGGTTTCGACACCTTCTGCCACCGTTGAAAGTCCCAATGCCTTAGACATTCTGACTATGTTACTCATCAAAATTTCGCCCTGATGATCAATGCCGATGCGCTTCACAAAGCTCTGGTCTATCTTGACCACATCCAGCGGGAACTCACACAGTGAGTTTAGGGCTGAATAGCCGGTTCCGAAATCATCTAACGCCAGCTTAACTCCCATCGATTTAAGCGACTGCATGTGATGGATAACCTGATGGGTTGAACCTATCAACATGCTTTCAGTGATCTCAATGGTTAGCATATCAGGTCTGATATCGTAACGTTCAAGGCATGATTTCACGGTCGGTAACAGTTCAGGATCAGAGAAATGCGGACTCGACAGATTCACATGCATGGTCAAAAGCCCTAACCCGCATTCCTGCCGCATGCGATTGACTTTTGCAAGAAATTCGCAGGATTTCTCCAGAATCACACAACCAAGAGCAATGATTAGTTCACGAGACTCAGCCATTGGAATAAACTGCGCCGGAGACACTTCACCAAGCTCAGGGTGATGCCAGCGAGCCAACGCTTCAAAACCACAAATTTGTTCATCAGCGGCTTTTACCAGCGGCTGAAACTTAGGGTAAATGTCCCCGTCCCTGATGGCTCTTGCCATATCCCGCTGAATAACAATGTGACTTTTGAATTGCTCAGCGATTTTTTCGTTAAACAGCTGAATCCGAGATTTTTCATAACCGGCCCGATAAGTTGAATATTCACCGGCATTCATCATAGCTTCCGGTGTTGGGGTCATCTTCGTCTTTAATACAACACCAACCGACACCGACAAACGAACCTCAAGACCTTCAACCATCAGCGGCTGTTCAAGAGCAGAAACAATAGCTCTTGCATATCGGTACGGAGCAAACCGGCTATTCGTATTAAGGATAAAAGCAAATTCACTCTCAGACACCCGCCCTAATGTACCGATGTCAACAATCTGTTTTAATTCACTGGTCGCTGCGACTAGGATCTGTTCTGCCATATGATGACCAAAAGCGCCGGCCACGATATTAAAACGTTCAATACGGATATAAAGGAGAGACGGTGAGAACAAAGTGTCGTTTTTCTCACTCACCTTCATCTGTTCAGCCAGTTCTTCGAACAAAGTGCTTCTGTTCATCACACCGGTCACAGGGTCATGTTTCTCCAACTGTTCAATCAGGCCTTCCTGCTCTTTTTGCTGACTCTGATCTTTAATCGATAGCATTAAAGCATCAGAATTCTGCTGTTTAATCGGTGTAATCTCAAGCTTGCAGGGAATCAGGCTTGCGTCAGCCGCAAGCATTTCAACATCAAAATGCCGCTCTCCCTTTTCCGCAGCCCGGTAGAGCATCTCAATCGTACATGGCTTACTTCCCAACTCAGGGCAGAGATTTAGTAATGGCTGGCCAATCAGCACTGCTCCCGACGGATAACGCAAAATCCTGGCTATAGTGTCATTTGCATCGATCACTTTATCATCGAGAATCATTAACAGCCCGAGGTTACTGTTTTTATAAAGGGCTTCAAACTTCTCCGCTACATCATTCAGTGCTGAGTATGTATGTGACGATTTAGCCAGTATCTGGTTAATCACTTCACCTACCATAGAAAACTCATCGTTTCCCTCAACATTCATACGGGTCTTGTATTGCCCTTTAACAACCGCTTCCAACCCTTTTTCCAATTCGGTGAACCGCACTCCGACTTTCAGCCGGAAGACAAGCATAGTGATTAAACCGATCACAACAGAGGCAGACAGTATTGATAACGCTAACCAGGTGATCAGCTTGTTACCTTCAAGGAAAACAGTCCTTTCCTGTGCACTTTTCAAAACAGCTAAAGGCTTACCATTGAAGCCATCGAGCAAACGACAAGCAGTCAGGGATTGCCCACTGTCCTCTACCTGAACCAACGGAAATACCGTTATGTCTTTCACTTTTTCAGGCGAGAAAACAGACAGTGAACTTTTCGCAGCCAGGATTGATTCATAATGGCTTGGAAAAACCGTTGATAAATAGCGTCCCCAGACCAGCCATCCACCAACAGGGCTTTCGCCGAGACTATCCCGAATAGGCGTAACACTGATAATCCAGATATCTCCGTCCATCACAATAAGGCCGGCACGTTCGTCTGAATCGGGCACTTTCCCTATTACAAGGGCATCAACAAAAGTCCCTATACCATCATCTGACATCAGTTGATTTCTCAATGAAACAGGTAAGTCATCCAACTGATGCGCAGCCGAAGCCATTACACTTTCTACAATCTCTCCCTGATGATCAATGAATACCATCATGTCGAGATCAAGTGTTTTCATGCCTTCGTAATAAAGGTTTCGGTCTCTGTAAGCATCATCACCTACTGTTACCAATTGATAACTTTCATCCCATGTTGCCCAGTCATAAGCACGCTTTCCCTGGCTTTGAACCAAGATATTAATGACAGACTCAGCCTCACTGTTGTGCTGAAGGATCTGCTGCTGCTCGATATCATTCAGGTTCATCAGGAAAAAATAGCGGGCACTAAACAGGCAAATTGCAGAGATAGCAAACAGACCGACACCAAACAACAGTGCAGTAAGCGTACTAAGTCTATTTACCGGGGTTAAATCTTTTATTCTCATTATCGGCGACAACCAGGGACTCATTCCCATTAAGGATATCAATGTAACAACTTTTAGGGTAACACATCTTAAAAGGAAACAATTCTACTAACAATTAACACAATTGCCATCAGATATGATTAACCATCTGTTTTTGCCTAATAAAAAATTTTGAATGCGTTAATCCATGACTTTTTTACATTAAATCGTTAGTATTTCCCTTTCATAAGAAAGCTTATTGAAATTAAAAACGAAAGACTAAGATATATCCAACCTTATTTATCTCAAGGCGTATCATGAACCCTCGTCACAGTGAAATTCTTGAACTTGTTAATGAACAAAAACGTGTCCTTGTCGCTGAACTGGCCACCCATACTGGTGTATCAGAAGTGACTATCCGACAAGATCTTAGTCTGTTGGAAAAACAAGGGTATCTGAAGCGGGTTCATGGTGGAGCAACTGCGTTACAAAGCGATGACATGAATAACCGGATGAATATCCGTTTTGATGTTAAGCAACAACTGGCTAAACGTGCTGCTGAACTGGTTCAACCCGGTGAAACGGTGATGATTGAAGGGGGAAGTGCCAATGCGCTGCTCGCCAGAGAATTAGCAAACCGCAGCGATGTAACCATTATCACCCCAAGTGCCTACATTGCTCATATGATCAGGGACTGCAAATCAGACGTCATCCTGCTGGGCGGCATATATCAGCACCAGGGAGAAAGCCTGGTCGGCCCGCTGACCCGCCTTTGTATCGAGCACACCCACTTCAGCACGGCTTTTCTGGGTATTGACGGATTCCACCGAGATACCGGCTTCACCAGCCGCGATATGATGCGAGCTGATGTTGCTAATACCATCCTGAATAAGAACATGCGCAATATTGTACTAACCGACTCCAGCAAATTCGGGCAAATCTATTCCACCAGCATAGGGAGACTAAACCAGTTTTCGGTTCTGGTAACTAATAACGATGTCGATCCTGCCGATCTGGAGTGGATCAGAAATCACGACATTCAGCTGGAGCTGGTGGAAAGCTGATAACCATTACGGCCTGCCGATTTCACGTTATACAGCGCTTTATCGGCAGCCTGTAACATCGACTCCCAATTTTCCTGTAACGCTTCCGGCGTTTCGGACACTGCGGCACCAATAGAAACCGTTACCGTAATATCACCACCATTAGTTGTAAACTTTGAATCTGATACCAATAACCTTAAGTGCTCAAGAACAGATTCAGCTTCGGTTTTGCAAGTGTTGATGATCAGTAAAAACTCCTCCCCCCCCCAACGCACCACAAGATCGTCGCAACAAATGGTTTCTTTCAATCGCTGAGCCAAAATAATCAACACCTGATCTCCAACGTCGTGACCCAACTTATCGTTAATCGCTTTAAAATGATCAATGTCCAGCAACGCCAGAAGACTGGTCGGTTGCTTAAAATGTTTCGGCGCACTTTTCAGCCACAGCTGTAAATAGCGGCGGTTGTGTAATTTAGTCAGCGGATCCTGTATCGATTGAGTTGTCAGCTCTGCATTAGATTGCTCGAGAACTTCGTTATCACGTCGAACATCTTTGTACCTGCGATAAAGCAGATACAAAACAAACAAAATAAACAGAACGCCAACCCGAAGTGAGTTTTCCCTCGCTTTTTGCTCAGCAATGCGAGCCGAATTCAGTTCATTTTCAGTTTTAAGCAGCGTAATTTCCTGCTCTTTTACTTTTGCATCAAACCTTTCCTGAAGATCGAACAACTCTTTTCTTCTGACATCAAAGAGATACTCTTTATCATCATTGGCATAGGTCTTGTAGTATTTCAGCGCCTCTTTATAGTCCCCGGCTTCCTCGAAAATATCAGCAATCAGATTACTGATATAAATGTAACGTTTTCGGTCTCCAAGCTTTTGATAATTATCCCGGGCAAACGAAGTATGTTTCAGCGCGGCTTCAAGCTCACCTAACTTAAAATAAGCCTCACCTAAACTCTCATTGCAATATGCCACACCTCTTGGCTCACCAACCTTTTCAGCCAGGTTCAGACAAGCCATGGCGTTTTCCAGTGCTTTTTGCGGTCGATTTGCATCCAGATAAACGGCAGACAAATTCATCAACGCTGTCAGTTTTACCCGGTAAGAACTCGTTTTCGAAGCCAGCACCATTGCTTTTTTAATATGCTTAATCCGCTCTTGGGGCCGATTAAGGTATTTATCAATTACACTAACATTAATATAGAGAATCGCTTCAGCGAACGGGTTTGAAAAGTCATGCTTGCGATAGATATCAAGCGCCTGCTGAATATAAAAATCAGCCTTTGGCCACTCCTCCATTCGGATGTGAAGTGTCGACATATTGGACAGCACTTGAGCAACCTGTAATGTGTCACCACACTCAATAAACAGGTCATAAGCTTGCTGATACCGCTTCAGGCCTTCTTTATATTCAGAATGATCAATGTCGATGTTAGCTTGCCATTTAATCGTTCTGGCCAGCAATGATGCATATCCGAGCTCACGCGCATCAGCCTCAACTTCCATTAATAAAGCTGCTGCATCAGCATATTTTCGTTTATCAACCCACTCTACAGCTTGCAGAAATGACGCTTCTGCTTGTATCCATTTTATTTGGGTTTCCTCACCGAGCTTGTGCAGTTTACTGATATACCCCTGAACTTTAACATCATCATCCCCTTCCGCCTGTTCGATATTGTATTGAATCAACAGATAAATAGCCTTACGAAAGGGTGAATAGTCAGGTAACAGCATTTTGGTTACCTTAGGCAAGCGCTTTATGGCTTTTTCTGGCTGAACAGTAGATAACGCATACAACTCCAGATAGGGCTTATCCTGCTTTTGCGCTATCGATTTCAAAAAGCGTATACAAGGGAGCGGTGAGGCCGGATTAGCGACAACCTGCCCGGGAATGCAAATGATGACAAGAAGAAAGACTTTTGGCATAACGCCAAATATGTTGAGCAATTTAGGCATAGAATACCTGACTGATAATTAATAATTATATTCCTTCCCTGACGCCCATCCATCGAGAGCGTATTATTACCAGATATTCTATTATAAATACAAATATATATTAGCTGAGCCAGCGCACAACGTAAAAAATCGCTCACATGAAAAATCACAATAATACGACTAAATAAAAAATAAGATAAATACGAACCCAGTGTTTGATAAGCAGGGTAAATGCATGCGGTATCAGATTCACTTTCCTTTTTTACAACAAACCTTACTCTGCTTATCCGACACTAAATAAGAATCACTTATACAAGCTAAATTTCTTAGTAATTCTTTTAAGCGTTTCTTCGTTTCCAAATAAACATATACCTAAATATTCGAACTCTTCCTCTTTAGTTCGGCTCGTGACTTGTTGCTGAATAACAGACCCGCCCTCGATCATAGTATGTGTAAAATCAGTAAATTTAATCCCATGTTCAATGGCTTGCACTCTAGCCTTCCTGATTTTATTTGAATTATCTGACTTCAAAACAATAAAAGGATAATGAGACAGACTAGGGTGAAGACCACCATCTAAATCCAGATAATCAACAAATATAGCCTCATCCTCTTCGAGCCTGTTTGAGAGCCCGGCACTCAGATGACCAAGTACATTAAGTGCACGCCCTGTCTCAATTTTTTTGTTCAAAATTGCAACGAATCGTTTTTCAGTATCACCAGGTAAATATGCCATTGGGAGTTTCCTCTTGTTGAAATTGGGGTTTCGGCAGCAATTGAGATAATCTAACTTGGCACTCATACCATCATTAAGGTCGAGACAAGTAGCAACGCAGCCATACCATAATTAAAATATTTAGTGTTGCTTTGGCTGCTTAGAAGTAGTTGGCACCTTTCGCCGACAAGTGTCCAAACACTTGCTGCTGGGATGTTTATTGCAGCAAAAATCAGTGAAACAATAATGACACCCTGCCAACTATCTGAAATGTTATAAACACTTATGGCACTCAGAGCCATAGACCAAGCTTTTGGGTTAACCCACTGAAAGTTGGCCGCAGCCCAAAAGCTCATTGGTTTATAATCAAATTTTTGATTTTGTTCCTGCTTGCTTAATGCGATCCTTATCGTTAAATATAATAAATAGCCTATACAACTAACCTGTAAAATATTGTGAGTTAATGGGTAGCGGTTAAATACTTCTATCAAACCAAGACCGACTAAAACAATCATCAGGCTGAACCCAAAAACAATTCCAAATACATGAGGAATAGTGCGCCTAAAGCCCACATTAGCACCTGATGCCATCAACATAATATTGTTAGGGCCCGGTGTAATGGTTGAGACGAAGGCGAATGTAACTAAAGCTATAATTTGCTGTGCTTCCATATCAATTTCTTACCATACGTGATGAATTATTGATATTTTAATGCGCAATGAGGTAAATTTTGTTTCTATCTCAGCCATCAAACATGGGTTACTCACAACAAATCACACTTATGGATAGGTTTGACGAAAAGATATTGCGCGAGCTGGAATCGAACGGCCGCCTGACAAATGTAGAACTCGCCGATAGGATCGGTTTATCACCCTCTGCAACCTTGCGGCGAGTACAAGAGCTTGAACGCAGCGGCGTAATCAAAGGGTATCGAGCTGTTCTTGATAGAAATAAGCTCGGAATGGGCTTTGTTGCTTACGTTACAATTGGCCTCTCAAGTCATAGCAAGCAAGCTCAATTAGAGTTTGAAGAACACATAACCGATGCTAACGAAGTCAAAGAATGCCATAACATAACGGGGGCAAGTGAGTATCTGCTCAGGGTTGAAACGGAAGATTTAGTTGCATACAAACGGTTTCACTCCGATGTGTTGGGGGAAATACCGCAAGTAAACTCAATTACAACGATGGTAGTAATGGAAAGCCCCAAAGAAACAGGGTGACAAGCTTTATTAAGTATCCATGCCTTTCGGTACGATAACCGCCCCGTAATCATAAAAACAATGAAAACGAAAAAGCCACCTTGTTCATGTGACATTGATAAACAAGGTGGCTCCGTAGCTTAAATATTCTTTCAAACAGTCATAACAGGTTAGTTACCGTTAATCGTATTATTGTCCTTCAGGGATTACATTACCGTTTTCGTCATAAGCCTGAACATTGAAGTGGTGCTCAACGCATTTTTCATAGTCGCCTTTGAACAGCGCATTAAAGGCATACTGGTACGGTACTAACTTACACCTAAAGCTCTTGTTCCCCGGAGTGTTGGCATTCCAACCCCAGTCTTTATCCCATGTGATCATCAAAGCACCAGCCCCATCAGTATCAAATGGCTTCATGTTCGCGCAACCAAGCTTCTCGCCGCTGATATCCAGGTTTAGCTCTTTGGCAAACAACTTGTAATAGTCGATCCGGTTCTGTGCCAATGCCGTTTCTGCCCCCTTGTTGCACTCAAAAGCACCGTTGATGATCTGGATAGTTGCCCCGAAACCATGTTCGATACCGGCCGCTTTATCGGCAGCATTCGGTTTCCAGGTACCGTCGATAACATGCAACATACTTGGCTTAGGCGGTTGCGGGTAAATATAGAAGAATACCGCTGACGCCAGATTCAACCAGGTATCTGCCACCAGCGCCGGATTTTCCAACAGTACATTCTTATCGCCGAACATGGCTTCAGAGAACGGACCATAGTTATAGTTCCAGCTTAACTGTTTGGCACCTCGGCCAAAGTAGCTTTTACCCGGCGCACAAGGCCAGCGCTCACCCTGCCAACCACTGCACTTGCTGTATGTTTTATCCAGCTTATCTTCTGATTTATACATTTCCCGCAAGTAATAAAGCCCCTGACGCCACTCAGGTACACCTTTGCTGGTTTCCCAGCTTGGTGCATGAGCACCAGTCTCCTGCACGAAATGCGCGAACATGGTGGTAAGAGAGCGCTTACAGATGTCATCTGAATTTCTGCCATCAGTGTATGTTCGGCAGAATGCCGGGAACTTGGCGATAGCCTGTAAAAAGCGAGTATAGGTATATTTTTCATTGCGAAGCGGGAACAGGTATTCCCACATGGCTTCATCAACAATAGATTCTGCTCTGCGAACGTTTTCAGGGTTAGTCGCTTTGAGTGGAGCAACAGCTTCAACTGATGCATTATCAAGCGTGGCGATATCGGAGCGTACCAACTTAAACAGCTCGGTATTTGTCTGCTGTTCTTCAATTGCTTCCAGCTCGCTGCGCGGCATCAGGTATCCACCTTTACCGTCAGGAATGATGGTCAATTCGCCGGGATTTGGGTTCGGGTTCGGGTTCGGGTTCGGGTTCGGGTTCGGGACAGGATTACCGCTAGTCGGACAATCTACAACATCCCAAAACCAACTATTTGCTGATGGTGAATCCCAACTGCCTGGACGGTTTTTCGCCTTGTAACAGACCTCCTTAAACTTAACGATATCGCCATTACTTACCTGAGTCTTACCGGGCTCCCAGTTCACTACATCACCGGGCACTGCCATCGGTGAAGCCAGTGCGTAACTACTGGCACACAACCCGAGCACCAGCCCGGCAAGATACTTGCGTTTCGACCCTTTTGTTCTTTGAAACATAATTTTAGCCTCCTTTGTTTCCTCTCGGTATGAGGCTATTATTTGTTCAGGAAATTCAAAGGAGGCGAACGGTTTAACGGGTTTATTTCTTTCTATCGAGGCAATTCACACCGATACGAAATTTCTTTTCATGACAACAGATGAAAATGGATTCCGGTCGACACAACAAAACTTAAAACCAAAACTACAAATCACCATTTCAAATCAGGATCTTTGGTTGCGATAATTGCCCTGCTATTAACACCGTCACTTAACATCAGATCTATTACCAATGCCGACTCCGGTATCAACTTTTCTCCGCTCCAGTAATCAATCCAATACACGGGCTCATCAGCTTCAAGAATGACATCCCTTGCCTTCTGTCCGTCAAAATTAAACAACATATGAAGTTTGGCATCAGCTGCAATTTCAAGTTGAGCATGATGAAGCGATAGATCAGCAAAAGTCGCAGCGTTTTGATTTCCAGCTTGCCGCTTAATTAACTGCTTCAGGCTCTTGCGACTCTTTTTATGAAGTGAATACAAAGGATCACCTGATAACAGCAGACCACCACAAGCCAGTAAAACATCCCGGTGGAACTGATAGGCTTCCTCTGTCGTCTCCTGCCCCGGAATCGATACCAGAGTGGCGCAGTCTGGATCAATCTGCCACAACTTACGGTGCTGCCAGGAGCGATAGAAAGTCTCACGGGCAATCTGAGAAAAACGATGAGGCCGACGCTCTACATCATCTGATACACGCATAGCATCGACTAATCCCAGTGACGGCCACATAGGTGCATTACATCCCAGCAGCCAGGCAGAACCTGCACCTTCAGCAATTGCCTCCATCCCCATCCGGTAAGCTTCAACACCGGTCACATCCTTCCGGTAACGCTTCCCCTTCAGGGTTCCCCAATAGTTAGCGTCCAGCTTAAACAGCTCCACCCCCCAGTCATTACGCATTGTTTGCGTCACTTCTGTCAGATAAGCGCACGCATCCGGGTGACTGGTATCGAGAATGTACCAAGGCGTACAGCGCCAGCCCCCATACGTAATATCTTCGGCTTTCAGAAGCTCGCCATTATCATTGGCAACAAACCAATCCGGATGGTAGCGGAACAGAGCTGATTCCGACTGAGCAATAAACGGAGCCAGCCAGATCCCCGGCTTCTTACCTTTTTTCCGGATATCTTCAATAAGTGATTTCACACCACCGGAAAAACGTTCAGACGGTGTCAGCCAGTCGCCCATGAAAGCCTGATAACCATCGTCGAGCAAGACCCACTCAATATCATCAAGATCACCCTGCATTTCATCGACATTCTTCTGGATATCCTGAGCAGATACACCCGCATAATAGGCATACCAGGAACACCATCCGACAGGTGCCGGTTGGTTGATTGTTTCCCGGGACGGGTGATGACGTTTTATCTGCTCAGCATATTGAGAGAAAACATCATCTAACGAATCGGATTTAAGCACTACGAAAGATTCAAGGTTACAGCCTTTCTGTGAATCGTTAACTGCAACGCCTTCTCCGTCCAGAAAAGCAGAAATATAACCGTCGTGGCATTCAAAATAGCCGGCAAAACGACGACAGGAGGTAAATCCGAACAGACAGAATCTACCGCAGTCCTCAACAACCAAATAGTTGTAATAACGCTTAGGGTCATTCTCACCATAAATACGGTAACTATTGTTGTTATCCGGACATCGCCCGACATCAGCCGGTTCTCTGAGCGTACCAACTGTCTGTGCCAGCATCTGGAAACCATCACCATAGACCAGAGCTTTTGATGATGCTTCAAACAGAATGTCTGCAATGCGCATCCTTTCAGGAAAAAAATCAAATTCGGTTGCATCCAAAACAGCGGTAACTATTTCGCCATCCGGCACAAAAGAAAAGGGAGATGATGAGCTGGCGATAACGCCCGAAGGAAATGAGAATGACTGCATATACTTATAACTCCGACAATAGTACTCGGAGAATAAAACACGCAAGGGACTACAAAGCGTGCTGAAGAGCACGCTTTGTAATGAAAAACATCAGGTAACGGAAAATACCTGACTAAAGTTGGATTAAATACCGCCCATCAGCATGTACTTCACTTCTACGTAATCCTCAATGCCGTACTTAGAGCCTTCACGGCCAAGGCCGGATTCTTTCACACCGCCGAACGGCGCGACTTCTGTAGAGATAATCCCCTGATTAATGCCGACGATACCGGACTCCAGACCTTCAGCCACTCGCCATACCCTGCCGATGTCACGGGCATAGAAATAAGCGGCAAGACCAGATTCTGTGTTGTTCGCCATTTCCAGCACTTCTTCTTCTGAGCTGAATCGATAACAAGCCGCCACCGGGCCGAATGTTTCCTCATTGGCAATCAGCATTTCATGATCAGTATTGGCAAGAACAGTCGGCTCAAAGAAGTTACCGCCCAGCTTGCTTCGCTTACCACCGGTCAACACAACCGCACCTTTGGCGACAGCATCTGTAACATGGCTCTCCACTTTATCGGCAGCCATAGCGTTGATCAGCGGCCCCTGAGTTGCCCCGTCTTCAAAGCCGGATGCAACCTTCAGCTTATTCACCGCCTCAGCCAGCTTAGAAGTAAAGGCGTCATAAACACTATCCTGAATATAGAAACGGTTTACGCAAACGCAGGTCTGTCCGGTATTACGGAATTTAGATGCCATTGCGCCTTCAACCGCAGCATCAATATCCGCATCATCAAAAACGATAAAAGGCGCGTTACCACCCAACTCAAGCGACAGTTTTTTCACTGAATCGGCAGCCTGACGCATCAGCAACTTACCGACTCGGGTTGAACCTGTGAAAGAGATCTTACGAACCGCTTTGGATTCCATCAGCGCACCGCCGATAGCTGTCGCATCACCGGAAACAACGTTAAACACACCAGCAGGAATACCGGCTTTTTCAGCCAGCACTGCCAGTGCCATTGCACTGAGCGGTGTTTCTTCAGAAGGCTTCAGCACCATAGTACAACCGGCAGCCAGGGCCGGCCCCGCCTTACGGGTAACCATTGCCAACGGGAAGTTCCACGGTGTAATCGCACCCACAACACCAATTGGCTCTTTGGTAACCACAATGCGCGAATCGGCACGGTGAGACGGAATTACATCACCGTATATTCGTTTGCCTTCTTCTGCAAACCATTCGAAAAAGCTGGCTGCATAGCTGACTTCCCCCAACGCCTCAGCATAAGGCTTTCCCTGCTCCGTAGTCATGATCGTCGCCAGATCCTGCTGGTGTTCCATGATCAGTTCACCCCAGCGACGCACAGCCAGACTGCGTTCTTTGGCGGTTTTCTTACGCCACTGTTTGAACGCGGCCTTTGCGGCCTCTATTGCGGCCAGAGTTTCACTTTCACCGGCACTGGCAATTTCAGTAATGGTTTCGCCATTAGCTGGATTAGTGACAGCGTAACGGATGTTACTTTGCTGCCATTTACCGTTAATGTAAAAGCCTGTCTGCAATAGTTCTGATTGTTTAATATTCATCATCATTCCTGCTGAACAGTTCACTCGATGTGTTCACTAAATTTAGCTAGCAACACATCAATGTGCTATTCGATCGTACTTGTTAATTCAGAAACAGAGTAAGCTTTCTCTTCGTTAGTAAAGAGATAATCCACCTGTAAACAGATAAATCAATAACCCCCTGCCGCCACTCAATATACGCCGATTAATGCTGAACGCCAGTATCAAAAACCACACCATGTAATATCTGACCAAATATATTCCTATCATGCATTTAGATGAACAAACTCAAACCAGTGCGCATGCAATTTAAACACTGATTACCGAGAGACACAGCTTGTGCTTTAACAAATGACGATGAATTTAGGGTTGTGAAGCAGCTTTAGATAAATTTCAAACATTCAGGTCAAAATTAAAACTGTGATCAGGTGAACAGTTCTATATCTTTTATCGAATATTCACTGAATATTCGACTGGAAATCTATTCAGTCCCTACGAATGAATCATATAAAAATAATGGCAACACGCCTTGAATATTGATTTATGGCTGGATATTTAATCGAAGGGCTATTTTCATTTCATTCCATAACAAAATAAAGTGAATATTTTTTTTTGAAATTTGTCACATTTACAGAGCGTTTTTTTATTTAATCTAGCCCTGCTTTCCAAAGCAATCTTCAAATTAAAATTAAAACAAAACTCAAGTTAATCAAAGAATTAACTGTACCTTACTAGATAAAAGCACTCTTTTAAGAGGCGGAGATACGATCATGCGCATAGTACTAGCTCTGGGCGGAAATGCCCTATTAGCTCGCGGACAAGCATTAACTGCTGAAAACCAGAGAGAAAACATTGTTAAAGCAGCTGCAAGCATTGCTTCAATTGCCAAAGAACATGAAATTGTAATTGTTCACGGTAACGGCCCTCAGGTTGGTCTGTTAATGGAACAAAACAGTGCTTATCAGGAATATTCGCCTGAAACTACACCATACCCAATGGATGTACTGGGCTCTCAGACTTGCGGTATGGTGGGTTACATGCTGCAGCAGGAACTGCGTAACATCAACGCAGAACTGAATATTGCAACTCTGGTAACTCAGACTCAAGTCAGCAAAGATGACCCGGCATTTGCTAATCCGACTAAGTTTGTCGGTCCGGTTTACACCGAAGAGCGCGCTAAAGAAATCATGGCCGAGAGCGACAAGATCTTCAAAGCTGACGGTGAATACTACCGCCGTGTTGTTCCATCACCAATGCCAACAGCTATCGTTGAAAAACAGCAGATTGAAACCCTCCTGAATACTGGTAACGTAGTTATCGCTTGCGGTGGCGGCGGTGTTCCGGTTTGTGCTGAAGGCGACCGTCTGGTTGGTGTTGAATGTGTTATCGATAAAGATCTGACCGGTGAACTACTGGCAGAAACTATCAACGCCGATCTGTTCATTATCCTGACCGACGGTTCTATTTACCGTAACTTCGGTAAAGAAGATCAGGCAGAAATGAAAGTGGCAACACCAGAAGGTTTGTCTCACTTTAACTTCCCTGCCGGTTCTATGGGACCTAAAGTGGATGCTGTATGCAAATTCGTTGAAAGCGGCCGCGGCAATGCTGCTATCGGTTCACTGTTTGAATTAGACCGTATCATTACTAATGAAGCAGGCACACTGATTACCCAAGGTGAAGGTATCGAATATTATTAATAAAATCTCTTAATATTCTTTATCTTCAAAAAAATATAGCCTCCTTCGGGAGGCTTTATTTATTCATTTATATAAATTCAATTTATATGTTCGAATATTGAATTTATACCTATTATCTTCTCACTCTGCTGCGAGCATTAGCGGCAACAATAAGCCTGTTGACCAATACTTTCTTTTTCGTATCAGATGCCGAATTTAACTCCCGAATAACCCGGCTGATTTCAGAATCCAGATATTTTGCCGTTTTGGTTCGAATCATTGCACTGATAACTTTATTGGCATTATTCGGCAGTGGCTGACGGAGTGCCCATTGATAACTGTAATCTTCACCTTCGGTTTTAATAAAAGCCGCCGCACTTTTTTCCGGAGAGGCCTGCATGTCTTCGCCACGACCAAGACGTCGATAGTACTCTTCCACTACCGGAGATCGGGAATATGGCAGTTCCCCGTCTTCGTATAATTTAGGCCCCAGCTCTTTAGCCAGATCCACTTTTGCTTCCAACACAAACTTACTAGCATTCGTGGCCTTAACAGATTTCTTTTCCGGCTCGGTGTAGTAAATGGTGGCCAGTTCTTTTGCACGGGTCAGCCCGACATAAGCCAATCGGCGTTCTTCTTCAACATCAGCCGCAATACTGCCCGCCGCTTTATTCATGTAAGGAAAGGCATCCTTATCCCAGAATGGCAGGTGAACATGATTATATTCACAACCTTTGGCACGGAAGATGGTTGTCAGTTGGATACCATTACTGACTTGCTCGGCATCATGCCTGCTCGATTGCTGGGTATAATATTCAAAATACTGCAATGCTTTGTCGCAGTTCTGATCCATGCTCTCGAGTACCGTTGCGACACTGTCGAGCCTTTCTACCGCTTCTTCAACTTCTGTCGCCGTAGCTTCTGTCTTCCAGATCCAGTTATCCAGGCCGCTTTCATTACGGTACTGATTAAACACCTCAAGCGCCTTGAAGCTCCCCTTTCGTTGCAGGCGAACCAGAAGACCCAGCCGTTCAATCAGGTTGTCCAATTTTAGCGATTCGTTCGCTTTGTCATAGCGGGTGATAAATACCGACCAGGCAGATGATTCCATCCCGGCAAGCTGATCGCAAAGCGGTCTTAAGATCTTATTCGGCACATAACAGTGCGGAAAACTGAGCAAATTAAACAGCAATACGCACTTTTGTTGTTGTGGTGCCTGCTGATAGCGGCCGGTCGCCAACGCCATCAGTTCAATTAGTAGCTTCACTTCCCGGCTATTACCCAGCACCGACGGCACCGGCATCTGGTAAGGCAATTGTTTGCTAAGGAAAGCCAGTTCAAACAGCAGCGTCTGTGACCAACGGCGAACCAGAATCGCAACATCTGACGGGTCCCCACCATCTTTGATATAACGCTGAACCGACTGGGCAATTTCACCGACCTGCCGCGGCGTGCCCGACAGCTCAACACGGGTGTCCGACACACCCGGCTCGGAAATCGTCAGAAAGTCACTAAATCGCTGCTTGTTATTCGCAATCAAGTGGCTGGCAGAAAGCGCCAGGCTGTGACCAAAACGAAAGGTATGGGATAAGGTATAGGTGGTCGCCGGGGCAAAATCCTGCTCAAAATTCAGCATGAACTGCGGCGCACTACCCCGCCATTTATAGATACACTGGTCAACATCGCCCACAGCTAATAGTTGTGTCTGCGGGCCAAGCAACTGTTTAAGCAAACGGTACTGAGCGGTATTGATATCCTGAAATTCATCGACCACCACCAGCTTGCAATGCTGATGATAATGCGCACGAATGAGTTCTGAAGACTCCAGCAACTTCACTGACTCTACCAACCAGTCATCAAAAAACAGCAGCTTTTGCTGCTTACGCAACGTCTCAAACTGCTCAAAAGCATCAATGATAAAAAGGTAGTCACGGCTGATTTCCGACATCGAAAATACTTCGCGCGGCGAGAGCATGTAGGCTTTCACCAAACCGATAAAACTCAGTAACAGCTCAATGGTTTTCGGATCTTTGATCATTTGCTGGCGCTGGTAGGTCTTCTCCTGACCAGCAATTTCTCGCAGTACCGTTTTCACCAACGCTTTATCACTTTCACCGCTTTGATAATCAACCCGGTAGCCGGTTTCATTGAGGTAGCCTGTCTGATTCAACAACTTCAGACAGAAACTATGGAAGGTATGCACAGGCACCGGCTGCGCGATTCCCCGCTCCTGAAGCTTCTGCTTAAAGTCTGTACGGATATCTCGGTTAAACATCATAACCAGCATTTCCTGCGCCGGAACCTGAGTCAGCTTTTTCTCAATCAGACCGACAAGCGTTGTCGTCTTGCCGGTACCGGCACCGGCAATACAAAGCGCGTTGCCTGCCTGGTGATTGATAAATGCGGTCTGTTCAGGTGTGTACTGAGTCATTTTGTTTCCGGGCTGAAAATGAGAGTTGGACGATCTTGCCATAACTTAACGCGCCAGACTTAGTAAAATCATCGACTGTTTCCCGAAGCGGTTATCAATTCTCCGAAAATATTTACGCAAACGTTTGCCTTTCTTGCTGAAAGGGAAAAACAGTTCTGATATCATCAGCCGCAGTTACAGGCTAAGCGGCCTTTTAACAAGGTTTTTTAACGACAGTTTCAGCTTAGTCTGCATGGTTTTATCTTCACTTTGAAATAGGAATTCGCCATGAGCCTTGCTGATCAAGTTCTCGCTGTAAATGATGACCTCCCAATCCGTACCGACCAACCCGTTCACAGCGGTAAGGTACGTTCTGTGTACTGGTTGACTGAAGCTGACAGCCGCCGTCTGATCAAGGAAAAAGGCTACAATGTAAAACCGGATGCGCCACTGGCAATTATGGTGATCAGTGACCGCATCTCAGCTTTCGACTGCATCTGGCACGGTGAAGGCGGTATCAAAGGTGTACCGGGCAAAGGTGCAGCCCTGAATGCCATTTCAAATCATTGGTTCAAACTGTTCCGTGAAAATGGTCTGGCAGACAGCCATATCCTCGACATTCCCCATCCTTTCGTCTGGATCGTCCAGAAAGCCAAGCCGGTTAAAGTTGAAGCGATTTGCCGCCAGTATATTACCGGCTCAATGTGGCGCGCATATTCCAACGGCGAACGCGAATTCTGTGGTATTACGCTTCCTGATGGCTTAGAAAAAGATCAGATGCTATCGGAGCAACTTATCACCCCGTCAACGAAAGGTATTCTGGAAGGCATCCCGGGCGTTCCTGCGGTTGATGATGTCAACGTGAGCCGCAAAGATTTGGAAGACAATTTTGCCGCATTTAACTTCAACTCTGCGGAAGATATTGAACGTTACGAGACCTTATTGAAGCAAGGCTTCAATGTGATCAGTGAAGCGCTGGCAAAACTTGACCAGATTTTTGTCGATACAAAATTCGAGTTTGGTTACGTTTCTGATGCCGAAGGTAATGAAAAGCTTATCTATATGGATGAAGTCGGTACACCGGATTCATCACGCATCTGGGACGCGGCAGCCTACCGCGAAGGCAACATAGTGGAAAACTCAAAAGAAGGCTTCCGCCAGATGCTACTAAGCCACTTCCCGGATCCGGATATTCTGCTGAACAAAGACCGTATGGAAGAACGCTTCGCCCTTGCTCGTGATAACGCACTACCAGTAGAAGCTTTAATGGAAGTATCGAAAGTCTACACTGGCATTGCCGAGAAGATCACCGGTGAAAAGATTGTTCTCAGTGAAAATCCTAAACAGGAAATCATCGACGTGCTCCGCGACGGGTACGGCTTGATTGATTAACCTGACTCACGATTAAATCTTATGACAGAAGGCAGCCTCTCATGTGCTGCCTTTTCTTTTGGGCTCTCTAAAACAATTTCTGCGCAATCGCATTTATAAGCGAATATCACACCGAATGTATAAGATGAAAATATCGCCTATAGATTAAAAAACGAACGTTTATAACATCGAGACAAAAATATTTAATTTTTGATCACAAAGTGCTCAAAACGGTATTAACAAATCCCTCAGCATGCCGACAAAATGACCAGGACAATTACTACTATTCGTGTGCTCGTTGAGGTTTCAATCCATGAAGTTCAGTCACAAAATTGTAGCAACATCGTCGGCAATACTGCTTGCTGCTTTGTCGCTGTTATCTGCAAATCAGTATTTCAATACTAAATCCCAAATTCAGTCGCTGGTGATCCAGAGCATTGATGAAATCGTCTCTGGCATGAGCAATACCATCACCGCGGAAATAAACAGCCGTACTTCTCTTGCCAGCTATGCCACCAGCCTGGTCGAAGAAGACTTATCTGTTAACAGTATTAAAACCGTAATCAGCCAGGCCCCGCTTAAAGAAGCCTTCCTGCTGACAGGTGTCGGTTTTGAAAAAGATGGCAGACACACAAGTAACGACCCGACATGGCAACCGGGTGCCAGCTGGGATCCGCGCGCTCGCCCGTGGTACAAAGACACCAAACAGGCGAAAAAGCTAATCATCACCGCCCCTTATGCAGACTCTGTCACCAAAGAGATTCTGGTCTCTATTGCGACACCACTGTTTAAAAATGGTGAGTTTACCGGTGCCATCTTCTTCGACATGAGCCTGGGCGGCCTGGCAACGCTGGTAAATCAGGTATCGCTGTTTGATGCCGGTTACCTCTTTATCGTTGCCGAAGACGGAACTGTCATTGCGCACCCTGATAAAGAGCTTAACGGCAAACCAATGGCAGACTTCCTCGGTAACCTGCCAATTTCAGACAAGGTGGCAACCTCTGAACTAGACGGCGATACCGTAAAAATCTCGTTCACGAAAATTAAGGGGCAAGACTGGTATATCGGTGCCATCCTCGATGAAAACAAAGCCTTTGCCGCTGTCAATGAGCTGAAAAATGATTCCATCATCTACTCAATTGTTGCTCTGATTGCCGGTATTATTGCTCTGCTGCTTCTGATCAAAGTACTGATGCGTCCACTTCAGGACCTGAATGTTGCTATTCAGGATGTAGCATCAGGACAAGGGGATCTGACTCGTCGTCTTGATACCAATACCGATCCTGAGTTTGCCGAGCTTGCAAAAGGCTTTAATGCCTTCACCGAAAAGCTGCAAAACCTGATCATCCAATCTAAATCACTCAGCCACAGCATTTTGCAGGGCACGGAAAATACAGCGCAGGGTGCTCAGCACTCAGCCAGTGCTATGGCCAGCCAGCTACAGGAGCTGGAACAGCTGGCGACTGCGATGCATGAAATGGCAACCACTTCTGCTGACGTGGCGAATAACGCTCAAGGCGCAGCTTCTGCCGCACAAAATGCAGATGTCGCGGTACAGGAAGGCGGAGAAATTGTTTCGCACACAAGCGATGCGATTGCCGAACTGTCGGATCAGATTGATCATGCGGTAGACGTAGTGAAACAGCTTGAATCAGCAACCTCGAATATCGAAACGATTCTGAAAGTAATCAACGACATTGCTGATCAGACTAACCTGCTGGCACTGAACGCCGCCATTGAGGCTGCCCGTGCGGGTGATTCAGGCCGAGGCTTTGCCGTTGTTGCCGATGAAGTTCGAACGCTTGCCCAGCGCACCCAGGAATCTACCACTGAAATTCGTCAGATGATTGAACAGCTTCAATCAGGGGCAAGTTCAGCAGCAAGTGTGATGGGGCTGAGTAAAGAAACCGCCGGTAACACGGTAGTTAAGGCACAGGAAGCTGACGAAGCTCTGCAACGAATCAGCTCGGCGATCCAGCAGATCAACGACATGAACCTACAAATTGCTTCAGCGGCTGAAGAACAAAGCCTGGTTGCTGAAGAGATCAACACCAATACCACTAACATCAAGGAGCTATCTGTACAGGTTGCTGATGCTGCAAACATGGCTAACGATGCAATGGAAACACAAATCCAGAATGTTCGCGAGCAAGACAGCATCATGAATAAGTTTGTTGTGTAACAGGTACAACAATTAGACAAGGATACGCATACGAAACAAAAAAGTAATGGTCTAAGAAAAATGCCACCCTCAAATGAGGGTGGCATTTCTTTTTCTGACGAAGCCAACGAGCACTGAATCTCAGTACTCGCCTAACGCTTGCTTAGCTGAGCTTAAACTTACTGACAATGGCTGCAAGCTGCGTATTCGCAGACGCCAGTGTCTGACTGCTTTCCAGGTTATGACGACCGCTTTCTGCCAGCGTGTCAGCCATATGGCGGATGGAAGCCATATTCTTGCTGATTTCTTCCGAAACCGAGCTTTGCTCCTCTGCGGCTGTCGCAATTTCAACAGCAAGGTTGTTAACCTCATTAATCGAACTCGCCATCTTATCCAGATCCAGGTTCACTTGTTCAGTGTTGCTGGCTGTCTCGTTACAGCTTTCCTTAATGACGTTCATGTTGGTAACCAGCTCATCAGCCCCTGATGTCAGCCTGTTAAGCATCTGTTCGATCTCAGAAGTGCTTTGCTGAGTACGGGCCGCAAGGGCGCGAACTTCATCAGCAACTACCGCAAAACCACGGCCCTGCTCACCGGCACGTGCAGCTTCGATAGCTGCGTTCAGTGCCAACAGGTTGGTCTGTTCTGCAATATCACCAATCACTTTCAACACACCGGCAATATCAATGCTGTTACGGTTCATTTCGCTGATGCTTTCAGCCATTGACTCCACATCACCGATCAGAGCTGAAACAGAGCTAACCGCATTGCTGACAATGATCTTAGACTCCTGAGCCTGATCGTTAGTCTGATGGATATGTGATGACGTTTCAGCAGCATTGGCAGAAACATTCTCGGCTGTAATGCTCATCTCATTAATAGCGGTGACAACCTGATCGGTTTCATCGACGTGAGACTGAAGCACACCCGTGTTTTGCTCTGACTGCTGCCTCAAATCTTCAACACTGGCTGAGATATGGCTGGTCGCCTGTTGCACTTCCAGCATCATTTGTTGCAGGTTGCCGATAAAGATATTCACACTTTCCGCAATCTGGCCAAGATCATCTTTACTATTTACTTCCAGACGACGAGTAAGGTCACCTGTACCGGCAGAAAGATCCTGTACGGTTTCTTTCAGTGCCGTAATCGGGCGGTATAGCTGGTTTAAAACAAAAATGACAATCGCCAACGCAATAAGCAGCATAATGACAGATGTAGTCACCGCTTCTTCGAAAGCTTTTTCCACGTCAGCATACACAATTGATTTGTTCACACCGACATACAGGTACCATTTGTTGCCATCAACAAGCGGTATTTCAGTGAAGTAAGCTCGTTTATCCGCTCCGTTCCATTGGTAATCCGCCGCGCCTGTACCCTGAGTGGCCATTTCGCGCTCAAGATCTGGAAGACCAAATGCAACACCCAGTTCTTCCGTTGGATCCGTTGATGCCAGCTGAATGAAATCTTCGCTGAGTATTAAGGTCACAGCGCCCGGGAAGTCAACATGACCAATCGTTTCATTCAGGCTTTTCAGTGATATGTCACCAACCACAACACCTTCTTTGTTACTACTGATTGGTGTTGCCACACTTACCATCAGACTTCCAGTAGTCGCATCAGTATAGAAATCAGTCAGGATGGTTCGGTTCTTTGCCATCGCCTCTTTGTACCAACCACGGGTACGCGGGTCATAATCACTGACTTCAAACACCCCATCATTACCACCGGAATCACCGTAAGCTCGTCCGTCAGTGTAACCGGCTGTAAAACTGGCATAATCTGCCGCCTTGGTAATCAATCTGGCAACTTCCACATAATCGCTGTCCGAGTGCTCTCCTGCATAAAAGCCTTTTGTTGATTCCAGGGCATCAGCAGCCAGGTTCATTGACAGTTCAATTTCACGTTTCGCACTATCGACAATAAGCCGCGACTTTTGTTCGATCGTGGCAACTTTATCTTCTTTGAAATGCCGGTAGGAAAGCCAGTTGGTTATAGACAGAGCAACTGCCACCAGGATTGCAACGGTAAGGATAATCCGTTGTTTGAAACCTAAGTTACTTAATGAGAGGTTCATAGTTATCTTGCCTGAATCAATTTGAAATTGATGGATTGAGCAAGTCTAATCACGAGGGTTTCTATTGTGGAGTGTTAAAATTTTGACTCTTTCAGCCAATTTTTTATATCAAAGAAAAATTACTCTCTATTCCATTTCATACATTTTGTCTTCACTCGAAAAGACATATATTCATTTTCGCTACAGCTTTACTCGTTTTATCGCCTTTAACAATATCTTTCCCTATTCAACAAATTAGTTATATTGATGAAAAAAAAGTTAGATAAAGTGAATATGGCATCAAATATAAACCTGGCTAACACTTTCTTGCAATTTCCCAATTTATGATATGCATCACAATCAGATAGTTACGCACTCCTACACCTTCCACCTTTTTCTTACCCGGTTATATTTTAAAAGCTTTAATAACTGATTAAACAATTAAAACATTATGCTCAGAACAAAAATAAAGGGACCAATCCTAATGGCCCCTTATATTAACAATTATATTTTTATGCTGTCGGCTCTATCGGTTCACCAGAAAGATCTCTTGCACCTGATGATGACTTACCGAAAGACTTGTAACGTTTCTCCCAGTAGTCGGCATTCTTGATGCCAAGCTTCACAGGGTTGAATGTATACTCTTTCACGCCAGCTTGTTGCTGATTCTCGTAATCTTTCAAGGCAACCATTGCTGGTTTTGCCAGGAAGAAGATAATCAGAATCCCAACAATGTTCAGCCACGCCATCAGACCAACACCGACATCACCCATCGCCCAGGCCAGATTGGCTGCCTTCACCGTTCCGTAGAAAACCGCAACAGTAAGGATAATTTTCAGCACAAACATCATACCCGGAAGCTTTAGTGAGCGGCGAATATAGGCAATATTGGTTTCTGCAATGTAGTAGTACGCCAGAATGGTTGTGAACGCGAAGAAGAACAGAGCAAAGGCAATGAATGGCTTACCGATACCTGGCATTGCGCTCTCAATCGCCAGCTGAGTAAACATAGGGCCGTTAGCACTGATATCTGCCGACAGGTTCTGAACCAGGTAAGCGCCTTCGGCACCACCATGAACATTGTATGCACCGGTAATGATGATCATAAATGCTGTCGCAGAACAAACCAGCAAGGTATCAATATAAATCGAGAACGACTGAACCAAGCCTTGCTGTGCCGGGTGCTGGACATCCGCAGCAGCTGCTGCGTGAGGACCAGTGCCCTGACCGGCCTCATTTGAGTAAACACCACGCTTAACACCCCAACCGATTGCAGCACCGATACCCGCCATTGGTGTGAAGGCATCACCGATAATCATGGAGAACACAGTTGGAACCATGTTGATGTTCAGCAGGATAATAATGAAAGCAATAATGATGTAAGCCAAGGCCATAAAAGGCACAACAATCTGGGTAAAGCTGGCAATACGCTTAACACCACCAAAGATAATGAAAGCCAGAATAATTGATACGATGGTACCTGTTACGATTTTCGCCAGGCTGATCGTGCCAATTGTTGTTTCAATCATTTCACCGGAACCAAACGCTGCCTCAACCGCATTACCGATACTGTTTGACTGCACACCCGGCAGTAACACACCACAGGCAAAGATAGTGGCAATAGCGAAGATCCATGCATACCACTTCTTACCCATCGCTTTTTCGATATAGTAAGCCGGACCACCACGGAACTGACCGTCTTCATCTTCTTCTTTGTAAATCTGAGCCAGTGCCGATTCGATATAAGCTGTTGCTGCACCGAAGAAAGCAACCACCCACATCCAGAACACCGCACCCGGACCACCAAAACCGATAGCCGCAGCAACACCGGCAATATTACCTGTACCCACACGGCCTGATAGTGAAACAGCTAATGCCTGGAAAGATGAAATACCTTTGTCAGAGCTCTTCCCTTCCATCAGCAAACGCCACATTTCCCTGAAGTGACGGATCTGTACAAAACGTGTGGCAATGGAATAGAACAAGCCGGCACCTAAACATAAGTAAATCAGCACCGGGCTCCAAATGATTCCATTCAGAAAATCTACGAACGACTGCATTAAATTCTCCCTGTCATCTAGATTGTGATTAATGCGTGGTTCGTATAATAAGCAGAATGTAACTCGATTGTTAATTGTTTTATTTTGTCACTCAATTAACCGTGAGTGGCAGCACGATTCAGCAACATTACGATAACAGCTGGCAGTTTGGACTGGATTTTGAACAATTATGAGCTACTAAAGCCAATCGTGATTAAATTTTCATCGGTAAAATTTTCTAGCGATAGACTACATAAAGCCATTTTTATGCCAAAGATCACATAATTAGCAACATAAGCACCAATAAGAGCAGAGCAGTTAAGCAGCCTTTTCCAGAGAAGTAGATAAGTTTTGTTCTTAGAAAAAGCTAACAATAGAAGTAACAAGGAAGGGATATAGAATTTCTGTCATAACACAGGAAATACTATTCAAAGTAATAGATTGATTTGAGATAGGACAGCTCGAACACACAACTTCAGTTTATGAACACAAGCATCGATTTGAACTAAATTGCATTAACAATTCATTAACCACGAGTTTAAGAAAAAGCGCTAACAACCAACAATAGAGCGCTCTTTGCATAGTTCGCGCTCACGAAGTGCAAGCTAGCTACACCGCAGATAAGTTAACAAGCTGACGGGTATAATCCTGTTGAGGATCATTAAAAATCTGTTCTGTTTCACCCTGCTCAACCACCTTGCCATCTTTTAATACCAGTGTGTAATGGCACAAAGATTTCACCACACTGAGATCGTGGCTGATGAACAAGTAACTTAACCCATATTTCTCCTGCAGCGATTTCAGCAAAGTCAGCACCTGAAACTGTACCGTCCGATCGAGGGATGATGTCGGTTCATCAAGCAAAATAAACTCAGGTTTCAATACCAGAGCGCGGGCAATGGCTATCCGCTGACGCTGGCCGCCGGAAAACTCATTGGGGTAACGATGGCGGGTTGCAGGATCGAGCTCAACTTCACGCATCGCTTCACAAATCACCCGGTCTTCTTCTCCCTGTGTCAGCGACTTATGAATTTTCAGCCCTTCTCCGATAATTTGAGCAACCGACATCCGCGGATTTAATGCCGAAAAAGGGTCCTGAAAAACGACTTGTAGCTTACTTCGGTAAGGAAGCATTTGCTTACGGCTTAGACCAGATATATCAACACCTTCAAAATTGATCTGCCCATCACTATTCATCAGACGGAGGAGTGCCATGCCGGTCGTTGACTTGCCGGAACCACTCTCCCCTACCAAGCCAACACTGTGTCCTTTCCTAAGTACAAAGTTAACATCGGTCACGGCTTTTATATGGTCTTTTACCCGCTTGAGAATACCGCCGGTGATTGGAAACCATACTCGTAAATCACGAATATCAAAAAGTGGGGATGATTTAGCATTAACGGGAACCGGACTACCGCTGGGATCGGAATTAATCAGCTTAATGGTGTAAGGATCGGAGGGGTTGTTGAAAATCACGTCCTTGGTATCAGTTTCCACAATTCGTCCCAACTGCATAACGGCGACGCGATCCGCGATCCGTTTAACAATACTCAAATCATGGGTAATGAACAGCATCGCCATTCCCAGTTCTTGCTGAAGTTCTTTAAGCAGATCCAGTATCTGAGCCTGAACGGAAACATCCAATGCCGTCGTCGGCTCATCGGCTATCAATAGTTCAGGCTCATTAATCAGCGCCATCGCTATCATTACCCGCTGACGCTCACCACCGGATAACTCATGAGGATAAGCGGTTAAACGTTTTTCGGCGTTACGTATCCCGACTTTTTTTAGCCATTCCAATGCTTTTTCTTCGGCTTGTTTGGGGCGCATTCCCCGATGTATCGACAGCGTTTCAAAGAGCTGACGACCAATCTTATGCAGAGGATTCAACGACATCATAGGTTCCTGGAAAATCATCCCGATGCGATCGCCGCGCATCCGTCGCATTTCCCGTTCACTGCATGTCAGCATGTTGGTTCCGTCATACTCCACTTTACCGCCAAGATAATGAGTAGATGACTTAGGCAGCAAACGTAAAATGGCATTGGCGGTAACTGACTTTCCGGAGCCACTCTCTCCCACCAGTGCCAGCGTCTCACCACGCTGAATCGACAGACTGACATCATAAGTCACCTGATTTACCTCAGCGCCACTATGAAAGCCGACAGACAAATTGTCGATAGTCAGAATTGAATTCGCCATTGTTACCTCTGCTGATGGGGATCAAACGCATCCCGTACCGCTTCACCGACAAATACCAGCAGGCTCAGCATCACAGAAAGCACGACAAAGGCAGACAACCCTAACCATGGCGCCTGCAGATTAGTTTTACCCTGAGCCAACAGCTCACCCAGTGACGGCGATCCGGCTGGCAGGCCAAAACCAAGAAAATCAAGCGAAGTTAATGTGGTAACCGAACCACTGAGAATAAATGGCATCATAGTCAGTGACGCAACCATCGCATTAGGCAGCATATGACGGAGCATAATGCGACCATCACTCACACCTAACGCCTGCGCAGCCCGGACATAATCGAAATTACGACAGCGAAGAAACTCAGCACGAACAACACCCACCAGCCCCATCCAACTGAACAGCACCATAATACCCAGCAACCACCAGAAGTTGGGTTCAACAAAACTGGAAAGAATAATAAGCAGGAATAAAGTCGGCATCCCAGACCAGACTTCAATAAACCGCTGGCCGAACAAATCAATCCGGCCACCGTAATATCCCTGACATGCACCGACAATCACGCCAATAATGGTTGAGATAATAGTCAGTGCAAAACCGAACAACACCGAAATACGAAAACCATAGATGATCCGCGCTAGTACATCCCGTCCTTTATCGTCGGTTCCCAGCCAGTTAACCCCGTCCGGCGGTGACGGTGCAGGTCCATCAAGATCATAATTGATGGTGTCATAACTGAAGCGGATAAGCGGCCAGATCATAAAACCGTCGGCTTCAATCAAATCGACCACGTACGGGTCGGTGTAATCAGCTTCTGCTTCAAATTCACCACCAAATTGCGTCTCTGAATACTGCTCCACTATCGGAAAATACCAGCCGGATTTGAAATGAAGCAGCAAAGGTTTGTCATTGGCAATGATCTCAGCAAATAGGCTGAGTACAAAAAGCACAGAAAAGATCCAGAGCGACCAATAGCCTCGCTTATGTGCACGAAATCTGGCCCAACGTTCCCTTGTCAGTGGATTCATCGTCACTAGCGCGCCTCAAAGTCAATCCGAGGATCTACAAAGGTATAAGTGAGATCCGAAATAATGTTCAGTAATAGCCCCAGCAAAGTCATGATGTACAGCGAACTGAAAACAACCGGGTAATCACGCTGTATCGTTGATTCAAAACCGAGCAAGCCAATCCCCTCAAGTGAAAACATCACTTCAATCAGCATGGCCCCGGTAAAAAAAATACTGATAAAGGCGGCAGGAAAGCCAGCAATAATAATCAGCATGGCGTTTCGGAAAACATGGCGGTAAAGAATACTGCGCTCGTCCAGTCCTTTAGCCCGTGCCGTAACTACATACTGTTTGTTAATTTCATCAAGGAAAGAGTTTTTGGTCAGCATGGTCAGAGTTGCGAAGCCGCCTATCACCATCGCCAAAATAGGCAGGGTTAAATGCCAGAAGTAGTCACCGATCTGCTGATACCAGGTCAGTTGTTCAAAGTCAGAAGAAACCAGCCCACGCAACGGGAACCAGCTGAAATAGTTGCCACTGGCAAAAAAGATGATAAGCAGGATTGCGAACAGAAAGCCGGGAATGGCATAGCCTACAATCACTATGGCACTGCTCCAGATATCGAAACGGGAACCGTGTTTGATGGCTTTCGCGATCCCTAACGGAATGGAGACAAAATAAATGATCAATGTGCTCCACAATCCGAGGGAAATTGAAACAGGCAAACGATCGATAATCAAGTCAATGACATTGCCGCCTTTGAACAAACTATCCCCAAAATTAAAAGTGGCGTAGTTTTTCAGCATGTCCCAATAACGCTCAAGCAACGGCTTATCAAAACCGAACTGCTTTTTGATCGCCTCAACAACTTCAGGGTCTAAGCCTCTGGAACCTCGATAGCCACTCGAACTTTCACCGGGTTCAACCGCTGCTACCTCCTGCCCGCCGCCAGTAAAGCGTTCCATAATGCCGGAAGAATGGCCCTCCAGTTGGGCGACAGCCTGCTCAACCGGGCCACCGGGCGCAATCTGGATCACGAAAAAATTAATCGTAATGATTGCCCATAATGTCGGGATCACCAGTAACAGGCGACGGATAATATATGCAGTCATCTTCCCTGTACCTTATGATTGCACCTTCCCAAACACTTCTGGTTCATAATGGCTACCTGCGTTTATCTGGCAACTTTGCAGCTTTAACCGGATCAACCCACCAGGTATCTTTACCCAGGGAATACTTCGGCCTGACCTCCGGACGAGAGAATTTATCCCAACTGGCAACCCGGAATTTACTGATGTGCCATTGGGGGATAACAAAGAAATTCCACTGCAAAACCCGATCAAGTGCCCGCCCGTAATCCAGCAATACATCCGGGTTCTGTTGGTTCTCGACAATTTTCTCTGTCAGGTAATCAATAGCCGGATCTTTAACGCCAGCCTGGTTGTAAGTACTGTCGATAAACTTACTGTTCCAGGCAATCAACAAATTCGGATTCGGATAAGGGTTCGCTGAATACCCTGCCGAGACCATATCGAAATCACGATCCCGTACCCGCTTTATATATTGAGTGGTATCAACAGTACGGATCTTCATGTCGATTCCCATTAGCTTAAGATTCTTTTGCACCGGAATCGCCAGGCGTTCTGTCGTCGGGCTATATATAAGCAGTTCAAATGCGAACGGCTCACCAGTTTTAGTATTGGTCATCACCTTGTTTTTAAGTTCCCAACCGGCATCTTTCATTAACGCTATAGCTTTACGCAACTGGGTTCGAATACGACCGGAACCGTCCGAGACTGGTGGCTGATACTCTGTAGTAAAAACCCGTGGCGGCACTTTATCTTTAACCGGAGCCAATACGTTCAGCTCACCTTCTGACGGCTTATCTTTAGCTTCATAATCAGTATTTTGAAAGTAGCTACGAGTACGGGTGTACTGATTATAAAAGAGACTTTTGTTCATCCATTCAAAATCCATCGCATAGTTCAGAGCCTCTCGCACCCTGACATCGCTGAAATATGGACTCTGGATATTGAAAACAAAAGCCTGCATTGATTGAGGGATTTGGTGCGCGATTTCTTCTTTGAGAATATAGCCTTTATCGAAATTGGTTCCCTGATATAAGGTTGCCCAAAACTTAGCGACATTCTCCTCGCGGATGTCATACTCCCCAGCCTTGAAAGCTTCCAGCGTGACGGTTTCATCGCGGTAATAATCGTATTTAATATTCTGAAAATTATGACGGCCAACATTTACCGGGAGCTCTTTCGCCCAGTAATCATCAACTAATGAGTAGGTCACGCTCTGACCGGGTTTATAAGCGGTAATTTTGTATGCGCTGCTGCCGAGCGGAGGCGCTGTAAGCGGTTCACCTAAGTTTTTGTCTTTCCAGAAATGTTCAGGCAGAACATTCATACCTTTTACTAAAGCAAACAAAATCTCACGGTTTGGTGTCGCCATTTCTATACGTGCCGTCAGATCTGATTTAGCAGTTACCGATTTCACGTCTTTAAAATAGACCTTATATTGAGGCACTCCTTCTTTCATAAACTTACTGAAGGTAAAAGCGACATCAGAAGCTGTGATTGGATGCCCGTCATGAAAACGTGCCTGCGGATTAATATCGACCTCCATCCAGGAGAAGTCATCAGCGTAGCGAACCTTTTCTGCAATTAATGGATAATGGCTGTCGATTTCATCATCTGAAGAAAGGAATAAGGTATCGTAAATCGCATCTGCACCGGCTACGGATACCCCACGAGTCGCGTAACGGTTAAAACTGTCATAAGTACCAACCTGGGCATAAGTGACCAGTCCACCTTTTGGGGCTTGAGGATTTACATAATCAAAGTGAGAAAAGTCACTGCCGTACTTAGCTTCACCAAATCCGACCAGGCTGGTCGACTCAATGATATTTACAACTTCCTTTGCTTCTGTTTCTGCTTTTGCCGCAACTTCGTCTGCCAGTAACATCCCGCTGGCCAGCAGCATAGTTACAGTCCATGAGAGTTGTCTCAACATTTGCCTCTCCCTGCATCAGCGCAAAATCCATCTCTAAATTCTTTTTGTTTTCATTATTCTACGATAGGACAGGATCCAAGATTCGACAACGTAGCACGAGCAATCGCATTAACGATTTGATCAATACCAATAAGCATCTGCACACAAGAATGGTTCGACAAAGTCATTCGACTATAGCTTGCAGGGCACAATATTAGCCGCTAACATCCACCTCCCTCATCTCAGATGAGGGCACTTTTCTCCGGAACCGACTAAGGCTCTGGATACGCAATATTTAAGGTACACAGGATCAGGTTATGTCTAAATTTTTCTACAAAGGCCGCATAGAAAAAAAGCCAAAGCATGAAAGCTATGGCTTCAACACAAAACGTTCGGCTAAATTAGGCACCGAAGAAAACCCTCTACCTCTGACAGTTCAGAGCGAAACACGTAAAGCTGAAGTCGAGGCGACTCTGGCCGAAAACAAGCTGGTTGGTATTATTACCGTCAACGCAGACGCTGCTGAAAACATCATAGAGCTTGAAACACTGCTAAATAAGCCACAAACGACTGTTTTTGAAAAAACACCTAACCGAAATGACCCTTGCTCATGCGGAAGCGGTAAAAAATATAAGAAGTGCTGCGGCTAATCTTACTGATTTAACAATTGGGTTCTTAACCTATAAAAGAACCCGATTTACCGACTCTCCTCTAGCTCAATCTAGTCTCCCCCTGCATTCTTCCTGAAAAATCCGTATAATCCTGCCTCTTTTTAGATTTAGAAGATGTACAAGTTATGAACAAAGGTTATTCCTGTGTGGGACTTTTCAATCCCAAAACGCCTGAAAATGTTGGTTCAGTCATGCGCGCGGCTGGTTGTTACGGGGTAAATTCAGTGTTTTATACAGGGACGCGATACGACCTTGCTAAGAAGTTCTGTACTGATACTAAAAATGTCTACCAGGATATCCCACTGATTGGCGTACAGGACTTAAAAGAAATCATCCCACACGACTGTGTGCCTGTTGCCGTCGATTTGATTGAAGGTGCCAAACCCCTACCCAATTACAAGCACCCTAAACGTGCTTTTTACATATTTGGTCCTGAAGACGGCACATTGAAGAAAGAAATCACGGAATTCTGCAGAGAAACTATCTACGTACCAACTGAAGGCTGTATGAACCTTGCTGCCGCAGTAAACGTCATCCTGTACGATCGCATGGCAAAAGGCGACAACTTCTCTAATCACTAATCCTTTCTTTCCTACCGGACGGAAGCTTTCACATCAGAACTTGATATTCCGTCCGGTACAGCATCCCCCTCATCAATGACACTGCGCAGCAATCAAAAAATAACTTGCCATAAAACCTTCGAATAAAAGTGCCCAACCTCACTAATAAGTCTATGAAGACCAACTCATACTAGTGATGCCAAACAAATGAAACATAACTGACACCCTTTGGCAAAAGAATAAAAATATGCCTCGTACTGGTAGCTATAGCTGAATCAGACTAGACTTAACGCGATTTAAGTCTTACACATTTTTTATGGCAACCACATTAATGCAGGCAGTTTAAAGCAACAAACCGTAAGCTGGAATTGACACTAAGCGACTTATAACTGGGCAAATTCCCAGTATATAATCTTGCTTCACCATACTTTCTGCACTTTTATTGAGCGTTTAAGCCAGAAATGTGAAAAAGACGGAGCAAAAACAAGCAAATGTTCATTTAATCTTAAATGATCTATGTAATGTTTGTTGGAATCAGTGATATACTCCCCCACCGAATAGTGACAGTAATTGTTTATAGAGAAAAACAATGGCAGATTTATCTAAATACAGAAACATTGGTATTTTCGCGCACGTTGATGCGGGTAAAACCACTACTACTGAGCGTATCCTTAAGCTTACTGGTAAAATCCACAAGATCGGTGACACACACGATGGCTCAACTACTACTGACTTCATGGAGCAGGAAGCTGAGCGTGGTATTACAATCCAGTCTGCAGCGACTACCTGTTTCTGGAACGATCACCGTCTAAACATCATCGATACTCCGGGACACGTTGACTTCACAGTTGAAGTATACCGTTCTCTTAAAGTTCTTGATGGCGGTGTTGGTGTATTCTGTGGTTCTGGTGGTGTTGAGCCTCAGTCAGAAACTAACTGGCGTTACGCGAACGAATCAGAAGTTGCTCGTCTGATCTTCGTAAACAAACTAGACCGTATGGGTGCAGACTTCTACAACGTTGTTGACCAGGTTAAGAACGTTCTAGGTGCTACTCCTCTGGTTATGACTCTACCAATCGGTCGTGAAGACGACTTCGTTGGTGTTGTTGACGTACTAAGCCGTCAGGCGTTTGTATGGGATGACACTGGTCTTCCAGAAAACTACGAAATCAAAGAAATCCCAGCGGATATGGTTGATGACGTAGAAGCTTACCGTGAAGAGCTAATCGAAACTGCTGTTGAGCAAGACGATGACCTAATGGAAGCTTACATGGAAGGTGAAGAACCTTCTATCGAAGACATCAAGCGTTGTATCCGTAAGGGTACTCGTGACCTAGCATTCTTCCCAACTTACTGTGGTTCTGCATACAAGAACAAAGGTGTTCAGCTAGTTCTTGACGCAGTTGTAGATTACCTACCATCTCCAACAGAAGTTGATCCTCAGCCGCTAACAGATCCAGACACTGGTGAAGCGACTGGTGAAGTTGCACTAGTTGACGAAAACGAGCCGCTACGTGCGCTTGCGTTCAAGATCATGGACGACCGTTTCGGTGCCCTAACCTTCATCCGTATCTACTCTGGTAAGATGAAGAAAGGTGACACAATCCTTAACAGCGCAACTGGTAAGACTGAGCGTATCGGCCGTATGGTTGAGATGCACGCTGACCAGCGTAACGAGATCGATTCAGCACAAGCTGGTGACATCATCGCTGTTGTTGGTATGAAGAACGTTCAGACTGGTCACACTCTGTGTGATGTTAAGCACGAATGTACTCTTGAACCAATGATCTTCCCTGAGCCAGTAATCTCTATCGCTGTTGCTCCTAAGGACAAAGGCGGTTCTGAGAAGATGGGTATCGCGATCGGTAAAATGGTTGCAGAAGATCCATCATTCCAGGTTGAGACTGACGAAGATTCAGGCGAAACAATCCTGAAAGGTATGGGTGAACTTCACCTAGACATCAAAGTTGACATCCTTAAGCGTACTTACGGTGTTGACCTAGTTGTTGGTCAGCCACAGGTTGCTTACCGTGAAACTATCACTCAAGCAATTGAAGATAGCTACACGCACAAGAAGCAGTCTGGTGGTTCTGGTCAGTTCGGTAAGATCGACTACCGCATCAAGCCAGGTGAGCCAAACTCAGGCTTCACTTTCTCTTCAACTGTTGTTGGCGGTAACGTTCCTAAGGAATTCTGGCCTGCAGTTGAGAAAGGCTTCCAGAGCATGATGGACAACGGTGTTCTAGCTGGCTTCCCAGTACTAGACGTTGAAGTTGAGCTGTTCGACGGTGGCTTCCACGCAGTTGACTCATCAGCAGTAGCATTCGAAATCGCAGCGAAAGGCGCATTCCGTCAGTCAATGCCTAAAGCGGGTGCTCAGCTTCTTGAGCCAATCATGCACGTTGACGTGTTCACTCCAGAAGACCACGTTGGTGACGTAATCGGTGACCTTAACCGTCGTCGCGGCATGATCAAAGACCAGATGGCTGGCGCTACTGGCGTACGTATCAAGGGTGATGTACCTCTGTCAGAAATGTTCGGTTACATCGGTACTCTACGTACTATGACTTCTGGCCGTGGTCAGTTCTCTATGGAGTTCTCACACTACGCACCATGTCCTGCAAACGTTGCTGAAGAAGTAATCGCTGAGCAGAAAGAGAAAAACGCTAAGAAGTAATTTTTAATTACTTTAAGTGTTAAAACCCGGTTGCTTCGGCAACCGGGTTTTCTTTTATCTGAAACAGTTGAAAACAGTCCTTGAGTTAATGACGTATCTAAACCTCTAGATTACACTGCATTCAGATAAGTAGCGCATAATCCCGTAACGCTGTAACCACTCCAACTGCTTTGGCTCCTTGACCAAAAAACGCCCGCTGTAGTTAAGAGCATTGGCAAAAACCCCTTCTATATTGTTTATCGATCGAGGCAACACCAACATCCAGCGTGCTGTCAGCAGTATGTTATGAGGCAGACACTGGCCTTGGTTATTGTCGTTTAACGACAATAACTCCAACGCTGTCATATAGCGTTGATACAATCTGTCCGCATTCAGCTCGTCATGAACAAAGAGGCAATGCTTAAACGGCAACTTACCCGATGAAATAACAGGTTCCATCGGTATGTCCGCCCGTACAATCTGCATATGACGATGAAGCTGACTGGCACCGGCCTCTGGACCACTATTATAAAAACCAAGCACATCAAAACGACTGAAGCCTAACAACCATGCTTTGAAGTCATCCGATGTCAAAGGCGAGGACTGAGCAACAAACTCTTTGGAGCAAATAAGAAGATGAGGAGAGATCACCGGGAACTTATTAAGTAGACAGACATGATTCTTACCGGCCTCCCCTACATACATAGCCGGCTCATAAGGTAAAAAAGGGTTAGCCTGCTGAGTTTTCGCGATCGGCTTTTTCCGGGCGTTTTGAGTAACGACATAGCCGAGATAATTCACGCCATGCTCCTGAATGACCTCAGCTTCTGTGGTTATCGGCATCAATTCACCACCAGCCAACGCCTTTTCAGATACAAGTACAGCGTCATCCCAAAACATAACTATTCCCCCAACATCCTTTTACTATTCTCGATAGCAATATATTACCCCTGTCACCAGACAAAGCATTGCTATTTATTCCTGTTAACACCATCAGATTATCTTAAACTGCTGTTTTTTCAATCATCTGTATTAATAAGTTTACACTTGCAGCTCAATTATGACATTGCACAAAAGTCATGAGCTATAGCCGCACTACAGGAAAGTTTGTATTATCACCACATTGATTGAAACAGACAGTTATCCCGTCCTATTCCCTTGTAGTACTCCAAACGGGATGCTGAAAGAAGCCTTCGTTCGGTCATTGAAAGGCTTTTAAAATCAGTACATTATTGTTCGGTCAAACACTATTGTACGCTTCAGTTTCAACAATTTCTCTGAATAAAAAAGGCGTCTACCTTGAGGGTAAACGCCTTTTTTTCGTCGTTTTATTCGGTGAAGTTTAAATAAGCTCAGCAGCTAACAGGAAGCATCCGAACAGGAAGCTTAGTCCCATCGCCATGTGGCCACCACCCGCTCTGTAAAGTACACCTGTCGCATCAACTTCAAATGCAGAGTCATCTTCACCACGCAATTTAATGGTCATTGCCATTGGGATGAACACCGCCAGGAAGACCAGAATGATGCCAGCATAACCAAGAACAGAAAGGAACTTATCCGCGGCAAGCAGCGCACCAGCCAATGGCAGAATAAAGGTCAGTACATACGTCACCGCTCGGTTCTGTTTGAAAGCATCCGCATTCTGATCGAACAGCGCCATTGCAACACCCAGAAAAGATGTCAGCAAAGCAAGGCCAGTGAATACCGACAGAACCACGTTGATAATGCTGTGATTTGCGCCCAAAGCGGCAATCAGCTCAGAAACATTCGCGAAAGATACCATCTGTTCAGCTGACAGATTACCCATCGCTGCGTATAGCCAGAACAGGTAACAAACCAATGGAATGCAGGAGCCACTGATAATCATGTTACGTAGCTGCTTATGGGTCGCGTCTTCGTTGTATGTAACCAAAGACGGGATAACCACAACAAAGCCAAAGCTGGTGAACAGTACGGAACTTGTCTTGATTAGATCGATTTTGCTGTCGCTGGAGGCTTCTAACAGATTATCGACAGAAATAGTCGGAACCAGAGATACCAGGGTCAGACCCAACATCACCACCATAACGGCAAACAGAGCCCGGTTCAGCTTATCTACCGCCGCGGTACCGGCAGCAACTACAACACCAGCGATCAGAGCGAAAGCAATTTGACACTGCATCATGGTTAACTCAAGACCCACACCGCTCAGCATTTTCTTAACCAGATCACCGGCACCGATGATGTAAGCCATCAACAGACAAACCAGCAAGGCATAAAGAAGGCCGTTTGTGACTACCTGGCCGCCCTTGCCCAGTGTTTTACGGGCAATGGTATTCATTCCCAGGCCACCACCAGCTTTAATGCTGGCTTCAAGCAGCAACAACGCCGCATAAGTTGTACCCGACCAGATGAAAAGCATCATCAATGTGCCCCATAGCAGGCCGAATTGTGCCAGTACCATCGGGATTGCCAGCATTCCCGCACCCAGCGCTGTACCCGCAACGATCAGCGCACTACCTAATAGCTTCAATTTCACAACAATTATCTCTGAAAATGTTTATATCGCTCTGTCTGATTAAATTGTTCGGTCAGTCTCAAACAGATAAAAGGGATTGTTTTGCGATCTACAAAGTTAAACACCGTGGTCAGCAGCGAAAAACAAACCTGAATTAATACAGGAATCGCCAGTCCGTTGAGGACTAAACAGGGGAATTAGCTAAAGTTGCTAAATCGGAAATCGGCAAAGAAGCCAAAATACGGGAAGGTAAAAGCAGAAGAGAAAGCAGAATGTTGATGAGGTTGAGCGGCTGAACATCGCATATGCGACAAGCCATTCGTGGCTGTATCTGGCAGCCCTGCTGTATGATGTTTCATTTATCGTACTCCAAAAAACGATATGTCCCTGCAGATATGGATAATCTTCCGTAAATTATCCTGTTTTTGTTCGGTCAAATAGCAACTTAAGGTTATGGGAATTAAATCACAACAACCATTAATGAAATCTTCGATCTCATTAATGGTTTATCGGGTTTCTGTAAGGATCTCCACGCTAAAAGCGTGGTTAACGTTATGCCCATCTACCGGAATCAAGCAACAATTATGGGCTTACAAGTAGAACCGTATATTCTGTCACCCCTTTCCTGACAATCAAGTTGTCATTGTCAAAAGCACGGGTTTCAACAAGCCGAGGAACAACACGGTTATCTTCAACCACCTTAATGTATTGCAACTGCCCGATGCGATACATACCGGAGCGAGGAATCAACAAAGACTCCTGTTCGCCGGTCTGAATCTTCACCCGTGCAAACATGCCAGGATAGATCAACTGCTCGTCCGGCTGTGATGCGCCATTGCTAAAAGCCAGCTTCACAATCACACTTCGTGACCCGGCATCAGAAGCAGGCGTTATTTCTTTTATGACACCGTTGAATGACAGTTTCTGCTCAGAAAGAGTGACGGGCCATTGCTGATCCAGCTCCAATAAATACCGCTGGCTGGCAGCAATCGAGCTTTCCATCATCAATGTCTGAGGGTTATACAGGCTCAGCATAGCAACACCGGGGGATGCGATATCACCTCTATGTACCAACTTTTGCGTAATCACACCATCAAAAGGTGCAGCAATAATACTGTAGCCATAGGTAGTCTGAGCTTCTTCCAGTGAAGCCTGATGCTGCTTAAAGTTAGCTTCAGCAGTTTGTAGTGCACTCAGGGCTTCATCAAGTTTTGACTGAGCAACCAGCTTTTTCTGAATTAATGATTTTGTTCGGGCATAATCCTTACGGGCAATGTTCAACTGTGCCTGTGCACTAGCCAGTGCCTGCTCTGTCTGACGGACACGAGCATCAAGATCCAGGTTATCAAGCCGAATAAGAATATCTCCCGCTTTTACTTTATCCCCTACATCAACTAAAACGTCAGCAACCTGAGCCGTCAATCTGGCAGAAAGTGTTGCCTGCTGATCAGCAATAATGGTGCCTGTATATGCCTGCCACACCGGTAATTTGCGGGCTGTAACCTGAACAGTTTCACGTCCGGCTAATGGTTCTCCCTGCAACGACTCATTTTCAGTATTAAGTTTGGTTACAAAACCACCGGATATCGCAAAGAAAAGGATCCCAAGCCCTGCAAACGCGGCAATTATCAGTGCCAGCTTTTTCGTACTCATAATTGCGACTCCCTGTAGTTTTCAGGTGAATTGAATAATTGGTTCGATTCAGCGTTATTGCTCTCTTCTACATCCACATTATTTTCGGATTCGGGTTTTTCCGGTAATCCATGGCCAGGTTGGTTGGCATAAGCAAGATAATAAACAACGGGTATCACCAGCAAAGTAAACAATGTCGATGCAGCGATACCAAAGATAATCGCCCATGCGAGACCATTAAAAATTGGATCCAGGGTTATCACCACATTACCGAGCAGAGTCGTTCCGGCGGTAAGTAATATTGGTCTCATCCTGACAGCTCCCGCTTTAATCAACGCATCCCTGAGTGTTTCACCTTCTCTTAATGACTGGTGGATGAACTCAATCAACACCAGCGAATTACGAACTACAATCCCGGCAAGTGCTATCATGCCGATCATGGCAGTTGCAGTGAACAAAGACGGATTCGGAATACCGTTAATTTCAGTGGTTCCAATCTGATTGAGAAGCCAGAACCCCGGCATAATGCCGATGACAGTTAAGGGAATTGCCAACATGATAATTCCAGAGACAGCAGGTAGCCCTGTTTGCAATACCATTACCACAAACACGCCCAATAATGCGGCTCCATAGGCAATACCCAGGTCGCGAAATACATCCAGGGTGATCTTCCATTCCCCTTCACCACTCCATTTCACTTCAATGCCTGGCGGCAACTGCCAGAAATCATCGCCGCCATTAGAAAAGTAGGTTCGGTTACCTGGCTGGCGAATATTTCCTTCATCCGACGCGAGCATAACCTCACCTGATGCGGTTTGCAGATCAGCGGACACATCCACAACCACTTCCGCAGGTACACGACCAGCAGACTCGGCAAAGACATAGACAACCTGACGGAGATTTTTACGCATTACAGGTTGTGGTGCCGGTACTTTCACGAAGTCACCCAGCTCAGATATCTGTACCAATGGTTGCCCTGCATCAACCAACCGTCCTTGCTCTACCCGCTTGGTAATACCCGGCATACCTCGTACATAGAGGTTCTCCAGTGCGCTGAGATCATCTCGCTGACTTCGCGTGAGACGAATTTCAATCGGCAGCGGATTAATTTCATAATCATCATGCAGATAACTGACAACCCGTCCGATATTGGCGGCGGCCAGAGTTTGATTTATGTCCTGTACAGAGACACCGGATAACGCGGCTTTCTCTGAGTCGACAATAAACTGCCAGCTTTCCAGTTCCCCCTGAATGCTGGTATCCGTTTCCACCACAAAAGGCTCTCGCTTCAATCGTTCTGCAACATTAACTGCTGCTGTCTGCAGCTCGTGGTACGGAGTCTGTGGCTGACCGTAGACCTCTGCGATAATCGTCGCTATCACCGGAGGCCCCGGCGGAGTCTCCACCAACTGTATATCGGCATCCAGTTTTTGTGCGATTGCCGTCAAGTCTGCACGCAAGCGGGTCACCAGCTCATGAGACTGCTGCCGACGGCGGTTCTTTTCTGCCAGCACAATGCGCAACTCTCCCTGATGAGGCATGGTTCGCATAAAGTAGTGCCGGACCATACCGTTAAAGTCCATCGGTGATGCAATTCCGGCAAAACCTGATACTGACACCACCTCAGGCACACTTTTCAGGTAATCGGCAAAGTCGCTCAGGGCGTTAGAGGTTTGCTCGACACTGCTGGTTTCCGGCATATTCAATACCAGCTGGAATTCATTCTTATTGTCATAAGGAAGCAATTTGAGAGGGACAACACGCAAAGTAGGCAGCATTGCTGCCGCAAGAAAGGCAAATCCGACACCAATAAGGAAGATGACACTGTTTCGCTTACGAGCCAAAAGCGGCGTAAGTACCTTTTCGTAAGCTTTATATAACAGCGTTCCTTCTATACGGTAATGACCTTTGTCTGTCGCAGTGGTCAGTATCTTTTTAGCCAGCCACGGAGTAATCAAGAAAGCGACTGCGGTACTGAAAATCACACTGACGGGAACGTTAAAGGCCAGCGGAGCCATGTATGGTCCCATCATTCCGGTGATAAAAAACATCGGGGTAAAAACAATGACAATGGCCACAGTAGACATCAACAGTGCACTGCGAATTTCAGACATTGCCATCACAATTGCCATCGGCTTTTTGAGACCTTTGCGCTTCAGGAAGCGCTCAATATTATCAATACTGGCTATAGGATCATCGACAATCAGGCCCAAAGCCAGGATAAGAGCAAACAGGGTTACCCGATTGATGGTATAACCAAAGGCTAGGTCCATCGCCAGCGCTGCACCGTAACTTATCGGAATAGCAATCCCGACGACCACGGCCGAACGCCAGTTAAGAAATACACCAACAAATACCACTACGGTAAGAATCGACAAACCCAAGCTGGATACCAAATTGCCGACTTTTTCATTGGCTGTATCGCCGTAGTTACGAATTACAGAAATTTTAACGTGCGGCGGAAATTGAGTGTCAGCCATCTCTGCCAACAAGCTGACCACGTCATCAGCAACCCAGACCGCATTACTTCCTTTCTGTTTTGCAACAGCAAGAAAAACAGAAGGGTAAGGCTCCGCTCTCTGCTGACTGAACTGCTCAGTTGCCGGCCCAAAGCTGAACCAGGTCTGGTTTTCAGCTTCCTCTGGTCCGTCGGTGACGGTAGCAATATCTTTCAGGTAGACAGGCTGTCCATTAACAACATTCACTACCGTATCGGCAACATCGTCTGCATTCCGGAAAAATTGTCCGCTTTCGAGCTGATATACCCGCCCCTGCTGATGAATATTTCCAAGTTGCTGGTGCTGGTTAGTCAGCGCAAAAGCCTGCTGGATATCATCTACTGTGGTCATTCGACTTGCCATAGCTGCAGCATCGAGCGAAATCTGAATCACCCGCGGATTCCCCCCGACAACAGAAACGCGGTTGGTATCATTCAACGCCTGTAGCTGATTAACTGCTTGTTCGGCGATTCGGCGCAATTCAGCACTGCCGGTCAACTCCGGCTCTGTACTGTAAAGCGCCGCAACAACAACAGGGACATCATCAATTTCTACCGGTTTGACGGCCCATTGAGTAACGGATGGAGGAACCAGATCCAGGTTCGAATAAATCTTGTTATAAAGCTTGATGAGAGCTTCTTCACGCTGCTCACCAACATAAAAACGAACGATAACCTGAGCAGCACCTTTCAGAGATGTCGAATAAACATCTTCGACACCATCTATCTGAGTGAGGAGTTTTTCCAGAGGTTGAGTCACCTGATTCTCAACCTGTGACGGAGAAAGGCCCGGTGCCTGAATCAGCACATCAGCCATTGGCACTATGATTTGCGGATCTTCTTCCCTTGGCGTAAGCAATAAAGCTGCGACACCAGCCATCAAAGCCAGAATGATCAAAATAGGAGGAAAGAAGCTGTTAAGGAATTTAGCGACTATGCCTTGACTGACCTTATCTGCCATCTTGCTTCTCCCTTGCTTTTCAATACCGCTGACCTTCTCAGTCATCGCTCACAAATCGGTTCTATCTCTGCGAATCCCATGAGTTAATATTTTTTTAATCAATACCCTGCTATTTCGACATGTCGCTATTGAGGTTAGTTAACATCTGCAGTTTTAACTTTGAGCTCATTAGCGTTTTCAAACATATCTGTCAGTCTGCAACCCAGCCATATTCCAGCCACCATGCTGGCACTAAATATCAAAACGCTCACATGACCACCTGCTAATGACGTCACAGCAGGGCCAGGGCATATACCTGCAATCCCCCAGCCGATGCCGAACAGCACAGCTCCGATAACCAACCGGCTATCTACAGCTTGTTTTTTACTTAACCGGAAATCTGTATCGCAGACAGGGCGATCCATTTTGCGGATGATAAAGAAATACGCAGGCATAAAAACAAACAACGCACCTCCCATCACGAAGGCCAGACTTGGGTCCCAATTACCGGCAAAATCTAAAAATCCAATAACTTTATTCGGGTCAACCATACCGGACATCATCATGCCCAAGCCAAACAACAAACCAGCTAACAAAGTGACAAATCGTGTAAACATTCTGGCCTCTTAACTATGAAGACGAATAAAAACAGTAATGGCAGCGGCAGCCATAAATACACCAGTTGCGACTATCGAACGCTTTGAAAGTCGTCCCACCCCACATATGCCATGACCGCTGGTGCAACCGTTGCCAAGTTTGGTTCCCAACCCCACCAGCAATCCTGCAATGACAAGCATCAACGTCGATGTCACCGGCAGAGTCTGTGGAAAGTCAAAGCCAAGGTAAGGCGCTATCAAACCAGCCAGAATCATTCCCAGCACAAAAAGAAATCGCCATGAAAACTCCCCTTTTTGCGGCTTTAGCAAACCGGCAACAATACCACTGATACCGGCCACCCGACCGTTTACCATCAATAGCAATACTGCAGATACACCTAACAACATCCCTCCCAGTAACGCATTCAGTGGAATCAGCCCAGTCATTTCTTCTCCTCCGATACACAACAAATACCTTGTAACGCTTCAAGTAGCTGTTTTGATTTGTCATCCGCCAGAGAATAAAACACTTGCTGAGACTGCTTACGAAAACTGACCAGCTTCTGCGCTTTTAGAATGGCGAGATGTTGTGAGAGCGCTGATTGCCCAAGGCTCGAGTTCTGTTGCAATTCTTTCAAAGGTACTTCCCCTTTAGTTAACTGACACAGAACCATCAAACGCTCCGGATGAGCGATAGTTTTCAACCAGTTAGCTACTTCAATCGCATGACAGTGCATTTTATCTATGTCGATCATTTCACCCTCACTACCAAAGCAAAACCTAATTTAGAGATTACTAAACCACGGGGTTAAGTCAACACTAATTTAGAATAATATTTATTAGACAAAGCTAAATTAAAGTTTTATAGTTTTCAACAGAATCGTTAATTGCTAAAACCTGTCCGGGGAGAAAAGATATGACATTGGAAAATGCTGTTCGCGTATTCGCAGGAACAATGATCTTTATTTCCGTGGCATTAACACTTTGGGTCCATCCAAACTTTTATTGGTTCACCCTGTTTATAGGTGCCAACCTGATCCAAAGCGCATTCACAGGTTTTTGCCCGGCAACCAACGTATTAAGTAAACTTGGATTTACATCAAAGCCTTAAGTTAAAAATCAGAGTATCAGCTAAAAAACCCATACCGAATATCCCGAGGACTAAGCTTGGTTTAGTTCTCTGTTGATTTATGTTTTTGTGGAGTTATCAATGACTAAAATTGTTATCGTCGGAGGTGTTGCAGGTGGCGCTTCTGCTGCAGCACGTGCCCGCCGTTTAAGCGAAGACGCCGAAATTATCATGTTTGAACGTGGTGAATTCGTATCATTCGCCAACTGCGGTTTGCCTTACCACATTGGTGGTGATATCAAAGAACGAAGCAAACTGTTGCTACAAACTCCGGAAAGCTTCCTTGCCCGTTTTAATGTTGACGTTCGTACTATGAACGAAGTCATCAGCATTAACCGTGAAGAAAAGTCTGTTACTGTTCGTAGTATGTTAGACGGCTCTGAGTACACCGAAAACTATGATTTTCTGCTGATCAGCCCGGGGGCTGCACCGGTTGTTCCACCGATTCCAGGTGTTGACAATCCGCTTACCCATTCACTGCGTAACATCCCTGATATGGACAAGATTCTCCATACCATTGAGATGAACAACGTCGAACACGCAACCGTGGTTGGTGGCGGTTTCATCGGCCTTGAAATGATGGAAGCCTTCCACCAGCGCGGTATTAAAACCACCCTGCTTGAACTTGCTGATCAGGTAATGACTCCGGTAGATAAAGAAATGGCCGGGTTTGCTCATGCTGAGATCCGTAGCCACGGTGTTGATTTGCGTTTAAGCACGGCGCTTTCCGCTGTTGAGTATGTTCCGGAAGCCCATATTGCCAGCGAAGATTCCGGTGAAGATGCTGCTCATCAGCATATCCATGGCCATCTGGATCTGACCCTGAGCAATGGTGATACCTTAAAAACGGACATCCTGATCATGGCTGTCGGTGTTCGTCCTGAAATCAAGCTGGCACAAGAAGCCGGACTGAAAATCGGTGAACTTGGCGGTATCTGGACCAACTCGAGCATGCAGACCAGCGATCCTGCAATCTATGCTGTGGGTGATGCAATTGAAGAAGCAGACTTTGTAACAGGTGACGCCACTCTTGTTCCACTAGCCGGTCCGGCTAACCGTCAGGGTCGTATGGCTGCAGATAATATGCTGGGTCGCAACGAAACCTACCAAGGCACTCAGGGAACAGCGATCTGTAAGATCTTCGATTTAGCCGTCGCTTCTACCGGTAAGAACGAAAAGCAGCTGAAGCGTGAAGGCACCAATTATGAAAAGGTATACGTTCACACGGCCAGCCATGCCAGCTACTACCCTGGTGCAGAAATCGTGTCATTCAAAATGCTGTTTGACCCACAATCAGGTAAAATTTTTGGCGCTCAGGCTGTAGGTAAAGACGGCGTTGATAAACGTATCGACGTGATGGCAGTAGCACAGCGTGCAAGTATGACAGTAGAACAATTGCAGCATCTTGAACTGACTTATGCGCCACCATACGGCAGTGCTAAAGATGTCATTAATCAGGCTGCTTTTGTTGCCAGTAACATCATGAAAGGTGATGCGACAGCGATTCATTTCGATGAAATTGAGAACCTGTCAGAAGACCAAGTTCTGCTGGATGTGCGTAATCCGGGTGAACTTGAGAACATGGGTTATATCGAGGGTGCCCTTAACATTCCGGTTGACCAACTTCGCAACCGCATGAATGAACTACCAAAAGATAAAGAGATTGTTATCTATTGTGCTGTTGGCCTCCGTGGTAACGTCGCATACCGCCAGCTTGTAAACAATGGCTATATGGCGCGCAACCTGATTGGCGGTTTCCGTACCTATAAATTTGCGAAAGCTTAATTAGCCAAGTAATCGCAAAACAAATCATAACTGAAAAAGCCACCATCATGACGATAGTGGCTTTTTACTTAAAAATGTCCCGTCCTGAGATAAGT
>NZ_AMZO01000018.1 GCF_000331515.1 Photobacterium marinum
ATAACTTGTATTTGCAGCTAACATTATATTCAACGAACAAAGTTCGCATATCTCGTTCGTATATTTTGTTCGTAATCTCTCCTTGCTACCCCTTCATATTTTTATCAATAAAAACAGTAAGCTAAAGACAAAAACGTGCTATTCAAAGAGCAGATACACCGAACGAGGTTCGTGTATCACCTTTTTCTGCTACCACTTTCATTCAACTGATAAACAACAACTTTTCATTCTGGTGCGATAGACACTCTAAATCAGCGAACTCAAAGGATGTTGATATTGCTTTGAAAAGATACGTCATCTAGCCTGAATCAAAATTACTGTATGGATGAACAGATAAATGAAAGATATTCCCCACCCTATTTCATCAATCAATAGTAACTTTATTACCGAGGTTACATCATTTATTCGTGTTCGCGGTCTTTCTTATTCAACGGAGAAAACCTACCTGCACTGGATTCGGAGTTTCATTAAGTTTTGTGGTTATCAGTCAAGACAGGATATCTCAGCCAAAGATATCAGCAGTTATCTGAACCATTTAGTCACCAAGCAAAATGTCTCACCGAATACTCAAAAAACAGCTCTTAACGCACTCGTATTTCTCTGTCGGGAGTTATTAAAACAAAATACTGAATCACTGAGCTTCAAACGTGCGAAGAAAGGTCCAAAAGTGCCAGAGGTCTTTTCCCACTCTGAAGCATTAGCTGTTATAGATCATTTACCATTACCGTCAAAAATTATTGCACAGCTTATGTATGGGAGTGGCTTGCGAATCAATGAAGCATGTCGGCTCAGGATTGCAGATGTCGACTTTGAAGCAAGTTCTGTCACAGTAAGAAATGGCAAAGGAAATCGGGACAGAAAAACACTGTTGCCGAATTCTCTCCATGCACCACTTCAGCAACAAATAGCCATGGTTAATATACTTCATGAGCGCGATCTCGATAATGGGTTCGGCGAAGTTTACATGCCTTATGCCCTCGCTAAGAAATTCCCAGCCCAGGCTAGAGGCTTGGGTTGGCAATACTTGTTCCCGGCCCCAAAACTCAGTACAGACCCGAGATCAGGAAGGGTTATGCGTCATCACATTACTGATCGCGCTGTTCAAAAGCATGTCATGAAAGGTATACGAGCAGCACAAATTATTAAAAAAGCGGGCTGTCATACTTTTCGACATTCATTCGCGACCAGGCTGCTCGAAAGCGGAACTGACCTCAGAAATATTCAGGAGTTGCTGGGACATTCAGATATAAAGACAACACAAATCTATACCCATGTTGCAGGGCTTCATAAAACCGGAGTAAAAAGCCCGCTGGATAAGACTTAAATTCAAAATAGTGACATGCTACCGCCTAAGATACTGAAATCCCTCGCTGCATATTGATGATGTGCAATTGTAATACAAAGCATCATTATTTTGCTTTCAGGGATAGTCATTTTGTGAGAAATAGTGGGAATCAAAGCTCGGTTGTTTAATTTGTAAACAATATTGATACTTGCAAAAGCATTCTACTAACAAATGAAACAACACCTATTTTAATACCAAAAAGGCTTCAGCTAATGCTGAAGCCCTTCGTTATTAGGTGCTTTCGTCTGTTACAAAATAAATCTATTTTAGAGCTGTAGTTGCCAACGTTGTAGTGGTGAGTCAGAGTCAATGCCAGACCTTCCCCAACGATCAACACTGTCGACGACTAAGATACGCTCAGGGTTAGGAACCAAAGCTTTTAACACTTTGCTTGGTTTTCTTGCAGTCAGCAGCCAAAGCGATTCATCATCATTCAGCAATTGAATTAATGCTGTCTTATCTTTTTCAGTCCACTCAAGTTCAGGTGCAGTAAATCGGTCAACAACAAATAACTGATTGCCTGATGCAAAATCTTCAAGTTCTGTCGAAAGTAGAACAACCGAATGAACGTCTGCATCAAACAACGCATTTTGCTGCTGATTGATCAACTGACGAATATCCAGCATCAACTTTTGCTTATTAGCTTCAATGCTCGCAGATGCCTGAGGCCATACCCGTTGCAAGTCATCACTAACAATCGCAGTCATACGCGCCAAATTAGTCGGGTTTAACCAGGCGAATAAAGAGCTCGAACCGTCCTCTAATCGTAAAGATGCCACTCCCTGCGCTCGTGGAGATATAGCTTGTGAAGCATCAATTTCAATTATTCCGATATTTCCCATGCGGGCATGAACATATAACGGGTCATGTGGCCAAATCGCACCTAATGTAATCACCACTTTTGCTTGTTTCGCTGCTTTAGCTGTCAACTCCGCGCCTTTACTATTAAACCAGTTAGGCATTCGTTGTACACCATATCGCTTAGGAGGAAGATAGCTGGTTGTTATCGCCGTACCTTTCGTCAGTTCAGCGGCAAGCATGTAAGTTACAGGAGTAGCTGTCAGAATATCTTTTGCCTGTGCCAGTGACGAAGCGAATAGCCCACAACCAACGGCAAGCAGCCAACTCAGATTCAACAGCGCCTTTTTCGATAATAACGTCATTTTCATTTATCCCTTGCGAACAATGCGGAAAAAGGTGGCACTTAAGAAAAACAAAGCCGAGACGATAATGATTGCGGCTCCTGAAGGAACCGGAAGCTTTAACTCCATCGGCAGAATTGTTCCAACCAAACAGCTGATAGTTGCCAGCAGAGCCGACATCAATACAAAACTCCCCATATTTTTGGTCAGTAAGCGGGCCGTCGCGCCGGGAATCAACAGCAAAGCCCCCACCAGAACAGCACCGACAATTTTGACCGATGCAATCGTGACCAGAGTGATCATCATGACAAACAGATAGTCATAAAAGTTGGTCGCATAACCCCGGACTTTGGCGATATCCGGGCTGATACACGTCAGCAGTATCCGGTTAAAGGTCGGGATCAACAGCAACACAATTAGCAGGCAACTCAACGCCAGAATCAGCAGATCTTGATCAGATACCGTCAGAATTGAACCAAATAACACGTTTTCCAGCATGTGGATGTTTATCTTCCGGGCGACATACATCAGCAACGCTGCCCCTACAGCCAATGCCAGAGCAAGGAATACCCCAACCAGCGTGTCATAAGGCACATTGGTTCGATTACGTACGAAATGCAGTAATAACGCGAAAATCATGCAGAAGCTGAACAACCCTATCATCGGGTTTTCCGGTGGTTCACCAAGAAGTACACCCAGTGCGATACCAGTCAGAGCCGCATGCCCGACCGCTTCGGAGAAAAATGCCAGTCGCTTGGCGATAACTAAGGTTCCCAAACCACCAAGTAAAGGCCCTAACAGCAAAGCAGCCACTACCGCATTGACCATAAAGGCATAGGAGAAGCTTTCGCTAAGCAAGCCTGAGTTAACACCAGACTGTGCCCAGGTGCGAATGATATCCATCATGCCGCATCCTCCAAATTGGTCTTCGAAGGTAATGACGGAGCACTATAGTGATTGAACAAACGCTCAATTTTTTCCGGAATCAATACATCGGCAACAAAACCGCTATCAACCAACTGGCGGTTTACAACGTGTACCTGAGCATTTAGGCGCCTTACTGCTGTTACATCATGATGAACAGCCAGAACGGTTTTCCCTTCAGCAACTAACTCATGCATCAAAGATTCAAGATACCGAACCCCCTGTTCGTCCATACCGGTTGTCGGTTCATCCAGCACTAACAAATCCGGATTATCCAAAAGCGCCTGAGCAAAAAGAACCCGCTGTTGTTCGCCACCAGATAGCTGTCCCATTCTGCGCTCCGCTCTTTCTGCCATACCGACACGCTCCAGCTGCTGTAAAGCATATGCTTTCGCTTTTGCTCGACGGTGCCATTTGGGCCAGAACAAAGGCATTCTTGTTTGATTCAGCAAGATAAAATCCATAACAGTCAACGGCAGACTGGACTCAAAAGTCGCTTTCTGAGGAACATAACCGACTTTGCCTTTCTGCTCTCCCGGCCACTGAACCTGGATCTCTCCACTGAACGGCGTTAAGCCTAAAACCGAGCGAAGCAACGATGTCTTACCGCCGCCATTTGGCCCCATCACTACATGGCATTGCCCCGGCGCGAACACATGATTGATATCGTGCAGGATGATGTTGTCGCCATATTTCAGGCCAACATTATTAAGGTGAATACCCGGCCCCATTATTTGCCATCCTTATTTACAGCCACGCTTTTCACTGTGTTTTCAGCAGCAAACTTCATAGACCGAACCAGAGTATCCAAGTTCTCTTTCATCTCGACTTCGACTTTATCAGCTTCATACGGACCATGAGTCATGTGTGAAAAACGATAAAGCTGAACGCCGGTCGCTTTTTCGATGGTTTCGACATAACGGTTTGGCATGTTGAGTTCGTAAAAAAGTACATCAATGCCGGAATTACGGATCTTCTCTATCGTTTCCTGCAACTGGCTGGCGCTAGGCTCAACCCCGTGAGCAGGTTCGATAACCGCAGCCACATCAACACCAAATTCCTGCAGCAGATATCCATAAGCATTATGCGTGGTCGCCACAACCATACCGCTGGTATCCAAGTCTCCCAGCGTCATCATCGCGCTGTGTTTGAGCTTACGAAATTTTGCCGCATAGCTGCGGGCATTTTTACGGTAGAAACGGGCATTATCCGGATCAATTTTCGCCAGTTCATTTGCAATGGTGTAAACCTTCTGGATAGTGGTCGATAAACCGACGAAAGTGTGAGGATTTACCGCACCGTCACCGACAGACTGACCCATGGCAGGTAGCAGCGGTACATCTTTATTGGCTTCAATCACTATCAAATCATCACGATTAGCCGCTTTAATTACTTTCAAAGCAAAATCATCATGACCGATGCCGTTTACCACAATAATGTCCATCTGCTTCAAGCGACGGAGATCGTTAGGTTGCGGCTGATAGTTATGTGGATTAAAACCGGCGTCTACCAGCGGTAATACCTCAGCCTTGTCGCCAACAACCGCTTTTACATAGCTGTAATAAGGCTGAAGAGTAATGCCGATCGTGAGTTTATCTGCAGCCTGCGCGGTCAGACTGGTCAGCAGCAGGCCGAGTACAGATACCACTTTCAGCAAAGTGAGTTTTGTTGAAAACTTTTTAACCAACTGTCTTTGTAATAACTGTTTCATAACGTGTTTCACATCGTCGTTGTTGACACAATGAAAGGGAAAATTAATGGTTGTGAGTGTCCTGGTGGTCGCTAAATGCAACTTGCTGCCATCCAGCTTTAATCAAGGCTGAATCAGATAGCGACAGCTGAGAGACATCATCTTCAAAAGGCGTGGCTTGCAGATTGAAATCAATCCAAACATCCGGTTCCTGAGCATGACAGCTCAGAATTACAGACACGGCTCCCTGCTCTGACTGGCGAAGTCCCTGATAGATGCCGGGGGCGACCTGGTGCCAAAGGTGTTCACCTTTGTGTTGCCAGCTTTTATCTTTAACAAAAGGAGCTAACCACAAAGCTTCCAGTTCAGTAATCGACGGCCAGATATCTTTATCATCAAACTCAATGCTGTCCTGATGAATATTACGAATCTCTTCATGAGCGAGCCGAAGATCGCCAATCATCGCCAGTTCCTGCGCTTCAAGATTTGCCAGCGAAATTTGATGAGCGGCCAACTCCTGCTTATCAGAAACACACTGGTGATAAGGCAGCAAAATCGCGGCGACCAACAAAATAACGGCTATAGAAAGAGCCACCCATTTGCCTTCCCGGCCTCCGTCATCGGCTATGACTGATTCGGTGATCATTTCTCTGAAATCTCGACAACATCAACTTCAACCGGGCTTTCATGTCCGGCATCAAAAACCAGATAAAAATCTGTATCCGGACGTTTAAGCTCAGCAATGGAACGTCTGTCTGTGATCGATTTGGCAATCAGGTTATCGTCGTAATCGAACATATCGACGTCATAATCCACAGCGGTGCTGCCATCACTGTAACCGGCTTCGCAAATCACTTTGTCGGCTTCAAACCAACAACTCATCAACGGAAAGTGCGCATGTGCCGACATAGAAAACAGGGCCAAGAACGAAAGAAGCAACTGGCTGGTACGCTTTTTCATGAAATCCTCAAACAATTCTTTGAATACACTCTTGAACAAATTCTTGAACATAAGACAAAGGAAAAAACAGCCTGCTTCAGCAGGCCATCATCAGTTACTGAAGTACAGCTTCAAAAGTCAGGTGGACATTAACACTGGCGCGATCAGCCAGCGGATTGTTCGGTAAGTCGCCTCTATAGTTTGCTTTCATCAGCCAGCGACCAGCCTGTGCCGGCACGAATGTCACTATGCCGTTTTCATCACTGACTACATCAATTTGCTCCTGGTGGTTACGATAAAGCGTGCCTTCACGAGTGATTTCAGCGGTGACACCTTGCTGAGGCTGGCCGTTATAGAAGAACTGAAACTTTACTTCCTCTCCCTCAATAATGTCTGACGGGTGAGTGAGCGGCAGCATTTCGAGGTATTTACCTTCAAGCTCGAATGCTTTTTCTGTCGGCTTTCCTACCGTGACATAGCTTTCGGCACGGGTGAAACCAAGCTGAGTGACAACGTCACGGGACTTTACCGGCAACAGCTCATCACGTTCGGCTTTAGTGGCTTTCATCCACTTCACCGTGTCACGTCTACCAGCCTTATACTGGGTGTAATAAGACGGTGTGCCGTTAATCGCCACTTTATGTGTCCCTTCTTCTTCGAAGTAGAAGTCGAACATAGAACGGCGCTTACCGCGAATCACGAAATTCGGTCGTTCCTTTCGACCATCAGGCATCACAACCTGAGCGGTTTCACTTCCGGCCGGCTTATCAAATACAAAGGTACCGTGTGAAGCGGTTACATCGAAAGTCAGCCAGTCACCACCTTCTTTAGACACAGTGAAGTGCGAAGGTAATACCCAGCGCGGGTGAGCATTGGCTGTTGCAGATACCGCCAGACCGGCAACCATGGCACACGCCAGAGAGACCGCTTTCATCTTGTTATTTTTAATCATCATCAGACTCTTAAATATGTTTAATCCATTACATTTACGCTCAAGTTATTGAACCCGATAGCGTAGTTTGATCTCGCCAGTTTCTTCGGTCGGAGTTAGGACATGAGTAAACCCGGCTTCACCCAACTCCAGCTTCTGCCGAAGGTAGTTGCGGCCACCATGTTCTCGCACTACTTCGGCGTAGAAGGTGTACGCACCCTGCTCTACCCGGTTCCCATTATCGTCCAGACCATTCCAGACAAAACGGTATTCACCGGCTGGTCGTGTCGCCGAGGTCACCGCATCCACCAGCTCACGGTCATAACGCCCAACTTTGCGCCACCAGCTGCGCAAATCTTTCAGCCATTCGTCCTTTCCAACCCAGAGCTGAACAGTCCGAACCGGCTTACGATTGGCATCTTCTATCCATACCGCCACATAAGGGCGGGCATACATAGAGGTTTCAATTTTTGGCAGCTCAAATTCCACTTCCATCACAGCAGATTGAGGAAGCGGCTTTGCATTAACAGAAGCCGAAATAGCCAGCGGCAGTGCCACCGACATAGCCAGAAGTGACTTAGCAAAAGAAGTCATCACAAATCCTTTCAAAACAGTGGCACAGGCCCAGAGTTTGACCTTAGGGTACTGCGCAAAGAAAAATCAGAAGTGTGGAAAGCGAACCGACAGCAGTCCATACCAAAGAATTACTGAGTGTCTTTTTCTTCGGCAATAGCAAACAAACGCCTGTCATTACGAAGAAAATCATCAGCAACGCGGTGATATCGATAAACCACTTCCACACTTCACCACTGTTACGCCCTTTGTGCAGATCATTGAGCACAGCAACAGCGCCGTAATGGTTTTTCTCGATAATGGCTTCACGGTTAATTAAGTCGACATAAACCGATGCGTTGAACCCCGGACCTTTATAATCAAGGGTAATTTCCCCTTCGATTAACTCGCCGTCTTCCACATCAGTAAACACTTCCATGGCCGAAGGCTTACCGGACACATCACCTTCACTGGTCAGAAACGCAATCAACGCTGACTCGTCAGGCACAAACGGTCGACTGCCAGAGGTGATTAATGCATCAGGCAATGTCAGGGTCACTTCACTGATGGATGGCTTACTTTTGACGTAAAGTTCAGGCCTGTTGAGGGTGATGCCGGTTACAGCAAAAAAAAGCACCACAAACAACAGCGCCATTGATATGTAGATATGAAGGCGACGAGCCCATAGCTGGACAGCCTTTGTTTTTAGAAACATGAACAATCACATCAAAAACCACAGAAATCTAATGAGCACAATTTAATTGATAATTGTTTTCATTGGCATTTGATTTACATTGTTTACGTTTGGCAGGATTCAGATTTCGATTGTTCTGGCAGGATCAAAATCGTCATTAAGCAGCATCGGCCAGTAACCGCGAGGGTTAGCCAACACACGGGTATTGTGAATGGTCAAATCGGTACTGCTATGTATATGGCCGTGGAACCAGGCGGCTATATCGTATCTTTTCATCAGTTCTTCAAGATTACTGGCATAGGCGGCAGCAAGTGGCGGGATATTTTCATCAGGAAAGCATTTGGCGCTCGGGGCATGGTGGGAAACAATAACGGTTTTCCCCTGATAACCGCTTTGTAATTCAGATTCTAAAAACTGCAGGGTCTGGTAATGAATATCCAGTGCATCAATCGGTCTGAACATGGAACCTCGCGGATCCATATGAACCTTTCGGTGATCGTTCATACATTCCGCGGCTCGGTTCATCGCTTCCATAGGATTACCATCAATCCGGTAGTCGGTATAGAGCGTTGCACCCAGAAAGCGGACATGGTCGATTTCTATCGCTTCTTGCTCTAAAAAGTGAACATGGGTTCCCCGGGTCGCCGTTCGCCAGTTTTTATGGCATTTCTGCAAAATGGAACCATAAGGCTCATGGTTTCCGGCCACGACTATCGTCTGCTTGCCCTTTGTTTCAGCCAGAACCCAGTCAATATAGCGGCTCTCACAGCCGGTTCCGATATCCCCGGCAAGAATAATCAGATCAGCATCTGTCTCCGGCAACGAGAAATCCCACGGGCTTGCCATAAACTCCAGGTGTAGATCTGATAAATACTGCACGAGCATGCTTGTTCTCCGAAGCCGAGACAACAGAAAGCAGCCAACTGACTGCTTTCTGCTAATTACATTGTTATTTAATGATTTATATCATTATCTGCTCAGGTCAAAAGCCACTAACTCGCAGCCTGTGACTCACTGCACACACGTTTCTGAACATTTGGCGGTGCCGGTTCATAGTGACTGAACGCCAGACTGAAACTTCCCTCACCGCCGGTTATAGAGCGCAAGCGCTGTGAAAAGTCCTGAAGCTCATTAAGCGGAGCCTTTGCCTGAAGTGCTGTCTGGTTATTTGGTGTTACGTCGGTACCGACTATCACGCCGCGACTGGAAGAAAGATCACCGGTAACATCGCCGACAGCCGGAGTCGGTATCATCAGGGACAGATCAACAATCGGCTCCAGAACTATCGGATTTGCATTATTCACCGCATCCAGAAAGGCTTTCTTACCGGCAATAACAAAAGCAATCTCTTTCGAGTCGACCGAGTGGTATTTACCATCATAGACCGTCACTTCAATATCGCGGAGCGGGTTACCGGAAATTGCCCCTTCATCGACTGCTTGCCTGATCCCCTTCTCTACCGCTGGGATCAGCGCTGTCGGAATAGCCCCGCCAACCACTTTATTGACGAACTTAAACCCGGCTCCGGGCTCAAGCGGACGAACCTTTAACTGCACCTCACCAAACTGTCCGGCACCTCCGGTTTGTTTTTTATGGCGATAATGGCCTTCTGCCGGCATAGTAATTGTTTCGTAGTATTCAATGCTTGGCTGAGAAGTCTCCACGGTTAATTTGTACACCGTCTCCATTTTTTCCAGCGCGATCTTCAGATGAAATTCGCCCTGACCGCTCAACAAGGTTTCATTGGTTCGGGTACGATGCTCAAGCCAAAGTGTCGGATCTTCTGCCGCTATTTTCTGTAAAACTTCGGAAAGCTTTTGCTCATCCCCCCGCTTAATCGGCCGAATAGCTAAGCTGTACATCGGCTGCGGGAAAAACAAGGTGCTCATGACAATGCCGTCTTCGTCATGGGAGTCGTGGATCACCGAATCAAAGCCAAGCTCATCCACTTTCGCCAGCACACAAAGATCACCGGCTTTAGCGCTACTAATTTCAATGCGCTTTTTACCTTGCAACTGATACAGGTGCCCGACCTTAAATGCCTTGTTACTCTCTCCGATATAGAGCTGACTACCGGCATTAATCTCTCCCTGGAACACCCGGATATAAGCCAGTTTTCCCAGATAAGGATCTACACTGACCTTGTAAACATGAGCAACGCTGTGGTCCAGCTGATCACAGTCAACACTGATCTGCTTACCGTCTTTCTCCAGTAAAGGCGGGTTACCTTCTTCCGGCAGCGGCATAATTTCCGCCATGATCCGCAGTAGCATATCGATACCGACACCGGAATCTGCCGACACGAAGCAGACAGGAATCACGTGACCTGTTCGCAACGCTTCTTCAAACGGGTCATGCAGTTGTTCAGGGGACAGCGCAGAACCTTGTTCGAGATACAGCTCCATCAGTTCTTCATCAACTTCAATGATCTGATCAATAAGCCGTTCATGTGCCTCTGAAACACTGTCGAAAAGCGTCGGCTGATCATTATCAGGAGCAAAATAGCAATCGATAACACTGCTGCAATCTTGTGACGGTAAATTGATTGGCAAACAACAACTTCCAAAATGTGTTGATATCTGCGCGACAAAATCTGCCAATAAATTCGAATTCAAATCCATCTTGTTGATGATAATCATCTGGCATTTTTGCTGTTGCCGGGAAAATTCAAATAAACGCTCTGATACCTGATTGAGAGGAGTATTGGCATCCAGTACCAGTGCCGAAGTTTCAACTGCGGGGAAAATACTTAATGAGCGGCCGAGCAGCTCGGGAATTCCGGGAGTGTCGATGATGTTCATGCGGTGTTTATGCCAGGCTAAGGCAACGGGGGTAGCTTCAATACTGTGCTGGTACTGGATGGACTGATCATCAAAGTCAGTCACTGTATCCCCCTGCTGCACACTGCCCAAATGTGTGGTTGCATGAGCCTCGTATAACAAGCGCTCAACTAATGTTGTTTTCCCAACCCCGCTCTGACCAACAAAGCCAATGTTACGTATTTCATTTACAGACATAGATGCCCCCTGAATAACAAAGACGAGTGATGACACATTTTTACTGTGAGAGTTGGCGGCTATGCCGCCTTATCGTCTTCCAATTCATTTTCCGTCCGGGAACATCCATCAATGGCTCCATTCTTTGACCTGTTAATTAAAGCTTAACCTCACTTCCCGGCTCTGCCGTGATTTTCTTCATTAGAATCAATATGTATTCGAAATTTATGATGTTGCTCTCGCTCCAGTTTCATTACCTCATGCTGTAAATGAGGTATTCACTGGCACAGGCTTCCGCAGTGAACGATAGTTTCAGTATCTGAACTTAACGGATTCATCCGGTGAAAGGCATACATATTAATGGCGATCAGGGTGAAGGCGGCGGCCAGGTACTGCGAACCTGCCTGACTTTATCACTGCTGTACGGGATTAACTTCACCATCAGTAATATCCGGGCCCGGCGAGACAAACCCGGCCTGCGGCGACAACACTTAACTTGTGTGCGAGCCGCCAGGGAAATCAGCAACGCCCGTATTGAAGGTGATGAGCTTGGCTCCACCGAGCTGAGTTTCAGCCCCGGTGAAGTTTATGGCGGAGAATATCGGTTTGACATAGGTACTGCCGGCAGTACCACACTGTTATTCCAGACACTGCTGCTACCTCTGCTTCAGGCCAACAAAGAGAGCCGGATTACACTGACCGGAGGAACCCACAACCCAATGGCGCCAACACTGACCTACCTAAGACAAAGTTTCCTACCCTTATTAAGACAAATGGGAGCCAACGTCGAGGTAGAGGTGAAACAGTGGGGGTTTGTTCCCGCCGGAGGTGGGCAGTGGCTGGCGCGAATAAAACCGTCGAAACTCACTCCTATTGAATTAACAGAACGCGGTCGGCTAAGAAAATGTCGTTTGGTGAGTTACTGTGTAGGACTGCCAGAGAGTATTGGTAAGCGGGAAATCGACACCTTTATCGGCCTCTATCATGCCCCCATCGATAAATTTTACATTCGCTCTCCAGTAGCTTTATCCAGCGGCAACCTACTCTGCTTTGATATGAAGTTTGAACAGATGCAACTGAGCATAATCCAACTGGGAAGGTTAAAATTAAGAGCCGAAGCCGTCGCCGAAAAGCTCAATAAACAGGTCAGGGAATATCTTTCTTCCAAAGCCGTGCTGGACCGCTACCTGACCGATCAAATTATGCTGCCAATGGTCGTTGCCCGTGGTGGATGCTTCAGCTGTGATCAACTATCCACCCATGCCACCACCAACATGGAAGTGATTGCCCAAATGACCGGCTATCACCTTCTGTTTAAACCCGGTCATCCGTGCAAACTTATGGGGTAATGATATGTTCTGCCCGTCTAATATCCTCCGCTATTTAGAAGGTGTTGATACGCTTAATGAAAGTCTGCGCCAGCCATCAAGTCGTATTGTCTTATTTGGCCCACCGGGTGCCGGAAAAAGCTTCCTTGCAGCAGAACTGGCTAAGCGGATGCAATCTGAAGGTAAGCCTTGTGCCTGCCTGAGTGCCGATCCTGGCTCACCGGGGTTCGGTATTCCTGCTGCAATCAATCTTGGGATATGGAAGGAAACCGACTGGCAACTAACAGATTTCGAAGCTTTATGCAGCCTGGATGCTGCCCGCTTCCGCCTGCCGTTAGCAGAAGCACTCCGCAGCTTGATGCTACGTATTCCGGCGGAGATCCCGCTTATCATTGATGCACCCGGCTTAATTAAAGGTGTGGCCGCTGCCGAGCTTCTGCCCTCACTGATTGATATTACAGCCCCGACGCAACTGGCTGTGCTGGATAAGTTTACCAACAAGGACAGCCCGGAAAGCCCTGCATGCTCTGTCTCTCTTGAAAACGAAATAGCCAACCTCAACGTTCCGGTTATAGCGATAACAAGCTCTGAGCTGGCCATCTCACCAAACCGACACCAGCGAGCCTTGCGACGAACGGCGCTATGGGAGCAATACCTCAATACTTGTAGTGAAATGGAATTGGATATCCGGACACCAAAGCTACTCGGCACCCCGCCTCCTGTCGATCATCCTGAAAAATGGGCCGGGCTGGTTATCAAGCTAACAAACAGTGATGGCGAGACTTCTATGGGAGAAATCATTGAACTGGAAGATCACCTACTCAAGATTTACTGCCAGTCATTTAAACAGCCGACCGATCAATTACTGGTTCGCGATGCCAGGCATCTGCCCGGACACTTGCTGGTTACTGCCGTACCTAAGCATGCTGCCGGAGGTGCCTCTGACGCGCATAGACAAAAAACCGATACCCAATCTCTGGTTCATCCATCAGATGTAAAACCGCTTCGAAATACACCTCGCATCCGCCGAAGAGATATCACCGCGGAACTGGTCAACGGTCTGTTTGATGACCCGTTACTACTGATTAAAACCAACCAGAACCGTCGCTGCCTGCTGTTCGACCTTGGCAATACTTCCCGCCTGCCAGTTCGCCATGCTCATAATGTCAGCCATATTTTCATCAGTCATGCTCATTTCGACCATATCGGTGGATTTATGGGGCTACTCCGGGTAAGGCTGAGTACCAGTGGAAGCTGCCAGCTCTATGGTCCGCCAGGGCTGGCCAGACATATTGCCGGTATGATCAGCGGAATTTTATGGGATCGTATTGGAGACAACGGCCCTGTCTTTACCGTTTCTGAACTGCATGGCAACAAACTGTGCCGTTTTCGGCTTCAGGCAGGTCACCATGAAATACCGATTTTGCCGGAGATCACTGTTCATGACGGTATCATCCATCGTGAAGAGCGATTTATCATCCGAACCGTCGAACTTGATCACGGCACGCCTGTTCTGGCTTTTTCTTATGAACCGGTAGCTGCAGTTTCAGTCTCAAAGTCAGCGCTGAATGAACTAGATTTATCGCCGGGGCCATGGCTCGGAAAACTCAAATACGCTTACATGGCCGGAGAACAAGATCGATTAATTGACCTTCCGAACGGTGAAAGCCAGCCAGTGGCGATGCTGGCTAAGCAATTACTTCGCATGCAGGCAGGGAAAAAACTGGTCTATGCCACCGATCTGGCCGATACCACAGATAACCGTAAAAATTTAACTGCGCTTGCCCGTGATGCTGATGTTCTGTTCTGTGAAGCCACTTTTTCTCAAGACGATGTTCGCCGCGGTACTGATAACGGCCACCTGACAACCCGGGCTTGTGGTGAAATTGCAGCCGCCGCCGGGGTAAATCAGTTAGTGCCTTTTCACTTCTCCCGCCGTTATGAAAAACAGACAGACAAACTGTACCGGGAAATCGAGGAAGTGTTTCCCAATATCGTCAGATGCGACTGAAGCCAGTACAAAAGACAAACCGAAAACAAACCAACCCAATCCCCAAAAAATACGGTGAAACAAAAAAGCGAGAGCCTGTAATCAGACTCTCGCTTTCATATTTTATTGACACAAAGATGTGGTTTTCAGTGTCAGTTGCTGAAGCCTCAACTATTCATCTTTCGCATCTGATTCAGGTATTTGATCCAGCTTTTAGCGGCAGCCGTTGATTCAATATTGTCAGCTTTCTTGGCATGAACAATCGCGCTGTCGAAATCTTCCAGCTTGTAATAAACCCGTACTTTCGCCAATTCAACATCCGCCCGGCGTTTTCTATCGCTGACTTTATCCAGCTCAGTCAAAGCCTTTCGGTAATGGCCTTCCTGCAACAAAAGCTGAGCCAACGACCAGCGGTGCTTATTGTCGAGCTTGGCTGCCAACACCCAGACCTCAATGGCCTTATCCCACTCTTTTGCCATCTGCCAGTACATCGCCTGAGTGGAAACCAACTCAGCATCTGATTCTACACCGTTCAGTTCAGCATAGATTTTCGCCGCACGTTCAGGAATTCCTCTCTGAGCATATAACTGTGCCAGTGACTTAAGGTTCTGCTGGCTCAGTGCTACACCCTGGCGCTTAGCCAGAGCCAGCGTATCCAGCGCATCTATTGAACGACCAAGCTGCATCTGAATCCCGGCCGTCTGCTGCCACCATGCAGCTTTATTAGGCTCCAGCACAATTAGACGTTTAAGGGTCGGAATTGCAGATTTCCAGTACTTCAACTGAAGCTGGGCACCCAATTTAATCGTCAGCGGTGCCACCTCGTCATATTTAACAACAGACTCATAGATTTTCATTGCTGACAGCACCGATTTCCATTCACTCAGCTGGTAATGAGACTGAGCAATACGCAGCCACAATTCATCAGTTTTCTGACCTTCGGGAATATTCTTCGTCAACTGATAATAATGTGGCAAAGCCCGCCTGAACTTTTCATCAGATAGCAAAATATCCGCCAGCATTCGTTGCGTTACCCATGCCTGCTCATCTTCCAATAGCCCACTTTTGACGGCCTTTGACAGGTTCTCAATAGCTTTGCCAAGGTCACCCTGTTGCCAGTAGAAAACGCCCAACATACGTTGTACAAAAGCCTGATCATAAGCTTTCGAGGGAGAGAGGCCTGCCAAAAGGGCTATCGCCTCATCTAGCTTTTCTTCCTGTTGCAGGTTATGCGCACGCTGAACCTTGCCTGCGGTATATTGGGAAAGTTCGGCATTAACCGGCCCGGCGACAAATATCAGAGCCAGGACAAAAGCAAACTGCTTCATCATCGATCTATTTTAAACTCCAGTCTTACTGATTGCCCCAACTGAGCCACCGCTTTGCCATCTACAACTTTCGGTTGGTATTTCCATTTGCGCAAGGCACGTATAGCTTCCCTTTCAAAAACTCGGCGAGGTTCTGCATCCACAACTTGAATATCAGCCGGACGGCCCTGCGGATCTATGGTAAAGGTGAGTGACACATACCCTTCAAGCCCTTGCCTTTGTGCTTTGGACGGATAACGAGGTTCAACCCGATACAGCGGCATTGCCTGCTGATTAGCGCCAAAGTCAGAAAACTGAGGAACATTAATCGCCAAACCGGTAATTGCGGTATCCAACGCCAGACTTGGCATGGTCGGCGCTACTGTTGCGTTCGCCGTTTGCGATGCAGTCGGGACGGCTTCCGGCGGAGGCTCAGGAGTATCCGGCTTTTCCGGCACAGCTCGTTTGCGGCGCTGAACTTCCTGCTCCTGCTCAACCATCACCATGTCAAAAGCAAGCAATTGCTTATCATCCTGTGCCCGCTGATTGCCGTTATCCACCATCCAGGCCATGAAAGTAAACAAGCCAATCGCGGTTACCAGCGCCAGGGGCAGTGCAATGATTAAACGCAGCATCAGCGTTTCTCCGCAGCCAGCGCTATCTTCTTAACTCCGGCCCCTTTCGCTGCATCCATAACTTTAACAACCGTTCCGTTATATGCATGTTCATCTGCCTGAATGACCAAAGAAGCTTCCGGTTGCTCAAGCAACAGGTGTTCTAATGTGGCCTGAACACGCTCAACATCGACAACCCGCTTGTCGATATAGATGTCGTTAGCTGAAGTAATCGCAATGAAAATACCAGCATCTTTCTGGCTAACCACATTGCTGGCCTGCGGGCGATTTACTTCAACACCAGACTCTCGTACAAACGAGCTGGTCACTATGAAGAAGATCAGCATGATGAAAACAATATCCAGCATCGAAGTCAGATCGACCTGGGCTTCTTCACGAGCAGAAGACGGACGACTTAATCGCATCACTGGCTCCTTAATAATTTTTCTAACTTGAGTTCACGCAGATGGCAGGCTTTTGAAAGGCGGGCGTGAACAAACATACCGGCAAGAGCTGCAACCATGCCGGCCATTGTCGGCAATGTTGCCAACGAAATCCCTGATGCCATCAGGCGTGGCTGGCTACTTCCCTGAGTTGCCATCACATCAAACACTGAGATCATGCCGGTAACTGTGCCAAGCAACCCTAACATAGGGCAAATTGCCACCAGCACTTTTATCAGATTCAGATTCTGGTTCAGCGCAATACGGGCCTCACTCAACCAACCGTCACGAAGGGCATGGGCATACCAGGATGTTTGATCGTCTCTCGCCTGCCACTTCGCCAGCCATTGCTGTTTATGTTTGGGGTAAGTAAACGCCAAATAAAGAATCCTTTCGATCACCAAAAGCCAACACAGGACAACCACAGCAGCCAGCCACCATAGCACCTGGCCGCCCTGGTTCATAAAGTGCTGCAGCGAATACCACCAGGATTCCAGCCCCATCGCTTGTATAAAATGCACTTCAAAAATATGGGATCCCATCAGGCTGCGCTTCCTGCTTTTTCAGCCTGTTCCGCAACCAGGCTGATGCCCTGTTTCTCCAGAATATTGCGGATATTATCAGCCTGAGTACTCAACACATTGTGTGCTAGAAGCAACGGCATTGCTGAAACCAGTCCCAGTACCGTTGTTACCAACGCCATGGAAATACCTCCGGCCATCACGGTCGGATCACCGTTACCGAACTGAGTGATCACCTGGAAAGTTTCAATCATACCGGTTACTGTCCCCAGCAGACCCAGCATCGGTGCCAACGCCGCCAGCAGTTTCAGCATCGACAGACCTTTTTCAAGCCCCTGCTGTTCGTCAACAATGGTCTCAAGCAGGCGAAGCTCCAATGCTTCAACTGAACGGTTCTGCGCTTTGCTATACACGTTCAGCACGCGACCAAGCGGATTGTTACCCGGCTTAGTAGGATTTTTCAGCTGGGCTTTAATTTGCTGACGGATCATCATCAGTTTTACGCCACGGAACAATGCAATCACAGCACCGACAGCCAACAGACCAAGAATGATCTTACCTACGACACCACCATGTTCGATGCGATCTTTTAATTCAGGAGAATTAGCCAGTTGCTCAAGCATCACGCCTCGGGAAGGATCAACAACCACTGCCTGCAAACCGGATTCGTTTAATTGGGACATCACGGAGACAGAAGGGCCATTTTCCGGCTGTTTAAGATAAGGTGTGGCAACATGACGTTTGCCATCCCAGGAAATGTAACCCTGATCAGCAATCAGGCCCATGCTTCCCAAACGGTATGCCTGAACAACTGACTGGTGACCTTCACCATTGATGAAAGGAACACTAACCTGACGTAGCTCTGTACTCGCCTGGATCTGCTCAGTCATACCCAGCCAGAGGCCGTTTAACTGAGTGATTGAAGGTAATGCTTTTGCAGCAACAATCTCATTGACTACGGCATCATAGTTTGAGTGATCTGCACCGGTAACTGAAAACGCCATTTCAGTATCCAGTTCTTTTGCAGCCTGACGGACAACACCAAACAACTCACCAAGACTGCCGGTTTCCAATCGTAACTGCTCTTCAAGCTTCGCCAGCTTATTTTCATTTTTGCTGAATGACTTGCTTAACAGCTCAGTTTCTCGCTGAAGGCGGTTACGCTCAGCAATCAGGGCATTGCGCTTCGCTCTGACTTCTTTTTCCGTCAGTTTGAAACCGGCTTCACGCTCTGCGTTATGCGTTTTTTGTATCTGTTGTTCTTGTCTGGTTTTCTCAAGAAGAGTCGGATTTGCAGAAGCCGCAAAAGGCAGGCTAAACAGACATAGTGCGATTGCTAACGTTTTGATTTTCATTACTTGCTCTCCACGTTAACAGATACAGGAAGTGAAATGAGGCCAGGTGCTGCCTGCTTTGAGGCGATAGCAAAAGCCTGATCAATACCTTTGGCAAACTGTGAATCCAACGCCTGCCACCCTGAAACCTTATCGTTCCACGCCCAGTAGCGTTTACCGTCCAGGCTTCGGGCAACCAGTGAAATTCGGCCAAGATACAACAAGTCAGCTTCGATAGAGTCCAGATCCATCAGCTCAATCCGACCCTGATAAATACCCAGCTTGGTGCCGTAATCAACTTCTATCTGATAAGCCTCCAGAATACGGCGATACTTTTCTGCATCACTGACATCGGCCTGCCCCATCATCGCATCTAATTTGGCGATTCTTGCCAGCCGATGCTCCCGACGAACAGGTTTATCTTCAGCTACCAACACTTTTAAACCGTCAATCATCTTATACATCAGAGGAACGATGCCCTGACGGGTCTCACCGATGCCGCGGATTTGAACATTAAGGCTATCAGCCTCTGCTTCCTGGCTCACAACAAGACGGGCTAAGTGATCGCGGTATACAGTCAGGTTCTTCACTTCTTCCTGAAGTTGTTCAATCTCAGCCGCCATCGATAGTGTCGCTTCGGCACTTTTATCAATTTTTTTCTGACTTTGCGCAGAAGAAACATTGATATTCCTTTCAATCGACCTTGCGCTCTCGAGGCTATCGGCGTTTGCACCTGCGGCAAAAAAGCCCATTATTACTGCAAGGCTGGTTTTTCTTAGCTTCATTTTACAAATAATGCCTTCAGAGGATTCATAAAAATAAAAAATCGCTATGAGAATCATAGAGATAAAGTTTAAAAAACAAACAGCGGCATCATAAATGAAAATCAATATCATTTAAAGTATTTTGTTGCTTGAATCAAAAATGTGGGGGAACGTTCACTCCCCCCCACATTAAAACTTAATTTGATTAATAACGTACTTGCAATGTCGCCATGTAATTGCGTCCTTCACCCAGAATGGTCTTGGTCTGACTGCCACCTGCCAGGTAGTCTGTGTCAAAGACGTTTTCAATATTCAGGCGCATGATGATGTCCAGATCCTGATCGTATTTAATCGTATGAGCAACACCTGCATCTACACGGGTATAAGCATCTTTCTTATACTCGTTTTCAGTGTCACCGTAACGCTCACCGACATAAATCACACCCAGGTTAGCATCTGTATTATCCGTAACTGAATAACGGGACCAAATACTCGCTGAAAGCTCAGGTACATCTGCCGGACGCTTACCGTCTTTCGTTACATCAGTAGGGTCTTTCACTTCTGCATCAAGGTAAGTAAACGAGCCATTTAGTGCCAGTTTCTCGGTTACATAACCAGAAGCACTCAGCTCTGCACCACGGTGAACCTGCTCACCAACCTGAGTCGTTATACTTTCTTTTCCAGGTACATCCGCAACATCTTCGCTCAATACTTTGTTTTCCTGAGTGATATCGAAGACAGCTGCCGATACAAATAGCTGATTATCAAACAATTCCCACTTGCTACCCAATTCATACAGTTTGCCCTTCACCGGCTTTAATTCCATGCCATCATTGACATCTTTTTCATCTTTCACCGGATCTTTTGGCTCAAAGCTTTCAGAATAAGTGAAGTAAACAGAACCATTAGATTCAGGATGGAAAATGATACCTGCTTTTGGCAGTACATTGTTGTGCGTATGTTGGTCATTTTCAAAGCGGTCAAAGCGAACACCAGCCAAAACCTGCCATTGCTCATTGAAGGTAACCATATCCTGCAGATAAATACCGTAGGAATCGCGTTCAGTCGGATCTTTCACTTTACCATTGCTATAATGCAGGTTTGCAGGCTTATCCATTGGCTGGCCGACAGAAGCTGTAGAGCCTTTCAAGTACTGGCTTTGCGTTTTGTAGTAGTAACTTAGCCAGTTTGCACCGACAAGCATCTGATGGTCGACACCCAGTGCATCAAACTCACCGACGAAATCAACATAAGCAGTATCAAACTGCCAGTTGTCCCAGCGGTCGTAGCCATTATAAGTGAATGTACCACCAGCCGCGTTGTAAGTATTTGGCTTGGAGAAGCTTTCAATGTCCCGACGCTCAAAGTCCTGATGGTTATACCCTGCCGCAAGATGCCAACTGTCTGTCAGTTGCGCTTTAACATCCAGACCAATATTTTCGACATCATTTTCGATGTTTGACCACTGAGCATCCCACACATGGCCTTCGCCTAAAACAGGTTTACCGTCAACAACGTAGGCCCCGGTATCTACACTGCCGTGGTCATTGGTTTTGTCATAATGGAATGAAAGAGTGACATCATCGTTGATGTCATAATCAACAAACAGGCCACCAACAAATCGTTCAGTTGAAGGGGTGCTGCCGTCGGTGTAATGACGCCATGAATTATAGCTCTGTTTGGCCAGCACAGTTCGAGCACGCAGAGTCTTGTCTGCATTCAATGATCCGCTGACATCAACAACGGTACGTGATGAATTATTCGAGCCGATATCCTGACTGACATTAACCTGAGTTTCATAAGTCGGTTTCTTCGAAACCATGTTGATCAAACCACCCGGCGCAGACTTACCATACAGAAGGCCAGCCGGACCTTTCAGCACTTCGACTCGTTCGAGCAATTCTACCGGCTGACGGTAGTGAGACCAATGTTGCTTGCCGTCTCGAAGATAGCTGTCGCCACTGCCAAGCTCAAAACCTCGTAACTGAAATACCTCACGGTTACGGCCTTTCCCGCCTTCCGAGATACTGGAGTCATTCTTCAGCACTTCTCCCAGCGTAGAAGCCCGTTGCTCATCAATAATCTGCTCATCAATGATTGCTACCTGTCCCGGTGTTTCCAGCTGTGTCGCCTCAATGCGCATTGAAGTGGTGTTAGTATCCGCTTTATAGCCGTAGTCACGGGCGGTAACGACCATGTGTTCATCCACACTGTCCACCTGATCATTGGTTTGTGCATAAGCGGCCGGTGCCGACACGATGATACCAATCAATAAAGCCAGCTGACTTTTAGAAAACATTTTTCCGTTATCTCCATATTATTTGAGCAACTAAGCCTCTCCGGTGGTTATTGTTTTTGAGAGGTAGAATTCAGGCTCACATACGCCCGAGGGCATTACTGCTTAATCTGGAGCGAAATATAAGTGATAACAATTCACATTTGCAGGTAATTTACATTCTTTGCATTCGTAAAAAAGTGTCAGGAAATCATTAACGGAATATCCACTATCACTGGAAAATCGCATCATTCGTGATATTTACTGGATTGGGCGCTATAATGCCGCGGATTTTATTGATATACACGGTATAAGAAGTGACACAAGTAAACCTAGACGAAGTACGTCGCCAACTGACTGAGCTTAACTACAAAGCTGATAAGATTCGCATCGTGACAGTATCACCGATGGACGAGGCGCTGCTGGAGACTTGCACAACCACTGAAAATGAGTGCTTCTACAACAGCTATATGAATGTAATTTATGGCAAAGGCGAGCGTTACGTTCTGGGTTACCGTTGTGAAGATCCAATCATTGATCACGCAATTATCCGCAAAGGCGATCAGTACTTTGACCCGACTCTTCAGGCTGAAGGTGATTTTGAACCTTACCAGTATGCAATTCTGACTGAGTTCACTGTGTTTGACATGATGAAACACGCAAAATCAAACAAAGATTTCCCACCTGATGTTGATTACCTGTTGTCTAAAGCAAGTAAATTCAAGAACGTTATCGACGCAGAAAAAATACGTAAGTAAAACTTCGCAAGCAATGTTTCGGCACGTTATATGTCGATAACAGTCTCAAGCCTGCTTACAGATTTTCCTCCCGTAAGCAGGCCTGGTTAAAAACATACCCTTTATTTTCTTTTCCCGCGCCTAACCCTGCTAAAGGAGCAGTTTTCAGGCTGGCCGGAACAACAAGTTGATCCGCAAACCGCCTTCCGGACGATTTTCAGCACTGACATGCCCGTTCATCAATGACATGGATTCTTTAACAATTGCCAGCCCCAAACCGTAACCACCGGATTGTTTATCCCTTGCCATCTCCAGACGGGTAAACGGATCGAAGATCTGCTGAAGTTGCTGCTGGGGAATGCCGCAACCATCATCTTCAATCACCAATTGTGTCCAGCCATTCCTGTGACCGAGTGAGACTGAAATCTCGGCTTCTGCTCCGGCGTATTTCACCGCATTCCCAAGCAAATTTTTAACCACCCGGAGCAACAGGCGATTATCGGCCTGCACCATTTCGCCACCGTTGTCTCCTTCAAATGTCAGTACCTGCCCCGGCTGAACTTTATCCTGCATATCCAGCACTATATGCTGACAAACAGTTTCCAACTGCACCGGAAGCAGACTCACCGAGTATTTAGCATTCTCAAGCTGGCTATATTCAAGGATCTCTGTTACCAAATCGTTCATCTCGTCAGACTCTTTTTCCAACCTATCCAACAAATGCTGACTATCAACTGGAATCCGCTTACGCAGCAGGTGAAGAGCAAGGCTATGCCGTGCCAACGGTGTTTTGAGTTCATGAGAAACATCACGAATAAGCTGTTTCTGCTTTTGCGCCAAGCCATGAATACGCGTTGTCATATGGTCGAAAGAGTCAGCAAGATGCGCGAACTCAGTAACCTTATCCCCCACCTCGTTACTCACCCGAACACTGAAGTCACCGTCGGCAAGACGATTACTCGCATCCTGAAGCTTATTGAGAGGACGCTGTAAATAACGCGCTAATAGCAAAGAAAACACACTCAATATTAAGATCGCTATAAAGACCTGAATAAGCGAGAAATAATATGGGAAATAGCGTGCAGGATGGTGCTGGCGAGGGAATTGGATCACCAATGTATGACCGGTACGAAGCGGTATGGCAATAATCGGCTGATTAACTCGATTTTCAAATGTCGTATCCAGGCGACGAATAAACTGCAACTTAAATTCAAAATGCGGGTGCATTTCACGGCCACTGATCGTTTTCTTCTCATTATTGAGCACAAACAGGTAATAATTCTGTGCTTTTTCCCAGTCAGCCAGTTCATCCATATCACCGTCTTCAATCATTACTTCAGCCTGATAAGCAAGTTCTAACATTTCTTGTTGGATCTTTTCAGGAACATGAAGCATGGCCCTGATAAGCGCAACTTCTGCGATATTCTGCAAAATAAGGATTAGCAGCAGGATGACAGCAAAATAAGAAAAAAGGCGAAATGCCAATCCATCTCGATTACCAACAAAGAACAGAGATTTGACACTGGAAAAGCGAATTGAACTCATTCTTTTTATTATCTAGCAAAAAAAGAGCGCCACTTTATCACAATTAACAGAAACCTGACTAACAGCATTTAGGAGTTAGTGAAAAAACATGCCATAACTATAGGTGAGATCCGTGCACCTCCTCATAACTATCAAGTTTAAAAGCAATAGATTACACTTACTAAGTGAACAGCACAGTAAACTATGGCATATATTAAAAGAATAAGAACCAAGCATGCTCAGCACCTTTAGAGCATTAAGGTAAAAACTAACGGGCGTAAACCATTACCTATAAGCAGCCCAGTTAGCTAACAAAAAGAACAAGGAATAGTGGCGATGAGACTTTTATTTTTCCTATTTTCCAGCTTGTTAATGTTTGGATGCAGCTCTGGAGTATCTGTTTCCCTCCCTGAGAAGTTTGAAGATACCCCAGAGGACACCGTCGGCTACCTAACCGGTAGCTTGAGTGCGACAACACACGGTCCGTCTTCCGGTGAAGGTCTTGTTACTACCCTGTATTTTCGCCAGTCCGGTGACAATGAGATCATCACTCTGGTCAACGATAGCGACGACTATGATTATAATACCGGTTTTATGAGGGGGCAGCTTTTCAGCATCGCACTACCACCAGGAAAGTACGAACTGTTCTGTGTTGGCTTCAAAGGTAGCAACGGCAATAAACGGATCATTTCGAAATCCCGAGATGATCTAGGCCTGGAATTTACGATTTCGCCGAGTCAGGTCACTTATATCGGGCAGTTTATTACTTCAAGCCTTGTAGCGAAAAGTAAGCTATGGAACCAGGAGTACCCGAGCGGCTACGGAGTGATCACTTATAATGAAGCCAATGAGCGTGACAAAGCTTTATTTTATGAGCGTCACCCTAATCTGATTGGTTTTGATTTCGATTACCAAAAACTGGCTGAACGAGACAGTCAGGTTGTTTCAGCTAAGTCCAATTAGGCAACAGCCAGCAGCACCTTACGTAGCAAAAAGCGAGAGTCATAGTCTCGCTTTTCAGATTATTGAAGAATCCAGCTCCTGCGAGGTTTTCTTTTATCAGTTGATGTTCATCACGGCAACAACTCTATGACTTGCTGGATCCGATGGTCTGCCTTTATCAGCAGTCTGAACCAATTCCCTGAAGGAATTGGCTTTTTTAATACTATTAACGAACTATATTTACCCTTACACATTAAATTCCCGTCAAAGCGCATAAATATCCGCTTACCTATCAGATATGCATGGTTGTTTTTTAAAATCCGTATAAAATTTGACGCATGTAGATACGTAAAGCGCATTTTTTTCTGGAAATGCACCTCGTTTTGTATGAAAATGACAGCATATAATTAATGACATGGCAGCCGGTATTTACCCAATACCGCAAATGAAAAGGAATAGTTCAATGAATAGCCACAAAGCAAAAGTTATCGCCAATTGGAAACCAACTAACGCACGCGAAGCCGCAGCCATGAAAGAACTGCTAATGCAGGAAATGGGTGTAGCTCCAGAGCATCACCAGGGCGGTACCGGTAAACTTGCTCCAAACTCTGGTCGTGTGATTCGTTAATCACAAGACGTTCGGTATTCGGAAAAGGTAACAGTTTCCCCCTTGCTAGCCCAAACCGAATACCAAAATCCAGCCTGATAAAACCACCAATTACTCTTTTTATCTGCTGGCTTTAAAGCAAAACGCCGTATCGTTTATCACGATACGGCGTTTTCTTTTTTAACGGTTCAAGTTAACTTACTTCGTCTCTTCCAGCTTATTCCAACGTACTTTACCGTTTGATTCAAAATCGTTTTCTGGCCCACATTCAATTGTAATTTTACCAATTACAAGCACTGCGCCAACGGAGTACTCTTTACCATCATAAAAACAAACCCGCTGATTCTGCAAAACAGGTTGCAGGGTAATTTCCGGTTTACTCGATACCGACACTTCCTTCGCGGCAATACCAGTAGAAAAACCACTCATTAATAAGCCTGAGCAAACAACAGCTGCTGCCAATTTCTTCATACACTACCCCATCTGAGCAGATAGCAAAAACATCTCCTGCGATAGTAAGTTATCTGAGAGGTTATTGATACATTAAATCACTCCAAAAACTCTTTTACAGCCATACTAAAAATTTCTGGCGATTCTTGATGAGCGGCATGTCCAACAAAGGGAATATTCAAAAAAGAAGAGTTCATTATTCGTTCCGTCAATTCCACAGCTTCACGCAATGAGAACAGTTCATCCTCATCACCACGAGCAATCAAAACAGAACATCGAATATCATCCACCGTTTCTTTAGGGTACCCGGAGACATCCAGATCTAACCACAGATCCTCTACAACGGATTGGATCAGTCGCTCAAAATTTCTGTCCGGATTGATCTTCGTATAGTATTCAACCGAATCTGGATACGATTCCATCCAACTATCACTGGTTAATCCGGCAAGCAATGGAAATGATGGATCATTGGATTCAAGCCGCCACTGAGCCCCTAGTGCAATAAGTTTTTTTACGCGATTTTGTGCATTTGCAGCCAGTCTATAGCCCACAATACCGCCATCACTAAAACCTAACACAGAAAATGCAGTGATTCCTAAATAGCGCAATACAAGTTCAACATCTTCCTGATAACGGGCATAACTTAATCTGCCTGTACCAAGCGATGACTTCCCATGTCCACGGAAATCAATTCCAACAACATAATAATGATCAGAAAAACGCTCAAGAATAGGGTTGAAATCAACTATAGAACCCAAACCACCATGCAAAAAAACGAGTGGCTTCCCCGCTTTATTCCCCGTAGTTTCAAAATAAATATCCGCGTCACCAACAGATAAATATTCACCATCTCTGTGTGTAAACATCGGTACTTCTCTCAAGCATAATTAATTTTTTTTAATTATATTACAGCCCTAGAACACCTATTCCTTACTTTAAACAATCCTTATGAAAACTTGGAATGACAGCAAAAAACTATGTAATAAGAAACTCTTATTGCTCCATTAATGACAAATAAAGCCACGTTTTAAATAACGTGGCTTTTAAGACAGTATTATTTCCTCGGTATTTAAAGGTTAAACCATCATAACCTGCCCTACCAGCAGTGCTGAACCAAACACTAACAGGAAGGCCACAATTGGAAATACGAATTTAACCCACTTGTTGAATTGAATATCCAGCATCTGCAAGGTCACCAGAACCAAGCCGGTTGGAGCCAGGAACAACATTGCGTACTGTCCCCAGTTATAAGCAGAGACTACGATATCACGTGGGATCATTACCGTATCCGCCAGAGGTGCCATAATCGGCATTGAAAGAACAGCCAAGCCGGACGAAGACGGAACAACAAGACCAAGCAAGAAGAAAATAAACATCTGAGCAACAGCAAAGACACTACCGTGCATACCAGAAACTAAGTCAGACGCATAGGCCAAAATAGTGTCTGAAACCATGCCCTGCTCAAGAACGATGTTCACACCACGAGCCATACCGATAATCAGAGATACTGCGACCAGTTCGGATGCACCTTGAGTAAACGCTTCTACCGCTTCTTTCTCATTCAAACCTGAGATGAAGATAATGATAATCGCAATAGTCAGGAATGATGCTGCCATTTGCGGGAACCACCAACCGGCTACAGAAACCCCCCATACCATCAGCGGAAAGGCAATTGCGAATAAAGTGAGAATCACCTTACGACGCAAGGTAAAAGGAACTTCTGTATCCAGTTCGCCATTTTTCAGGAAACGAGCACGAAACTCTTCACGATCTTCATAAGTATACGAAAAAGATGGATTCTTTTTGATTTTTTCGCAGTACCAATACAGGTAACCGATAACGACAGTTACACCGATTAAAAAGCCGAAAGAGCGAATTCCTAATCCTTCAGTAAAGGAAATACCAGCTGCATTAGATGCGATAACCACAGAGAATGGGTTAATAGTAGAGAACGCAGTACCGATAGAAGCCGCCAGGAAAATAGCGCCAACACAAACAATCGAGTCGTAGCCAAGAGTCAGGAATATGGGCACCAGAATCGGATAGAAAGCGACAGCCTCTTCTTCCAAACCACAGGTTGTGCCACCGATTGCCATAACAATAGAAACCAGAGCAACAAACAGGAACTCATTGCCTTTGGTTTTTTTAGACAACGCAACCAGTCCGGCATCAAAAGCACCTGTCTTATTAATGACGCCGATCAGACCACCAAGAATAAGAATGAAGACAATAATATCGGCACCTTCTATTGTCCCCTTCACCATACTTTCAGCTACATCTCCCAAACCTTTTGGTGATTGTTCCAGCCGTTGATAAGTATCTGGTATTGCGATTGGTTTACGAATGGTGCCATTTACGAACTGATCAATATTTATATTGATATTTAACTTCTCTAATTCATCCTGATTTGCAGCAACGCTGGTAACATCACCATACGGACTGGTGACCAGTAAGTTATTACCGTCAGAATTATAAGAGAGCTTTGAATAAGAACCTGCGGGGACAAACCATGTCAAGCCAATCGCCAATAACATAATTATAAATAAAATTGTAAACGCTGTCGGAAAGCGAAAAGTTTTCCCTAATTTTTCTGTAATAAGCATAAGACGTCCCCAAAGGTTTATCTGGAACAAGTAATTCATTCTTACGCCCGATAAGATATTACGATATCACATAAAAATATGTCGTCTGAGTCGCAAATGAAATAACTGAAAAATCATTCCCGTATAATCACTTTATTTTCATAACCCTCATTTTCGAAATCTAATTGTTTAGATATCAAGAAATAAAACACATAAAGTAAAACATCGCTCGAAGATTATTGAAAGATCGCAAACAAAAACTCAGCAAATAACTTTCATTATCACATTTAATTCAATTTAAACATTTACTTTCATGCCCCATTTTATGGCAAGTGATTCTATATTTTTGACAAAATCATTCTTATCTTGACAGTAAGCATCAATATTATTATTGCAGCTTTTGGCATTTCTCTTTTTCAATAAGCCATATTCACTAGCAATATCAGGGTGAGCAATAAGGTAATCCCGAAAGCAAAGATGACGATAAATATGCGAGTTGCCACGTTCAAACACATGCAGATGACAAATATGCCTCACACCACCTTTTTCGAAATAGCGCCGCCCTGAAATACCATTTTCACCTTTTGCTACATAGTCGGCTGCCGCGAGCTTATGGGCCACCTGTACGAAGCTGTTCATATCGCTGACTTCAGCAAGAATGTCTATAGTTGGCTTAGCAGCTAGCCCTGGAACTGATGTACTCCCGATATGATAAAGTTTAATTGATAACGGTTTTATCTGTTGCTTGATATTCTTAGCTTCAACTTGAAATTGTTCAGGCCAATACGGGTCGTAATCCACAACTTCAATAATTCGCTTTCCTTTTTCACTCATAGCTATCTGATATTTCCTCCTACTGCGTTTCATTTTCTTTGGATTTCTCATAAAGATCCATCAAAACAGAAACACTGATCATATAGACTGATGCCAACAGAATCTGTGCGATCCGACCATAAAAGCTCAGCTCGATTAACTTGCTGTCAGATGAAATAGTGCCTCCCAGAACAACAAGCATGGCAGACATAACTCCAGCGCATAAAGGCGCTTTTTCCGGCTTTTCATAAATCATTGAACCAATGCTCAGACTAACAAGAGTAATCAGTGCAATGAGAAAGATAAACTGTGGTGTAGTTACAAGCAGCTCGTACAAAATTACTGCTAATAAACCTCCAATAGTATTAGTTAATAATAAAAACAGACCTATTTTGATACTCTTTACGGTCGTGATTTGTAATGACAAAATGCCAATAAATACCATGGTCAAAATCGCACCGTTAATCTGAAAATAGTAAAAATATACAATTACCGGATAAGCGACTATTAAGGCTTTAGCAGACGCATAAATTCTAAGTTCTTTCGATAAAATCTCCGGTGTCGATAACTGAGTTTTCTGCAGGGGATCTGGAAATAACCAATGGAGAACAGCAAAGGCTATAACAGCAAGAACACCGGAAATAATCAGTCCGGTGCCAACATAAATGGCGACAGCTGAGTTGGTTATCCCCAGATAAGGCAATAGCATGACTGATATCAGCAAAATCGTAGCGAAAAAATTCCAGTGTGGATCAAGAAACAGGTAATAGGCATAAAACATCAGCCCGCCAACCAAGATAAGTAGAATCAACGGATACTGTGTTATCCCCATACTGACAGCCAATCCCACCAGCACGGTCAGCACCATCGCTAACACCAGTTGCTGGAATCTATCTCGGTTAGATACAGGATAATCAGCTAAGAATTTAGCAAGGAAAACAGGGAAAACAAATGACAGCCCCCAGCCTATGCCGAAGGCCAACATACAAGCAGTTACAACACCAATTACATACCGCTTTACCCTTACAACATAAAGCTGCTGTTCCAGTAACACCTGATTATCTTCACTAGCGGACATAGGATAACCAGCTAACAATACGAATCCAGATTCTTCCGAAAATATTCAGCGCTGAATTTTCTTGGGTATAAACAATCACATCAGCCTGACCACCAACCCGCCGCAGTCCTCTGGCACTATCGTCATCAAACTGGATGGTTACCGGGAATCGCTGCGTCTGCCGCAGCCATCCTGTCTGTGAAGAAACTGAGGCCAACTGCCCTACCTGTTCTGTTTGCCCCCAGTTAATCCCCCAGTCAATACTGGCTACCTTCCCTTTAAAAACACGGCCTGGAGCGTAATCGAGAACAATTTCCACCTCATCACCGACAATCATGTTACCCAGGCTGTTTTCACGAAAATACGCATCAATCCAGACATCTTCTCCTGAAACAAACGTCAGTAACGGCTGACCTGAACGGGCATAAAATCCTTCATCAAGCCGAAAGTTGGACACCCCACCTATAGCCGGTGCGCGAAGAACGGTTCTTTCCAAATCGAGCTGAGCTTTTTGCAGTTTCAGCAATGCAGACTTCATCTGGCTGTTATTTTTTCCCTTCGCTCCCAACTGTGTTTTAGCCTGTTCAAGGTTTGCCTGCGCCGATTCAACCTGAGCTTTGGCACTCGCCAGTGATGCCCGTGTTTTGTCCGCTTCTGCTTTCGGGACAATCCCTTTTTTCGCCATGGCCAGAATACGTGATGCCTGAGTACGAATATGTGCCTGGTTAGCCAATGCATCAGAAAGCTTTGCCTGTGCCGATGCCACTGATGCAGTCTGAACACCAACACTCTGACCGGCTTTCACCAACCCTTGCTCAGCTTCTTCTACAGCCAGCTGATAATCAGCTGGGTCAATCCTAATCAAAGCATCTCCTGGCTGAACAACCTGATTAGGCTCAACTTGTACTTCCACAACACGTCCCGAAACCAGAGGTGTCACCGGAATAACATATCCCCGGACTCGCGCCATATCAGTGGATGGAATATAACGATCAGCGAGAACATAAAAAATAAACAATCCAATACAAATCAGCAGAACAAAGAAGGTTGCCCGCTTCACTTTCTCTTGTGCGGTTCGCTGTTTCTTTTCTTTTTTTGTTCTATCTTTCTTCACCCGCTTCGGCTTTGCTGATCTGGCCCTTATTCGCTCATCTGGCTCAGCCTGAACATTCGGCATGTTTTCATCAGACATACAAATGGCTCCGTCAGAATTATCAACGCCCCTTGCGGGATGATTTTAATGCCCGATATAGATTTTAGCTGTCATGGCTTTATCCAATGCATTAACAAAGAGAATCATTTTAAAGCTCACCTCACTACATCAAATAAAAGTATTTCTCTTGAAACTATTTATATAGCTTAATATTCCATTTAAAATACACAACCCAGAATACAATTACGCATTAAGGTGTATTTGTGAAATATATATCCAAAGATAATGGTTTTACCATTATTGAATTGATTGTGGTTATAGTTGTTGTAGCTATTGTGGCTGCCATTGCCGCTCCACGTATCATGAACACTTCTACTGACGCTAAAATTGCCAGCTTAAACGGGTTTATCAGCGCCTTCCGAGCAGCAGAAAGTATTGTGGAAGGAAAGATGATCATTGAGGGAAAAGAGATGACCTCTCAACATGTGCTAACCAGCCAAGAAGGCATCGAAGCTCAATATGGTTCCATTCGGCTGAGTAACGATAACCTCAAGCGCATGATGAATGTAGATGGGTATCGTATCGTGACCTGTTTGGATAAAACCCAAATGTTTGTAGTACCAGCCACATACAAAGACGTACCTGACGGTGAAGATTCAATAGAAGCCTGCCGCGCAGCTCTCGCAACCTTCTGCTGGGTTTCTCTTTACAACCCTCAAAAAGAAGGAACGGAAAATGAGAGAGTTTTCGATATCAGCCGAAATTACACAAAGTGCTAAGTTGATTTACTGAACTTACCTCAAACAACATAAGCTCTCATGAAACTACGTGGCAACAAATTTCAGCTAGGATTTAGTCAACCCTTTTTCTGGCCACTAAAGAAGCGAGAGCCAAGTCATGAAAATGCTGATGAATGTCGACTTCCCTCACGAACCTTTTAACTCACTGGTTTTGGAAGGCAAAGCCGGTGGGATCATAAAAAAAATCCTTGATGATATAAAACCAGAACACAGTTTCTTTACCGAAAATAACGGTAATCGAAGTGCTGTACTGGTATTCGATATAACAGACAGCTCGAAAATCCCCAGTTATGCCGAACCCTTCTTTCTAGTATTTAAGGCAGACTGCCACTTCAGAATCGCAATGACGCCAGCCGATCTCGCAGCATCCGGACTCGATCAGCTTGGTAAAAAATGGCTCTGATTTATAGCGGTGTCTAATTCACCCTTTCTGACTTCGTAAGTTCAGTGCCTGAACAATCATATTGTCCCGTCAGGCACTTCCTCCTCCTCTGTGTCTCTCATTTGTCGAAAGAGCAATTTTGTACAAACACCAACAGTGCTATTTCGTTATACTCATGGTTGCAACACAACTACAAAGGATCCTGACAGATAAGCCATGGAGAATCATAACAACAAAAACACTCGGAAAAACAAGACGTCAAAAGAGCAGGCAACTTATAGCGTTGCCAAAGAACTCGGTGGCATTGAGATACTGGATGCTAACTACCATCATCAGAATTTTTCACGTCACAGTCATGAAGGCTATACCGTCGGTATTATTGAGCACGGCGCGCAGAAATTCTATCGAACTGGCGGTAATCATATCGCGCCGCAAGACAGCATTATTCTGGTTAATGCCGACGAAGTTCATAACGGTCACTCTGCAACAGAAGGTGGCTGGTCTTATCAGGCGATGTATCCCCTGCCACAGCAATTTGAGGCTATCAGCAAAGAACTTAATTCTAACCTTTCAGGAACCGGGCGAGGAGCCCCGTATTTTCCATCCCCTGTTGTTTATGATCCTGAGTTGGCTAACCAGTTCCGCCTGGTTTTTGATACGTTGAAAAAATCAGACAACCGACTTCTGAGGGAAACCCTCTTGTACAGTGTCCTGACCCGGCTGATGTGCAAACATAGCAAGCGGAGTGTGACTCCACACGAACCATCCAAGGCACAACGACAACTTAAGCTGGTCAAAGAATTTATTGATGATTTCCCCAGCGCTGATGTCTCACTGCAAGAACTGGCAAATCTGGCCTCATTCAGCCCTTTTCATCTGGTTCGGGCCTTTCAGAAAGCCTATGGATTTCCTCCTCATGCCTATCAGATCCAGACAAGGTTACGACTGGCAAAAAAGCTGATCAGACAGGGATATAAGGTTTCTGATGCAGCACAGGAAGCAGGCTTTCACGATCAGAGTCATTTCCACCGCCACTTTAAAAAAGCGATGGGTATTACACCAGGCCAGTTTGCCGGACAGGTTAATGCCTAAGCGGAGAGTGTGGCAATAGCTCAGATTTTCAAGCAAACTGAGCAAAAACGTACAAGGTAACTCTCCTGCCAATCTCTACAGTAAGTAAGACCAATTAAATAAAATGAAGTAAATATTCAATGCAAACACCTGTTTCATCAATAGATCACACCCTGCGCGGTGAAAACGAGAATAAATTTAAACTGTTCAGACAAGGCGCACTGGCCGTCACCCCTCTCTGCGTAGCAGTAATTCCATGGGGTTTACTCGCGGGCTCCTTTGCGGTTGATATTGGCCTGGACATATTTCAAAGCCAAGCTCTGTCAGCAATTGTATTTGCCGGCTCGGCACAACTTGTCGCTACCGGTTTGATCAATGCAGGTGCTGGATTGGCAACTATCCTGCTCACCACCCTGTTCATTACCTCCCGCCATCTGCTCTACGGGCTGACCATGCGCAACACCATCAGTCCGTTGCCGCTACGCTGGCGTCTTGGACTTGGTTTTCTGTTGACCGATGAATTGTTTGCCGTATGCGGGCACCATTCTCCAAAAACATTTAATCGCTGGTATGCGCTCGGTGCTGGTCTCTGGTTCTATATCTGCTGGAATCTGGCCAGTTTCGCCGGAATCGTTGCCGGTAAATTTATTCCAAATCTGGATTCACTCGGCCTGGACTTTGCCATTGCAGCAACCTTTATTGCTATTGTGATCCCGACCATCAAAAACATTGCTGTTCTGATTTCAATTCTGGTCGCTATGGTTCTTTCTGTGACTTTACAAGCGTTTGAGGTTGAAGGCGGACTGATGATAGCAAGTCTTGCCGCCATGATTGCCGGGTACAGCTACGACAAAATGTTCGGCAAGCGACAGCAGGAAACAGGAGACAATGCATGATCTGGCTGACAATTTTCCTAATGATGCTTATTGTTTTTTCTAGTCGTTATATGTTTCTGGCACCTAAACTACCATTAAAACTTAACGCAGAAGCACAAAAACTACTGAGTTACTCCAGCCCTGCAGTATTAACGGCTATCTGGGCACCAATCGTATTTCTACAGGACGGAAAACCTGAAATCACGCTACATAATCCATACCTGATTTCAGCAGTGCTCGCTGCGTTCATTGCATGGAAAACAAAGAGCGTTCTTGTTACGGCAGTGATCAGTATGACGGCCTTCTTCCTGCTCACAACAGTTATCTGATTTAAAATACCCCCCCAAAAAAAGCCGTACTTATCCAAATAAGTACGGCTTTTTCAGATTCTTAAATGCCCAGCATGTAGAAACAAAGTGTAATAGCTAAAAATCTTATCCTACAGACGCTAATAAGCACCGTTTGCAAGCCACTCATCTCATCAGAGTTAATCGTGCAGATATTTTCTACGGTAATCTGATGCCTTAGCAAAAACAAACATTGGTAGAGCAGGAGCAAGTAAACCCAAGCTATACACTAACTCTTCATTCTCCAGTAACTGGTAGGTACTTATCAAAAAAAGCAGAAACAGCCCACATAAAATGAACCAGTGGATTACAGGATGATCTTTAGAAAACTGTGCGTATTGACGGATCACTGAACTTATTACTCGGAATTATTATTGCTTACGAAATTCAAGCGACCAGCTACTAGTTAACTTAAGTAAATTTTCATTTTTGAGTCATTTTACGCATTTTTAGTGACATTAAGCCCAACTATATACATTTAAAGAATTCTACAAAATGCACACAACCATCACTTTTTATTGGTAACCATATTAAAGAGGAAGAAAACAACTTATTGACACAGCAACTCATAAAATTGATTTCTCGACAACAAGATATAATTCGGGAAAACAGATGTTGGGGATAGCATTAATGTGAACGCTGTTCTATTTTTTATCTCAGTTTACGTCTCAGCTTCAGACTACAATCTCACATACATCAGAAAGGAGTTCAGGATGTTCTTATCACTACTGGGCGTCACGTTTTGCGTATCACTCTTCGTTTGCTTCATTGTCTCACGACTGTTCGAAAAGCCTCTCGACGGAATTCTTGAACGTATCGTTGCCGATGATATTGCTTATGCATGGACAAAATATCTGAAATTTGCCATTTATGTAGTTGGTATTTCAGGTGGTGTAAGGATCTATTATCTGGAAAATTTCCTGCGAACTCCCACTGAAGACTTCGCCCCACCCGTTCTAAACACAGATCGCTGGGTACTCGAAATCTACAGAACAGTAATAGAGTCTCTGCAATCTATCGCATGGATGCTGCTGATCTTCTTCATCTTTGCGCTAATTGCGTATGTCATCGTTAGAGTCTTTGAATTACGGACAGGAAAAAGCGTTAAACCTGATTAACAATCAACAACTTATCACAAGTGCAAAGTGAGTATATACTCATGTTGTCTCCATTGTTCATGAGATAAAACCAAAAGAGCCCGCAATCACTGCAGGCTCTTTAATGTATATAATATGTATCTATTAATTAAAGCGGTAATTCAAGCCGACGCTCAGGCTGTCTTCGTCAATATTATCCTGATTGGATTTCATTCCAAATGAGTGGTTATAGTTGCTGACAATCTGGAACTGCTTATTGATGTTGTACCCTAACGATGCCCCCACCATTACTCCCAAATCCGACTCTTTTAGCTGTTTATCTTCATAGCGAGCATAAGTAACACCAGCTTCAGGTGAAACAAAGAAATCAGACTGCTGAATACTGTATGGCTTTTCAATTGCAAAAGTATAGTTATCATAATCAGCGCCATTCCCTGTTAGTGTGGCCGCTGTACCTTTGAAGTTCCCCCAACCTAATTCGCTGGCAGCCTGAAATTTAATTCCATCTACTGTGGTGTGACGGTTTCCGACTTTAACATCACCGTGCTCATAGGTCGCTCCCATGTAAGTCTGCACATCCTGAGCCTGTGATACAGCAGGTAATACGGCGATCATTGCGACGGTAAGCATTTTTAGGTTTTTCATATTATTTATCTCCTATTGGCTGACCGTTTTATCATATTAAAAACACCGTACATTAAAAGCGTGTTCTGTGACAAATTAAGATTGCACATTTGTATGACCAATTGATACTTACTGTCCGACCTAACCCACCAACAACGACTGAATCCAGTTAGCAAACGCTTCAAATCTTGGTCTTTTTTCCAAGCCTTTTGGACAAATCAGATCGTAGCCAAGGCCGGTATTAATTGCTTTGAAAGGTGCCACCAGCTCTCCTTGCTCAATATAATGCCGAACCAGTTCATAACGGCCCATCGCAATTCCCATCGACTGCCTTGCCGCTGAAATTGCCATTTCTGCATGGTTAAAAACGTATTGCTGCTGAGATGTATCAATCTCAACATCAACGCCCTCCAGCCATTGTTGCCACTCATGATTAGGAGAAATAGCGTCTAATGATTCTGTACAATGGATAAAACAGGCTTGAGAAAGCTTCGATTGCAATAGTTCAGGTAAAACTGAATCTTCATCACCATTTGAATTATGCAACAAACCTAATTTTTCTGCGTAATCAGGACTACAAACCGGCGTCAGCGTTTCATCAAACAGCCTTTTGCAGTAAAAATCACTATGGTGAGCATCACCGTAATATATAGCCAAATCGACCGGTTCATTCTGAAAATCCAGTCTACTTGCTTTAACCCGAATTTTGACATTCAGGCTTGGATATAAGGCCTGAAATTTTGACAATCGAGGCAATAACCAGGCCTGACCGAAAGTTGGGGCTACACCGATATAAAGCTCACCGCGCAATTCGTTAAAACGAATATCTTCCATTTCGGCAAAAATGCGATCAAAAGAAGCGTTTAATGTGGCCAGCATTCGCTCCCCTTCCGGAGTCAGTTCCAGTCGACGAGTTAAGCGTACAAACAACTTAAAGCCCAATTGCTCCTCAAGCTTTTTAATCCTCTGGCTTACTGCGCCTTGGGTAAGGCACAGATCCTCTGCAGCTTTAGTAAAACTTAAGAATTTCGCTGCCACGCTGAAGGTATGCATATTGGCTATCAAAGCCTGTTTATGATCCATTTTGACCACCATGAATTAAACCAGCTAATGCATGATAGCTTTTATTTGGTTTGTCCGCTTGATTTGTTTGGCGTTTAATCAACTCAGGTTATTTATAGGCGAGGCAAACACCATGAAGGATTATCTTAAAATTGCAGTGATCGGCGCAGGTTCCAGCTATACACCCGAGTTGATTGAAGGCCTGCTTAAACGCAAACACGAACTTCCAATTGGCGAACTCTGGCTGGTTGATATTGAGGAAGGTAAAGAGAAAGTTGAAATCATCGCCGGACTAACCCGCCGCATGATTGCCCGAGAAGGTCTGGATATTAAAGTTGAAGTCACACTTGATCGTAAACCAGCCCTTAAAGATGCGGATTTTGTTTGCTCACAATTCCGCGCCGGTTGTCTTGAAGGTCGTATCCGCGATGAGCGCATCTCACTAAAATACGGCATGATAGGTCAGGAGACCAATGGTCTTGGTGGCTTTGCTAACGCATGTCGTACTATTCCGATCACTCTCGAAATTTGCCGAGAAATGGAAGAGCTTTGCCCAGAAGCATGGCTACTTAACTTCACTAACCCATCAGGTATGGTAACTGAAGCAATACTTCGCCATACAAAGGTAAAAGCCGTCGGCCTGTGTAATGTTCCGGTTATCATGCAAAAAGGTGTAGCCAAACTGCTTGATACTGAAGAACAGGATGTAATCATGCAGGTAGCTGGTCTTAACCACTTTATCTGGGCTCGTCAGATTCTGCATGAAGGTCAGGACAAATTAAAACATATCGTCAGTGAGATTCTTTCAGGTAAAGATTACCTGGTACCTAAGAACATACCACCATTTGCATGGCCTTCTGACTTGCTGGAAAACATGGGGATGATCCCATGCGCATACCTTCGCTATTACTACATGAGTGAAGACATCATGAAGCAAGAGCTAGAGGAAGCAGATGGCGAAGGTACTCGTGGTGAAGTTGTCAAAGCGATGGAAAAACGCCTATTTGATATCTACAAAAATCCTGAACAGAATGAAAAGCCAAGGGAACTGGAGAAGCGCGGCGGCCAATACTACTCGGAAGCTGCTTGTGAATTGATGAGTTCTATCTATAACGACAAACGCACAATCATGCATGTCAACACTCGTAATAATGGCGCTATTGCCGGGCTCCCTGATGATTGCGCTGTAGAAGTAAGCTCGGTTATTACCAAGAGCGGACCATTGCCTTTAAATGTTGCACCATTCCCAAATGATACATTGTGTCTTATCCAGTTAATGAAAGAATTTGAGAGCCTGACGGTTGAAGCTGCCGTAACAGGAAACCTCAATATGGCTAAACGCGCTTTGATTCTGAACCCAATTGTTAATACAGGCTCAATTCTTGATCAAGCACTCGAAGAAACTGTACGTGAAAATCTGGACTATATGCCTCAGTTTCGTCACTTAATTAAATAGTGAGGAATTGTTAAGTATTAATAAAAAAACCAGCGGGTTAACCGCTGGTTTAATCTAAGGTTTACCTATAACTTTGAGGTATCAGGCTTCTTGTATCACTTCCGCTTCCAGTGCATTTGGCACTTCAATTGGTAGTGTCTGCAATACATAGCGACCCGGAGCTTGGCAAATTACAGGATAATTTGCATTACCTGCATTTCTGGCATCAACCTGCTCAGCAGAATCAAATCCCGCCATCCAGTCGTTCCAGTGTCCCCACCATGAGCCTTCATGACGCTCTGCACCATTTTTCCATGATTCAGGATCAGCTTCGGGCTTACCATTAACCCAGAACCCGTACTTGTTTTTAGCCGGATGATTAACAATACCCGCGATATGACCAGACTCACCCAACACGAAAGTTACTTTGCTGCCTAAGTTCTGTGCACCACGGTACGTACCCTGCCAAAGCGCAATATGATCATCTTCAGTTGAAATAAAGTAAGATGGCACTTTGATCTTATTCAGATCAATATAAACACCACCAACCTTAATTCCTTTCGGATCTTTCAGCTTATTCTCAAGGTACAACTGACGTAACAGCGTATTATGACAAGCAGCTGCAACGTTTGTACTGTCACCATTCCAGTAGAGCAAGTCGAAATCAATCGGGCTATTACCCTTCAGGTAATTATTGATGTAATAGTTCCAGTACAAGCTATTTTCACGCAACATGCTAAATGTGACGCTCAATGAGCGACCATCCATATACCCCTGCGTAATATTTTGAGCTTCAATCGCTGAAACGATTGGATCATTAATATAAGCACCGATTTCGCCAGGCTGAGAAAAATCTAGCAAGGTGGTAAAGAAGGATGCCGACTTAACACGACTGCGCATACGTTTAGCTGAGTAGTAGCCAAGTGCAGCACCCAACAACGTGCCACCTATACAATACCCTGCTGCATTAATCTGCTTCTCACCTGTAATATCAACAACTGCGTCCACAGCCTTGACGACGCCATCAAGAACATAGTTCTCGAAATCAACATCAGCCATGCTGGCATCTGGATTCCGCCATGACATCATAAAGACGGTATGGCCTTGCTCAACCAGCCAACGCACCATGGAGTTCTTCTCGCGAAGATCCAAGATGTAATACTTATTGATAAACGGAGGAACAATCAGCAATGGTGTCGCCTTAACCTTTTCAGTCAAAGGCTTGTACTGAATCAGTTCAAACAGTTCGTTTTTGAATACTACATCACCTGCCGTATTCGCTACGTTTTCCCCCAACTGGAAGGCATCATCATTTGTCATACGGATTTTGAGTACATCCGCACTTGCCTGCATGTCTTCCTGTAGCAACTCCATACCTTTCACTAGGTTTTGGCCGTTCGTTTCGAACGTCAACCGAGCCAGTTCCGGGTTTGTTGTAATGAAGTTAGTCGGTGAAAGTGCGTTAATTGCCTGGCGAGAAAAAAAGCCGATTCTTTCTTTGGCTTTTTCATCAAGCCCATCAATCGACTCGATAGTTTCTTTCATCGTATTACTGAACAGCAAATAAGACTGTTTCAGATAGTTATAAAACATCTCGTTATCCCAGGCAGGATCAACGAAACGTTTGTCATCTTTTTCAGGCTTAATAAGATCTGAGCTGTCACCATTTTGTGTGGTGACGTTTTGCAAGATCTTCATTTGATTTTCCCACCAGTCCAGTTGCAACTGAGCAAGCTTTGCTGGCTGCGCTGCTGCTTTTCCAATCAACTCAGCGGTATCTTCTAGGTTGATTTCATTGAGCGCTTTATTTACGGGAGTATTCATGGCTGCCTTGCCAGTCTCCAGCTCCTTCCACCACATATTGTTCATATCCTGGAGCTTAGCAAAGTAGTCCGAAAAGAAGTTATAGTTCATTCCAATGACCTCTGAACTTGGACTATTGAAGCCGCCTCTTAAGCGAGGCGGCTGAGTGGTCATTATTGAGCTGGTGTAACCTGCTTTACGTTCTCGGCAACTAGCTCTTCAACTTCTGTTTTGAAAGTCTGAGCAATAGCATTGAACTTGTTACTGTCTTCGATTAGTTGTTGAGACAGCTTGGTTAGCGCTTCAAGCTGCTGACTATTGAAGGCAACATAAGACTGCATGTCTTTCACATCGCTTAACGCTTTCAACTGATTCAGACCTAGCTCACTATATGAACGAACAGCAGTAAGCTGAAGCTCAGTCAACTCTTCAACGTTTTTAGTGAAAAGCTTGTTGAACTTAACGTATGGTGCGAGTGTTTTCTCAGTCTGTTCAGAGAAAGATTTAAACATTTCCGTATACATAATTTTTTCCTTCAATTAGTAATTTACAGTGAGGTATCCGAATCTATTGATCCGGATACAATCAATACTTCTGATTAAACATTTTTGAGTACAACTGCAGTACCCATACCGCCACCGATACACAAAGTAGCCAGACCGTACTCAGTGTCGCGACGACGCATTTCATGAAGAAGACTAACAATGATGCGGTTACCAGATGCGCCCAGAGGGTGACCCAGTGCTATAGCACCACCGTTTACGTTTGAACGCTCAGCAAGATCTTCGACTTTAGTGTCCAACTTATCTGATAGTTGATGCAGAACCCCAAGTGCCTGAGCTGCAAACGCTTCGTTAAATTCGAACAAACCAATCTGGTCAACATTAAGCTCTGCTTTTTCCAACGCTTTTATTGTTGCAGGCACAGGACCCAGCCCCATTACTTTTGGATCAACACCACCCTGAGCATAGCTATACAGCTCTGCCAGCGGCGTCAGGCCGTATTTCTCGACAGCTGCTTCAGAGGCAAGAATAATTGCGCTACCGCCATCATTAATACCTGAAGCATTACCTGCAGTAACAGAACCTTCCTTCCTGAATGCCGGACGCAGTTTTGACAAGCCTTCAATAGATGCATCTGATTTTGGATATTCGTCAGTATCAACAATCCTTGTCTTACGACGTTCAGTGACTTCTACTGGCACGATTTCTTCAACAAATTTGCCCTGCTCAATCGCCGCAACCGCTTTTTGTTGACTTACCAAAGCAAAGTTATCTTGCTGTTCACGGGTCAGACCAATCTGTTCAACGATATTTTCTGCAGTCATACCCATGTGATAATTATTAAACACGTCAGTCAGACCATCAGAGATAAGCAGATCGGCCAGTTCCATGGCACCCATCTTTTGTCCATCACGAATTTTTGATGACACACTAAACGGAATTCGTGACATGTTTTCTGCACCAGCGGCAACTACCAACTCAGCATCACCAGCTTTGATGTGAGCCGCAGCATCCATTACCGCTTTCATACCACTACCGCAAACCATGTTAAGGCTATAAGCCGGTACTTCTTGTGGAATGTCTGCATAAATGGCGGCTTGACGACCAGGGCCCATGCCCTGACCAGCGCCAACAACGTTACCCAATATCACTTCATCAACATTCGCTGGCTCAACCTTTGCCTCCTGTAAGGCAGCCTTGATAGCAGTCGCAGCCAAGATTGATGCAGGGACAGATTTAAGCGAACCATTAAAACTGCCCATTGGTGTACGTTTTGCAGCCACAATAAAAACTTTAGTCATTTCTTTAGCGTCCTTTCCTAAAAATTACTTAGCCAACTATCAGTGCATGTACAAACCGCCGTTTACAGACAAGGTTTCTCCCGTAATGTACGCTGCAGCATCACTGGCAAGGAAAGTTACCGCAGCAGCAACTTCATTGGGTTTTGCAAGACGCCTCATTGGTATTTCAGCTTTGATACCCTCAAGCACTTCCGGCTTGATATCATCAACCATAGGCGTACTTGTGTAACCTGGTGCAATTGCGTTAACAGTAACTCCGTACCGAGCACCTTCTGCAGCCAGAGCTTTGGTAAAACCAAGCATTCCAGCTTTTGCAGCAGAGTAGTTGGCTTGGCCAAACTGACCTTTAAGCCCGTTGACCGACGAAATATTAATAACTCGTGCATTGCCGCTGTCACACATAGAAGAAAATAATGGATGAGTGACGTTATATAGACTATTTAGGTTTGTTGTTATCACCTCATTCCATTGCTTCGCCGTCATACGTTTAAACGTTGTATCACGGGTGATCCCAGCATTATTAACCAGCACATCAATGTTACCCTCTTCTTGCAGCAATGTTGCAATCGCCTCTTCACAGTAATCTGTATCCGTAACATCCAATGGATAGAGCCTGACCTGCCCCTCTGAATAGTTATTCTCTTTAAACCATTTCCGAGCACATGCTTCATTGCTCGGGAAGTAAGCTGCTATTACTCGGTATCCTGCCTCAATCAAAGAGTTCGTGATTGCAGATCCGATTCCACCTTTCGCACCAGTTACTAATGCTTTCTTGCTCATTACGGAAGACTCCATTCCATCGGTGATGATGATTAAAATATTGATATCAAAACACTAATGACTCTGATATCAGTAAAAGGGTTTATCCAAACCCAAACAACCACTCGGTTCATGACCGAATTTTTTATAAATTTATCTGTTTAAAAAGACACTTATGTGACCATCAGATTGCATAATTATTATAAGAACACACGCACATATTAATATCAACACACAGCATCAATGGTCGTACCAATATTCCTGAATAGAATCACATTTATTGGGTGCAACAGCGCAATTGATAGTTGTTATTATAATTTTGCAAGAATGGATATTCCGGCATAGCATTAACAGACATAAAGGTCAGTAATGAGATATGAATAAAATATAAAAACAAGGAAGGTGTTTTATGCAAAATTTCACTCTAAACAAAGTGAAATAATTTAGACTTTATTTTAAATTAAATAATTAAGTAAAGACTCAACCAAAAATCAAAAAACCGTAAAAATAAACGTACAGTGTGAATTATTTTAATTTCGTTCGTATTCTCAAAATATGGGAAGCCTGATTTTTCAGGCTTCCTCATGAGCAGGTTAATTTAATAATTAACCATCAAGCATTCCCTGTGTTACAACAAAATCGATGATGTCTGATACCCCCTTACCTTCTTTGAGATTTGTAAAGACGTATGGCTTATCCGGACGCATTCGCTTGGTATCCTGATCCATAATCTCCAGTGAAGCACCAACATAAGGAGCCAGATCAATCTTATTGATCACCAATAAGTCTGAGCGTGTTATGCCCGGTCCACCTTTCCTTGGGATCTTTTCTCCTTCTGCTACATCAATGACATATATTGTTAAGTCAGCCAGTTCCGGGCTGAAGGTTGCACTTAGGTTATCACCTCCACTTTCGATAAAAACTACGTCCAGCGTTTGATGTCGTCTTGCAAGATCTTCAACTGCGGCCAAATTCATTGATGCATCCTCACGTATTGCCGTATGAGGGCATCCTCCGGTTTCAACACCTATGATTCGATCCTCAGCCAGAGCCTCAGCCTTTGTCAGGATCCTGGCATCTTCTTGTGTGTAGATATCATTGGTGACAACAGCAATGTTGTATTTGTCGCGAATTGTTTTGCATAACACTTCAAGCAATGCTGTCTTACCCGAACCGACAGGGCCGCCGACGCCAACCCGTAACGGTGACTTGTATGCTGTCATATTCTTATCCTTAAGAGCGATATAGCCGTGTGTATTGTGTTTCGTGCCGACTGCTTGCTATGGCCTGAGCCGGTGTAAAACTACCTATTTCATGATCTTCAACCTGTCTGGATGCCGCTATCGCCTCAGGCAATCGTGTTGAAACCTCCAACAAAATCTGTTGTCCCTGAGTTTGGCCAAGCGGAATTAACTTAACTCCAGCCATCGTTGCATTTTCCAGCCAACTCCACAGATAGCCTGCACATAAATCATCACTATCGATTTGCCACAAGTTGGCAGCAAGAGCAAAAGCGACTAACTGGTTGTAGTGCTCAACCTCATCCAACAAGTTATTGAACCTTTCATCCAATTGCCTAAGTAACCTGACGGCAGCCAGCCCTCGCTGCTTCTCTTCAAGGCGCATTTCTTTCGTTTCCCGGCAAGCATAAAGCCACTGGCTCCACCTATTTACAGTCCGAATATCCTGTGCATTCATTGCTTGATATAACCGCTGTAATAGGGGTAACTCCATTGTTACCAGGCTATGATGGAGCATATCTTCAAGCCATTTTTGCAGACTTTTCTGATCTGTTACCCAACCATGCTCAACCGCCCATTCAAGCCCTTGCGAATAAGTGAAAGCACCAATCGGAAGAGATGGACTCATCAACTGATATAAGCGAAAATCCGCCAGAAAACGCTTGGTTTCAATCATTTCTGCTCCCGCTGGTATTACATTAAGTTGAGTAATTAACCGGTTACTGCCAGAACAAGTCCACTAGCGCCTAAAAACACCCCTTGCCATCCGGGGACCATAACTCGTCCCAGCATAAATCCGACTGAACTCAAGAATCCGGCGCCAACAAGCATCCCTGGAGCGAAAGCCAGCAGGCTCTGTCCTGAAGCTTCCGCCCCATGAGCCCAGCCATGAAAAATCAACATCATCGCTGCAATTGCTGGCAATAAAGACAAAACTCGATGTTTTGATACAGAAAATCTATTGAGACTTAGAGCGGTAATAGCGACAACAAATACCGAACCAATAATCATTGGCTCAACTCCATTTACCTCCCCTGCAAAAGCCCCCATACCAAGACCAACTAACATACAAATCAACGCCATCAAAATCGGACCGAGTCCGCTATTGTTTGTCCTGAGTTTCTTATATTGGGCTGCTATTAATCCGATGCCTATGAGCATTACCAAATGGTCAAAACCAGTCAGTGGGTGGATTATCCCTGAATAAAATGCCGATATGAGCCTGTCGGATACATCACCTCCAGCTAATGATGCTCCGCTGTCATGCGCCCACACTGAACCGGATGTACCTAATGCACCTAATGTGGCTACCATACGGCTGATGCCCTGTTTTCCCGAACAATTGAACTCTAACCTGGTCATTGCTTACTCCTTGCCTGATTAATAAGCGCTTCATGCTGTTCTGATTTCTATTGGTATGATCTGCAAATATTGTCGCTATACCGTCTTAATGATTGTGTCCGTGTCCACCATTTATGCCGCCATAAGCACCATCCTCAGGCTCAAAAGGAGCAAGCTCGGACACCACATCCGCACCTAACGCAGTAACCATTTCATCTAAGACACGATCGTGCTGGTAACGAACCCAATCTGGCTTAATTTCCAAGGGAACGTGGCGATTTCCCAGGTGATAACAAACGCGAGCCATCAAGTGCGAGTCCCGGCAATATACGGTTGATACACTCTCATTCGCCGCACGAATCTGGACTTTTATCCCCTCATCTCCTTGTATGACATCTCCGCCGCGTAAGATCTTTCCTCGCGGTAGGAACAAACCAGCTTCCCGGCCATCATCAAGCGTCACTTTAAGACGACTTTTGATCCGTAAATCAATTGGCAAACTAAGAGTGACATCAAAAGCTGAATCAGACTTTTCTGCCTGCAAAACATGGGTAAGCACAATCATTTGTTTCCCCCTTAAAATAAAAAATACCGCTGCGCCATCGGCAAGACGTCTGCCGGTTCACAAATCAGAAGTTCGCCATTGGCTCGAACCTGATAGGTTTGAGAGTCCACTTCGATATTGGGCTGCCAATCATTTAACACCATGTCTGCTTTGCTGATATCACGACATCTTTTTGCAATACCAATCTGACTCTGTAATCCAAGCTGGCCATCAATCCCCGCGGCCTTCGCTGCTGCTGAAATAAATAACATTGAAGTTTTCTGCCTGGCTTTACCAAAACTGCCGAACATAGATCGATAATGAACAGGCTGAGGGGTGGGAATTGAGGCATTAGGATCACCCATAGGTGCGGCGGCTATCATCCCCCCCTTAATTATTGAGCTCGGTTTAACTCCGAAAAAAGCCGGTTTCCAAAGCACCAGATCTGCCAACTTACCCACTTCGATTGATCCCACTTCATGGCTGATACCGTGTGTAATAGCCGGGTTAATGGTGTATTTGGCAATATAACGTTTGAGCCTGAAATTATCGCTGTAACCGGAATCTTGTGGCAGACTTCCTCGCTGTACTTTCATTTTGTGCGCAGTCTGCCAAGTGCGAGTAATCACTTCACCCACTCGCCCCATCGCCTGGGAATCGGAAGCGATCATCGAAAACGCTCCCAGATCATGAAGAATGTCTTCCGCTGCGATGGTTTCACGACGGATACGAGATTCGGCAAATGCAACATCTTCAGCAATTGACGGAGAAAGATGATGGCAGACCATCAGCATATCGAGATGCTCATCAACCGTATTGACGGTATAGGGCCGGGTTGGATTGGTCGAAGATGGCAACACATTTGGCTCACCGCATGCGCGGATAATATCCGGAGCATGCCCTCCCCCCGCACCTTCGGTATGGTAAGTGTGGATAACCCGATCACCGATTGCAGCTAAAGTTGACTCGACAAAGCCTGACTCGTTCAACGTATCTGTATGAATGGCGACTTGCACATCAGTGTCATCAGCCACACTCAGACAGTTATCAATCGACGCAGGCGTAGTCCCCCAGTCCTCATGTAATTTAAGACCTACCGCTCCTGCTTCCACCTGTTCATACAAAGCATCAGGTAAACTGGCATTCCCTTTTCCCAGCAAACCAAAGTTCATCGGAAAATGGTCCAGCGATTCCAGCATACGGTGAATATTCCAAGGCCCCGGTGTACAGGTTGTAGCATTTGTTCCTGTTGCCGGACCGGTTCCACCGCCAAGCATTGTGGTGATCCCTGAGCACAATGCCTCTTCAATTTGCTGAGGGCAGATAAAGTGAATATGAGAATCAATTCCTCCGGCAGTCAGGATCGAACCTTCTCCGGCAAGAATTTCTGTTCCAGGGCCAATCACAATGTCGACACCGGACTGGACATCCGGATTACCCGCTTTGCCGATACCGCTAATCCGCCCCTCTTTTATGGCGACATCTGCTTTGACTATGCCCCAGTAGTCCAGTACAACTGCATTGGTGATCACCAGATCCGGAGTTTCAGCTGACGGACACTGACTTTGTCCCATTCCGTCACGAATAACTTTTCCACCACCAAACTTAACTTCATCGCCATAACGTGTGTAATCTTTCTCAACTTCAAGCCACAGTTCTGTATCGGCCAGCCTGACCCTGTCGCCGACCGTCGGACCGAACATCTCCCCATAAGCCTGTCGGGATATCGTTGCCATCTAATTCTAAGCCTCCCTGCTATTTTTCTGCCTCAATGCCATTAGTTCCTGTCAATGGCAACTCCGCGTCCAGAGGCCCCATGACTTTTCCCTGAAAGCCGTATATAGACATGGTTCCGCCGAAACTCACCAGCTCTACTGTCCGGATTTGGCCTGGCTCAAAACGTATTGCTGTACCGGCAGCAATATTCAGCCGATACCCCAAGGTTGCTTCCCGTTTGAAATCCAAAGATTCATTCACTTCATAAAAGTGGTAATGCGAACCAACCTGTATCGGCCTATCGCCCAAATTAGCAACAGCAACAGATATCAACGGCCTGCCCGGATTCAGTTCAATATCAGCAGCCGCACACTGAATCTCACCGGGAATAAGTTCACTTTTTTCATTTGAAGCTTTAACACCAGACATTCCGCACCTCACACAATAGGATCGTGTACTGTCACCAATTTAGTGCCGTCAGGAAAAGTTGCCTCCACCTGCACATCATGGATCATGGCGGCAACGCCTTCCATAACCTCATCAGCAGATAAAATGGTCCGACCGAAATCCATCAGTTCAGCAACCGTTTTTCCCTCTCTTGCACCTTCCATGACTGCCGCGCTGATCAAAGCAACCGACTCCGGGTAATTCAGCTTCAGGCCTTTGTCACGACGTTGTTCTGCTAATAAAGCGGCGGTAAAAATTAACAACTTGTCCTTTTCTCTGGGGGTTAACTCCATCAGTCCCTCCTGCAATAGCTCAAATGACTTTCAATTTCCCCATATATCCGATTGCCCCTACCTCTCAGGTTGCCCATATCCTCGGCAGGTTAGGCGACGTTCCATGCCAATATTCCCTGACCGACGTCCAAACCTCCCGAAACAGAGTCATGATTGGCTCCGTACCGTTACCCATTACCCTAATGACCAACACCCTGTGTTTATCATTGATATCCGCAACTTCAGTAACGCCTGACACAATCCTGTTTTTCGTCAGGTAGTTCTGATAGTGGTTTAGCAAACCCTGTACCATATTGAGCAAAAAAACATCAGAATCAGTAATCATCATGGTTGCCAGCATAGCGTTACCCCGCATCCCGGCCGAATACTGATGCGGGTCATCCCCATGGACATTTAGTTGCTCAGCAAGAATCAGATTATCTTCGATACGTAGACAAGTGCTGCCAACAACAGACCCCGTCGAAAATCCCTCTTTTAGTGCAGGCCGCCCAAAACAGTGCAATTCCCAACCAATAAACCGACCACCTGCCTCTACATGAATTTCGGTATCCATCCTGACTCGCGCCTCAGGAAAATAGATATTTTCCTGAGGCAACCATTCCAGCATCGCACCTTTTTTCACGGTAAGACTCTGCTTCTGGCAAGCAAATGCACCCGCAGAACGATAAAACTTAGTGGCTCCTGGCGTGGTAACCAGCGCACTTGCACCCGGGCCACATGAAACCTCAATCGATAATTTATCGCCTCCGACAACACCTCCGGGAGGGTGAAGTAAATACGTGTGGCAAATTCCACCTTCAGGATAAAGAGGCCGCTGCACAGCCAAGGGACCATACTGTCTGCGGTGTTTGAGCAAGGTTTTGCCGAACCGGGCAGAAAAACCCAGTTCCAACTGAGCCCGCCATCCCTGCTGTTGATCCAGCTCTGCTGGTGTCGGCTTAGGTCTGACAGAAACAATCTGCAATTTCTCATCACTCAAACAGGCATCTAACGGCTTCCTTTCCGGCATGATGGTCATACGGTCAGATACTCCCTGATAAGTTGGTCATTGAGCTGTGTCATATTCCCTTTGGCTACAGCCCGCCCCCGGTCAAGCAGACAAAAATGGTCACCGACTTTTCTGGCAAAGGGCAGCTTCTGCTCAACCAGCAACACAGTCAGCCCCAGTGTTTGATTTAGCTTGAGGATAATGTCTGCAATTTCCTGAACGATATTAGGCTGAATGCCTTCTGTTGGCTCATCCAGAATGAGCAGCCTCGGATTAATCACCAGTGCCCTGGCAATCGCCAGTTGCTGCTGCTGGCCACCGGAAAGATCACCACCTCGACGATGAAGCATCTCTTTCAGCACAGGAAACAGTTCATAGATAAATTCCGGGATAATTCGATCCCCTTTGGCACGGATCGGCAAACCAATCTGAAGGTTTTCTTCAACAGTCAGCAGAGAGAAAATCTGCCTTCCTTGCGGAACATAACCCACACCATGACGGGGACGGCTTTCGGCAGACATCGCACTGATATCTTTGCCTTCCCAGATAATTTCTCCGCTATCGACAGGCAGCAATCCCATCACGCATTCCAACAAAGTAGTTTTACCGACTCCATTTCGTCCCATCAGCACTGTGCACTCGCCTTCAGGAACGGAAATATCAAGATCCCACAAGGTGTGGCTTTCACCATAGAATTGGTTCAATCCTCTGACTTCCAGCATCACTACTCTCCCAAATAGACTTGTTTAACCTGAGGATTCGACTGAATCTCGCTCATGCTTCCTTCTGCCAACACATGTCCCTGATGAAGAACAGAAACCGTACTGGCTATCGAACGCACAAAGTCCATATCGTGCTCGACAACTACAACAGAGTGTTCGCCAGCCAGTGATGTCAGCAACGCCGCCGTTCTGTCCATTTCCTGATGAGTCATCCCGGCAACAGGTTCATCCACCAGCAATAGCTTCGGCTTTTGCATCAGTAACATACCAATCTCAAGCCACTGCTTCTGACCGTGAGACAAATTCCCCGCTAATAGAGAGGCCTGATTACACAAACCAACCTGTTCCAGGACTCGATTAATTTCATCTCTTTGCGCCCCGTTTAAACGGGCACGAAAAACATCAAACACACCGCGCTCACCAGCCATTGCCAATTCAAGGTTGTGCCACACCGTCAGACATTCAAATACGGTCGGCTTCTGAAATTTACGGCCAATACCGGCATTAGCGATTTCAGCTTCGTCCATATTTAGTAAGTTGAGGTTTGAACCCAGCCAGACTTGGCCTTCATCAGGCCGGGTTTTGCCTGTGATGATATCCATCATGGTCGTTTTGCCCGCTCCATTCGGACCAATGATGCAGCGCAATTCCCCTTCCCTGATATACAAATTCAGATCATCAATCGCTTTAAAACCATCAAATGACTTAGTCACCCCTTCGATATAAAGCAAAATGTTGTGTCGGGTATCCAATAAGGGGTGGTATTGCGGCTTAAGGAAGTCGAAAACCTGATCCCGGCGCACCAGGTTCCTTAATTTCCGGCGAAACTGGGATTCAGACGGGTTAGCGTCGCCCGTCTTGAGCAGCTTTTGCGGTGATAGTTGCTGAGGAATGGTTGTCATAATGACGCCTCCTTAGCAGGAGTTTTTCGGGAGAAACACTTACTGATAAAACCAGTAATACCTTCGGGCAGAAACAGCGTCGCCATTACAAATAATCCGCCAAGTGCGAACAACCAGACTTCAGGCAGTTCTATCGTAAACCAGCTTTTGGCGTAGTTAATCAGCACCGCGCCGACCACGGCACCAAACAAGGTTGCACGGCCACCAAGCGCAACCCAGACAACAATTTCAATGGAGTTGAGCGGTGCAAACTCTCCGGGGTTAATAATACCGACCTGTGGGACATACAAGGCACCGGCAATACCCGCAAGAACGGCAGACAAAACAAAGATCCACAGTTTGATCTGATCAACGTTATAGCCAATAAAACGAACTCTTGATTCTTCATCCCGGGTCGCAAGCGCTACTTTACCCAGCCTGCTGGCGATTACCGCCCGGCAAACCAGATAGCCAGTCATCAATGCAATAGCTGAAGCAACAAACAACACAATTCGGGTCGTGTCTGATTGCAGGCTGAATCCGAGAATATCTTTAAAGTCAGTCAGCCCGTTATTGCCGCCAAACCCCATTTCATTACGGAAAAATGCCAGCATCAGCGCAAAGGTCAGCGCCTGGGTCATAATCGAAAGGTAGACACCGGAGACTCGTGAACGAAAGGCCAGATAACCAAACACCCAGGCCAGAACTCCCGGCACCAGAACAACCATCAAACAGGCAAACCAGAACATATCAAACCCATTCCAGAACCATGGCAATTCTTTCCAATTCAGGAACACCATGAAATCCGGTAGGATCGGGTCGCCATACACACCTCTGTCACCAATCTGGCGCATCAAATACATACCCATGGCATAACCGCCCAGAGCAAAAAAAGCGCCATGCCCGAGACTGAGGATCCCCAGATACCCCCAAATCAGATCAACGGCCAGCGCCAGCAACGCATAAGTCAGGTACTTACCAAGTAAAGTAATGGTGTAGGTTTCAACATGTAACGGGTGCCCCTCCGCCACAAGCATATTCAGGGCCGGAATGACAAAAGCCAATATGAGCAGAAGAGTCAGCAACAACTGACCACCACGATCATCCTTTAATATTGATTTCAACATACGCTAACCCTCCACTGCCCGACCACGTTGTGGAAACAATCCGCGAGGTCGCTTCTGGATAAACAGAATAATGAAGACCAGCACCAGAATTTTCGCCAACACTGCTCCGGCCCAAGGTTCGAGGGATTTATTGAAGATCCCAAGACTCAGCCCTGCAACCAGAGTTCCCCACAGATTGCCGACACCACCAAACACCACCACCATGAAAGAGTCGATGATGTAACTCTGCCCCATGTTGGGGCCAACATTAGTCAACTGAGAAAGCGCAACGCCAGCAACACCGGCAACCCCGGAACCCAAACCAAACGTCATCGCATCAACCCACTCGGAGCGAACGCCCATAGCACGGGCCATAGCTCTGTTCTGCGATACAGCCCGAACCTGAAGACCCAAAGATGTTTTTTTGAGAATGAAAACCAGCGCAGCAAAAACCAGCAGACAGAAGAAAATGATATAGAGGCGGTTATAAGTCAGCGAAAGCATGGGATTGACTTCCAGCATCCCACTCATCCAATCAGGGGTTGAGACTGAGCGGTTAAGAGGAGAAAAAATACTGCGCACCGCTTGCTGCAAAATAAGACTGATACCGAATGTTGCTAGTAACGTTTCCAACGGACGACCATAGAGAAAACGAATCACTCCCCGCTCAATTGCTACCCCCACTGCCCCTGCAACCAGAAAGGCTGCCGGAATAGAAAGAATCAGCGACATGCCTGTATGGCCAGGCATCAGCTGCTGCATCACATAAGTGGTATATGCCCCCAGCATTATGAGTTCACCATGCGCCATGTTGATAACACCCATAACACCGAATGTAATCGCCAGACCGATTCCGGCTAACACCAGCACAGAACCGAGGCTAAGCCCAAAATAGAGAGTCTCTACAGAGCTATACAACCGCTGGCTTTGCTCATAACTGTCAATGCCAAGCTTGAGCCCGGCGATAAATTCAGCATCACCGTTTTCTCTGGCAAGCTCAGCATCCAATGATTTTTTCATCGCCAACTGCGCCGCAGGCTCTAAAGAACCATTCAACGCCTGTAATGCTTTCATACGCACTGTCGTGTCATCAGAGCTGATATCGGAAATAGCCAAGACCAATGCCAGCACTTCTTTCACCGATACTGATGTTTCCAGCTGATAAGTTTCCCGCACCAATGCCTGAACGCTATCAGATGTGTTTCCGAGTAAATCTTTTGCGGCCCGCAGACGAACATTTTCTATTTCCGATGCTAAATCAAGCTGAGCCAGCCCCAGGCGAACCGCTGAACGAAGGCGATTATTGAGTTTTACTTTTTTATAATCCCGTCGGTTGGTTATCAGGACTTTTTCACTGTCTGCTTTACTGTCTTCAATTAGAAATGCCGACTCATTAATATTAAGAACAGCAATATGAAATAATCTTTTGCTTTGACGATGGTAATAAATTTGACCTTCCAGCAATCCATTAAGGATCCTGGCGGCAGAAGTGTGACGAGATAAAACCAACCATTCAATGGCCTGCTGCTTCTTAGCAAAATTACGTTGTGACAGCAGTTTTTCAACATTCTGAAAAGAGGCCACATCGCCAACAACCGGAGCCGCAATTGAATCAGCCACTAAACTCAGGAACAAAACAACCGACAGCAAACCTACAGACAGTAATTGAGATATTGTTGAAGACTTATCTGGCAATCGAACTGTCAGCCAACTGTGTATATTCATAAAATACCTACCCCAAACTCAAACTTGTGCTCACCATTGTCCAGGCTGAAAAACCCGTCCAGACGTGAACACCTAATAAAATCTGGCAAGGCGCGGGAGATGTCATCCGTTGACGCACCCACGCCTGCCGAGATTGGGTTCAGTTATTTCTTGGTTCCGGCACACTTACCGGTAACAACATTGAAGCTTCCGCATTCAAGAGGTTTCAGCCAGCTGGCGTAAAGATCCTTTGAACCCGGTAAATAGTTAGACCATGCATCACCAGCAACGACACCTTCAGTTTCCCACACCACTTCGAACTGACCGTCATCCTGAATCTCACCCAACAATACCGGCTTAGTAATATGGTGATTCGGCATCATAGTTGCGTAGCCGCCCGAAAGGTTAGGCACAGTAATACCGATAATCGCTTCCTGTATCGCATCAGACTCTGTAGAGCCTGCCTTTTTAACGGCTTCTACCCACATGTTAAAGCCGATATAACTGGCCTCCATCGGATCGTTAGAAACCCGTTTTTCGTCTTTTATGAACTTGTGCCATTTTTCTACAAACTCGCCGTTTGCTTGTGTATCGACACTCATGAAGTAGTTCCATGCAGCCAGGTGACCCACCAAGGGAGAAGTGTCCATCCCTGACAGCTCTTCCTCTCCCACAGAAAACGCAACAACCGGGATGTCTTCAGCAGATACCCCCTGTGCACCTAGCTCTTTGTAAAACGGTACATTGGCATCGCCATTAATAGTTGAAACTACAGCAGTTTTCTTGCCTTGAGCACCAAACTTTTTGATATCAGAAACAATGGATTGCCAGTCAGAGTGACCGAAAGGTGTATAACTGATCATGATATCGCTCTTGGCGACACCTTTTGACTGAAGGTAGGCTTCAAGGATTTTATTGGTCGTGCGGGGATAAACATAATCTGTTCCAGCAAGTACCCAACGCTTCACTTCCAGTTCATTCATTAGGTAATCAACGGCAGGGATAGCCTGCTGGTTTGGAGCCGCTCCGGTATAAAAGACATTTTTGGAGGACTCTTCCCCCTCATACTGGACAGGATAAAACAGCAGACTATTTAGCTCCTCGAAAACAGGGAGCATTGATTTACGGGATACTGATGTCCAGCCGCCGAAAACCACGTCCACTTTTTCTTTTTCGATCAGTTCACGAGCTTTTTCAGCAAACAAGGGCCAGTTTGAAGCAGGGTCAACAACAACAGCTTCAAGCTTTTTACCCAGCAGCCCTCCTCTTTTATTTTGTTCCTCAACCATCATAAGGATGGTGTCTTTTAGTGTTGTTTCACTGATTGCCATTGTCCCTGAAAGGGAATGCAACACCCCAACTTTGATCGTATCTTTCGCTGCAACAGCGTTAAATGACAAGAGCAGTGATGCAGCAACACCGACTAATGTACTTCTGAACATCTTGGTTGACATATTGTATAGCTCCTTGTGAATAATCATTCTCATCAGAGCAAACAACAGGCCAAAATTCAGCCAACTTTTAAAACCAAAATAAAACCCTAAATTTCAATAAGATAAATGCATGGAACAAAAACACGGTTAATTACAGTGCAACTTATCAGTAAGCTTTGGTGCATTACCTGACTTGCTGTGCACCATGTTGGTACATCATAACAAGGCTACCCGTCAGCGGAGGTCTTTATTTAATCCATTGTGGTGCGAGTAATTACAATTGAAAGCTAACCCTATGAGTAAGCTATAATTCGTCGCTAAGATCTTTCATGATGAATGTGTGGCTAAACATTGCGCATATAAACGCACTACATGAACTTTATCACTTTTTTCAGGTCAAAATTTTCATCATTTTCGTTTGACTGTTTGTTTTTATAGGACATTGCCAATCTATGCTAACGTCTACTTTTCAAAACCTTAAGACTTACCTAGACAGCCAGGTTATTGGCCAGCCTGATCTTGTTAAACAGTTGCTTATTGCACTTCTTGCCGATGGCCACATCCTTGTTGAAGGACCTCCGGGCCTAGCAAAAACGCGAGCAGTCAAAGTACTGTCCGATTGTATCGAGGGCAGCTTCCACCGTATCCAGTTCACCCCGGATCTGCTTCCGGCGGATTTAACCGGTACGGATATCTATCGCCCGGAAACCGGGGAATTTACTTTCCAGCCGGGCCCTATCTTCAATGCCTTGGTTCTTGCTGACGAAATCAACCGTGCCCCGGCCAAAGTTCAGGCAGCGATGCTTGAAGCCATGGCCGAAAAGCAAATTACCGCAGGCCGTAAAACCTACTCCCTACCGAAACTGTTCCTGGTGATGGCGACTCAGAACCCGATTGAGCAGGAAGGTACTTACCCGTTGCCCGAAGCCCAACTTGACCGTTTCTTGCTGCAACTGAATGTTGATTACCCAGATGCGGATAGCGAGCTACAAATCCTGCGCCTGAATCGTGGCGAAGCAATGGGAGAGGAAAAAGCAGAGCCGGTTCAAATCAGCCAAGAAGAGATCTTCAATGCTCGCCAGCAAGTACTGAATATTCACATGGCAGAAGAAGTCGAGCATTACATTATTCGACTGACAATGGCGACCCGTCAGCCTCAGCGTTACAGTGATCAGCTTGCTAACTGGCTACAAATGGGTGTCAGCCCGCGTGCCACTCTTGCGCTTGACCGCTGCGCCCGAGCCCATGCATGGCTGAACGGCCGTGACTTTGTCACCCCGGAAGATGTCCAGCAAATGGCTTACCCGGTGCTGCGCCACCGTTTGCTGCTGAGCTATGAAGCCCAGGCCGAAGGTGTTTCTGCTGATACTATTATCAGCCAGCTGATTGCACAGGTAGCCTGCGCATGACAGAGACATCCATGACACCTACCCTGCCGTCACATAGTGACGGGGTAAACCTGTGTCTGGCTGAATTGCTGCAATACAAAAATCAAACTGTTCGTTGGCTGCCACCTGCACAGAGTGTGTGGTCGCAGCTCAACGGCCAGCATTTGAGCCGGAAAAAAGGACGCGGGATGAACTTTTCTGAAGTTCGTCCTTATCAGCCGGGTGACGATATTCGTGCAATTGACTGGCGTGTCACAGCAAGGACAGGAAAAACCCACACCAAGCTGTTCACTGAAGAACGGGAAATGCCGGTTATGTTGCTGGTCGATCTCAGCAGCAGCATGAAGTTTGGCTCACAACTACTGCTGAAGTCGGTTCAGGCCGCTCACTTTGCCAGCCTGTTAAGCTGGCTGGCTATCAGCGAACAGGATCGTGTTGGTGCTGTTATTTACACCGGTGAGAAACTGATTGAATGCAAGCCGACTGGCCGTCAGCGAGGAGCATTGCGTCTGATCAATGCATTGATTGATGCCCATCAGAATAGCAACGAAACTAATCAAAGCCTGAGCTTTTCTGCAGCAATTAAGCATCTTCACCATTTGTGCTCTAAAGGCAGTGAAATCGTAATTATCAGCGATTTCTACCAGCTAAAAGACACAGATAAAAGAAGACTGAGCCAGTTGCGACAACATAACCGAATCCAGTTTGTTCAGATCCATGATCCGCTCGAACAAGGTCAAACAGCCTTCAAAGGCACAGAGCATGTCGCCGACAGCAACCAATCTGTATGGCTGGATTTCTCGGCCCGAAAGACCCGCGAAAAGCTCAGCCAGCAATATATTGACCATCAGGATTTTATCCATGATATGGCGATGAGCCTGGCGATTCCGCTTCATCAGGTATCTGCAGCACAACCATTGATCTGGCAACTTGGCGGTAAGGAGAAGCATTATGGCTAATAGTGCATCAGCTCAAGATTTTGCCGCCTCTCTTCCTCTTGCTGATATCCACCTGCCTGCGGAACCCGGTTACTGGCCTCTGGCATGGGGATGGTGGGCTTGCATACTTGCTGTTCTGCTTACCGTTACTGTATTGGTTTACCTGGTTAACCAACACAGAGTTAAGCAACGCGCGAGAAAAGAAGCATTGCGTCAACTTAAACATCTCGACGATCCGGCTCAGTTCGGCAACATCAACCTGCTTCTTCGTCAAACAGCAATGTCCTATTACCCGAGAAAGAATGTGGCCGGTTTAACCGGTGACCAATGGCTTTCATTCCTGGATAGTCATCTGGCCGAAAAACATCGCGGATTTGTGTCAATTTCTGAAGAGTGGCAGCGCGGCATTTTCTCACCTCAGGGACTTGAACCATCAGCTTTCAGTCAGTGCTATAAGCAAGCTTCAATCTGGCTGAAAAGAGCCAAGCTTCCTGCCAGCCAGGAAATCCGTCAGCAAAACAGTCATCACACCAACCAGCATAGCAAGGGCAAGGAGGCCTCTGATGTTTGAGTTTTCCTGGATCTGGGCATGGTTGCTGTTGCCACTACCTTTGCTTATTTACCGCTTCACAAAACCCGTTGTTCAGCCTGTAGCTATCCGTCTACCTAAATTGCCTGACGGTATCGGCACACAACAGCCGGATACTCGCTGGCGAAAAGGACTCATGACGATTGCATGGCTGTCGTTAATTGCCGCCCTCGCCCGCCCGGTATGGTATGGCGATCCAGTAGAGATCAACCCGGATCACCGCGACATGATGCTGGCAGTAGACTTATCCGGTTCCATGTCAATTGAAGATATGATCACATCCGGCGGGCAATCTGTTGATCGCCTCACGGCAGTAAAACAGGTATTGAATGACTTTATCGCCCGCCGACAAGGTGATCGCCTTGGCCTGGTGTTGTTTGCCAACCACGGTTACCTGCAAACACCGCTGACTTTCGACCGCAATACAGTTCAGGAGCAACTGGGCCGCACTGTACTGGGGCTTATCGGACAAAGTACCGCCATCGGCGAAGGCTTAGGTGTGGCAACCAAAACCTTTATCGACAGTGATGCTAAACAGCGAGTAATTATCCTGCTTAGTGACGGAGCCAATACTGCCGGTGTCATCGACCCGATTGAAGCGGCAGAGCTTGCCACCCGAAGTGATGTCACCATCTATACCGTCGGTATTGGGGCAGAAGAAATGGAGCAAAGAACATTCTTCTCCACCAGAAAGGTGAACCCATCGCAGGATCTGGATGAAAGAACACTAACCAAAATTGCTGAAATGACTGGCGGTCAGTATTTCCGCGCCAGAAATCCGCAGGAACTTGAAAATATTTATCAGTTAATCGATCAAATGGAACCAATTAACACCGCTCAGCAAACCTGGCGTCCACGTCAGGAACTGTTCCGTTTTCCTTTGGCTCTCACATTGCTGCTTTCAGTAGCTATCGTACTGCTAAGGAGACGACATGGCTGATTTTACTTTTCTTCACCCTCTCTGGCTGCTGGCTGCGCTCCCGCTGGGATTATTGTTGCCATGGCTAAAGATGACTCAACGCAAAAGCGGCCTTATCGCGCCTCATCTGGCAGAAAAGCTCGGCCTCAGCCACCAGCAAACAAGCAATACCTTTATTCCGTTTCTGGGTGCAGCCTGGCTGCTTACCGTCATCGCTCTGGCCGGGCCAAGCTGGCAGAAAACCACCCTGCCCGCTTACAGCATCAGCGGAGCAAGAGTGCTGGTGATGGATATGTCCCGCTCAATGTATGCCACAGACATCGCACCTAACCGCCTGACCCAGGCGCGTTATAAAGCGATGGACCTGCTTCCCGGTTGGCAGGAAGGCAGTACAGGACTCGTAACATACGCAGCTGACGGTTATGTGGTTAGCCCACTAACAGAAGACAGCAGTACCCTGGCGAACCTGATCCCTTATCTTTCTCCAGATATCATGCCGATTCAGGGCAGCAATGCCGCCGCCGGGGTTAAGGAAGCGATTAACCTGCTCAAACAGGCTGGTCATCAGCGTGGCGATATCATCCTGGTCACAGATGGCCTGACTAAGAAAGAGACCCGTGAAGCCCAGTCTCTGCTCGACAGCACAAGCTACCGGGTTTCTGTTCTGGCAGTCGGAACACGCCAGGGTGCGCCGGTACAAATGCCAGATGGCCGACTATTAACGGACAGCTCTGGTAAAACTGTGGTTGCTAAAGTTGATCTGGATAACCTGCTAAGCCTGGTAAACCAGACCGGTGGACAGCTGCAGCTGCTACAACCGACCAACCGTGATGTTGAAAAACTGATAGCTGCAACTTCCAAACCTCAAGAAGGTGCCAATAAGCACAAAGACAAAGAACTGGAAGAACGGATTAATAATGGCTTCTGGTTGCTGATCCCTTTAGTGATTTTGTCACTGTTCGGTTTTCGGCGAGGGGTAATCATCGCAGCCCTGCTGATTGTTATGCCTGTTGATGATGCCTTTGCATCACCATGGCTGAACGACAATCAACTGGCTTATAAGGCTTTTCAGCAGAAAGACTATGAAGCTGCAGCAGAGCAGTTTATGTCTCCGCGATGGAAAGGTGCAGCTCTGTATAAAGCCGGACAATACGAGCAGGCGATTGAGTATTTCAGCCAGCAGAAGGACATCACATCGCGCTATAACTTAGGTAATGCCTATGCCTTCGCAGGCAAACTCCAGGATGCCATTGACAGCTATCAGTCAGTGCTGGATGAAGATGCAGGCCACAAGGATGCCCAAAAGAATCTGGAGATTGTAAAAAAAGCACTAGAGCAACAGCAACAGCAACAGCAACAGCAACAGCAACAGCAACAGCAACAGCAACAGCAACAGCAACAGCAGTCTGATCAGAATAAAAATTCTGACCAAAATCAATCTTCAGATTCTCAGCAAAACAGCAAGAAGTCTCAGGATCAAGAGAATCAGCAGAATCAGCAGAATCAACAGAATCAGCAGAATCAGCAGAATCAGCAGAAT
>NZ_AMZO01000019.1 GCF_000331515.1 Photobacterium marinum
AACTGAGCTATCGAGGCAACGGAGCGCTATTAAACGGGTTTTCGGCCTCGCCGTCAACTACTTTTTTAAGAAAAATGTCACAGCAATGACCACTTGCTCGCTTTTTGAACGTTGTGGCCATATGCGGCTATTCCTTTGTCATTACTTTAGATTTTCCCCTGGTTGAACTCTTTCTGGAACTTGGTCACCTTTTGCAGATAGCGTCTGGCTTCCGCTTTCGGGTGCTTGTTCGTCAGTGCCCAGTAAACCTGATTTGGCTGCAGGCGATTGATGTCATTCATTGCCCGTTTGCGATTACTGTCGAATGTCTTCAATACGCCGCCAGTGCCGCCGTTATAGGCCGAAATCATGCTGTAGTGAAGCGACTGCGGATTGCGGACTTCTTTCAGGTAACGGTTTCGTAATATGTAGAAGTAGGCGGTGCCGGTATCAATGTTTTTGGCTGGATCAAACAGGTATTGCGGTGACGGTTTACCGGATTTCTTCTTAACCAGCTTAAACACATCTGCGCCTGCGGTGTTCGGTACTACCTGCATCAGACCGTAGGCATTGGCGTGACTGACCGCATAAGGGTTAAAACTACTCTCGGTTTTGATTATCGCGTAGATCAGATCTTCCGGGATCCCGTAACGGCGGGAAGCATCACGAACAATGCTTGCGTATTTGTAACTACGCTTGTTGACGTGGTCTGCCACCATAGGGATTTCAACGTAATAGGCCTGTTGGTAACGGATCTTACGTTTTTTCAGCTTGTGGCTGATCAGGTAGTCGGCAAATTTATTGGCGCGCCATGACCATTCGACGGCTTTACCTTCCTGATCCAATACCTGACCGTACAGGAACGGTTTACCGTTCAGCTCAATTTCGGAATCCGAATACAAGTCGACCCCGGCCGGGTTATCCGGTGTTAGTAGGGTGGTGGCAATGGCTTTTTTGAGGTGGGTTTCCGGCTCTGTTGTAGCCACGGTTTCCACAATTACCAGACCGCGGACAAAGTCGACATGGGCCCGGCTCAGGTAGCCATCGGTGTATTTAACGTACTGGCGTTTACCTGCAATCAGGGAATCATGATCACCCCAGTGGCGTTTTACCTGCCCGCTGAAGCTGTTGATCAAACGGTCAAGGGCGGCGGCATCTTTAGTGAACTGCCCCGGTAATGGTGCAAGGTTTTTGGCAAAGCGGTTGGTCGTGGCATAGTCGACATCATAGAGTTTTTCGACAAACTCACGGCTGCATCCGCTGAGCAGAAGCAGTGACAGTAAAAGCGCGCGTTTTTTCATAATTCCCAGTAAAAAAAAGACATCACTTGTTGGTGGCAAATGATGTCAGTTTCTCTTTATCCGGGTAAAGATTATTACACCGGAAGATGAATAAATCGTGAAGTCAGGACGTTTACTCGCTCGGGGGAGTATAGCCGTCGATAACGACATCCTGACCTTCAAACAAGAATCTCACCATTTCTGTTTCCAGTAGCTTACGGTGCTCCGGATCCATCATGTTAAGTTTTTTCTCATTGATCAGCATGGTTTGCTTACCCTGCCACTCTGTCCAGGCTTCTTTGGAGATATTGTCAAAAATTCGTTTGCCTAGTTCACCCGGGTAAAGCTGGAAATCCAAACCTTCCGCTTCTTTTTTCAGACGAGCACAAAATACTGTACGGCTCATTGAGTGGCTCCTTCAATTTCAATCGTCATGAATACGTTGCTAGTTATACCAGAGTGCAGCGGCCGCTTCTAGATTTCACCGATGATGGTTAAAAGCGGCTTATCACTACCTGTTTTGCTTTAGCTCATAGTGCAGGCTGTCGAGGATCTGTTGCACCGGTGCGGCAAGACCTATTTTCGCCGGATTATTGAGGTTATACCATTGGCCTTTACCTGATTCCCTGATCATGTCCGGCATGTTATCCAGCCTGAATAACATTGGAACTATGTCGAGATGGTAATGGCTGAATGTATGGCGAAAGGCACCAAGTTGCTCTGGCTGATTGACTTCCACTTTTGTGCCAAGGCGCTGTTCGACAATACCGGACAGGTCGTGATGGTCATGTTGCGGGAAACACCAGAGGCCGCCCCAAATTCCGGCCGGTGGGCGCTGCTCCAGCCAGATTTCTTCGCCGCACTGGAAAATTGCGAACCAGGCCTGTTTCTCTGGCATGGTTTTCTTAGGCTTCTTGCCAGGAAAGTCGAGCTGGCGTTGCTGGGCTTTGGCCTGGCAGATGTCGGTAACCGGGCATAGGTCGCATTTGGGTTTACTTCGGGTGCAGATCATCGCCCCCATATCCATCATGGCCTGATTATAGCGTTCAACACCTTTTGCTGGAGTGTTGGTTTCAGCAATTTGCCACAGGGCATTTTCTACCGCCTTTTTCCCTGGCCAGCCTTCAATAGCATAACAGCGAGACAGGGTCCGTTTGACGTTACCGTCTAGGATCGGGTGGTGCTGCTTGAGCGACAGGGAAAGCACAGCTCCGGCAGTTGAACGGCCGATACCCGGCAGGGCCATCACCTGTTCGATATCGGTCGGAAATTCCCCACCATGTTCAGAGACAATCATCTGCGCGGCTTTGTGCAGGTTACGGGCGCGGGCGTAATAGCCTAGCCCTGTCCACAGGTGCAGGACTTCATCCTGCTCGGCTGCGGCGAGATCCCTGACGGTAGGGAAGCGTTCCATAAAACGCTCGAAATACGGGATCACGGTTGCAACCTGAGTTTGCTGCAACATGATTTCGGAAAGCCATACTTTGTACGGCGTTTTGTTAAGCTGCCATGGCAGCGTTTTACGACCAAATTTGTCGTACCACGCTAAAATGGCTTCAGAGAAGGTATTGGTCACAGAAATTAGCTCACTTTACTGACAAGCTTTAAAAGCGTGCCGTTATGATAATTTTTGTGCTGATTGCACCACAAACTGACGGCTGTCGCAAACGACAGACTTGCACTTGAGCCATAACTTTGGATAATGCCGATGCTCAGGTTCTGCTCATCTTTTGATGCTTCAAAGTTGAAAGATAAACAGACCCCAGTTTTTTTGATTTTCTAGTTTAGGTAATACGATGAGCGAAGTTTCAAAGACCTCAGGCGAAGTTACAATGTCTGAATTTACCGAAGACGGCAAACTGATACGTAAAGTTCGTAGCTTTGTTCGTCGTGAGGGCCGTTTAACTAAAGGCCAACAGGCGGCTTTAGATAATAACTGGTCGGCGATGGGTGTCGATTTTGCTCAGCAGATGCTGGACTGGAAAGAAGTCTTCAACCGTGAAGCGCCGGTAGTGCTGGAGATCGGCTTCGGTATGGGTGCCTCTCTGGTTGAGATGGCGAAGAACGCACCGGAGAAAAACTTCATCGGTATTGAAGTACACAGCCCGGGTGTTGGTGCTTGCCTGATGGGTGCTGAAGAAGCCGGCCTGACTAACTTGCGTGTAATGTGTCACGATGCGGTTGAAGTATTTGATTACATGATCCCGGACGGCAGCCTGGATACAGTTCAGCTGTTCTTCCCAGACCCATGGCACAAAGCCCGTCACCACAAGCGCCGTATCGTACAGCCAGAATTTGCTGAGATGGTACGTAAGAAGCTGAAAGTTGGCGGTATTTTCCACATGGCAACAGACTGGGAAAATTACGCGGAGCACATGGTGGAAGTTATGAATGCTGCACCGGGTTACCGAAATACAGCGACTGAAGGTGATTACATTCCTCGTCCTGAAGAGCGTCCGCTGACTAAATTTGAAGCGCGTGGTCACCGTCTGGGTCACGGCGTATGGGATATGAAGTTCGCACGAACTGAATAATTTTCCCTATGACACAGGCTTAGAACTGATTATTAAGCCCTGTAGCGTCACAATAATAAAAGAAGCCAACCTTGTGTTGGCTTTTTTAGCCTTGGAGAAAACAGAATGAAGCCAACAGAAGCGTTGCTAAATGAGATCCTGGATGAAGTCAGGCCTTTGATTGGTAAAGGTAAAGTTGCTGATTACATTCCTGCATTGGCAACAGTTCCGGCCAATAAGCTTGGTATTGCCGTGTGTTACAACGATGGTGAAATTATTCAGGCCGGCGATAGTGAAGAGCGTTTCTCTATCCAGTCTATTTCCAAGGTATTGAGCCTGACGTTGGCGATGACGTTGTATAAACCGGAAGAGATCTGGAAGCGTGTGGGTAAGGAGCCGTCGGGCCATGCTTTCAACTCGCTCATTCAGCTTGAGTTGGAAAACGGCATTCCGCGTAATCCGTTTATTAATGCCGGGGCGCTGATTGTGTCTGATCTGCTTCACAGCCGTCTGTCGGCACCTCAGTACCGGATGCTGGAGCTGGTGCGTGATTTGTCCGGTGATCAGCATATTGTTTACGATAAGGTTGTGGCGACATCTGAAATGCAGCACAGTGATCGTAATGCTTCCATTGCCTATCTGATGCGCTCGTTTGGCAATTTTGAGAACGAGGTAATGCCGGTTTTGACCAATTACTTCAGTTACTGCGCACTGAAAATGAGCTGTGTCGATTTGGCCAGGACATTCAGTTATCTGGCCAATAAAGGCCAGCCTCTAGGGGCAAAAGAGCCGATTATCAGCCAGACTCAGAGTAAGCAGATGAATGCCTTGTTGGCGACCTGTGGCTTGTATGACGGCGCCGGTGAGTTTGCTTACCGGGTCGGTATGCCGGGCAAATCCGGTGTTGGTGGCGGTATTATTGCCGTTGTTCCGGGCGAGATGACGATTGCGGTATGGTCGCCTGAGCTGGATCCGAGCGGTAACTCCCTGGCGGGGACGGCGGCTCTGGAATTACTGGCAGACAGGATTGGTCGTTCTATCTTCTGATTTTGCAGTTTGACGTTACTTTGACGCTGGCTCTCAATTTAATGAAAGGGGCGATGGTTATTGATAACCATCGCCCCTGATTTTATCTGTCTCTAGGCTTTTATTCTTCTTCAACAAAAGCGGCCAGCAGATCGTTGAGGAACAGCTTTCCGTGCTCGGTTATCTGCCACTCGTCCCCTGAATCTTCCAGGTAATTCTGACTTAATGCCCACTCGATAGGGGCTTGAATCGTACTCAGCGGAAGTCCGGTACGCTCGACAAAGTCCTGTTTCGGGCAGGACTCCAGCAGGCGGAAGCGGTTCATGAAGAACTCGAACGGGCGCTCATCACTGTCGACCTGAGTTTCCTGAACCAGATACGGTTTTTCAGGATTGAGATAACCGCGCGGGTGTTTTACCTTCACTGTGCGGGTGATGGTACCGTCAGCAAAACTGATTTTGCCGTGGGAGCCGCAGCCGATGCCCAGATAGTCACCAAAACGCCAGTAGTTCAGGTTATGTTGGCATTGTTTCCCGGGCTTGCTATAGCCGGAAATTTCATACTGCACATAACCGGCTTCTGTCAGCAACTGGTGGCCCTGTTCGAATATATCCCACAGGTCGTCATCATCCGGTAATGTTGGCGGTTTTGAGTAGAACAGGGTGTTCGGCTCAATCGTCAGCTGGTACCACGATAGGTGAGGCGGGTTCAGTGCAATCGCCTGTTTCAGGTCGGATAGGGCATCTTCGATCGATTGATCCGGCAGGCCGTGCATCAAATCAACATTGAAGCTGTTGAGTCCGGCTTCTTCTGCCAGCTGTGCCGCGCGGATAGCCTCGTTGCGGCCATGGATCCGTCCCAGGCGTTTGAGTTTCTCATCCTGGAAGCTCTGGATACCGATTGAGATCCGGTTGACGCCAACCTCACGGTAGGCGGTGAAGCGTCCGGCCTCGACCGTACCCGGGTTGGCTTCCATGGTGATCTCGATATCCGGGCTGAACGGAATCCGAGCTTCGATGGCCTGCAACAGGCGGCCGATCTCTTCCGGTGAAATCAGGCTTGGTGTACCACCACCAATAAAGATCGAATGCAGCGAACGGTGGCCGTCTTCCAATTGGTAAGCCTTCAGATCTGTTTCCAGATCGTCAATCAGCGCATCAATATAATCCAGCTCGGGAATATCTGTTTTAAGCGCATGAGAGTTGAAGTCACAGTACGGGCATTTCTGAACACACCACGGGATGTGGACATACAGGCTTAATGGTGGTGGAACTAGCATCAGGCGTCCTTCAGGGCAGCAAACAGTTTTTTCAGTGCTTTGCCTCGGTGAGACAGCTGCTTTTTGCGCGCGGGCTCTAGTTCGGCAGAGGCGCACTGATCTTCCGGTACCCAGAAAATCGGGTCGTAACCGAAGCCGTTCTCGCCGTGCGCTTCAGTCGAGATGCTGCCTTCCCAGGTGCCGTGACATACCAGCGGCGTTGGGTCATTTTCATGGCGCATCATCACCAGTACACAGTGGAAACGGGCGGTACGTTGTTCAGCCGGTACGTCTTCCATCTCTTTCAGCAGTTTTTCCAGATTTTGCTGATCTGAAGCATATTCACCGGCAAAGCGGGCCGAGTAGATACCCGGAGCACCTTTCAGGTAGTCCACTTCCAGGCCAGAGTCATCGGCAATTGCAGGCAGGCCGGTTTCTTTTGCTGCATGACGAGCTTTGATAATGGCGTTTTCAATGAAGGTGGTGCCGGTTTCAGCAACAGAAGAAACGTTGTAATCACTTTGTGCCACAACATCGAAACCAAAGTCTGCAAGCAGGCTTGCCATCTCTTTTACTTTGCCCTGGTTGCCAGTGGCCAGTACTAGTTTGCTCATCGTTGTTCCTCGGTGGGTCCGCAAAAGGACAGGTAATCAAAAGGACTGGTAATAACGGGCGCTATGATAATACCAATCTCAGGCTGTCACCAGTTTTGGGACACAGGAAGGGAATGTAAGGGCGGAGCCGTTTGACTCCACCGTAAAGAGAATGGCTAGTCGACGAAGAACGTCTGCTGGAAAGCGATTTGACCGTTGGTGCCGTTGCGATTGATATCAATGGTAAAACTGAAGCTTTCTTCGTTGGCATGGCCTAGTTCGGCAAGGTAGTAAATAGCATTACCTTCTCGGACTTCGCGGAATGTCAGGTTCTTGATGGTACCGAGCAGGTTTTTTGCTTTACCGGTCAGTACGGCAGTGACGGCCGGTTTTCCTTCCTGACTTTTATCCAGTACGGTGACATTGACGATCGCTGAGTAGCGGCTGCGCTGAATGCGGTAGGTACTGGCAATTTCAGGCGTCAGGAATGTTGATGGGAAGCTGGAGTAGTGAACTTCAAGGTTGCCGATGTCTTTCAGTTGCTCTGCATTTACAGGGAGTGCGGTAAAGAGTAGTGCCGATAATAAACATAAGATACGAGTCATGATTTTATCCTTCTTGGACACACACCGGTACCAATATGACCCTGATAATCCGGCGATTATTACATCCTTATAGTATAGCCAGTGGCTGTTGTTAATTGTTGCCTGTGATTTTGTGGTTGCTGACCATTAATAGTATCAGCCCGGCTATATGGCCGGGCTGTATCGTATGTTGCGGGTGTTAGGTTTACAGCAGTTCGGAAATGACCTGTGGGATTTCACGCGGGCTTTCAACCCTTACCTGCTTGTGGCGGCCAAGCTCGCCTTTTTCAATAACCACTTGTCCTTTGGCTACGCGAAACTGCTTGGCCAAGTATTTGCTCAGATGGGCATTGGCTTTGCCATCAACCGGTGGTGCGGTGATGGCAACTTTCAGTTCATCGCCATGCAGGCCGACAATTTTGTCACGGCTCGCTTTAGGCTGGATATACAGATGTATTACCAGATCGTCGCCGTTTTGGGTTACAGCTTGTTGGCTCATAACTGGAACCAGATAGGACCAATCAGATCACCCATCAGGATATTGGCAAACTGCAGGCCGATGAAAAGGACAATCACGCTCAGATCCAAGCCGCCCATAGCGGGTATAAAACGGCGGATTGGTGCTGTCATTGGTTCAGTCAGCTGGTGCATCACGTATTCAACCGGGCTGCGGCCCTGGCTTACCCAGCTCAGGATTGCACGAAGCAGCAGTACCCAGAAGATCAGGCTACCGGCTGCTTTAAGCAGAGACAGGCCACCGACCCAAAGGAAATCAGCGCTGAATGCCATATTGCCGCCGGTCAGTACCAGCTGGAGCAGGACAAACTTGGAAATGCTTAGCACGTAAGCGAAGATCAGGGTTGCTAAGTCCAGCGAACCGACTGACGGGATGATACGACGTAGCGGACCAACAATAGGCTGGGTTGCTCTTACAATGAACTGGGAGAACGGGTTATAGAAGTCTGCCCGGGCCCACTGGAGCCAGATGCGCAGCAGGACGACCATAATGTAGAGGTCGAACAGGGTACTGACTAAAAAACCAATTGAATTCATATCTAAACCTTAAAATAACTTTTCCATTTCTTCAGCGCGGGTAACTGCAGCACGCATTGCTTTAGCTACGGTATCACTAAGTTGGTGTTCGTTAAATGTTCTTATTGCTTCTGCGGTGGTTCCGCCTTTAGAGGTGACCTGTTCACGCAGGGTGGCCAGATTGGTCTCCGGGTTGGCAATCACCATTTCGGCTGCACCGGCGGCGGACTGTTGCACCAATTTGCGGGCGGTTGCCGGGTCAAAGCCCTGTTTAACCGCCTCTGCTTCCATTGCTTCCATAAACAGGAAGAAGTAAGCCGGCGCACTGCCAGCAGCGGCAATAATACCGTTAATTCCAGCTTCTTGCTCTACCCAGCAGACTTCACCGACAGCTGTCATTAAGTGTTCGGCAAAGGCTTTATCTTCAGTGCCCACTGAAGCCGGAGCGAACATGCCACTCATCCCTTTACCGATCAGAGATGGGGTATTTGGCATGACGCGGACCAGGTTTAGCTCAGTGTTGAGCATTTCGTTCAGGCGCTGGGCTGAGATGCCTGCGGCGATAGAAATAACCAGCTTGCCGCTGAAATCGAGTACCTGAAGTGGACGACAGACTTCTTCCATCAGTTGAGGCTTTACGGCCAGTACGATGACATCTGCCAGCTCAGCTGCATGCAGGTTATCGTCGCTGGTGTGAATGCCGTAATCTCGTGCCAGGGGCTCACGGCGGGCAGAGCTTGGTGCCGTTGCTGTGATCTTATCTGGTGTGTAACCACTGGAAACCAGGCCGGCGATGATTGAGCGGGCCATGTTACCGGCACCGATAAAAGCGATTGAACGTTGTTCCATGCTAAATCCTTGTGTAGAAAGCGCAAAGTTGGTCGGCATATTCCCTAAGTGAAGTCAGGAATAAATGCGCTGAGCATCCTTTATTGTTTGTTGCTGTAATCTCTGGCTCCGAAAATAGCGGTACCGATACGGACAATTGTGCTGCCAGCAGCGATAGCCGCCTCCATATCACCACTCATCCCCATGGACAGGGTATCTAGCTGCGGGTGTTTTGCCTGCAGTTTCTCTTTGGCATCGGCCAGTGATTTGAATGCTGCGTACTGGCTGTCATAGTCGTCCGCTCTTTCCGGTATCGACATCAGGCCACGCAGTACCAGATTTGGCATCGCGGCAATTTCGTCAGCCAGAGCTTCCAGGTCTTCAAAAGCAATGCCGGATTTACTGGCTTCGCTGCTGGTGTTGATTTGCAATAATACATTTAACGGCGGCATATCTGCCGGGCGCTGTTCGCTCAGGCGGCGGGCAATTTTGGCCCGGTCAATAGAATGAACCCAGTCGAAGTGCTCGGCAATAAGCCGGGTTTTATTCGACTGAATAGGCCCGATAAAGTGCCAGCTTAGTGAGTCAGCCTGTTGGTGGGATGAGAAATGCTGAACCTTTTCGACCCCTTCCTGGACATAGTTTTCACCGAATGCAAACTGTCCGGCAGCAATTGCTTCTTCGATCGCTGTAATCGGTTTTGTTTTGCTTACCGCCAGTAGTTGCACGGAATCGGCCTTCCGGCCGCATTTTTTACTTGCTGAGGTTATCTGAGAGATGACCTGTTCAATATTTTGTTTGATACTACTCATAATTGATTCTGTGGGGAAAATTTATGGATATCACCGAACTACTGGACTTTAGTGTAAAGCATAATGCCTCTGATCTGCACCTTTCTGCAGGTGTTCCGCCGATGATCAGGGTTGATGGTGATGTTAGGAAACTGAGCTTGCCTGCGTTGGAGCATGGCGAGGTACATCGGCTGGTGTTTGACATCATGAATGATGCCCAGCGTCGTGAGTATGAAGAAAAGCTGGAAGTGGACTTCTCCTTTGAACTGCCTCAGGTTGGCCGTTTCCGTGTTAATGCTTTCCATCAGTCACGCGGTGCAGCGGCGGTGTTCCGGACGATTCCGCTAAATATCCCGACCCTTGAGTCTCTGAATGTACCAGAGGTGTTTTATCAAATTGCTCAGAGCCAGCGTGGGTTGGTGCTGGTAACCGGAGCAACCGGTTCAGGTAAGTCGACCACTATTGCTGCATTGGTTGATTATATTAATGAGAATTTTAACCGTCACATCCTGACCATTGAGGATCCGGTGGAGTTTGTTCACGAAGGCAAACGCAGTTTGATCAATCAGCGAGAAGTACATCGTGATACTCATAGTTTCAATAATGCATTGCGCTCATCATTGCGTGAAGATCCGGATGTTATTGTGGTGGGGGAGCTGCGTGACAGGGAAACTATCAGCTTGGCGTTGACTGCGGCGGAAACAGGGCATTTGGTGCTTGGAACCTTGCATACCAGCTCGGCAGCCAAGACGGTTGACCGGATCATTGATGTGTTCCCGGGTAACGATAAGGCTATGGTACGCTCCATGTTGTCGGAGTCATTGCGGGCGGTGATCTCCCAGAGTTTGCTCAAGAGTATCAGTGGTGGGCGGATGGCTGCTCATGAAGTGATGATGGCCACCCCGGCGATCCGTAATTTGATCCGTGAGGATAAAGTGGCGCAGATGTACTCTATGATCCAGACCGGCTCGGCAATGGGGATGCAAACCATGGAGCAGAGTGTAAAAATGCTGGTGGCACAGGGGCAGGTTGAGGCTGAGGAAGGCCGTCGAATTGTGGACAGTGCCTTCACTCAGCTATAAGTGCACGGCAAACAAAGTAATTAAGGAACCGAGATGAATTTACAGCAGATCCTCGAAGAGATGGTGCGATGCAAGGCATCGGATCTGTACATTACCGTGGATGCCCCCTGTCTGCTTAGAGTTGACGGGAACCTGCATCAGCTGGGAGAGGCGCTGGATCGTCAGACGGTCGATCTTATGGTCGATGAGGCGATGGACAGTAAACTCCAGCAGGAATTTGTCTCAACCCGGGAAGCCAATTTTGCCCTGGTGCGCGGCGAATTGCGTTTCCGGGTCAGTGCCTTCTGGCAGCGAGAATTGCCGGGAATGGTGATCCGGCGGATTGAAACTGAGATCCCGGATATTTTTGATTTGAATCTGCCGATGGACATGCAGCGAATGGCATTGGCTAAGCGTGGTCTGGTCTTGGTGGTAGGGGCTACTGGTTCGGGTAAGTCAACCTCACTGGCTGCGATGACCGGATTTCGTAATGCTAACCGTAGCGGTCATATCCTGACGGTTGAAGATCCGATCGAGTTCGTCCATAAGCATGACCGCTGTATTGTCACCCAGCGCGAAGTGGGACTGGATACTGAGAGCTATGAAGTCGCACTGAAGAACTCACTGCGACAGGCACCGGATATGATCCTGATTGGTGAGGTCCGGACACGGGAAACCATGGAATATGCGATGAACTTCGCCGAAACCGGTCACCTCTGTATGGCGACATTGCACGCTAATAACGCCAACCAGGCGCTTGAACGTATTTTGCACTTGGTGCCGAAAGAGCGCCGCGATCAGTTCCTGTTTGATTTGTCTCTTAACCTGAAGTGTATTTTGGCCCAGCAATTAATTCCTGATGCTCATGGTGCCGGACGTCACGCATCATTTGAACTTCTGCTTAATACTCCTCGGGTTGCGGATTTGATTCGTCGCGGTGAACTGCATGAGATCAAAGAGGTGATGGCTAAATCCGGAGAGTCGGGAATGATGACTTTTGACCAGTCACTGTATGAGTTGTTCAGCGCAGGCAAGATCACTGAGCAGGATGCGCTGCACCATGCAGATTCTGCCAATGATTTACGTTTGATGATCAAGGTTGGTGATAAAAATCAGATCGGTAACAATACCCTGGACGGGGTAACGATCGATATGAATTAAGTTCTTTCTCTGGCTGTTGATTCAGTAATGAAGCTTTAGGGTTGTGATGATCCTAAAGCTTTTTTTATTGTTCATTATCTTTAACCGAATGAACTATAAGAATTATTTTTTCGGTATGAAAAAGGCGATCAACTTATGGAGCTTTTGGGTTCAAGGTGTCCAAAAGCTGTACAAGCTGATCATCCCTTATGCGAGGCGGGATCGCGCTGGTTGTTTGAGAACTACAATAAGTGGTGACAGCTTCAGGCTGAAAAATGGAAGAAAAGCTGTACAGCTTTACTTGGCGAGGTCGTGCTGCGTTTTGAAAGGTGGGTAAAACGCGAAAAAAAGCGAGAGTATTAGGACTCTCGCTTAAGTGTTTTTTGTGTTGTTGAACCTGAATTTATCCGTACTGCTGTTCGAACCAGCTTTCCAGGATCACAACGGCTGATTGGGAGTCGATATTGCCTTTGCTCAGGTTACGATAACCGCCGCGTTCAAACAGTTCGGCTCGGGCTTCAGCTGTGCTCAGGCGCTCGTCATGTAGTTCAACTTGATAGCCGAAACGACCGTGCAGGCGGTTGGCAAACTTTTTGGCGCGAGGCGTAATTGCTTCGAGTTCGCAGCCGTCCATATCCAGAGGAAGGCCAACGACAATCAGATCCGGTTGCCATTCTTTCAGTATTTTTTCGATTGCTTCCCAGCTTGGGATCCCGTCTTTAGCTTTCAAGGCAGCCAGTGGGTTGGCGGTGCCAGTCATTTCCTGGCCAATCGCGACACCAATACTTTTGGTGCCGTAGTCAAATGCTAATACGCTGCGTGAGTTACTCATGCATGTCCTTTATCAATTGATAGGTGGGCTGAACTGATGCCAAGCCGGGCAATAGCTTTATCCCAGCGCTCGCTGATCGGGGTGTTGAAGACAACATCCGGATCGGCTTCCATGGTCAGCCAGGTATTTTCAGCCATTTCCTGTTCCAGTTGGCCTGCGCCCCAGCCTGCGTACCCCAGGGCAACAAGAAATTTTTCCGGTGCTTCACTGGTTCCTAGCAGGGCCAGAATGTCTTTTGATGTGGTGATCGATAATTTTTCGGTGATATCGATACTGGAGCTGAAATCGTTGTGCTCCGGCTTCAGGTTCATATGAAGAACGAAGCCACGGTCTTCGGAGACTGGTCCGCCATTAAAAACCGGTTGCTCAAGGCTTGCCGGATCTTCCAGTGGCAGGTCGCGTTCGATGTCAATTTGCTCAAGCATGTTCCCAACGGAAATATCGATAGGCAGGTTGATAACTAAGCCCATAGCACCGTCTTCATTATGTTCGCAGATATAGACAACACTACCTTTAAAGTGCGGATCCTGCATGGAGGGCATGGCAACCAGAAAATGATTGGTTAAATTCATTTTGTCTACCTACAACATATCCTGTTACTTACAGTATGCCGATTATTCTTCAGAAATGGTATTAACGCATGGTTAAGAGGAACTTCTGTTACGGCCTCTGCTATAAAAAACGCAGCCCGGAGTAACCGGGCTGCGTCGATATCAGTGCCTGGAGAATTAAGCCTTAACGCGGCGCTCGATTGCATCCATCAGCTTACCAGTGATAGAAACATCAAAGGCAGCTTCAATTTCACGGATACAGGTCGGGCTGGTAACGTTAATTTCAGTCAGCTTGTCGCCGATTACATCCAGGCCAACAAAGATCAGACCTTTTTCTTTCAGTACCGGTGCGACGGTTTCTGCAATTTTACGGTCTGTTTCGCTGATTGGACGGGCTTCGCCACGACCACCTGCCGCTAGGTTACCGCGGGTTTCACCTTTAGCCGGGATACGTGCCAGGCAGTATGGGATCGGCTCGCCGTCAACAACCAGGATACGCTTGTCGCCGTTGCTGATATCAGGAACGAAAGTCTGAGTCATGCAGTAGTTATTACCGTGGTTGGTCAGTGTTTCGATGATCACTGATACATTCGGATCGCCGTCCATCACGCGGAAGATCGATGAGCCGCCCATGCCGTCAAGCGGCTTGAGGATCACGTCACCGTGCTCTTTATGGAAAGCCCGGATCTTGTCAGCGCTGCGGGTAACCAGGGTTGTCGGAGTCAGATCCGGGAACCAGGCGGTGAACAGTTTTTCGTTACAGTCACGCAGGCTGCGAGGTTCGTTGACGATCAGAGCACCTTCGTTTTCGGCGCGCTCCAGGATGTAAGTGGCATAGATATACTCGGTATCGAACGGTGGATCCTTACGCATCAGTACCGCATCAAGATCAGACAGGGCGATTTCCTGCTCACCGTGGAATTCGAACCAGCCGTTCGGATCTTCTTTCAGGCTGACAATACGGGTACGGGCAACAGCCTTACCCTGTTCCAGTGACAGGTCGTTCATTTCCATGTAGTGGATTTCCCAGCCACGGCGCTGAGCTTCCATCATCATGGCAAAGCTGGAATCTTTCTTGATGTTGATAGACTCAATCGGGTCCATCACGATACCCAGTTTGATCATTACTTTCTCCTAGGGTTATTAGCCTAAATCGCCGAAGCGAACTTGCAGAGCAGTGATTGCCGTCATCGCTGCCGTTTCAGTGCGCAGTACGCGTGGGCCAAGTAGGATTTCATCGAATTTATATTGTTCGGTCATGCCGATCTCTTCAGCTGACAGGCCACCTTCAGGGCCGATCAGCAGGCGAACCTTGTTCACCGGCTCTGGCAGGGTGTTGATCGAATAGCTGGCTCGCGGGTGCAGGTTTAGTTTCAGGCCGTCAAACTCTTCTTCACACCAGTCTTCCAGTTTCATGATCGGGCGGATAGTCGGTACGGTATTGCGGCCGCACTGCTCGCAGGCACTGATGGCGATCTTCTGCCATTGTGCAAGTTTCTTTTCGAAACGTTCTGCGTTGAGCTTTACACCGCAGCGTTCAGAGATCAGAGGGGTGATAGTATTTACGCCCAGCTCAACAGATTTCTGGATGGTAAATTCCATCTTTTCACCACGAGAAACCACCTGGCCGAGGTGGATATCCAGCGGGGATTCAACGCTGTTTTCCTCGCGTGACTGGATTTCTACTTCAACACTTTTTTTGCTGGCGTTGGTTATGACTGCCGGAAATTCGGCGTCGCTGCCATCAAACAGCATCAGCTCCTGGCCCGGCTGCATACGCATAACACGACCAACATGATTCGCGGCATCATCGCTGAGCATAACTTTTCCCTGAGCAGGCAGAGTTTCAGGGTGGTAAATTCGTGGGATTCTCATGGCTATCTCAATAACCTGGTTAGTTTTATCTCGCGGTAGTATATCAATTAATACTGTGCTGTTTGCTAATACATGGATGCGGGCGAGTAAAAAACCAAGTCCGGAAGGTGGATTTTACTGTGGCTAGATGGCCGTTACTGTGACTCCTGGCAGCAACGGCCGGATTGTAGCTGTTGTTTTTACTAGTTTTTACGCTGAGAACAGGCCTTCTCAACATATGGGTTATGGTTGCCCTGAATTTCTGCAATTTTCTCATTGCGGCGGCATTCCCAGTCGCTGACCGGGTATTGTCTGTCCCAGGCCTCCATGAGTTGGCGTTGCTGTCGGGAGAGGCGGAATGGGTATCTGTCGCTCATATACAGATAGGTTCTGGCGATAGCGCCACGAGCTGCCGGAGGCGGATCGGCACGGCGTTGCTTAAAGTCGACTTTCATTTCACATTGGCCGTAAAAGGCACCCTTGTCGTCGTTCCACGGACGGAAATTGAAGTTGGAGCGATCACCGTTCACCTCACCGATAGCTGGAGTCAGGTTGTGAAGATCCGCTTCCATATGGCGGAACCTGGCATCTTTACCGCAGTTCTTTCGACCGCCGTCCTGCCAGCACTGAAGCTGATGGCCAAACTGCCAGGCCGGCACCACGTGTTCCCACTCAATTCGGCTGGCACGACGCTTCTGTTTGCGAACTTCATAGCCGCAACTTTCCAGATCCGGGATGCCTTTTTTACCCTGCCACTTGATGTCACAGCCGCAATAGAAGCTGACCGGATGCTCTTGGTAGATATTGACGGCGATTTTCTTCGCTTTGCTGAATGAAGAGGGGTGGGCGGCCATCACGGTTGCCGGGAACAGTAAACCGATGGTGAGCCATTTTAAAGTGCGCTGCATGTGCGGCCTTATCATTGGAATCAGTTATGACAAGGTTATCACTGAATGTGGTTTTTAGAAGCAGTTCACTCTTTTTTATTTTGTAAATTACATAGTGTTACGTTTTGGGGACGGAGTTGTGGCGGTGGGCTGTCAGACGGCTTCAAGCGGTTGGTGGCACTTACGGCAGTGATAGACCGCTTGCTTTCGTATAACCTTGTTATGGCGTCGGATGGTCAGGTGGTGCTCACTACAGTGACAGCGGTAGAGGAAGGTGGTCCCCTGAACTGATGTGATATCAAAGCTGTGAGTGGTTCTGGCTGGTACGCCAAACACTTCAGTCATGATGATTTGCCATTCCCGGCCGTGAGGACGCACTTTGCCAAACAGTTTGAACGCAACCAGGTGAGCGACTTCGTGGGGAACTACTTCATCCAGGAAAGCTTGCGGATTTTCCTCCAGAAGAACCGGGTTGAAGCGTACTTCCCAGCCTTGCAGGCGGGCACTTCCTGCAATTTTACCCCGTTGGCGGAAGCTGACTGCTGGCATGGCAAAGTGTTTGTTGAGGCGGTGGTTGGCCTGGTCAATACAATGCCTGACTTTCTCATTAACCTGGTTTTGAAGGGATGTCATAGTCGGATCTGATTTTATAGCTGGAGCAGGGCAGTATAGGGAATTCGAATGAGAGTTCCCAGAAAACAAAAAAGGAAGCCGAAGCTTCCTTTTTCAATTTGTTTGCAGCAATGCTTACTTAAGCTTTGCGAAGTCGCGCAGCAGTTCAGCTTTGTCAGTTTTTTCCCAAGGGAATTCATCACGGCCAAAGTGACCGTAAGCTGCCGTCTTCTGGTAAATAGGCTGAAGAAGATCAAGCATTTCAAGCATACCGTAAGGGCGCAGGTCGAAGTGCTGTCGTACCGCTTCAACAATGATGTCGTGGGCTACTTTTTCGGTACCGAAAGTTTCAACCATGATTGATGTTGGATCAGCAACACCGATTGCGTAAGACAGCTGGATTTCACAGCGGTCCGCCATGCCAGCGGCAACAATGTTCTTAGCAACGTAACGTGCTGCGTAAGCTGCTGAACGGTCAACTTTTGATGGATCTTTACCAGAGAACGCACCACCACCGTGACGTGCAGCGCCACCGTAGGTATCAACGATGATCTTACGGCCTGTTAGACCACAGTCACCCATTGGACCACCGATTACGAAACGGCCTGTCGGGTTGATGAAGAACTTAGTGTCTTTGTTCAGCCACTCAGAAGGAAGAGTCGGTTTGATGATTTCTTCCATAACCGCTTCCTGTAGTACAGGTAGTTCAATGCTTTCACAGTGCTGAGTAGACAGAACGACAGCATCAATACCAACGATTTTACCCTGATCGTATGCAAAAGTTACCTGGCTTTTCGCATCAGGACGTAACCATGGCAGAGTGCCGTTCTTACGAACTTTAGCCTGACGTTCAACCAGACGGTGTGCGTAAGTGATTGGTGCTGGCATCAGTACGTCAGTTTCATTAGTCGCGTAACCGAACATGATACCCTGGTCACCGGCACCCATTTCACGAGGGTCTTCACGGTCAACACCTTGGTTGATATCCGGAGACTGCTTACCGATTGCACTCAGAACCGCACAAGAGTTCGCATCAAAACCCATGTCTGAGTTTACGTAGCCGATTTCGCGAACAGTGTTACGAGTCAGCTCTTCGATATCAACCCATGCTGAAGTCGTGATCTCACCACCCACCATTACCATACCGGTTTTTACATAGGTCTCACACGCAACACGTGCCTTAGGGTCTTGTTCCAGGATCGCATCCAATACAGCATCAGAAATCTGGTCTGCAATTTTATCCGGATGACCTTCTGATACCGACTCAGAAGTGAACAGGTGTTTTGACATGCGTGGTCTCACTTTTATGTTGATACGGATTGATATTGAGGAGCCCTGAAATCTGCAAAATTATTGATAAAACATATACGGATATACGTTTGAAAGTATAGAGCTACCTCCGTCTAGACGTCTATAATACTCTGGATCGGCAGAAAATCAACATTACGAATTGTAGGGTTATGCTGAAAACTTGAAGCAAACGTTTACGTCTGTGAGGCTGAGATTGGTATTTTTTTGTCAATTTCCGGTTAGCTTATTGATATCGGAATTATTTTATTGAGGGAAACGTTTGCAGTTTAGGGGGAGACTTTGCGACAATACACGCCCGCCGATTCCTGGTTTATTTGCCTTAGCTGTAATAAAGGCAAAAAATCGCAATAAAAAAGTCTACGAATTTTTGGAGCAGACATGTCTTCTCGTAACCATCTTTCAAACAAAGAGCTGGCTAATGCAATCCGTGCCCTGAGCATGGACGGTGTACAGCAGGCAAATTCTGGTCACCCGGGTGCCCCTATGGGTATGGCTGATATCGCTGAAGTACTATGGCGCAGCCACATGAACCACAACCCACAAAACCCACAGTGGGCTGATCGCGACCGTTTTATTTTGTCAAACGGCCACGGTTCTATGCTGATTTACTCTCTGCTGCACCTGACAGGTTATGAACTGTCTATCGATGACCTGAAGAATTTCCGTCAGCTTCACTCTAAAACGCCAGGCCACCCTGAATACGGTTACGCACCTGGCGTTGAAACGACTACTGGTCCTCTGGGTCAGGGTATCACTAACGCTGTTGGTATGGCGATTGCTGAAAAAGCAATGGCAGATCAGTTCAACCGCGACGGTCACGACATCGTTGACCACTTCACATACGCGTTTATGGGCGACGGTTGTATGATGGAAGGTATCTCGCACGAGGCATGTTCTCTGGCAGGTACTCTGGGTCTTGGCAAATTGATTGCTTTCTGGGATGACAATGGCATCTCTATCGACGGTGAAGTTGAAGGCTGGTTCACTGATGACACTGCTAAGCGTTTCGAAGCTTACGGTTGGCACGTAATCCCTGCTGTTGACGGTCACGACGCTGACGCTATCAACGCAGCTATTGAAGCGGCGAAAGCAGAAACTGGTAAACCAACTCTGATCTGCTGTAAGACGATCATCGGCTTCGGTTCTCCAAACAAAGCCGGTTCTCACGACTGTCACGGTGCTCCTCTGGGCGCTGAAGAAATCGCAGCGGCTCGTGAATTCCTTGGCTGGAGCCACGGTCCTTTCGAAGTTCCTGCAGACGTTTACGCTGAGTGGGATGCGAAAAAAGCGGGTGCGGCTAAAGAAGCAGCATGGGACGAGAAGTTTGCAGCATACGCAGCCGCTCACCCTGAACTGGCTGCTGAATTCAAGCGTCGTGTAAACAACGAGCTGCCAGAAAACTGGGAAGAAGCATCTAACGCTATCATTGCAGATCTTCAAGCAAACCCTGCGAACATCGCGTCTCGTAAAGCCTCTCAGAACTCACTGGAAGCATTCGGTAAGCTGCTGCCAGAATTCATGGGCGGCTCAGCTGACCTGGCACCATCGAACCTGACTATGTGGTCTGGCTCTAAGTCACTGACTGCTGATGATGCATCCGGTAACTACATCCACTACGGTGTACGTGAGTTCGGTATGACTGCAATCATCAACGGTATCGCACTACACGGCGGTTTCGTACCATATGGTGCAACCTTCCTGATGTTCATGGAATACGCACGTAACGCAATGCGTATGGCTGCGCTGATGAAAGTGCAGAACATCCAAGTTTACACTCACGACTCAATCGGTCTGGGTGAAGATGGCCCGACTCACCAGCCTGTCGAGCAGATCGCATCTCTGCGCCTGACGCCAAACATGAGCACATGGCGTCCATGTGACCAGGTTGAATCTGCTATAGCATGGAAATTTGCTATCGAGCGTAAAGACGGCCCTACTTCTCTTATCTTCTCTCGCCAGAACCTAGCGCAGCAGGAGCGTAGCGAAGCTCAGGTTGCTGACATCGCTAAAGGTGGTTACATCCTGAAAGACTGCGAAGGCAAGCCAGAGCTGATCCTTATCGCAACCGGTTCTGAAGTTGAGCTGGCAACAGAAGCATACGCACAGCTGACTGCTGAAGGCCGCAAGGTTCGCGTAGTTTCTATGCCTGCGACTGACGTATTCGACAAGCAGGATGCCGCATACCGTGAAGCGGTTCTGCCATCTGACGTGACTGCACGTGTTGCTGTTGAAGCGGGTATCGCTGACTTCTGGTACAAGTACGTTGGTTTCGACGGCCGTATCATCGGTATGACTACTTTCGGTGAATCTGCACCGGCAGGCGAGCTGTTCAAGATGTTCGGTTTCACAACTGAAAACGTAGTGAACACTGCAAAAGAGCTGCTGGCTTAATCGGGAATCAGACCCGTTATAACTATTACGATTTATTTCGATGTATGAAAAAAAGGCCTCAGCAAGAGGCCTTTTTTTGCTGAAAATGCGATGTACATCACCTTTTCTCCTCTAACCCTCCGCTGAAGTGAGTACCGGTTTTTGTATTTATCATATTGATTTGTAATTATTTTTAACAATCGGGTGATAGGGGTCACAATTAAGGTGATTCTCTGCTTGGCTTGGTATACACTAACGCGGCTTAGTAAATATGTAGCACGGATATGACACTAAAAGTCGCAATTAATGGATTCGGCCGTATCGGACGCAGTGTGCTTCGCGCGCTGTATGAAAGCGGCAAAAATCATCAAATCAACGTCGTGGCAGTCAACGAACTGGCTGAGCCTGAAGCAATGGCTCACCTGTTGCAGTACGATACCAGCCACGGGCGTTTCCAGAAGCCTGTCAGCCATGACCAGGAGCACCTTTTTATCGCTCATGGAAATGGTGACAAAGACTCTATCCGGATTCTGCATCAACCAGACCTTAGCCTTCTGCCGTGGAAAGACCTGGATGTCGACATTGTTCTCGACTGTACCGGTATTTACGGTTCAAGGGCCGACGGCGAAGCGCATATCAGCGCTGGTGCCGGAAAGGTTTTGTTTTCCCATCCGGGTGCCAATGATATCGACAACACCATTATCTATGGTGTGAACCATGAGTCGCTCAAGTCTGAGCACCGCATTGTCTCGAATGGTTCGTGTACTACCAACTGTATTGTTCCTGTTATTAAGGTTTTGGATGAGACCTTCGGTATCGAATCCGGCACTATCACTACAATTCACTCAGCAATGAATGACCAGCAGGTCATTGACGCCTACCACACTGATTTACGTCGCACCCGCGCAGCTAGCCAGTCAATTATTCCCGTTGATACTAAACTTCATCTTGGTATCGGTCGTATTTTTCCGAAATTTTCTGACAAATTTGAAGCTATTTCTGTGCGTGTTCCGACAATAAATGTCACAGCAATGGATTTAAGTGTCACAGTTAAAACAAATGTGAAAGTTAATGACATAAATCAATCACTGGCAGAGGCGTCTCGTTGTACATTAGCTGGCATAGTTGATTACACCGATGCACCACTTGTTTCAATCGACTTCAATCACGATCCCCATAGCGCGATTGTTGACGGCACCCAGACTCGGGTTAGTAATCAGCACCTGATCAAGATGTTGGTGTGGTGTGATAATGAATGGGGATTTGCCAACCGAATGTTAGATACGGCGTTGGCAATGCACAAAACCAGTGCAGAAGAACAGCTGTAAGAATTATGGGGCCGGGCAGTGAAGCCGGGCCGACAAAAGAACTTTGACTTTAAATTAATCAATGTTGAGAGGACAAACCATGTCTGTAATCAAGATGACTGATCTGGACCTTGCAGGTAAACGCGTATTTATCCGTGCTGACCTAAACGTGCCAGTAAAAGACGGTAAAGTAACTTCTGATGCACGTATCCTTGCATCTCTTCCAACTATCAAGCACTGCCTGGAAGCTGGTGCAAAAGTAATGGTTACTTCTCACCTGGGTCGTCCGACTGAAGGCGAGTACGCAGAAGAGTTCTCTCTACAGCCTGTTGTTAACTACCTGAACGATGCACTAGATTGCGAAGTTAAACTAGCTAAAGACTACCTTGACGGTATCGAACTGAACGCTGGTGAGCTGGTTGTTCTTGAAAACGTTCGCTTCAACAAAGGCGAGAAGAAGAACGAAGAAGAGCTGTCTAAGAAGTACGCTGCACTGTGTGACATCTTCGTAATGGATGCATTCGGTACGGCTCACCGTGCTCAGGCATCTACTCACGGTGTTGGTATGAACGCACCTGTAGCTTGTGCTGGTCCTCTGCTGGCTAACGAGCTGGACGCACTAGGTAAAGCAATGGACAAGCCTGCTCGTCCAATGGTTGCAATCGTTGGTGGTTCTAAAGTTTCTACTAAGCTGACTGTTCTTGAGTCTCTGTCTAAAGTTGCTGACCAGCTAGTAGTTGGCGGTGGTATTGCAAACACATTCATCGCAGCTGCAGGCCACAATGTTGGTAAATCTCTGTACGAAGCTGATCTGGTAGATACTGCTAAGAAGCTGATGGACGAGTGTGCAATCCCTGTTGCAACTGACGTAGCGTGTGCAAAAGCATTCGACGAAAACGCAGAAGCAGAAATCAAGCACGTTTCTGAAGTTCAGGACGACGACATGATCTTCGACCTGGGTCCTGAGTCAACTGAAGCTCTGGCTAAAATCCTGAAAGATGCGAAAACTATCCTTTGGAATGGTCCTGTAGGCGTATTCGAATTCAAGAACTTCGAAGCGGGTACAGCAGGTATCTCTAAAGCTATCGCAGAATCTGAAGGTTTCTCTGTTGCTGGTGGTGGTGACACTCTGGCTGCAATCGACAAGTTCGGTATCAAGGCTGACGTTTCTTACATCTCTACAGGTGGCGGTGCGTTCCTTGAGTTCGTTGAAGGCAAGGTTCTTCCTGCCGTTGCTATGCTTGAAGAGCGTGCAAAAGCTTAATTGATTGACAGTGCGGGAGCTTAGGCTCCCGTGCATTAATTGTTTGTTAAACAGATCAAGTTTTTATAGAATGCTTGGCCGAAAGCAAACGATTGCAAAAGATTTCATTTTACATACAGACTACAAGGCAAATAGGACTATTGTTATGTCTAAGATCTTCGATTTCGTAAAACCAGGCGTTATCTCTGGTGACGACGTACAGAAAGTATTTGAAGTTGCAAAAGAAAACAACTTCGCACTTCCTGCAGTTAACTGTGTAGGTACTGACTCTGTAAACGGTGTACTAGAAGCTGCTGCTAAAGTTAAAGCGCCAGTTATCGTTCAGTTCTCTAACGGTGGTGCTGCTTTCTTCGCTGGTAAAGGTCTAAAACTTGAAGGTCAGGAAGCTCAAATCCTAGGTGCTGTTGCAGGCGCTAAATACGTTCACGCTGTAGCTGAATCTTACGGTGTACCTGTTATCCTTCACACTGACCACGCTGCGAAGAAACTACTTCCATGGATCGACGGTCTGTTGGACGCTGGCGAGAAGTACTTCGCTGAAACTGGTAAGCCTCTGTTCTCTTCTCACATGATCGATCTGTCTGAAGAGTCTCTGGAAGAAAACATCGAAATCTCAGCTAAGTACCTTGAGCGTATGGCTAAGATGGGCATGACTCTGGAAATCGAACTGGGTTGTACTGGTGGTGAAGAAGATGGCGTAGACAACTCTGATATGGATCAGTCTGAGCTGTACACTTCTCCAGAAGACGTTGCTTACGCATACGAGAAACTAAACGCTGTTAGCCCACGTTTCACTATCGCTGCTTCTTTCGGTAACGTACACGGTGTATACAAGCCAGGTAACGTTGTACTGACTCCAACAATCCTACGTGACTCTCAGGCATACTGTGCAGAGAAGTTCGGTATTGCACCAAACGCTCTGAACTTCGTATTCCACGGTGGTTCTGGTTCAACTGAAGCAGAAATCCAAGAGTCTATTGGTTACGGTGTTATCAAAATGAACATCGATACTGATACTCAGTGGGCTACTTGGGACGGTATCCGTCAGTTCGAAGCTGACAACCACGATTACCTACAGGGTCAAATCGGTAACCCAACTGGTGAAGACGCGCCTAACAAGAAGTACTACGATCCACGCGTATGGCTACGTGCTGGTCAGGCTTCTATGGTTGCTCGTCTTGAGAAAGCATTCGCTGACCTTAACGCAATCGACGTACTGTAATTAGTTCGTTAACCGCGTAAGCGAAAACAGTTTGAAAAAGCCCGCTTTTGCGGGCTTTTTTTTTGCCTGTAGTTCACGGATGAAAGCATCAGCTTGCTAATTAATTGGTATCTGTATTAGCCAGAGGTATTATTTTACAGGTATAAATTGCGGCTGAAGGCGAGCATCGCTTGGCCAAACATAACAACAATGGAAAGAGAGAAAATAAAGTATGACTGAGAGTGTTGCGGAGACCGTGGTTGAAACCATTAAGGATAATGAGTTGACCACTGGCGTTCTGAATGCCGGAGAATGGGTTGCTGACAATCAGGAGTTGTTGATCCAGTATGGGGTGAATATCATTTCAGCCTTGCTGATCCTGTTTATCGGTAACTTAGTGGTTAAAGCCATTGCCAATGGCGTCGCGAAAGTGCTGCGTAAAAAGCAAATGGATGATGCCGTTGTCGAATTCCTGCATTCGCTGGTGCGTTACCTGCTGTTTGTTATCGTATTGATTGCAGCATTAGGGCGTGTCGGTGTGCAGACGGCTTCTGTGGTTGCCGTGATCGGTGCCGCCGGTTTGGCTGTCGGCCTGGCTTTACAGGGCTCACTGTCAAACTTTGCAGCCGGTGTTTTGATTGTGGGCTTTCGTCCGTTTAAATCCGGTGATTATGTCGAAATTGGCGGGGTGTCCGGTTCGGTGGAGTCAATTCAGGTATTCTCAACAATCCTGAATACCCCGGATAACAAAATGGTCGTGGTGCCTAATGCTGCTGTGATTGGCGGGCCTATTACTAACTACTCTCGTCATAAAACCCGTCGTATCGATTTGGTGATCGGGGTTTCTTATGATGCCGACCTGAAGCATACTAAGGAAGTGTTGACTCGAGTGATTGAAGCGGATGACCGTATTCTGAAAGATCCGGCCCCGACAGTTGGCGTGCTGGCTCTGGCTGATTCTTCTGTGAACTTTGCTGTGCGTCCTTGGGTAAAAACGTCTGACTACTGGGGTGTTTATTTTGATTTGATGCAGGCGATTAAAGAAGAGCTGGATAAAGAAAACATTGGCATTCCTTATCCGCAGATGGATGTGCATCTCAACAAAATCGACGGCTAACCAAGCTGATTGAACATAAAAGAAATGGAGCTATGCGGCTCCATTTTTTATCTGGTTTATCAGGAATGCTGAGGTTTATACCTGTTCGGCTTCTTTTTCCGGCAGCATGATAACGGTGTTTGGCATGGCTTCCAGTAGCGTCATCAGGGATGAAGATGCGAAAGCAAAAGTGAAATCTGGTTTACCCGGTGTGAACATCAGTTCCGGATAGCTGAAAACAATAGGATCAACCAAGACTTTAACTTCTTCCGGCAGGGCGAATGGACATACCGCACCAGGTTTGCAGCCAATTGCCTCGATCATTTCTTCATTACTGCACACTGAAACTCGTTTGCCTAGCAGCTGTTTGACCAGCTTGCTGTCAAGGCGGCTGTCACGATGGGTCAGCAGAAGGCAGTGTCCGCCTCCTTTGATTTTCATAAACAGGCTTTTGGTCGGCGCTGCTGTCCAGCCCAGCTCTTTAGCGATGCGGGCATCGGTCTCGAAGTCGAGAATAGGTTCATGTTGCCAGGACTGGTAGTCAACGCCGGTTTGGCTGAACAGCGTTAAATTTTGCTGATAGATAGCTTCTAAGGAAGCGGTGGATGCTTTAACCAAGGTGAGTCTCCCATAAACCGTGCGCCAAGTGGGCTGCAATAAAGAACATCATAGCGGCAACAAGACAATCAATCGTCCTTTTTACCCGAGGTTTTGATAGTGTTGGCCCCAGCTTGGCAGCACCAATCGATAGGCTGTAAAACCAGACAAATGATGCCATGATAGTGCCGACGGCAAATGCGATACGCTCGTGCCCCTCGAACTGGCCGCCGATAGAACCCAGTATAACCACAGTATCTAAGTACAAATGTGGGTTAAGTACTGTTACGGCAAGTGCGCCTAAAATGACCGCTCGTCGGCCCCGGGCCATGACTTCTTTCTGTTCTTCCTGGTGGCTTGCTGAGGCCAGGGCGCTTTTCAGTGACATGAACCCATAAATGCTGAGGAAGGCAATGCCACCAAGGGTGACGCATAGCAATAAGGTTTCGTTGCTGGACAGCAGAGCACCACCGCCAAAGATACCAAGGCTGATAAAGATAACATCGCAGATACTGCAGACGGTGGCTGTCGTTAGGTGATGGTGACGTTTAATCCCTTGATTCAGTACATAGGCATTTTGTGCACCGATCGGAATGATCATGCTGGCTCCAAGACCAAACCCTTGTAATAGCGGCCAAAGACTCATTGTTGCTGTGTTCCTTATTCTTGTTTTTACTTTAAAAAGTGTCTGATGGCATAAGCTTAGTTTTGACGGTAGGATTAAGTAAAACTAATAATTTTTATCTATCATAAGTTTGTCTAATAAAGCAGGGAGGCGGAATGCGAGGGCTGGATTATCGTTGGGTTGAGGCGTTAGATGCTGTGATCAGCCAGCGGGGGTTTGAACGGGCGGCTGAGTATTTGTGTATTACCCAATCAGCGGTTTCCCAGCGGATTAAACAGCTGGAAAAGCTGATGGCGCAACCTATGCTGGTTAGGGATCAGCCGCCAAGGCCAACACCTGCCGGCCAGAAAGTCTTGGGGCTATATCGCCGGGTCCGTTTGCTGGAGCAGGAATTGTTGCCGGAAGTGATCCCGGATGACTGTAGTCAGCCACTGTCTGTATCCCTGGCGATCAACGCTGACAGCCTTGCGACCTGGTTATTGCCAGCGATCAGTCCGCTGCTTAAATCACGACGTATAGAACTCAATTTGTTGGTTGAAGATGAGATTCGAACGCTGGATAAGCTGCGTAGCGGGGAAGCTGTTGGTGCGATCAGTATGGAGTCGGAACCGTTGCCGGGATGTGTCGCTGACTATCTGGGCCGGGTTGATTATTTGTGTGTTGCCAGCCCTGAATTTGCCCGGAAGTATTTTGCTGATGGGGTCAAGCGCGAGAGCCTGCTTGCTGCGCCGGGGGTTGCGTTCGATCAGCATGATGATATGCATGAACGTTTTGTTCATCAGCACTTTAATTTGCCGCCCGGCAGTGTAATGAAACATACGGTGAGATCATCAGAAGCTTTTGTCAGGGTGGCGGTGGAGGGGATTGCCTATTGTCTGATCCCAAGGGTACAGATCCAGGAGGAGCTTGCCAGCGGACAATTAGTTAACCTGATCCCTGAAGTTTTCCTGACCCGACGGATGTACTGGCACCACTGGGCGCTGGAAAGCGGGGTGCTAAGTGAATTGTCACAACTGTTGATCAGTCATGCCCAGGATGTATTGCCACAGTAAACTTTGTCTTTAGTAGATCCAGCTTTTATCTCAAGGGAGGAGAGGGCTGTTGATAGAAGATGAAATAAAACAATGTGCGATATATTTTTTCTCAACCGGGATATTTTGACGTTTGTTGTTGTCGAATGGGACATCAGGCTTTTTCGCCACTATAACCAAACAGGATAATCTTATGAAAAAACAGCTGTTAGCCGTGTTATTAGGATTTAGTACATTGGGATTTGCCGGAGCAGCATCGGCGCAGATGACAGTACCTCATTTGGAAACTGTCGGTAGTGGTGAGGTTTCGGCTCAGCCGGATATGGCTGAATTTTCGGTTGCCGTTGAAGAGAATCGGCCAACGGCCAAAGAGGCCAAGCAAGCTGTCGATAAGGCCGTAACGGCATTTGTTGAGCGCTTGCTGGCACAGGGTGTAGAACGTTCTGATATTCAGAGCGCCAATATCAGCCTGCAACCACAGTATCACTACCCTAAAGATAAGAAGCCGGAATTGGTTGGTTACCGTGCTAACCGTTATGTGACTGTTACCGTGAGGGATTTGGACAAGCTAAATACTTACCTGGATAACGCTTTGGGTGACGGGATCAACCGCATTAACAATATCAATCTGAAAGTCAGCAATGAAGATGAGTATATTGAGAAAGCCCGTCAGGCGGCGATTAAAGATGCGATAGCCAAGGCGGAATCACTGGCGAAAGGTTTTGGTGAAAAGCTTGATGGGGTATGGCGCATTACTTACCAGGTTGCCAGCCCACGTCCGGTGATGATGCGGATGGCAATGGATGCGGCTCCTGAGGTGTCTGCAACTTATCAGGATACTGAAATTACCATTCGAGACCGGGTAGAAGTGGTATTTAAATTACAGGACTAAAGGTTCCGTAATACTCTGTATCCAGTAAAAAGGAGAGCGAATGCTCTCCTTTTTTACATTATATGGTCTGCAGGAAGATCAGTGCAGCAGGCGGGCACGAATAGTGCCGTCAATGGCTTTGAGTTTGGTCAGTGCCTCTTCGGCACGCTCAGTTTCAACGTCAATGACCACATAACCGATCTCTGGTCCGGTTTGCAGGAACTGGGCGGCGATGTTGATGCCTTCCTCTGCAAAAATCGATGTTACCTGGTTTAGGATACCCGGGCGATTTTCGTGGATATGAAGCAGACGAGAACATTCACGCAGTTCAGGCAGTGATACTTCCGGGAAGCCGACGGCGGACAGGGTTGAACCATTGTCAGAGTATTTCACCAGCTTGCCGGCAACTTCGACACCGATGTTTTCCTGTGCTTCCTGAGTAGAGCCACCGATGTGCGGTGTCAGCAGGACATTATCAAATTTAGCCAGCGGTGATTCGAATGGGTCTTTGTTGGTTTTTGGTTCAACCGGGAATACGTCAATTGCCGCTCCGGCGATATGTTTGCTTTCCAGCGCGCTGCACAGTGAATCAATATCGACAACGGTACCACGCGCGGCGTTAATGAAGATGGCGCCGGGCTTCATACGGGCGAACTCTTCGGCCCCGATCATATTCTGGGTTTCCGGGGTTTCCGGTACGTGCAGGCTGATCACATCACACTTATTCAACAGCTCTGTCATCGAACGGACTTGAGTGGCATTACCCAGCGACAGTTTGTTCTCGATATCGTAGAAGTAGACTTTCATACCGAGGTTTTCAGCCAGGATACCCAGCTGGGTGCCGATGTGGCCGTAGCCGATAATACCGAGGCGTTTGCCACGGGCTTCGAAAGAGTGTTCAGCCGACTTCTGCCATTCACCGCGATGAGCTTTGGCGTTCTTTTCTGGAATGCCGCGCAACAGCAACAGGATTTCACCCAGAACCAGTTCGGCAACACTTCGGGTATTAGAGAACGGAGCGTTGAATACCGGGATACCGCGTTTGGCGGCTGCAGAGAGATCAACTTGGTTGGTGCCGATACAGAAACAACCAACAGCAATTAGTTTCTTGGCGGACTCAAAGACCTCTTCTGTTAGCTGGGTACGGGATCGGATACCGATGAAATGTGCATCTTTAGCGGCTTCAAGCAGTTCGTCGCCTGACAGAGAGCCTTTGTGGTATTCGATATTGGTGTAACCGGCTTGTTGAAGAACCTCAATTGAAGAAGGGTGGAGGCCTTCTAATAAGAGAATTTTGATCTTTTCTTTATCCAGTGAAACTTTAGCCATTGGTTCTCATCCTTAAAAACTTGAGACGGCGAACCATCGGAACAGCTGGTGTGGCAGGCAGGAATGGAGGTGCATGAAAGGATTCCTGGATGCCGCCCGACGGCGCTGACTCAAATGATTGCTACATGCTGAATATTAAAGTAACAAAAAAAAATGAGGTTGGGTAAGAAAATTACGAAACGGACAAGAAAAAACGGCATAAAATATGCCGTTTTGTAATCAAATAACAGAATTAAGTAAGCTTATAGAGCTAAGCTACTTATTTTTCGAACTTTTTAACGCCTTCAGAAGAGCCGACAAGCAGAACGTCAGCACCACGGTGAGCGAACAGACCCACGGTTACCACACCCGGAAGGGCATTGATTTTGTCTTCCATCGCTTTCGGGTCAGTGATTTCCATGCTGTGAACGTCCAGGATCACATTGCCGTTATCGGTTACCACACCTTCACGGTAAACAGGGTCACCACCCAGTTTTACCAGCTCGCGGCCGATGTATGAGCGAGCCATTGGGATTACTTCAACTGGCAGCGGGAACTGGCCCAGTACATCTACCTGTTTGGTGTCATCAACGATACAGATAAATTGCTTGGCAATGGCGGCAACAATCTTTTCACGAGTCAGGGCTGCACCGCCGCCTTTGATCATGTCATATTCAGCGTTGATTTCGTCAGCACCATCAACGTAAATGTCCAGGCTGGAAACTTCGTTGGCATCAAATACTGGGATACCGATTTTTTCCAGACGTTCAGTCGAGGCAATTGAGCTTGATACCGCTCCTTTGATTTCTGATTTACGAGTTTCCAGAGCGTCGATGAAGTGATTAACGGTTGAGCCAGTGCCCACACCCACGATGCTGCCTTTCTTCACGTATTCCAATGCAGCCCAGCCGGCAGCTTTCTTCATTTCATCTTGTGTCATGCCTTTCTCCTAGTGATGACAAACGTTGCGCGGAGCGCTGATTATAGCTAACTGGCTCCTTGCCCGTCAGGTCAATTATTTGATCGAGATCTCTGTTTTCAGTTTGGTAGTGGTTGTCGGGTAAGTAAATGTTGAAAACCGGGCAGAGGCGGCTGAGGTCGGGGGAGTTTGGCAAGTGTTGAACCTGGCCTTATACCGGCCAGGTGAAGTGGTATGACGGGGTAATGATTTCCGGCAGGGGAACATCCCAGGCTTCAAAGGGCAGGCTATCAACCTGCTGACAGTCATGGGCCAGCCCGAGAGGTTGCGGGCCAAGGCGCTCATTGTGCCAGCGGTTCAGGGTCCGGTCATAGTAGCCGCCGCCCATTCCCAATCGTTGGCCAGTATTGTCAAAAGCGACCAGCGGGGTGCAGACCAGATCGAGTTCATTCACCGGTTTAACCAGCCTGATATCCAGTATCGGCTCTCGAATCTGGTATTTGTTCAGCTTCATTCGGGTATTTGGGGTGTAGTGCAAAAACAGCAGATGGCCCTTGCTGAACGGGTGAAGTACCGGCTGGTAGACAGATTTACCTTGTTGCCACAACCAGTCAATCAGTGGTTGGGTATCAATTTCCCCGTCATTAGACAGGTAAAGGGCAATGTGATTGGCGTTAATCACGCAGGGTAGTTGCTGAAAGCGGATCAGGAGCTCTTCTGCATCATGCTTTTGTTGCTTCTGGCTCAGGGCACGACGGCGCTGGCGGATTTCCTGACGAATATGTTGGCGTGAAGCTAACGGGTGAACAGCTGATCTCATAAGTCATCCAGTGACAGAGGTTGTTCGGGAATATAAAAGATATATAAAGAAGCGAGTTTTTGACAGATAAGTTGCTGAATCCGGGGAACTCGATTCTTGTTACCAATCTAGCTTATCAGAGATAGGAGGTATGCCCCAAGGTGCCGTTGCGAATTGTGGCCCTTGAACCAGACGTTCAAGGTGGATCGGCAACATTAACCGTAGGCTTCTCAGTACGAGCTGAGCATGCTCAATAGCTAATAAAAGCCAACCCTTTGTATTTGCTTATCGGCTCGGGGACGTTAATTCACTGACGTACACCCCAGGGTCAATTCATTATCAACGCTTTGGTTGATTTTGCAATGCCTTATCCAAACTTTCTGCTAGTGCGTTGATTCGATTGGATAAATTTGAATCATTGCCTTGTTGTTCATGGCGTTGCTGATGCAACTCGTTACAAATATTCAGACCGGTGAACATCAGCAGTTGTTCAGCGTTGTTGATCTTTGTGCGTTCAGACAAGTCTTGAAGACGCTGGTCGAAATCTTTTGCTGCTTCACGCAGTGCGTCTTCCTGACCCGTTGGGCAATTTACCTTTAGGATGCGGCCCAATACTTGAATTTCAACAGCCTGAGTACTCATAAACTTATAATCTTGTTCCGTGCCAGATTGTTAGTTTGGCATTCCGCTTGCTATTCGCGACAGGTGGCTAAATATAGAAAAAGCCTTTTCAACATGCAAGCTCGCTAATCACGGTTTGCGGTGAATGCCTGCTGACTAATCAGATATTGACCGTTTTGCACCAAACATCGGCCCTGGATTTCAGCGAAGTTGCCATAGCTGTCGCACTCTTTGAGTAACAGATATTTCTGTTACGGATTCTCAGGCTATTAGCCTGTTTTCAACCTAAGTGATAGCATAACATAGTTAATCTGAGCACCAACGAAATTAAGGTTAAAAGCCCATGAGCGAAGTAAAATTACCTGCGTATGACGCTGTTGATGCAGCACTGAAAGAGCACGGTCTAGCGGTTTCTCCGTCAGAGCTTCACGGCCTGTTGAACGGCATGGTTTGTGGTGGACTGGCTGTTGATGGTGATAACTGGGTCGGCCCTGTATGTGATTACGCCAATGAAGGTGAGCCTTTAACGGATGGTGCCAAAGCCATGGTGCGTTCTGTTTTTGATGCTGTTGCCGGTGAGCTGGGCCTGCTGACGAATACCCTGTTCAATTCAACGGCTGCAGAATTGGCGGATGCTGAATTCAACGTTTCCCTGCTGCTGCCAACAGAAGGCGCAGATCTGATGTTGCGGGCTGAAGCACTGAGTGAGTGGACGACAAACTTTATCTCCGGCCTGGGCCTGATGGGACTAGAAAAGAACAAGATGTCGCCGGATTTGAGCGAAGCTGTCGCTGCACTGGAGGAGATCTCGCAGCTGGGTATCGATGAAGATGACGATATGGATGAACAGGCTGAACTGTTTGAAAACGTGCTGGCTTATGTACCTGAGTGTGTGCTGAGCTGTCTGGTAGAACTGAGCCAGCGTCCGGGCGCAGTGGAAGAGCCGGTTGTACCGGGGCTTGATTCGGTTAAGAAGCCGACTTTGCACTAATAACTACGTGCACTAATAACAATGGTAAGGGAGTGAATGTGAAGCAGTATGATGTTGTCATTGCCGGTGGTGCAATGGCGGGTGCGACACTGGCTATTGCCCTCAATAATCTCAGCGGCGGCCGATTAAAGATCGCCGTGGTAGAGGCGGTAGCACCGAAGCTGGATCAACACCCGGGGTATGATGCCCGGAGTATTGCCTTGTCTTTGGGATCTGCCAACTTGCTGCAACAAATAGGCATCTGGTCGAGTATGGACGATATTGCCACCCCAATTTCCCATATTCATGTTTCGGATCAGGGGCATGCAGGCATTGTTCACATTGATGCCTGCGAGCAGGGTGTCGATGCCTTGGGGTATGTGGTAGAGCTGGCTGATGTCGGTGCCTTGCTTCACAAACAGCTTAATGAACTAGAGGCTGTCGAGCTGCTTTGCCCGGCAGTGATCACGGATATTCAGCGTAGCCAGGAAGCGGTGACACTGGCCCTTGAGCAGGGTGAGACGATCAGTGCCAGATTGCTGGTGACGGCTGACGGTGCCTTGTCGTCTTGCTGTGACATGCTGGGAATCGGTCGCAGTGAATATGACTTTGACCAGGTGGCGGTAATAGCTAATGTGACAACAGCCGAAGCCCATCAGGGGCGGGCGTTTGAGCGCTTTACGCCTTACGGGCCGGTTGCCTTGTTGCCGATGTCAGAAGGACGAAGTTCACTGGTGTGGTGTATTAAACCGGAAGATCAGCAAAAAGTGCTGAACTGGAGTGATGAGCAGTTTCTGACCGAGTTGCAGCAGGCATTTGGCTGGCGCCTGGGGCAACTGGTGAAAGCCGGTTCCCGCTGCGCTTATCCGCTGCTTCTGCGTCAAGCTCAGCGCATCATTTCCCACCGGGTTGCCGTGGTCGGCAATGCCGCGCAGACACTTCATCCGATTGCCGGTCAGGGCTTTAACCTTGGTCTGCGTGATGTCATGTCACTGGCTGAAGAAGTGGTTCGTGGTTTTGATGAAGCTGGTGATCCGGGATCAGCACAGATCCTGAGCCGTTATCGTCAGCGTCGGACGCCGGATCGTGAGGCTACTGTAGGGATGACCTCTGGTTTGGTCGGAGTGTTTGCCAATAACAGCCTGCCACTGGTGGCTGGCCGCAATACCGGACTGTTGGCGATGAGCCTATTTGATACGATAAAAGCACCGCTGGTACGGCGGGCAATGGGACAGGTAGAAAGATAATAATGATGCAAAGTGTTGATGTTGCCATTATCGGCGGCGGTATGGTGGGGCTGACCCTGGCTGCTGCGCTTGCCGATACCGAGCTGCGTGTTGCTGTAATTGAAGGCAAACTGCCTGAGCAAGAACTGGCTCCGTTACCGGATTTGCGAGTGTCGGCACTCAGCCGCGCCAGTGAGCGAATTCTACGTCGGGTTGGTGCCTGGTCGGGTATTGAATCGCGACGTCTTAGCCCGTACGGAAAAATGCAGGTTTGGGAGCAGGACAGTTTTGCTAGTATTGAATTTGATGCAGCCCGACTGGCGCAGCCGAATCTCGGTCATATTGTCGAGAACCGGGTGATTCAACTGGCGTTACTGGAGCGGATAAAGCAATTGCCTAATGTGACTTTGCTGGCACCGGAACACTGCCAGAATATCGCTTTCGGCGAGAGTGAAGCCTGGCTGAATCTGGCTTCCGGCAAGAGCCTGACAGCCAAGTTGGTTGTCGGTGCTGACGGGGCAAATTCCTGGGTACGTAACCAGTTGGATATCCCGCTGACCCACTGGGATTACGGTCATAGTGCCATTGTTGCCAATATCCGCTGCAGTGAGGCTCATCAGCAGACTGCTCGTCAGGTTTTCCGCCCACAGGGGCCGCTGGCATTCCTGCCATTGGCGGATAAGGATTTGTGCTCAATTGTCTGGTCGGTACCGCCACTGAAGGCTGAGCTCCTGTGCGATATGAGTGACGAGGAATTCAACAAAGAACTGACAGCGGCTTTTGATAACCGTCTGGGTCTTTGTCAGGTTGAAGGTGAGCGTCAGGCTTTTCCGTTGAGAATGCGTTATGCCCGCGACTTTGTCCGGGATCGAGTGGTTCTGGTTGGGGACGCGGCCCATACCATTCATCCGCTGGCCGGGCAGGGCGTAAACCTTGGTTTGCTGGACGCTGCCAGCCTGGCTCAGGAGCTGAAGAGTCTGTGGCAGCAAGAGCAGGATATCGGCAAGAAGGCTAACCTGCGTCAGTATGAACGCTGGCGTAAGGCCGAGGCGGCGAAGATGATCACCGCGATGCAGGCTTTCCGTGATCTGTTTGACGGTAGCAATCCCGCGAAGAAACTGGTGCGTGATATTGGTTTGTTTATTGCGGACAAAGCGCCGGGCGTGAAAGATGAATTTATGCGCCGAGCTCTGGGCCTGACCGGTGACTTGCCTGATCTGGCTAAGCCATAAGCTCTTAGGAAAGTTACAACTTTTGCGGTAGAAACCGTCTCTTCGGAGGCGGTTTTTTTGTGCGCATGATTTTTATAGGGATTATTTGATCACACTTTGAATTTTTTCTCCTACAGTAAATAACAGGAAATTTAGTCCGTTGGACTAAAGCTTGATCGCAGCCATGTGAGTTTGAGGAGCTGTCACTGTGTTTTTTCTCTGCTTTCATCGCACTGTGTTGAGGCGATAGGCAGGCTTTCATAAGGAAGTTTCACCATGAGCTATATTCCCACTGAATTGAAATATACCAATACCCATGAGTGGGTACGTCCGGAAGGTGATGGGGTTTTTACCGTTGGTATTACCGATCATGCCCAGTCGTTACTGGGAGATATGGTTTTTGTTGAGTTGCCTGAGTTGGATGCGGCAACGGAGGCCGGCGAAGATTGCGCGGTTGCTGAGTCAGTAAAAGCCGCATCGGATGTTTATGCGCCTCTGACCGGTTTTGTAGTTGCTGTTAATGAAGATTTGGAAAATTCACCGGAGCTGGTAAACAGTGATCCCTATGGTGACGGTTGGCTGTTTCAGATCAAAGTAGAAGATGAAAGCGAGTTTGCCGATTTGCTGGACTCTGATAATTATCTCGACTTGGTTGATGAATCAGAAGAGTAGCTGAGAAGGCTCGGTCTATTGTCCTGCAAACCCTAATCGGTTTGTTGTGTTTAAATACAGCAAAGCCCACTATGTGGGCTTTTGCATAAACGGATTATTTTGACCGCTATTTTTAAAATTCTCTGAGGCGTTTTATTTCCCTGTTGATTTCGTTCACGGTCTGAAAATGCCGTTGCTGGGCTTTGACTGGCACAAGCAACATTCCTTTGTCGAATTCATAGCCTCCTCGGCCATCGATGTAGATCCTTCCACTGAATAAACGGCTTACATGCTTTGCAATTAACGTGGGCACGTAGCGTTTGAACATGCGCATATTTTGTCAGCCTCGTCTGATTTTCGAACAGGGGGGATTATAAGCCAGCCACTATGAAAGTTTTGTGACTGTAACAGCACAATCTCAACGCCAAATTTAACTGGGTGGTTTATTTATTTGTGAGCGTTATTTGGCGGAGTATAAAATTCTTTTATTTCATAATTAGAAATAAAAAATAAGAATTAGAAATTATTCGCATCAATGTCTTTGCCTCGAATTATTATTGGATAATTATGACGTTATCTGCATCTTTCCTGTAATGGCGCGGTTTGTTGTTGGGACGAAGTTCTCTTTTTTGTCGCCCTGTTATGAATTGAATTTTTTTGCTTTGTAGTCATTTCAGAATTTTGTGCTGAATTTCCTTTCTGGTCTGAGCTCTGAGACTTTTTCTCTTTTTTATCGGCCTATTTCAATTTTTCTGCGTTGGATCAAAAAAATGTTTCTGGCATATGCCAATAATAAGCCTGTTATTGGCATATGCCAGAAAAGAGGATGTAATGCCCAGACCTAAGAAAGAGCGCCGGATCGGTTGTCGTCCGGCCCATAGCTGCTTTAAGCCGAACGGTATCCCAATGTCACAGCTTGACAGTATTGCGCTGGCTCCTGATGAGCTTGAAGCAATCCGGCTGGTGGACTTGAACGGCCTGAACCAACAGGCTGCGGCCCAGGAGTTGGGCGTTTCCCGACAGACACTCGGCAATATTGTTGCCAGTGCAAGACATAAGGTTGCTCAGGCGTTAGTTAAGGGAATGGCCCTTGAGTTAAAGCCTGTATCGCAACAATCAATGACGGCCGGTGCCGGAACTGAATGTACACCGGCCTGTGAACAGGACAATTAATGATGTCTCTAGCAATTGCAATTACACCTCGTAACGAGGTTGCCGGTCACTTTGGTAAAGCGGCGGGCTTTTTGGTGTTTAATCAGGATGGACAGTTGATCCATCAGTTCGAAAACAGTGGTCGCCGTGAAATTGGCTGCAAGCACAAAAAAGTGCTTCAACGCCAGCTAACAGAACTGGGGGTGACAGAGATCATTCTGGGTAATGTCGGCCAGCGTTCATTGGCGAGACTGTTGAACAGTGGTTTTACGGTTAGCCGTGTGCCGTCTCGCAGCCCGGTTGCCATGGTCATGAGTGGTGAAATTCCCCGTGAAGCCCTGACTTCACCTGAGCAGGGCCGTCCTTGTAAACGAGAAAAGGGCGATTGTGGCTGCGGGTGTGGCAGTAAGAAAAAAGAGCGCCCGGCAAAAATCGGGATGAGAATGAATGGAAAAATGTCGATGTCAGGTCTTTCTAAGCTAGGAGGGGTCAAACTATGACATTGTTGCTCACGCTAATGATTTTCCTGCTGGTGATTACCGCAATGGCTATTGGTTGGATTATCAAGAAGAAAACTATTTCGGGCAGTTGTGGCGGCCTGGCGAACGTTGGCATTGAGAAAGAGTGCGATTGTGAGGAGGTCTGTGATACCCACAGACTTTACCAAATCCAGGAGCCACAGCAAAAAAACTGATAGCTGAAAGGCAAAAAAGATAAAAGCAGGGATTTTCCCTGCTTTTGCTTTTTATTCTGTAGTGATTAGAACTTGTTTACCTGAATCGGTTGATAGTCCGGCACTTATTGGTATCAACTATCGGGAGCTTGGCGAAGGGCGACGACTCGTTGAGTGATTGTGTCGCAGACAATTTGCTTCAACCACTCTATTCGTGGGTGAGAGGCATTTCGTTTCAGCCACAGCATATTGATATCAAAGTCGGGGATCTCCACCGGAGGCGGGCACCGGGTCAGGTTGTCCTGAAAGATATCGACTTTTGCCATTAGGGTTGAAACCACGCACAGCAGATTCCGCCCGGTCAACAGGTGGCGCACGGTCAGGAAGTTACCTGAGCCGACAGCTACATGGCGGGAAAATCCTTGTTGTTTTAGTTGGTCATCGATTTGTGAGGCCAGTTTGCCGTCCGGGGTGACCAGTGCCTGCGGTGTGGCAACATAACTGGCCATATCGACAGGGATACTTAGCCCGGTGGCTTTTTGATCAAACAGGCAGACATGATCTTCGGTATAAAGATGCTGGCTTTCGATTTCTTTTGGCAGTCCTTTCATCGAGCCGATCACCAGATCGATATTCTGGTTTTCGAATGCTGCCTGATAGTTGTTGCGATCCACATTGCAGAAGCTGAGCTGACAGTGCGGTGCCTGTTCTGATATTGCATCAAACAAGGCTGGAGCAAACAGCAGTTCGGCGTAGTCGGTCAGCCCTATCTTGAAATTTCCCCGGTAATCCGCCGGAATAAAGTCGCCGGGGCGCAGGATCTCGCTGGTCACCAGTCCGAGTATATGTTCGATAACCGGTGTCAGTTCAATAGCCCGATCTGTTGCTATCATCTGGTGGCCCTGGCGCTCGAATAACGGATCATTGAGCAGGGTACGCAGCCGCGACAGGTTGTGGCTCATGGCTGACTGGCCAATTGAGAGTTTAGCTGCCGCTTTAGTCACACTGCGGGTTTCCATCAGGGCGGAGAAGGCGATCAGCAGGTTAAGATCGACGCCTCGCCAGTTGATATCTTTCATTATCGGGCTTCGTCCTAGCGGCAAATGTCAGCGAACATCGGATCACAAAGCAATAGCAGATCGTCGGTATCCAGTTCGATACCGGCCATACGATCACCACTGCTGATATTGACCCGGGTATGCCGGGTAATGCTGTGATCGAAAATGACCGGCAGCGGGTGTTTCAGACCAATCGGAGCGACTGTTCCAATCACCAGCCCGGTAACTTTCTCCACGTCACGGGCATCAGCACAGGTCATCCGGCGACAGCCGAACATGGCCCGGACTTTTTTCGGATCAACCTGAGATGGGCCCGGAACACAAGCCAGAACATGGAAGCCGCCCATGTCACGCAACAGGATAGATTTCACCATTTGCTGCGGATCGACACCACGTTCCTGCGCCGCTTCTTCTATCGTTTTGGCCGGTTTGGTGTGGGGAAGGAGCCGGAAGTCGACGCCTTCTTTTTCCAGATGAATAATTACTGATGTTTGCATGGCTTAAGCATTGTCTTCCAGAGAGTAAGGCAGAGGTTGCTTTTGCCACAGGGCTTCCTGGTCTGCCAGGCGGAACTGAGTGTTATCTTCCAGATCATTCGGCAGGCAGACCAGAGCTGTTGCCTGACCATCTGCAAACTGATAACCCGCAATGACTGTGCCGCCTTTACGCCAGTTTTCACCGACACTGCGCTCAAGGGCATCACCCGCCTGAGGGCATGCTGTGGCCATCCCGCTGACAATGTACATAGCTCGCTTGTTGATACCGCGGTACTTGGCACGGGCAACGGTTTCCTGGCCTGTATAACAACCTTTGGTAAAGCTGATGCCGTCTACCGCCTGTAGGTTCAGAGCCTGAGGAATGAATTCCAGCTCGGTGGCTGCATCAACACGTGGGATTGCATTACGGATATCGTACAGATCCCAAAGTGTGCTGTCGGAGATTTCTGCGCCTTCTGCCAGACGGTTGGCCAGGACTTCAGCTTGTGACGGGTTAACGGCGATTAGCCAACGCTGTTCGTCAATTTTTACCGCTGTGCCACCATCGAACGGACGGACATGACCTTCACCGCCTAGTTCACGGTTGATAACGTCATTTGCTTGAGCACCAGTCAGGCCAAGCAGGATGTCATTACCTTGTTCAATATCCACTTTGGAGAATACGGCGTACTTTTTCAGTTCAGGTAGCTGAGTTGCCATTACGCTCTGGCGTTGCAGTAGGCCATAGCCGTCATTGTGGTGGAACAGACGGAAAACAGTGCGCATTTTACCTTTAGCGTCACAATGGCTACCCAAGGTGGAGGCATCTGTGCTCAGGCTGACCACATCACAGGTTACCTGTCCGTGCAGGTAGGATTTTTTGTCTTCACCGACCAGGGTAACCAGAGCCCAGTCAGCAAGATCAACCAGTGCCAGCGCCGGCAGGTCATCTTGCGTGTTCAGGGCAATTTTTTTGAAGTTCAGGGCGTTTGACCAGGTGCTCATAGGGATTCCATGATTTGCTGGTAACTTGCCGGAGTATCCTGAATCAGGAACTGAAGAACGGGGCGCGGCAAGCTACGGATTAGGGTTAAAGTTATTGTGCTTGCTATGTTAAAACGCTGGCTGGCATTTGTCAGCCCAAATACCTGATAAGTGAGACTGGTTATTTTTGATCTTAGGTCTCATCTTAGCGCTTTGCTTGTTCTTGCGCATGGTCGGTCAGATATCTGACTGCTAGTATTGGACAAATTGGATAAACGACCATGTTGAACGTTGAGGTTGTATATGTTGAGTGCCGACGAAAAAGCACGAGTAAAGTGGGCATGCCGCCGCGGTATGCTGGAATTGGATGTCATCATCATGCCGTTCTTTGAAGAGTGCTTTGATGAGCTGTCTGAGCAGGAGCAGCAGGATTTTATCGCTATGCTGGGCTGTGATGATCCGGACCTGTTTACCTGGGTAATGCAGCATGGTCGCAGTGAAGATCCGGCTATTGCCGCGATGGTGGATAAGATCGTTGCCCACAACAATAGCAAGCTTCGTTGATTCTGAGCTGATACCTTCCCGACTTTCTGTTGCCGCGCTGGTGGTTCTTTATTCCGGTGCGGCACTGTTACTCTTCTTTCTTTGGCTTCGTGCCGACATTCCTTTTGTCATTGTACTGTTCTGCTTCGACCTGTTGCTGCATGAGAATTTGGCTTTGCTGACTTATTGTTATGCTCAGCAGGGCCGGTTGGTGATTAGTCGTGGCGGTGAAATTCGCTGGCAGATGCAAAAGTGGCATATTAAGCAGGTTAAAATCCGGAACCGTTTTTTCCTTTTATTGCGAATATCCAACCTGGCTGACAGTCGTTGGCTGCTGATAGGTAGAGACAGTTGTGATGAGGCAACGTATCGGGCTTTATCACTGTTATGTTTCAATTCTGTGACTTTTCTTCCGCCGAAAGAATAAAAATATAAAATTTTATCGTGAGTCAAAAGTGACTCAAATATATGTATTCTCAATACATTATTCTGATATTATCGCGCGCCCTTTAGTTAAACCTCGCTGGTCGGACTTAAAGCAATAGCCTTGCAGGTCGATATAAGAGATCAGCGATACACGGTACCACTGTGGTACAGCTTTTTGACCCTCGCTTTGGGTTGTTGTTGGGCAGGATAATAGTAGTAATGAAAATTAAACATAAACTTATGGGACTGACCGCCTTGGCGGTGTCAGCCCTGTTGGTTGTTCTCGGTATGAGCTGGTTTGCTAATGAGCGGGCCATCAGAATTGAAAATGCTTCTGCCGCAGTCAGTCATCTGGAAGTGACTTTACTTAACTTGCGTCGTAATGAGAAAGATTTCTTGATGCGGATGGATTTGAAGTATCAGGGGAAATTCCAGAAAAACTACGATAGTTTCCAGTCACAGTTAAGTACGCTGAAATCAGAGCTGGATTCGTTGTCGATTGCGATTCCAAGCCTGGATGCCCTGCCGGGAGCAATGCACAACTACCACAAAGGAATGATGGCGTTAATTCAAGGCTACCAGACTTTAGGCCTGACGCCAGAGCAGGGGCTGAAGCGTGAATTCATTACCCGAGCTGAAGCGTTGGCGGAATCTGCCAGTGAACAGCGTTTGGATATCCTGGCTGCATCAAGCCTGATCCAGGCGGCTAAGCTGTTTATGGTGACCGGTAACGAAGACTTCCTGAAAGGGTTCCGTAATACAGCTGAATATTATGGACCGACGTTGCAACAGGACTTTGGCTCGATTTATACCAATTTCAGCAGCACTGCCGAGCAGATTATCCGCCAGTACCAAACAGTAGGCCTGAACCATAAACAGGGGCTTCGCGGTGATATCCGTAGTCAGTCGCACTCAGTGGAAAAAGTGTTCTCTGAAGTGGTTGAACAGCTTGAAGCAAAAGTTGAAGCTGAGCGTAGCATGACAGCCAAAGCGATTTCATTTGCTGTTGTGGTTGTAATGGCGATGCTTATTGGGTTGTCATGGCTGATCAGTCAGTCTATTCAGCGTCGTGTGGCTGGCCTGAGTAACCTGATGGCGACGATTGCTCGCAATAATGACCTGACTCAGCGGGCAGATGAGCAGGGCAGTGATGAACTGGCGGATATGGCTCGTAATTTTAATGGTTTGCTTTCAAGCCTGCGCGGTCTGGTTGGCAATGTCCAGGAAGCGGTGACTGAGCTTGGCGCGGCATCTGAGCAATTGCAGCGACGTAGTCATGAGTCAGAAGAGGCCATGGGCAAGCAGCAGGCAGAAACTGATTCTGTCGCAACCGCAATCACCGAGATGGGGGTGACTATCCGTGAGATCGCATCTAATACCGAAAATGCCGCCGCTAACGCTGACCGCAGCCACAACGGTGCGCAGGAAGGACTGGGTGAAGTGACGGCAACGAAAGAGCGTATCCGTTCGTTGTCTGATGAACTGTCGGAAACCAGCGAAGAGGTGGCTAGCCTGTCGACACTGTCCGGTAATATAGGTTCTGTACTGGATGTTATTAAGGATATTGCTGAGCAGACCAACCTGTTGGCACTGAATGCTGCGATTGAAGCTGCACGCGCTGGTGAGCAGGGACGAGGCTTTGCAGTGGTTGCTGATGAAGTGCGTTCTTTGGCGATGCGTACCCGCCAGTCAACGGAAGAGATTACAACTATTATCGCTTCACTACAGGAGCAGACAGATCAGGTTGTTGTTCATATCAGTCGTTGCCGTGAGCAGGGGGAGATGAGTGTTTCTCAAGCTGACAGTGCGGAAGATAAAATCAACCAGATCATGGCAGATATGCAGACAATTATGGATACCAGTACTCAGATCGCGGCTGCTGTTGAGCAGCAGAGCCTGGTGTCTGAAGAGATTGGCCAGAATGTTACGTCTATTCGTGACATTACTAATCTGAACTCAACGGTTGCCCATGAAAATGCCCAGGCTGCCAATGCTGTTGCCAATCAGGCAAGCTCGTTGGATCAGGCGATCGCTGAATATCGGGTATAAGCCAGAGCACCGGGTATAGGGTAACTGTGCTAAGTATCGCGTAACGTGGGTGCCAGAACCTGATAAAAAGTGACCATAGTAAAAAGCGAGAGGTTTACACCTCTCGCTTTTTTGTCTTATCTGTTTGTATTAGAGCTGAAATGCTGATGCTTTAAATCAGCATGGCTGATCCGGTGTCAGAATTGTTGGCTGGGAACCATCCTGTTGTTCCGGGTAATCCAGGGTGTAATGGAGGCCGCGGCTTTCCTTACGCTCCATGGCACAACGAACCATCAGCTCAGCAACTTCCAGTAGGTTACGAAGCTCAAGCAGGTTGTTTGATACCCTAAAGTTGCTGTAGTACTCGTTGATTTCATCTTTGAGTAGTCGGATCCGGCGCATCGCACGCTCAAGACGTTTGGTGGTGCGGACAATGCCTACATAGTCCCACATAAACAGGCGCAACTCGTGCCAGTTGTGTTGGATCACGACTTCTTCGTCAGAGCAGGTTACCTGGCTTTCATCCCATGCCGGTAGGCTGGCCGGGATATCGACCTGATTTAGATTGCCGATGATGTCTTCAGCGGCCGACCAGGCATAAACCACACATTCCAGCAGCGAGTTAGAAGCCATACGGTTCGCTCCGTGCAGGCCGGTATAGCTGACTTCACCAATAGCATATAAGCCATCCAGATCGGTACGTCCCTGTTGATCAACCAGTACACCGCCGCAGGTATAGTGGGCGGCCGGTACAATAGGGATCGGTTCTTTGGTGATGTCGATGCCATAACCCATCAGCTTTTCATAAATCGTCGGGAAATGCTTCTGAACGAAATCTGCCGGTTTGTGGCTGATATCCAGATACATGCAGTCGGCACCCAGACGCTTCATTTCAAAGTCGATTGCACGGGCAACGACATCACGCGGAGCCAGCTCTGCACGTTCATCAAAGTCCGGCATAAAGCGGCTGCCATCAGGACGACGCAGGTAAGCTCCTTCACCCCGCAGGGCTTCAGTCAGCAGGAAGTTGCGAGCCTCCGGATGGAACAGGCAGGTCGGGTGGAACTGGTTGAACTCTAGGTTCGCGACTCGACAACCAGCGCGCCAGGCCATGGCGATACCGTCGCCGGATGATACGTCCGGGTTCGAAGTGTACTGGTAAACTTTAGAAGCGCCGCCGGTAGCCAGTACCACGAATTTAGCGCGGACGGTTTCGACGTGTTCTTCGTCACGGTTCCAGATGTAGGCACCTAAAACACGGTTTGGCTGGTCGGTCTGACCTAGTTTCTGGTTGGTGATCAAATCCAGCGCGTTATGGCGCTCAAGTACTTCAATATTCGGATGGTTGTGAACATTATCCTGGAGCGATGTCTGAACGGCCATGCCGGTTGCATCGGCTGCATGAAGAATGCGGCGATGGCTGTGACCGCCTTCGCGGGTCAGATGATAGCGGGGCTTGTCACTGTTATCTTGGTCGCCTTCTTCGCGGTCAAACGGTACGCCGCCGTCAATCAGCCACTGGACGCAATGCTTAGCGTTTTCAGCAATAAAGCGTACCACGTCCTGATCACATAAATGGGCACCTGCGATCAGGGTGTCCTGGACATGGGAGTCAACACTGTCCGACTCATCAAATACGGCTGCGATACCGCCCTGGGCATAGTAGGTAGCCCCTTCGCTGCGCGGCCCTTTGCTCAGTACCATCACTTTTCCCAATGGAGCGAGCTGTAAGGCAAGAGACAAACCGGCAGCGCCACTACCGATAACTAATACATCGCATGTATGTTCACGATTCTCGTTCATATCGATTTCATATCCCTGTGGTAATCGAACTATGTTATCAAATTACGTCTCAATTGTTCATTTTTGACTGTTGATTAACAACTTACCGCAATGACACGGTATAATGTCCAATGAATCGAGATGATATACTGCGATATTGCGGGGAAAAAAGCGCGCACTATTAATGAGAAATTATTTCTTTAATGAACGGGAACTTTGCATTTTAGCCCGAGTCTTAGATAGTGCTCATGCTCATAATTTTCGTACCTCTCTGTTTTGGGTGAGCTTTACATGACAGAGCTGTCTGAGCACTGCGGACTGATAATGTCCGTTCAAGCAGAAGGGAGTGCCGGTAAGGCGGGTATGAAATCACGAGTGCAAGACAGACATAGGAGTACACGCTCGAATGAGCGAGCAGCAAACTGATCAGGTATTAATAGAGCGGGTACAGCGGGGAGATAAGCAGGCATTTAACTTGCTGGTGGTTAAGTACCAGAACAAGGTATGTAACCTGGTGGCGCGTTATGTCGGTAATTCCGGTGATGTACCGGATGTCGCTCAGGAAGCGTTTATTAAAGCATACCGTGCTTTACCTACCTTTCGAGGGGAGAGTGCTTTCTATACATGGCTGTACCGAATTGCCGTTAATACAGCAAAAAATTATCTGGTAGCTCAGGGGCGACGTCCGCCAGCTAAGGATGTTGATGCTGAAGAGGCGGAATACTACGAAAGTGGCAATGCCTTGAAAGAAATATCGAACCCTGAGAACCAAATGTTGTCTGATGAATTGAAGCGGGTTGTCTTCAGTACCATCGAAGCATTACCGGATGATCTCAAGACCGCAATTACCCTACGAGAGCTGGATGGTTTGAGCTACGAGGAGATTGCTGAAGTTATGGGGTGCCCGGTAGGTACGGTAAGATCACGAATTTTCCGAGCTCGGGAGGCGGTTGAAAAACGTATCCGTCCTCTTATGCAGCGTTAAGTGTTTAGCCAAACGGTGAACAAAAATGGCTGATAAAGAAAAAATTTCGGCGTTATTAGATGGCGAAGAGCTGGATCAGAGCATTATTAATGCGCTGGCTGTTGATGATGATAGTCAGCAATCATGGCAGAACTTCAATCTGATCGGTGATGTGATGCGAGGTGAAGCCCCGCAAAACAAAGATTGGGATATTGCAGCAAGTGTTGCTATGGCGCTGGAAAATGAACCTGCGCATACAGGTATTGTTGAGACAGAGCCTGCGCCTGTCGTTCAGTTGCAAACGGTACGTGAAACGATTGAATCACAGCCGACACCGCAACTGGCCAAACGCACAATGCCAACCTGGCTGACCCAGTTTGGGCAGGTAGCGATGGCCGCCTGTGTGTCGCTGGCGGTGATTGTTGGTGTGCAGCAATATAATGGTGGCGATGACAGCGTGGTAAATTCCCCGGCTGATTCTCAACTTCCGGTTCTTCAGACCATTCCTTTTTCCGGCTCTGCCGAACCTGTTAGTCTGACCCGGGATTCTGTTCGTACCAATAATCATAATGGACCTAGTGAGGCTCAGGTGATGGAGCAGCGCCGCCGTATTAACGCGATGCTTCAGGATTATGAATTGCAGCTGCGTTTGAATGCTGAAGATGGCAGTATTGATAAATCGTTGCTTGAAACAAACTGAACTGGCGGATAAATGAGAAAAATTCTGGTCGGTGTGATGACACTGGTCAGCCTGATGGTGCCATTGCAAGCCTCTGCTGAAGAAGCGGTTTCTTCGGCCGAGGCTTTGTTGCATCAAATGGACAAGGCTAGCCGGGAGCTCAGCTATGAGCTGTCCTACATCCTCATAAAGAAAAACAGTATTGAACCCCTACGTTATCGTCATGCCGTTCAGGATGGCGAAGTCTATGCTCACCTGATTTATCTCAGCGGACCGCCGCGTGAGGTGATTCAGCGGGGTGATGAGGTCAGTTACTTCGAGCCCGGGCTTGACCCTTTTACTATTAATAGCAATAAGATGGTGGCGCCGTTGCCGCCGATTATGCGGTCGGACATTGATGCGTTGACCGGGTATTATGATTTTATCCCGATGGGGCGGGCCCGTGAGGTCGGGGTAGCCTGTGATGTGGTACGTATTGCTCCGAAAGACGGTGCGCGCTATTCCTACCTGCTCTGGATTGATACTCGCAGCAAGTTGGTGATGCGTGCTGATTTGCTTGACCGTGACGGTGAACCGTTGGAGCAATACCGTGCGGTGTCTTATGTTGTTAACCCTAAGGTCGCTGAAGTGCTGCAAAGTCTTGAAGGTATTGAGCTGCCGGCAGTGGTTCAGCTACCTCCGCAACCTCAGGCGGAACTGGGATGGAAGGTTAACTGGTTGCCTCAGGGCTTCGAGTCTGTTTCTCACAACCGCCATCGACTGATACTGACTGAACGCCCGGTTGAGAGTAAAATGTTTACAGATGGTCTGTTCAGTTTTTCAATCTATGTCTCGGCCGCGGACAGCTTCACTGTTCGTGAACAGCTGGTTCGCCAGGGGCGCAGAACATTGCACAGCCATCTGTTGAAAGGTAAAGAAGTTACAGTGGTCGGAGATATTCCACCGGCTACAGCGCGACGGGTTGCTGAATCTGTTGCGTTTACCGCCGGTGCAGTCAGTCCGGCAGGAGAAAACACACCATGATGCGTTCACTTGCAACAGTGGTGGCAGTCGAACCGGGCGCTATTACGGTCAGCTGTCAGCAGCAAACAAGCTGTGGCCACTGTGCATCCCGTGACAGTTGCGGAACCGGTATTGTTAGTAAAGCCGTACCGGGCCGCAGTCATTTAGTCAAAATTCCTACTCGGGAAAAAGTCTCTGAAGGCCAGTTGGTGGAAATCGGGTTGCCTGAAAAAAGCATGCTGCATTCCGCTTTGCTGGTATACATGCTGCCTCTGCTATTCTTGATACTTGGAGCTGCATTTGGTCAGTGGTTTTTTGTCGATTTGGCTGGTAGCGGGGAATTGGGAGTTATCCTGGTTGCCGCCGTCAGTGCCGCTGTAGGTATGTTGCTGGCCCGTCATCTGGCTAAACGTGTTGAAGGGCTGTCAGCTTACAAACCGGACCTGATTCGGGTACTGGGCAACCCTGTTCATGAAGATAGGGTGATAAATGCCGCATCGAAAGATAGCGACTAGCGGTGAAATTCGGTAGAATCGGCCAACTTGAACTGTAGATCTTATTCTTTTTTAATCACGAGTTAGTCACGCCAATTCATGAAGCACATTCGTAACTTTTCGATTATTGCACATATCGACCATGGTAAGTCGACCTTATCTGACCGTCTGATCCAAGTTTGCGGCGGCCTTTCCGATCGTGAAATGGAAGCGCAGGTTCTGGATTCCATGGATCTTGAACGCGAACGCGGTATCACCATCAAAGCCCAGAGCGTGACGCTCGATTACAAGGCGAAAGATGGTGAAACTTATCAACTTAACTTTATCGACACCCCGGGACACGTTGACTTCTCATACGAAGTATCCCGCTCGCTGGCTGCCTGTGAAGGTGCCCTGCTGGTTGTCGATGCAGGCCAGGGCGTAGAAGCGCAGACACTGGCAAACTGCTACACAGCTATTGAAATGGATCTGGAAGTGGTGCCGATTTTGAACAAAATCGACTTGCCGGCGGCCGATCCTGAGCGTGTATCTGAAGAAATTGAAGAAATCGTTGGTATCGACGCGTTGGAAGCTACGCGTTGTTCTGCGAAAACCGGTTTGGGTGTTGATGATGTTCTGGAAAACATCGTAACCGCAATCCCGGCTCCGGAAGGTGATCCTGAAGCGCCATTGCAGGCTTTGATCATCGATTCCTGGTTCGACAACTACCTTGGTGTTGTTTCTCTGGTTCGTATTAAGAACGGCGAGCTGAAGAAAAACGACAAGATCAAAGTGATGAGCACCGGCCAGGTATGGGGTGTGGATCGCATCGGTATCTTTACGCCTAAGCAGGTTGACACTGATATCCTGCGTACTGGTGAAGTAGGCTGGGTTGTTTGTGGTATCAAGGACATCCTTGGTGCACCGGTAGGTGATACCCTGACTCACGCTAAAAATGGCAGTGAAGAAGCACTTCCTGGTTTCCAGAAAGTGAAACCTCAGGTATACGCGGGTCTGTTCCCTGTATCGTCTGACGATTATGAGAACTTCCGTGACGCACTGGGCAAACTTAGCCTTAACGATGCATCACTGTTCTACGAGCCAGAAAACTCAGCCGCGCTGGGCTTTGGTTTCCGCTGTGGTTTCCTTGGCATGTTGCACATGGAAATCATTCAGGAGCGTCTGGAGCGTGAATACAACCTTGATCTGATCACCACGGCACCGACAGTAGTCTACGAGGTGAAAAAGACCAGCGGCGAACAGATTTATGTCGACAGCCCGGCCAAGCTGCCTGCGGTAAATGACATTGATGTGATTGGTGAGCCAATCGCACGCTGTAATATCCTAGTGCCGAGTGAATACCTGGGTAACGTTATTACCCTGTGTATCGAAAAGCGTGGTGTTCAGGTTGACATGGTTTACCACGGTAACCAGGTTGCGCTGACTTACGACATTCCGATGTCGGAAGTGGTTTTGGACTTCTTCGACCGTCTGAAGTCAACATCCCGTGGCTACGCGTCTCTTGATTATAACTTCCAGCGTTATGAAGAGTCTGACATGGTACGTGTCGACATTCTGCTTAACGGTGACCGTGTTGATGCGCTGGCTATTATCACTCACAAAGATAATGCCCAGTACCGCGGCCGTGAGCTGGTAGAGAAAATGAAGGAATTCATTCCTCGCCAGATGTTCGATATCGCTATTCAGGCGGCGATCGGTAACCACATCATTGCGCGTTCTACGGTGAAGCAGCTGCGTAAAAACGTAATCGCAAAATGTTACGGTGGTGACGTAAGCCGTAAGAAGAAACTGCTGCAGAAGCAGAAAGAAGGTAAGAAACGTATGAAGCAGATCGGTAACGTCGAACTGCCTCAGGAAGCGTTCCTGGCTATTCTGCATGTCGGCAAAGACAAGTAAGTAACTACTTAACTCATTGTCGTTGCCTCAGTATGTATATCTGTTGCCGGAGTCGGTTCCGGCAGGCTGAAGCAATTGATAATGAGCAGTGCAGCAAGGTAACTTGCTGCACTGTTACATTTATTAGGGATTAAAATGGCAAATACTTTTTCGCTAATTCTGGTACTGGCAACGCTGGTCACCGGGATCATTTGGGCTCTGGATAAGTTTCTCTGGGCGCCGAAACGTCAATTGAAAATTGAAGCAGCGGCTGCAAATGCCGGCGATCAAGTTGATGCCAAAACCCTACAAGCCGTAGCACCGCAACCGAGCTGGGTGGAATCAGCCAGTTCAATGTTTCCGGTGATTGCGTTAATAATGGTATTTCGCTCATTTATTTATGAGCCGTTCCAGATCCCATCCGGCTCTATGATGCCGACGTTACTCGTGGGAGACTTCATCCTGGTTGAGAAATACGCTTACGGTCTGCGTGATCCTATTTTCCGCCACAAGCTGGTTGAAACTGGTGAGCCGGAGCGTGGTGATATCGTGGTCTTTAAGTTCCCGCCTCAGCCGCAGATTGACTACATTAAGCGTGTTGTGGGTATGCCGGGCGACACTGTTCGTTATACGGCCCACAAGCAAATCTGTATTGCACAGAAAGGCTCTGCTGATTGTACACCGGTACCACTGACGGAGATGACCGACAGTGATTTCAGCCAGGGCATGACACGTCTGGTGCAGTTTACTGAAAAACTGGGCGAGCAGGAGCACCAAATCCTTGTGCATCCGCTTAAGCGTGACCGTACTCTGGCTTACCAGCCGCGTCCGGGCGTGAGTGAGTGGGTAGTTCCTGAAGGCCAGTATTTCGTTATGGGTGATAACCGGGATAACAGTGCAGACAGCCGTTACTGGGGCTTTGTGCCTGAAGCCAACTTGGTTGGTAAGGCGGTCGGGATCTGGATCAGCTTTGAGTTTGAACGGGGTGCTGATAGCGTTCTTCCATCTTGGATTCCTACCGGTGTGCGTTTCAGTCGCATCGGTGGCATAAACTGATCGGGATAAAATGACATCTCCTGCAAACAGGCTTCAGCGTAAGCTGGGCTACCAATTTAACAATATTGATTTAATGACATTGGCACTGACTCACCGTAGTGCCAATGGTACGCATAACGAGCGTCTGGAATTTCTGGGTGACTCTATTCTGAGCTTCGTGATCGCTGATGATCTCTACCACCGTTTCCCGGCGGTAGACGAAGGTGACATGAGCCGTATGCGTGCAACATTGGTTCGCGGTAAGACTCTGGCTGAACTGGGCCGTGAATTCGACTTGGGTGATCACCTGCTGCTTGGTCCGGGCGAGCTGAAGAGCGGCGGTTTCCGTCGTGACTCGATCCTGGCTGACTGTGTTGAAGCAATCATCGGTGCGATTTACCTTGATAGCGATATCGAGACAGTACGTAAGATCGTACTGGGCTGGTATCAGACTCGCCTGGAAACGATCAAGCCTGGTATTAACCAGAAAGATCCGAAGACACGTCTGCAGGAGTGCCTGCAGGGACGTCGCTTGCCGCTTCCGGCATATACTGTAACTAAAGTGCAGGGTGAAGCTCACAATCAGGAGTTTACCGTGCAGTGTGAAGTGGCAGGCCTGGATAAGCCTGTTATCGGTAAAGGCGGCAGTCGGCGCAAGGCAGAGCAGGCAGCAGCAGAAGTTGCGCTTAAGCAGTTGGAATCATGACAGATAAGACACATTGCGGCTTTATTGCCATCGTAGGTCGACCGAATGTAGGTAAATCGACGCTCCTGAACCGTTTGGTTGGACAGAAGCTGTCTATTACTTCCCGTAAGCCACAGACAACCCGTCACCGCATCATGGGTGTAGATACCCGTGACGGTTACCAGGCTGTTTATGTGGATACCCCGGGGCTGCATATTGAAGAAAAACGTACCATTAACCGCCTGATGAACCGAGCTGCGAGCAGCTCGCTGACCGATGTTGAGCTGGTACTGTTTTTGGTCGATGGCACCATGTGGACCAAAGATGACGAGATGGTACTGAACAAGCTGGCTAAAGCTCAGCTGCCGACTGTCCTTTTGGTTAACAAGGTCGACAACGTCAAGGATAAGCACGAGCTTTTCCCGCATTTGCAAGAGCTATCAAGCAAGATGGAGTTTGTCGATGTGGTTCCGGTTTCTGCAAAGCACGGCACCAACATTGATGCGGTTGAAAAGATTGTTCGCGACCATTTGCCTGAAGGTGAATACTACTTCCCTGAAGAGTATGTGACGGACCGTTCTCAGCGCTTTATGGCCTCGGAAATCATCCGTGAAAAGCTGATGCGCTTCACCGGTGATGAACTACCTTACTCAATTACTGTTGAAATTGAGCGCTTTGACTACAACCCGGATACCGATGGCTTTGATATCAACGGCCTGATCCTGGTTGAACGTAAAGGCCAGAAGAAGATGGTGATCGGTAAGGGGGGGGACAAGATCAAGACCATCGGCCGTGAAGCCCGTCTTGATATGGAAGAGCTGTTCGAGCGCAAGGTTTACCTTGAGCTGTGGGTTAAGGTGAAATCTGGCTGGGCTGATGACGAACGTGCACTGCGTAGCCTGGGTTATATCGACGACCTGTAAGGGGCACCATGGAGGGGCTTCAACGCTGTTTTGTCCTTCATTCTCGCCCCTATAGCGAGACGAGCCTGATCCTTGATGTTTTCAGTGAGGACTCAGGCCGTATTACGCTTTTATCGAAAGGAGCGCGCCGTAAGCGCTCCAACCTCAAAGGGGCGCTCCAGCCCTTCACCCCGCTGTTTATGAAATGGTCAGGCCGTGGTTCAATGCCAGTGCTGACCCATGCCGAACCTATCAGTATCAGCCTGCCGATGCGCAGCTATATTTTGTATTCCGCGATGTATGTCAACGAACTGCTGGCGCGGGTATTGGAGAATGACACTCCCTATCCAATGCTGTTTCTGGACTACCTCAATGTATTGCGTGAGCTGGCGCAGGCTGAGAACCCGGAACCGGCATTGCGTCGTTTTGAGCTGGCACTGTTACAGCACCTTGGCTATGGTATTGATTTTCTTCACTGTGCAGGCAGTGGCTTACCGGTCGAAGACAGTATGACCTACAACTACCGCGATCAAAAAGGTTTCATTGCATCAATGGTCGTCGGCCAGTTGTCGTTTACCGGCAATGAACTGAAAGCCATTGCTGCCCGGCGTTTTGAAACTCCGGAACAACTTCGTGCCGCAAAACGCTTTACACGTATAGCCTTGAAGCCGTATCTTGGCGGCAAACCATTAAAAAGCAGGGAATTATTTATCCCTAGAGGAAGGAGTACCGGAAAATGAACAACATCTTACTCGGCGTGAATATCGATCATATTGCAACATTGCGTAACGCCCGAGGTACTCGTTACCCTGATCCGGTTCATGCGGCAGAGGTGGCAGAGCGTGCAGGCGCTGACGGTATTACCGTTCACCTGCGTGAAGACCGCCGTCATATCAAAGACCGTGATGTCCGTATTTTGCGCGAAACCATCCAGACCCGAATGAACCTGGAAATGGCTGTGACTGATGAGATGGTCAAGATTGCCCTGGAAACCAAGCCGGATTTCGTGTGCCTGGTACCGGAAAAGCGTGAAGAGCTGACAACAGAAGGTGGCTTGGATGTGGCTGGTCAGCTGGAAAAAGTGAAAGCAGCGACAGAAAAACTGAGTGCTGCGGGTATTAAAGTATCTCTGTTTATCGATGCTGACCGTGAGCAGATTGATGCAGCGGTTGCTTGTGGTGCACCGTATATCGAACTGCACACCGGCCATTATGCTGATGCCGAAACTGAAGAAGCTCAGCAGGATGAGCTGAAGAAAATTGCGGCAGCAGCAAGTTACGCCAATGATCAGGGCATCAAAGTGAATGCCGGTCATGGCCTGACTTACCACAACGTGAAGCCGATTGCGGCACTGCCGGAAGTGTATGAGCTGAACATCGGTCACTCGATTATCGGTCGGGCAGCATTTGACGGCTTGCAGCAAGCTGTTGCTGATATGAAAGCAATTATGCTGGAAGCCCGTCGTTAATGGCGATTGTCGGGCTGGGTACAGATATTGCCGATATCGAACGGGTCGAGAAAGCCTATGCCCGTTCCGGTGATGCTTTTGCCGAGCGTATATTGTCGCCATCCGAGTTCGATATCTTCAATGGCTTGAAACCGAAAGGCCGTTACCTGGCCAAGCGTTTTGCTGTAAAAGAAGCGGCATCTAAGGCTATCGGTACCGGTATTGCCTGTGGGGTCAGTTTTCAGGATTTTACCGTTAGTAACAATGAGCTGGGTAAGCCCATTTTGACGTTATCCGGTAAGGCGGCTGAATTGGCGGAAGGCATGGGTGTTCAGCATGTTCACCTGACAATTGCTGATGAGAAGAAATACGCGGTTGCGACCGTTATTTTAGAAAGTTAGTGATTGAACCCTGAATAAAAAAGGCGAGCTTTTATGCTCGCCTTTTTTATTTTCGGTGTCCCTTTAGAGGCGGGGACATTAAGGCCGGTATGCCTTCGATGCCTTCACCACATTGTTCATCTCGTCGATCAATTCAAATAGCTCCGGCTCGATATCTTCGACGTTGGCATTCGCCTTGAGCTCGGTTTCAATGGTGTTACACAAGTTTTTCAGGCGCGGAACACCACTGTAGGCACAGCTGCCGTGCAGTTTGTGAATTGGCGGCCACAGCTCTATGTCTTTGCCGTCCAGCGCCTCGTTGACCAGCATCTCTACTTCGGGCATGAAATCAAGCAGCATTTGCAGCATATCTCTGGCCAGTTCTTCTTTTCCGGCCGCTTGTTTCAAAGCCAGATCCCAGTCCCAGCTGACGTTATTATCAACCGTTGGCACAGCGGAGTCTGTTACAGTTTCATTTACCGCCTGCTGAGCCGCTTCTGCGTCATTCGGGTGCGTCCATTTGGCCAGAATCTGTTGCAGAATGTGTTCTTCAATCGGTTTGGTCAGATAGTCATCCATACCTGCATCTAGCAGTCGTTCTCGCTCGCCTACCATCGCATGGGCTGTTACCGCAATCACTGGAGTGTGTTGGTTCAACTCAGTTTTGTGGATCTCCTGACTGGCCGTCACCCCGTCCATTTCCGGCATCTGGATATCCATAAAGATCAGGTCAAATGCTTTCTGGCTGGCATACTCAACGGCCCTACGTCCGCCGGTAGCCGTGATCACTGTTTCTACCCGCTCGCTGAGCAGTGCGGAAATCAGTTTCAGGTTGGCCGGGTTGTCGTCTACCGCCATAACGGTCAGTGGCTGGATCGTACTAACCGGTTCCGGTAGTTGTGGCTCTGGTTCAACCAGCATATCCGGTTCACTGATCAGGGACTCAAGCAGTTTGCGGTGAGCCAGAGGTTTTGGCAGGCAGGCGGTTACGCCAGCGTTAACTAAACGCTCGGATAGGGCCAGTTCGGTAGTCGGCAGGCTGACCATCACCTTGTCAGCCAATTGCTCGGCCTTGAAGACCATATCGAGCAGAGTGGCAATAGGTGGCTGCTCGCCCGGTGCCAGGTTGAGCAGGGCAAAGTGGTGGTGCTCTGCATCGTCTGGCATGGTTGAGCGGTAAGTGACATGAAGACCGGCTCTGATCAGACGTTGCTGGATCACGGATGCAGCCTGCATATTTGGTTCGATCAACAGCAGCTTCTTGTCAGTCAGTGATGAGGTATCAATTGGCTGAGATACAGGCAGATCGGTTTTGGTCAGGCGTAGGGTAAACCAGAAGGTCGACCCCTGGTGCAGACGACTGGTCAGGCTGATTTCGCCACCCATCTGGGTAACCAGTTTCTGGGTGATCACCAGCCCCAGACCGGTACCGCCATAGCGGCGAGAAATGCTGGCATCAGCCTGGCTGAATGCCTGGAACAGCTGGGCCTGTTGGCGTTCAGAAATACCGATACCAGTATCACGAACCATAAACTGCAGATCGATGTTGGCATCTTTGTCGGTCTTCAGCTCGACGGATACATCAATGTTACCGCGCTCGGTAAACTTCACTGCGTTGCCGATCAGGTTGGTCAGCACCTGTTGGATGCGGAGTGGGTCGCCAATGAGTCCGGCCGGAATGCGCTCATCAATTTTCAGCGTCAGTTCCAGGCCTTTTTCATGGGCACTTGGTGCCAGCAGTTTCATCACTTCATCCAGCGACTCGGTGAAGTCGAACGGAATGTTTTCCAGCAATAGTTTACCGGCTTCTAGTTTCGAGAAGTCGAGGATGTCATTGATGATGGTTAACAGGTTATTGGCGGATTTCTCGATCGTTTGCAGGTAATCCTGCTGGCTTGAGCTGAGGCGAGTTTTCAGCATCTGGCGGGTAAAGCCGATAACGCCGTTCAGCGGGGTACGCAATTCGTGCGACATGTTCGCCAGGAACTCGGATTTCACCCGAGCCGCTTCCTGGGCGCGTTTCTTGGCTATGTCGAGTTCAACGTTCTGGATTTCCAGCTGCTCAAGGGTTTCACGCAGATCTGAGGTCGCTTGGTCGATACTCTGCTGCATTTCGATATGGTATTCCGACAGCGAAACAGCCATGGCGTTGATACCGTTTTTCAGCGTATCCAGCTCACCAAGCAGCTGACCTTCAATCCGGACATCAAGGTGTCCGCGACGGATCCGGTCTACCACACTGACCATGTGGGAGATTGGGCGGGTGACGTCTTTCATCAGGCGGTAGGCAAACAGGGAGGACAGTGTAAGGCCTAGCAGAAGCACCATCAGAGCCGTGAAGACTTCCTGGTATTGCTGCAGGCGCAGGGCGCTCAGATCCAGCTCAAGGGCGATATAACCTAGTGTTTCAGCCCGGTAGCCGGGATAAGATGCACTGTTGAACTGGCCTTCTTTCAGAATTGGTGCGCGCAGGATCAGCGAGTTTTCATTGAGCTGGGTTTCCAGTAATAAAGGGACCTGCTGATCATCCGGATACATCAGAGCTTCGAAATTCCGGTGGAAATTCGAGGTAACGAACAGTTCGTTCTTGGCATCAAAAACGGCAATACTCCGCACGATTTGCGAATGCTTGCGGTGAGCATAGCTGATTAACCTGCGAACGGCCTCACGGTTGTGATCTGTCATACCGTATTCGGTTGAAATCGCAAGAGGTTCGATGATGCTGGCACCGGTTGATATAAGCTGATGTTCAAGATCCCGGTAGCGGCTCATTGTGAAAAATGCGCTCAACAGCAGGCCAATAATCAGCGTCGGTGCTAATGTCAGGGTGAAGACCCTGGCACGGAGTCCATATTTGGTCATGGTTATCTTAATTACAAGAGTGCGATTCTGTGGGAGAATTGTCATCCATTTGTGGCCGTTAGCTTAATGAAACTAAGGCTGTTCGACAATCAACTAATACCAAACTGCTGACAAGGTCACTCAGTTTGGTCTACCTGTTCCGTGAGTCAAAACACTATGGCACGCTTTTTTAAGCCCCAAAAACGAAAAGTAACCGATACCAAGCATAAAGAAATCGAGATCAGCCGCCTGGATCATCTCGGCGCGGGTATTGGTCATCTCAACAAGAAACCGGTTTTCGTCGACGGTTTGCTGCCTGGCGAAAAAGCCCTGGTGCAGTTTACGGAAGACAAGAAACAGTTTGCTCGTGCCAAAGTTATTAAGCGTCTGAGCGACAGCGAAGCGCGTATTAAACCTCATTGTCCAATCTATGACCAGTGCGGCGGTTGTAACCTGCAGCATTTATCGCACCAGGGCCAGGTAGAAGCAAAGCAACAGGCACTGAAAGAGTTGATGAGTAAGTTCGCTGCAACGGATAAGCAGCAAGAGTTTGCTCTTGAAGCGCCGATTACCGGCAGCGAGCGTCACTACCGCCGTTGCACCCGCTTTGCGGTTAAACCGGGAGGCGGCAAACTACAGTTTGGTTTCCGCCGTAAGCAGAGCAAAGAAATTGTCGATGTTGAGCACTGTCCGGTGCTAGCTGAATCGCTTAATGAATTGCTGCCGTCGCTGCGCAGCCTGCTAGGACAACTGAAAGGCCAGAAGCACCTGGGTCATGTCGAGCTGGTGGAAGCCGATAATGGCCGGGTGGTACTGATCCGCCATCTGCAACCGTTCTCTGACAAAGATATGACCTTGCTTCGTCAGTTTGCTGAGCAGCACGATGTTATTCTGTATTTAGCGCCAACATCTGATTCAATTGATAGAATTTCTGGTCAGGCTCCGTATTATGAACTGGACGGGATGAAGTTGTATTTCTCCCCGAAAGACTTTATCCAGGTCAACCGGGATGTGAACAGGCAAATGGTACAACAGGCAATGGACTGGCTGACCGTTGAGCCGGAAGATCGTGTTCTGGATCTGTTCTGTGGCCTGGGGAATTTCAGCCTGCCGCTGGCAAAACGGGCAAAATCGCTGGTCGGTGTTGAAGGTGTTGATGAAATGGTGCATCGTGCCAGTGATAATGCATTGATTAATAACCAGGGAAATGCTTCATTTTATCAGGCAAACCTGGAGCAGGATGTCACAGAGATGGCATGGGCCAAAGAGCCATTTAATAAGATTTTGCTTGACCCTGCCCGCGCCGGTGCTGCCGGTGTAATGCAGCATGTTATTAACCTGAACCCGGAAAGGGTTGTCTATGTGTCGTGCAACCCGGCAACGCTGGCTCGGGACAGCCAGGTGCTGCTGAAGCAGGGATATCAGTTGGAGCGGTTGGGTATGCTGGATATGTTCCCGCATACCGGGCATCTAGAATCTATGGCGTTGTTTACCAGAATTTAAACAGCGCCCGGGGATTAGTGTTTAATCACGTTTAGAGAAAGACAGGAAAGAGAAATGGTCGCAGTTCGCGGTGCGCATTTGAAGGAAAATCATACATTCGAGCCCGCTTCTTGGGTTGAAAGCCTGAAGCAGGAGCCAAAGGTTGCCAAACATGTGTTGAAGGCTTACCAGCGGTGTATCGAATTAACGACAGGGGATAAGTCAGCGCCGCTATTGTTGTGGCGTGGCCGCGAAATGGTGGAGATCCTTGTTACCCTGAGCATGGACAAGGATACTCTGGTCGCAGCCCTGTTATTCCCTGTGGTTGAAGCTGGGCTGTATGAACCTGAGCAGCTCAACGAAGATTACAACAACACTATTTTGCAAATGGTTACCGGTGTCAGCCAGATGGCTGCAATCGGTCAGCTCAACGCCACCACTGAAGGGGCGGCACAATCGGCACAGGTTGATAATATCCGCCGTATGCTGCTGTCGATGGTAGATGATTTCCGCTGCGTGGTTATCAAACTTGCTGAACGCATTTGTAACCTGCGGGAAGTAAAGGATGAGCCTGATGAGGTACGCCGCGCTGCAGCGAAAGAGTGTGCCAATATCTATGCCCCGCTGGCGAACCGCTTGGGTATCGGCCAGCTGAAGTGGGAAATTGAAGATTACGCCTTCCGTTATAACCACCCGGTTACCTACAAGCAAATTGCTAAACAGCTTTCCGAGCGCCGGATTGATCGTGAGCAGTACATTGAACGCTTTGTAAATGACTTAGCGGAATCGATGAAAGCGTCTCAGATCCGGGCCGAGGTACATGGTCGTCCGAAGCATATCTACAGTATCTGGCGCAAAATGCAGAAGAAGAGCCTGGCGTTTGACGAATTGTTCGATGTGCGTGCAGTTCGTATCATCGCCGAGGAGCTGCAGGATTGTTACGCCGCGTTGGGGGTGGTTCATACCAAGTACCGTCATTTGCCGAAAGAGTTTGATGACTATGTCGCCAACCCGAAACCTAACGGTTATCAGTCGATCCACACAGTAGTGCTGGGGCCGGAAGGTAAAACCATCGAAATCCAGATCCGAACCAAGCAGATGCACGAGGAATCGGAGCTGGGTGTGGCTGCGCACTGGAAGTACAAGGAAAGCGGTTCATCTTCGAGCGGTGCACGCTCTTCCTACGACGAGAAAATCAACTGGTTGCGTAAGCTATTAGCCTGGCAGGAAGAGATGTCAGACTCCGGTGAGATGCTTGAAGAGCTGCGTAGCCAGGTGTTTGATGATCGCGTCTATGCCTTCACGCCGAAAGGTGATGTGGTTGACCTGCCGTTAAACGCAACGCCGCTGGACTTTGCCTACCACATTCACTCCGAAGTCGGGCATCGTTGTATCGGTGCCAAGGTGGAAGGACGTATTGTTCCGTTTACCTACCGCCTGCAGATGGGCGATCAGGTGGAAATTATCACCCAGAAAGAGCCGAATCCGTCCCGCGACTGGCTGAACCCGAATCTGGGTTTTGTTACCTCAAGCCGCGCCCGGGCCAAGGTGCATGCCTGGTTCCGCAAGCAGGATCGTGACAAGAATATTGCTGCCGGTCGGGAAATTCTGGAAATAGAGTTGGCAAAAATCGGCGCAACGTTGAAAGATGCTGAAGCTTATGCTCTCAAGCGGTTCAATGTAAATTCGCCGGTTGAGCTGTATGCCGGTATCGGCAGCGGTGATCTGCGTATCAACCAGGTTATTAACCACATCAATGCACTGGTGAACAAGCCGACTGCTGAGGAAGAAGACCAGCAATTGCTGGAAAAACTGACCGAAGCCGGGGCTAAAGGTGCAGCCAAGAAACCACACCGTGATGCGGTGGTAGTGGAAGGGGTTGATAACCTGATGACTCACCTGGCACGCTGTTGTCAGCCGATTCCGGGCGATGATATACAAGGTTTTGTCACCCAGGGCCGTGGTATTTCCGTTCACCGTAGCGATTGTGAGCAGTTGGATGAGCTGCGCCATGTGGCACCTGAGCGTATCATCGATACCGTCTGGGGTAGTGGTTTTGTTGGCAACTACAACATCACGGTGCGGGTAACCGCTTCGGAGCGTAACGGCTTGCTCAAAGATCTGACCAATACTTTCGCTAATGAGAAGGTCAAAGTATCAGGCATGAAGAGCCGTGTCGACTTTAAGAAGCAGATGTCGATTCTTGACTTCGAACTTGAACTGACAGATTTGGAAGTTTTGGGTCGGGTATTGAAGCGGATTGAGCATGTAAAAGATGTCGCTGAAGCCAAGCGACTGTACTAGTCTTTTGCACTAGCGCAAGATAAAAACAATAAGCGGGGAGCCAGTGCTGCCCGCTTTTTTTGAACAGAGAAAAGATATTTCCGTATGAGCAACAAGCAGCAAGAACCGATTGAACGCCTGGTTGAAATTATGGCAACCCTGAGGGATCCGGAAAACGGATGCCCGTGGGATTTGAAGCAGAGCTTTGCCACGATAGTACCGCATACCCTTGAAGAGGCGTATGAAGTGGCGGATGCGATTGAGCAGCAAAATTGGGATGACGTTCGCGAAGAGTTGGGAGACTTGTTGTTTCAGGTGATTTTCTACAGCCAACTGGGCAAAGAGCAGGGACTGTTTGATTTTGATGATGTAGTCAGCGGCATCAATGAAAAGTTGACCCGTCGCCATCCACATGTGTTCGGTGAGGCAGAGTTTGCCGATGAAGCCACTATCAATGCGAACTGGGAAGCGGAGAAAGCTAAGGAGCGCGAAGCGAAGGGCGAAGACGTCAGTATTCTGGCCAATATACCGAAAGTAATGCCGGCATTGACTCGTGCCGATAAAATTCAGAAGCGTTGTGCCAAACACGGTTTTGACTGGGATAGCATTGGCCCGGTGGTTGATAAGGTTAGGGAAGAAATTGACGAAGTGATGGATGAAGTCATCCAAGTGTCACCTGAACAGCATAAGATCGAAGAAGAAGTCGGGGATTTATTGTTTGCTGCGGTGAACTTAAGTCGGCACCTGAAAGTGAAACCAGAGCTTGCCCTGCAGCGCGCCAACAGGAAATTTGAGCGTCGTTTTCGCGAAGTTGAAAAAAGTGTGCTAGAAAAAGGAAAGCGTCTTGATGACTGTTCGCTGGAAATGCTCGATCAGGAGTGGGAGAAGGTCAAAAAACAGGAAGCTTAGGCCGAACAAATGGATAGCTCACGGAGGGGCGTTGCTTTATATCATATGACTCAATAGTCATGCTGTTCGGTATATTTGATTTGAGACAAAAAAAAACAGCTAATGCTGTGATAGTTTTCACGTTGTGGCGATAAAGTGTGTCTGGTATACTAATTTCCCGTCCAGATACATTTTAATCCTCTACACCAATCTTCCAGGTTAAACATGACAACGAATTACATTTTTGTTACGGGCGGTGTTGTTTCCTCCCTAGGTAAAGGTATTGCTGCAGCATCTCTGGCAGCTATTCTAGAAGCACGTGGTCTTAAAGTGACCATGATGAAACTAGACCCTTACATTAACGTTGATCCAGGCACAATGAGCCCGATTCAACACGGTGAAGTATTCGTTACGGAAGACGGTGCAGAGACCGACCTTGACCTGGGTCACTACGAGCGTTTCATCCGTACTAAGATGACTAAACGCAACAACTTTACTGCTGGCCGTGTTTATGAAGACGTGCTGCGTAAAGAGCGTCGTGGTGACTACCTTGGTGCAACTATTCAGGTTATCCCACACATTACTAACGCGATTAAAGAGCGCGTTATTGCTGGTGCTGAAGGCCACGACGTCGCGATTGTTGAAGTCGGTGGTACTGTTGGTGATATCGAATCTCTGCCATTTATGGAAGCTATCCGTCAGCTAGCGGTAGAACTGGGTCGTGAACGTGCAATGTTCACTCACCTGACTTTGGTTCCTTACCTGGCAGCGGCGGGCGAAGTGAAAACCAAGCCAACCCAGCACTCAGTTAAAGAACTACTTTCTATCGGTATTCAGCCAGACGTTCTGATTTGTCGTAGCGATCGTATGATCCCGGCGAACGAGCGTGCGAAGATCGCTCTGTTCTGTAACGTTCCAGAGAAAGCTGTTATCTCGATGAAAGACGTAGATTCTATCTACAAGATTCCACAACTTATCAAAGCACAGGGTCTTGATGACCTGGTATGTAAGCGTTTTGGTATTACAGCGCCAGAAGCTGATTTGTCTGAGTGGGAACAGGTAATCTACGAAGAAGCGAATCCGACAGCCGAAGTGACTATCGGTATGGTTGGTAAGTACATCGAACTGCCAGATGCATATAAGTCAGTGAACGAAGCACTGAAGCACGCAGGTCTTAAGAACCGTCTGTCTGTGAAAATCAAATATGTTGATTCACAGGATGTTGAGTCTAAAGGTACTGAAGTACTGGAAGGTCTTGACGCAATCCTGGTACCAGGTGGTTTCGGTAACCGTGGCGTTGAAGGTAAGATCCTGACTGCGAACTATGCACGTGAAAACAAGATTCCTTATCTGGGCATCTGCCTGGGTATGCAGGTAGCACTGATCGAATACGCACGTAACGTTGCTGGTCTTGAAGGTGCGCACTCAACTGAGTTCGACCCTGAGACTAAAAACCCTGTTGTTGGCCTGATCACAGAATGGGTTGATAGCGAAGGTAATGTTGAAGAGCGTAATGAAACATCTGACCTTGGCGGTACAATGCGTCTTGGTTCTCAGCTGTGTCACCTTGCAGAAGGTTCAAAAGCGCGTGAACTATACGGTAACCCAACTATTCATGAGCGTCACCGTCACCGCTATGAAGTAAACAACAACCTGCTTCCTAAACTGGAGAAAGCGGGTCTGAAGATTTCTGGTCTGTCTGCAGACAAGAAACTGGTGGAAATCATCGAGATCCCTAACCACCCATGGTTTGTGGCTGCTCAGTTCCACCCTGAGTTCACCTCAACGCCTCGCGATGGCCATCCTCTATTTGAAGGCTTCGTGAAAGCGGCTGGAGACAACCAGCGCGGTGAGCTAACTAAGTAAGGATTACGGATAGCTGTAGCGGTTATGGCTGCAGCTATTTTTTTAGCTTTTAATTTGAAGATAAAGCAAGAGGAAACACAATGTCTAAGATCGTTAAAGTTCTAGGTCGTGAAATTATCGATTCTCGTGGTAACCCAACTGTTGAAGCGGAAGTTCACCTAGAAGGCGGTTTCGTAGGTATGGCAGCTGCGCCATCTGGTGCATCTACTGGTTCTCGTGAAGCTCTTGAGCTACGCGACGGTGACAAGTCTCGTTTCCTAGGTAAAGGTGTTCTTAAAGCTGTTGAAGCTGTGAACGGCCCAATCGCTGAAGCTCTAGTAGGTAAAGACGCTAAAGCTCAAGCTGACATCGATCAGATCATGATCGACCTAGACGGCACTGAGAACAAGTCTAACTTCGGTGCAAACGCAATCCTAGCAGTATCTCTAGCGAACGCTAAAGCTGCTGCTGCTGCTAAAGGCATGCCTCTATACGAGCACATCGCTGAGCTAAACGGTACTGCTGGTCAGTTCTCTATGCCTCTACCAATGATGAACATCATCAACGGTGGTGAGCACGCTGACAACAACGTTGACATCCAGGAATTCATGATCCAGCCAATCGGTGCAGCAACTCTTAAAGAAGCGCTACGCATCGGTGCTGAAGTATTCCACAACCTAGCTAAAGTTCTTAAAGGCAAAGGCCTGAACACTGCTGTAGGTGATGAAGGTGGTTTCGCTCCTAACCTAGAATCTAACGCTGCTGCTCTAGCTGCAATCAAGGAAGCTGTTGAGCTTGCTGGTTACGAGCTGGGCAAAGACGTAACTCTTGCTATGGACTGTGCTGCTTCTGAGTTCTACAACAAAGAAGAAGGCATCTACGACCTTAAAGGTGAAGGTAAGAAATTCACTTCTGAAGAATTCAACCACTACCTAGAAGGCCTAGTTGCTCAGTACCCAATCGTATCTATCGAAGACGGCCTGGACGAGTCTGACTGGGATGGTTTCGCACACCAGACTAAACTTCTTGGCGATAAGATTCAGCTAGTTGGTGACGATCTGTTCGTAACTAACACTAAGATCCTAGCTGAAGGTATCGAGAAAGGCGTAGCTAACTCAATCCTTATCAAGTTCAACCAGATCGGTTCTCTGACTGAAACTCTGGCTGCAATCAAGATGGCTAAAGACGCTGGTTACACTGCAGTTATCTCTCACCGTTCAGGTGAAACTGAAGATGCAACTATCGCTGACCTAGCTGTTGGTACTGCTGCTGGCCAGATCAAGACTGGTTCTATGAGCCGTTCTGACCGTGTTGCTAAGTACAACCAGCTGATCCGTATCGAAGAAGCACTAGGTGAGCGTGCTCCTTTCAACGGTCTGAAAGAAGTTAAAGGCCAAGCTTAATCGCTGACCTGACTTCTGGCTGACTTGTCAGCTTCAGAATATGAACCGCCTCTTTTGGAGGCGGTTTTTTTTTGCGTGCGCCGAACATCTAAATTTAAGGGGAAAACTTGCCCTGTCTGGTAATCGGAGCTAGTCACATTTATCGCTTTATGGGATTATTATCGTCTTGCAATTGATAAAGGGAGTGCATGAACCTTGCGTTCAGCAGGTTGTGCTTACCGTGTTTCCTTCGGGAACAGAATTGCTTGAAAACAGAAATAATTGTGTGAAAGAACGGGGATTTGCATGCGTTTGTTAACACTCGCACTGCTGGTTGTATTAAGCTGGCTCCAGTATGACTTCTGGCTAGGTAAGAATGGCATGATGGATTACATGGCAGTCAAAGAGAATGTGGCAATACAGCAGCAGGCTAATGCTGAGTTGTTACAGCGAAACCAGCAAATGTACGCAGAAATCCACGACCTGCACCGAGGCCAGGAAGCCGTTGAGGAGCGTGCCCGTAATGAGCTCGGCATGATAAAGCCGGGAGAAACCTTCTTTCGCATTGTCGGTGACTGAGCCTGTTTTTCCTTTGCTGTTATTAACTGGCAAGTGAGAATCGATGGCTACTGCTATAAACGTTGAATGAATACCTTACCAATGACAGATAAGATCACCGCAGTGGTACCGGCAGCCGGTGTCGGTAGCCGAATGGCGGCAGACCGTCCCAAGCAATACCTGCAAATAGCAGGTAAAACTATTTTAGAACATACGATCGATCGGCTTTTCAGTCATCCGGCTGTTGAGCGGGTGATCATTGCTATTAGCAAAACCGACCCGTATTTTTCCGCGTTGCCGCTGGCAAATGATCCGCGTATTACCGTGGTTGACGGTGGAGCAGAGCGTGCTGACTCAGTCTTTGCCGGTCTGGCGGCGATTGAAAATGAAGATAGCTGGGTGCTGGTTCATGATGCAGCCCGCCCTTGTCTGCGTATAACCGATTTGGAAAAACTGATTTCGCAAGCGCAGCAAAGTGATTGTGGTGCGATCCTTGCGGCACCGGTACGCGACACTATGAAGCGCGGTAATGGCCAAAACGGCATTGCTGAAACCGTTGAACGTAATGATCTCTGGCATGCCTTGACGCCTCAGATGTTCAAGGTGAAGCAGTTGCGTGACTCTCTGCACCAGGCGTTGGAACAGGGGGCGGTGGTAACGGATGAGGCTTCAGCGCTTGAATTCTGCGGTTATGTGCCGCTGCTGGTAAAAGGCCGTGCCGATAACCTTAAAGTAACCCAGCCGGAAGATCTGGCTCTGGCCGAGTTTTATCTACAACAATTAACAAAGGAACAGCCATGATGCGAATCGGACACGGTTTTGATGTACACAAATTCGGTGGTGAAGGCCCGGTAATTATTGGTGGTGTGGCCATTCCATATGAGCAAGGACTGATTGCTCATTCCGACGGTGATGTGGCGCTGCATGCTGTTTGTGATGCCCTGCTCGGTGCTATTGGTGCCGGTGATATCGGTCGCCACTTCCCGGATACCGACGCCGAGTGGGAAGGTGCCGACAGTCGTTTCTTGTTGCGTGATGTCTATAGTAAAGTGAAGGCTAAAGGCTATCGTCTGGGTAACTTGGATGTCACTATCATTGCTCAGGCTCCGAAAATGGCACCTCATATTGATGCGATGTGCCAGGCTATTGCCGAGGATTTGGAAACTGATATTGAAAACATCAATGTCAAAGCGACTACCTCGGAACGACTGGGCTTTACCGGTCGTAAAGAAGGCATTGCCTGCGAGGCAGTGGTCCTTATCAATAAACAATAATGAATTTTTCCCGGTATCGCGAACTATGATCTGCGGTACTGGGTTTTGCAGTTTATATTGCTGCCAACATACGGTGTATCTATGTCTGATGTAATGGACAACTTTAACTGGTTATACGGTAAACCAGAGTGCCAGGGGCGAATCAAAGTTCAGCCTGAACATTTTGTCGTTAACGAAAATTTGGGTTTTGATTTTGCCGGTACTGGCGAGCATTTTATGGTGAAAATCCGTAAAACGGGTGAAAACACCAAATATGTCGTTAATGAGCTGGCTAAAGCGTGTGGGGTGAAATCCCGCGATGTGAGCTGGGCTGGCCTTAAAGACCGCCATGCGGTGACCGAGCAGTGGCTGAGCGTACACCTGCCGGGTAAACCGGATCCGGATCTGACTCAGTTTGTTGCGGAACATCCCGGTGTCGAAGTGCTGGAAACTGCGCGCCACGACAAGAAATTGCGTCCGGGTGATCTTATCGGCAACTGGTTCCAGCTGCGCCTGACCGAACTGGATAAGCCGCAAGATGTTATTGACCGCTTGGAGCAAATCAAGCTGCAGGGTGTGCCTAACTATTTCGGTGAGCAGCGTTTTGGCCACCATGGAAACAATGTAGTGAAAGCCCGTGCCTGGGGTAATGATGAGTTTCGGGTTAGAGACAAGAGCAAGCGTAGTTTCTATCTGTCTGCTGCACGTTCCTGGTTGTTTAACATGGTGTTGTCATCCCGTATCGAACAGGGGCTGGTAAATACTGTGATGGCTGGTGACTGGTTGTTAGGTGAGAGTGAGCATTGTGTTGCCGAGTCTGTGACGCCGGAGCTTGAAGCGAAAGTAACCTGTGGTGAGCTGGCTATTACTGCTCCGATGATGGGTGATAACGCACTGCCGACAACAGCTGAGGCCGAAGCAATGGAAATGGCAGTTGTTGAGCAGGAACCTCTGCTGCTGAAACTGATTCGCGATAACCGGATGCGTCATGAGCGCCGTTCTTTACTGCTAAAACCACAGCAGATGGAATGGTTGCAGGATGGTGATGATGTCGTGGTATCTTTTGCCTTGCCGGCAGGTTGCTTTGCAACGGCGGTTGTACGTGAATTAATGATTGAGCGTGAGCTAGAGGATGGCGACCATGCGAATTTTGATCAGTAATGACGACGGTATTTTTGCCGAAGGGATAAACACGCTGGCTGTGGCATTGGCAGAGATTGCCGAAGTTATAGTTGTTGCACCGGACCGTAATCGCTCCGGTGCTTCGAACTCTCTGACACTGGATTATCCGTTGCGTATTCGTGAGGAAGGGAATCATCGGATTTCAGTGGAAGGTACGCCAACGGATTGTGTCCATTTTGCCCTGAATGAATGGCTGGATTACCGTCCGGACATTGTTATTGCTGGTATCAACCATGGTGCTAACCTTGGTGATGATGTGTTGTATTCTGGTACAGTAGCGGCGGCGACAGAAGGACATTTTCTCGGCGTACCGGCGATTGCGGTATCATTGGTAGGTTCAAAGCATTTTGATACGGCAGCGCAGGTTATCCGGGAGGTGGTTGAGCAACTGGCAGACAACCCGCTTCCAACCAACAAGTTATTGAATATCAATGTTCCGGATTTACCTTACTCTGAGCTGCAGCAGTGGCAGGTTACCCGCCTTGGTGCCCGCCACCGGGCTGAGAAAATGGAGAAGGCGACAGATCCCCGGGGTAAAACGATATACTGGTTGGGTCCTCCTGGCGCATGTCAGGATGCTGGGCCGGGAACAGATTTTTATGCAATAGAGCATAACCATGTTTCAATAACCCCATTGCAGGTTGATCTGACCGCACATGATGCCATGGGTGGTGTTGAGCAGTGGGTTAAACAAATGGAGACAGAATAAGGATGCGTTATGCGGAAGAACGGCATCGCTTAGTAACTTTCTTACATCAGTTGGGTATTCGCGACGAAAAAGTATTACAAGCGATGTTAGCGGTACCCCGAGAACTGTTTATTGATGAGGCCTTATCTCATAAGGCATATGAAAATAATGCTTTGCCGATTGGCAGCGGGCAGACGATCTCGCAGCCTTACATCGTAGCTAAAATGACGGAGCTGCTTGAGCTGCGCCCTGAATCACGAGTGCTGGAAGTTGGTACCGGTTCTGGTTACCAGACAGCGGTGCTGGCTCATATTGTCGATCATGTTTTCTCAGTGGAGCGGATTAAAACATTGCAGTGGCAGGCTAAACGCCGCCTCAAGCAACTTGATTTGCATAATATCTCCACCAAGCATGGTGACGGTTGGCAGGGATGGGCAAGCAAAGCGCCGTTTGATGCCATTATCGTGACAGCAGCAGCAGGAGAAATTCCTTCTGAACTGCTTGCTCAGCTGGCTGACGGTGGTCGTTTGATTATTCCTGTCGGAGAGGAGTATCAGGTGCTGAAATGCATTGTGCGTAATGGTGATCAGTATTTATCCCAGGATATTGAAGCTGTGCGTTTTGTCCCTCTGGTGGCAGGAGAGCTGGCGTAAATCCCGATGAGTGTGGTGGTGAGAAAAGCGTTAAGACGAATGACAGCAGTAGCGGTATGTCTGTTGCTGTCGGCTTGTTCCAGCCACACTCCGGCACCGGTAACCAGTGTCGGTAAAGACTATGACAGCATCAAGCGGGGCAGTTATCGCGGTAGCTACTATGAGGTACAGAAAGGCGACACCCTGTACTTTATTTCATATGTAACGGGTCGCGATATCAAAGATATCGTCGCGGCTAACAAACTTTCTCACCCTTACACGATCTTTCCGGGACAAAAACTTCAGTTGTGGAAGCCGAAGTATATTGCGCCTGCCTATGGTAAAGCCGGAACGGTGCCAATTGTTAAACCCCCAGTAAAAACAGTTGTTAAGGCAAACCCGCCAAAAGCAGTTCCGAAACCGGTCCCGAAACCCAAACCCAAAGCCAAGCCGAAACCGGCTAAGCCTGTGCAAAAAACAGCCAAGAAAAGTGTTGATCCAAAACGCACAAAAGAGTACGCTCAAAACACAAAAAGTAACAAGCCTGTTACAAAAAAGACGTATAGTGCTAACAGTAAGGTCTCCGGCTGGACATGGCCAACAAAGGGACGGATCATCGCTAAATTCTCCAGTGCAGAAAACGGTAACAAAGGGATCGATATTGCCGGTCGAAGAGGACAAACCGTAAATGCATCTGCGGGAGGGGTGGTCGTCTATGCAGGAAATGCGTTACGTGGTTATGGGAACCTTGTGATTATTAAGCATAGCGAAGATTATCTCAGCGCTTATGCTCACAACGAAAAAGTATTGGTAAAAGAACAGCAGACGGTGAAAGCGGGGCAGAAAATTGCGTCAATGGGAAGCTCCGGCACCAGTAGCGTACGTCTGCATTTTGAGATCCGTTACAAAGGCAAGTCTGTGAATCCATTACGGTATTTGCCGAAATAGACAACATGGCATAGTGAAGTTGTAATGTCTTGCTAACTCGCCATCTGGGAGGCGCTATGAGTAGAAGCAATACTGCTACAGACATAGAAAACTTTGATTTTGATGAAGATATGGAAGTTGACTCGGCAGAGATCGAGAACAATGCCGCTTCTTCTGAAGAAACCAGTAGTAATGATGATGTCGATATGTCGCAATACGGAGCAACACAGAAAGCTCTGGATGCGACACAGCTTTACCTCGGGGAGATTGGTTTTTCTCCACTTCTTACAGCGGAAGAGGAAGTCCTGTATGCCCGCCGTGCTTTGCGTGGTGACGAAGTTGCCCGCAAGCGTATGATCGAAAGTAACCTGCGTCTGGTAGTAAAAATTTCCCGTCGTTACAGTAATCGTGGACTGGCTCTGTTGGATCTGGTTGAGGAAGGTAATCTTGGTCTGATTCGCGCCGTCGAAAAGTTTGATCCTGAACGCGGCTTTCGTTTTTCTACTTACGCAACCTGGTGGATCCGTCAGACTATTGAACGGGCCATCATGAACCAAACCCGCACAATCCGCCTGCCAATCCATGTCGTTAAAGAGTTGAATGTCTATCTGAGGACTGCACGTGAACTGGCTCAGAAGTTGGATCATGAACCAACTGCTGAAGATATTGCCCTGAAACTCGATAAATCCGTTGAAGACGTTAACCGTATGCTGCGCCTGAATGAGCGTGTCGGCTCAGTGGATAACCCGATTGGGGGCGATTCGGAAAAGGCGTTGCTGGATATTATTCCGGATGAAAAGAGTGGAGGGCCGGAAACCTCAACTCAGGATGATGACATCAAGACATCAATTGTCACCTGGCTTCAGGAACTCAATCCGAAACAGCGTGAAGTACTGGCGCGCCGTTTTGGCTTATTGGGCTATGAAGCTTCGACACTGGAAGATGTCGGACGTGAAATTGGCCTGACTCGTGAACGTGTACGTCAGATCCAGGTGGAAGGGCTACGCCGTTTGCGCGATATGCTGACCCATCAGGGGCTGAATATAGAGTCTCTGTTTAATCAGGATATGTAGACAAAACCTGTAAGCTGATAACTGTTGAGCAACACACCTGTTTCCGGCTTACAGAGCGACAGAATAAAAAAGGACGCGTCATGCGTCCTTTTCTCGTTCCGGTGTTTTACTCCTATTACAGGAGTGCTTTCAGGCGGTATAGCTCTTCCAGAGCCTGACGTGGAGTCATATCGTCAGGGTTGATATTCGCTAATGCCTCTTCCACTTCACTTGGCTCAGGGATCAGACTCAGCTGTTGTTCGGCTTTCGGTACTACGCTGGCAGGTGTTGTTGCCTGCTGGTGGCCGCTGGCCTCTAGCTGTTGAAGCTTGAGCTTAGCGCGCTTGATCACTGACTTTGGTACACCAGCCAGGCTGGCTACCGCCAGGCCGTAAGACTTGCTGGCTGCACCTTCCTGAACGGCGTGCATAAAGGCAATTTCATCACCGTGCTCTACAGCATCCAGGTGAACGTTAGCCAGGCCATCGATTAATGACGGCAGTTCAGTCAGCTCGAAATAGTGAGTGGCAAACAGGGTCATGGCTGCAATTTTCTCTGCCAGCCATTCAGCACTTGCCCAGGCCAGAGACAGGCCGTCATAGGTACTCGTACCGCGTCCGATCTCATCCATCAGCACCAGGCTGTTTTCTGTAGCGTTGTGCAGGATGTTCGCTGTTTCGGTCATTTCCACCATGAAGGTTGAACGCCCGGAAGCCAGATCATCTGAAGCACCGATACGGGTAAAGATGCGATCCAATGGGCCGATCTTCACAGAGTCTGCCGGGACAAAAGAGCCGACATGGGCCATTAGGGCAATTAGTGCGGTTTGACGCATATAGGTCGATTTACCACCCATGTTCGGGCCAGTGATCACCAACATACGACGATCTTTGTGTAGGGAGATCGGGTTGGCGATGAACGGCTCGCTTAGTACCTGCTCAACAACCGGGTGACGGCCGGCACTGATTTCGATACCAGCTTCAGGCGTCAGCTCAGGGCGGCAGTAGTTCAGGGTATCAGCGCGCTCGGCTAGGTTCGCTAGTACATCAAGTTCTGACAGTGCTGCCGCGATATTCTGTAGCTGCTCAAGGTGCGGTAGCAGTTGGTCGAACAGCTCATCCCAAAGCTTTTTCTCCAGAGCCAGAGCTTTAGATTTGGAGTTCAGCACTTTGTCTTCGTGCTCTTTCAGCTCAGGGATAATGTAACGCTCGGCGTTTTTCAGGGTCTGGCGGCGAACGTAGTGGCTCGGAACAAGATGGCTCTGACCGCGACTGACCTGGATATAGAAACCGTGAACCTGATTAAAGCCGACTTTCAGGGTGTCGATATCATGGCGTTCACGCTCGCGTTCTTCCAGCTCTTCCAAGTAGCGGGTCGCACCATCGGCTAGATCGCGCCACTCATCCAGCTCGGCATTGTAACCCGGAGCCAGAACACCGCCGTCTCGGATAACGACCGGCGGGTTTTCGATAATTGCGCGCTCCAGTAGCTCGCAGATATCGTCCATCGGAGCTGCAAACTGTCCCAGCTCATGAATGCGTGGCTGGTTGAATTCAGTCAGTAGTTCCGCCAATTCAGGCAGGTGTTGCAGGGCGGTACGCATTCGGGCCAAGTCACGTGGACGGGCTGAGCGCAAAGCCAGGCGGGCCAGGATACGTTCCAGGTCCCCCATGTTACGCAGTACACCGGCCACATCGACAAACATACCGGTATCTTTGAATGCTGCAATGGCATCAAGTCGGTTGTTCAGTTGTTTGGCGTCACGGATTGGTTGATGCAGCCAACGCTTGAGCAGGCGGCTGCCCATTGGTGTTGCCGTGTAGTCCAGCACCGATGCCAGCGTGTTATCAAAACCGCCGGCAAGGTTCTGGGTTAGTTCCAGGTTACGACGGGTTGCCGCATCCAGGATCACTGCATCATCTTTGCTGTCTTTGGTGATTGCACGAATATGCGGCAGGGCAGTACGCTGGGTATCTTTTACGTATTGCAGCAAGCAGCCAGCGGCACACAGGCCGCGTTCGGCATTTTCAACGCCGAAACCGACTAGATCACGGGTGCCGAACTGCATGGTCAGCTGCTGGCGAGCAGTCTCTAGGTCAAATTCCCATACCGGGCGGCGACGGGTACCGTTAAACGGTTGAACCAGACCCGGTAGGGCAAAATCTTCCGGATACAGTAGTTCCGCCGGGCTGGTACGCTGTAGCTCAGCCTGCATAGCTTCTTCGGTTTCCGGCTCAGTCAGCATAAAGCGGCCTGAAGTGATATCCAGAGTCGCGTAACCAAAGCCGTTATTGTTCTGATAAATGGCAGCGATCAGGTTGTCATGACGCTCATTAAGCAGCGCCTCATCACTGACAGTACCAGGCGTGACAATACGCACGACTTTTCGCTCAACCGGACCTTTGCTGGTGGCCGGATCGCCAACCTGTTCACAGATGGCGACTGAAACCCCCTGTTGAACTAACTTGGCCAGGTAACCCTCAACGGCATGGTACGGTACCCCGGCCATCGGGATTGGCTGACCGTTGGAAGAGCCGCGTTTAGTCAGGGAGATATCCAGTAACTGAGAGGCATTTTTTGCATCATCATAAAATAGCTCGTAGAAGTCGCCCATCCGGTAGAACAGAAGAACATCAGGATTTTCAGCCTTGATTTTCAAATACTGTTGCATCATGGGGGTGTGCTTTTCTAAACCTTTCACTGTCACGATATCGCCTGCTTGCTTGTTCCGATTGGTATAAAACCGGTTAAATTTCCGGAGGCTTAGGATACGTGAATCGGGCAGGTCGGCAAAGGGGCAATTGTGTTTTTTACCATCTGTTGGTGTAGGTATTGAGTTGCCGAACTCTGGAGGTCGGAGTAAGGTAGCAACAGCAAAAATAAACGGCATGAAGGACGTTAAGTTGATGCAATTAGCACAAGTGTTGGGGGAAGCGCTTTCCCTTCAGGGATGGGTTGCGACTACTGCTGAATCTTGTACTGGTGGCGGGGTTTCAGCGGCCATCACCGATATCGCGGGTAGTTCCGGCTGGTTTGACCGGGCGTTTATTACTTACAGCAATGAAGCCAAACAGCAGATGCTGGGGGTTTCTGCGCTCACGCTCGAACAGCATGGAGCTGTCAGCGAAGAGGTTGTCAGGGAAATGGCCGTTGGAGCGCTGAAGCATTCGCTGGCTGACATTAGTGTCGCGATTAGCGGCATTGCCGGACCGGGTGGTGGAACTGAAGCTAAGCCGGTCGGTATGGTCTGCTTTGCCTGGGCAGATAAGCAAGGTTGGATGCAGGTCGAGACCTGTTTTTTTGATGGTGATCGCAATGCGGTAAGACAACAGGCCATTGAAAAATCACTCTCTGGTATGTTGCAGCGCCTGCGACAATTGGGCTGAGCAAAGATTGCCCGTTGCTGAGGTATAAAAGGAACAAAAAAATTTTCATACAGTGCTAGACACTGTATGAATAGACAGTATACTAAGCTTCATACACAGATAACCTTCGTTATTAATTTTAAGCATCCGTTGGAGAGTCGAATGGACGACAACAAACAGAAGGCTCTTGCCGCAGCGTTAGGCCAGATTGAAAAGCAGTTCGGTAAAGGTTCCATCATGAAGTTGGGCGACAACCGTACTATGGATATTGAAACCGTATCAACGGGCTCCCTGTCGCTTGATATCGCACTTGGCGCCGGTGGTTTACCAATGGGTCGTATCGTTGAAATCTATGGCCCTGAATCATCAGGTAAAACGACACTGACGCTTGAAGTTATCGCGGCCGCTCAGAAGCAGGGTAAGACATGTGCATTTATCGATGCCGAGCACGCTCTTGACCCAATCTATGCTCAGAAGCTGGGGGTTGATATCGACAACCTACTGGTATCTCAGCCGGATACAGGTGAGCAGGCGCTGGAAATTGCCGATGCGCTGGCTCGTTCTGGTGCTGTCGACATTATGGTGGTTGACTCCGTTGCCGCCCTGACGCCGAAAGCGGAAATTGAAGGTGAAATGGGTGACAGCCACATGGGTCTGCAGGCGCGTATGCTTTCACAGGCGATGCGTAAGATCACCGGTAACCTGAAAGCATCTAATTGTATGTGTATCTTCATCAACCAGATCCGTATGAAGATTGGTGTGATGTTCGGTAACCCAGAAACCACAACTGGTGGTAACGCACTTAAGTTCTACGCTTCTGTTCGTCTTGATATCCGCCGTACAGGTGCAATCAAAGATGGCGATGAAGTGGTGGGTAACGAAACCCGTATTAAGGTTGTGAAGAATAAGGTTGCAGCACCGTTCAAACAGGCTGAAACGCAAATCCTTTACGGTCAGGGCTTTAACCGTCTAGGTGAGCTGGTTGATCTGGGTGTGAAGCACAAGATGGTAGAAAAAGCCGGTGCATGGTACAGCTACCAGGGCGATAAGATCGGCCAGGGTAAAGCGAATGCTTGTAAGTACCTGGGCGAGCACTCTGAAATAGCTGAAGAGCTGGAGAAGAAACTGCGTGAGCTGCTTTTGTCACCAACGACAGCTCCTGCTGCTGAAGAGGCTGTCGAAGCTGCGGATGCAGAAGAAGATCAGGCGTTTTAATTCGCTTCCGGACTTCCTGAACTGAAGAATAATACTGCCTTGCTTTCGGGCAAGGCAGCTGAACGGGCCCGGTACCAGAGTGTACCAGGCCCGTTTTGTATATCGAGGTACAACTTATGAGAAAGCAAGCGCCGAAGCAAAGCGCCAAAGAGGCGGCGATTGGTTACCTGTCACGGCGAGATCATGCAGAAAAAGAGCTGTTCAAGAAGCTGAAAGCGCGAGGCTACAGTGAGCAGGATGTATCAGAAGCCATTGCTTTCTGTCAGGATTATAACTGGCTGGATGATGCCCGATTTGCCGCTATGTTGATGCGAAACGGGGTTGCCAAAGGTTGGGGAGCACTCAGGATCCGACAGGAAATGAAGATGAAAGGGATCCATGACACAGTTGTCAGCCAAACAATGGAAGAGACAGAAATCGACTGGTTTGAGCAAGCCCGTGCTGTTGCTTTACGAAAATTTGGCAACAGCGAGATGGACACACCGAAAGAAAAAGCCCGCCGTTTTCGTTTCATGCAGTACCGTGGTTTTGACTTTGAACAAATCAAGTATGCGTTGAATGCGGAAGACGAATATTGAAAAACTGAGTTTTTATACGACAGTGATGTGCTGGTTTTCTGACCACAGAGCTGTCATCAGCCTGCTTACGCACTGAACGAAAATACAAATTGCGTTAATTTTTAACATAACATTTCCCGTATCCCCCGCCGTTGTTTTACAATAGTCCCCAAAGACTTTATTTTGTTCGTTTAAACCTATTGCCATACGAGCCGGCAAAGACGCTAAGCTCCTAAGGGAATAGGGCATCTTATCGCCTCAGGGCGATATTTTTGGTTTTATAAAAAGCAATTATTCAGGATTTGCCAATGTACATGAGCACTGATGAGATTCGCCGTGCGTATCTTGCGTTTTTTGAGAGCAAAGGTCACCAGATCGTAGAAAGCTCTTCTCTTGTACCTGCTAACGACCCAACACTGTTGTTTACTAACGCAGGTATGAACCAATTTAAAGATACATTTTTAGGTCTGGAAAAGCGCAGCTACACTCGAGCGACAACGGCTCAGCGCTGTGTACGTGCGGGTGGTAAGCACAATGACCTTGAAAACGTAGGCTTCACAGCCCGTCACCACACATTCTTTGAGATGCTGGGTAACTTCAGTTTCGGTGACTACTTCAAACACGATGCTATCAACTACGCATGGGAATTCCTAACAGACGTACTGAAGCTTCCTCAGGACCGCCTGCTAGTAACCGTGTATGAGACAGATGACGAAGCATTCGATATCTGGAACAAAGAAGTAGGTATTCCTGCTGACCGTATCGTACGTATCGGCGACAAGAAAGGCGGTAAACCTTATGAGTCAGATAACTTCTGGCAAATGGGTGACACTGGCCCTTGTGGTCCATGTACTGAAATTTTCTTTGATCACGGTGAGCATATCTGGGGTGGCCGCCCTGGTACTCCGGAAGAAGACGGTGACCGCTTCATCGAGATCTGGAACAACGTATTTATGCAATTCAACCGTCAGGCTGACGGTACGATGGAACCGCTACCTAAGCCGTCTGTGGATACTGGTATGGGTATCGAGCGTATTGCTGCGATCATGCAGGGCGTTCACTCAAACTATGAGATTGATATCTTCCAGACTCTGATTAAAGAAGCTGCTGCGGTTATCGGTTACGACGATCTGTCTAACCAGTCTCTACGCGTTGTTGCTGACCACATCCGTTCATGTGCATACCTGATTGTTGACGGTGTGATGCCATCAAACGAAGGCCGTGGTTATGTACTGCGCCGTATCATCCGTCGTGCAGTTCGCCACGGTAACAAGCTGGGTGCGAAAGGTGCTTTCTTCTACAAACTAGTAGGCCCTCTGGCTGAGATCATGGGTACTGCCGGTGTTGAACTGAAGAAGCAGCAGGAAATGGTTGAGAAAGTGCTGAAGATCGAAGAAGACAACTTCGGCCGTACGCTTGACCGCGGTATGACAATTCTGAACGAAGCGCTTGATAACCTTGACGGAAAAGTGCTTGACGGTGAAACCGTATTTAAACTTTACGATACTTACGGTTTCCCTGCTGATCTGACTAACGACGTTGCTCGTGAGCGCGGTTTCTCTATCGATGAAGAAGGCTTCAACGATGCAATGGAAGCTCAGCGCCAGCGTGCTCGTGAAGCGGGTCAGTTCGGTGTTGACTACAACGAAGCAATCAAAGTTGAAGCGGACACTGATTTCTGCGGCTACTCAGCAACAGAAGGCGAAGGCGACGTTGTTGCTCTGTTCCGTGACGGTGAGGCAGTTGACAGCATTAACGCCGGCGAAGAAGCGCTGGTCGTTCTGAACAACACTCCTTTCTACGCTGAGTCTGGCGGTCAGTGCGGTGACACTGGTGTAATGACTGCAGCAGGCGTGAAATTCGATGTAGCTGATACTCAGAAATTTGGTGCGGCTATTGGCCACAAAGGTTCGCTGGTTGAAGGTACCCTGAAAGTGGGCGATAAGCTGACGGCAACTGTTGATGCTGAGCGTCGCGCGTCTGTTAGCCTGAACCACTCGGCGACTCACCTGCTGCACGCTGCACTGCGTAACCTGCTGGGTGAGCACGTAGCTCAGAAAGGTTCCCTGGTTAAGCCTGACTCTCTGCGTTTTGACTTCTCTCACCTTGAAGCGGTGAAACCTGAAGAAATTCGCGAAGTTGAGCGTGTGGTGAACGACCAGATCCGCCTGAACCACTCAATCGAAACTAACATCATGGATATCGAATCAGCGAAAGCGAAAGGTGCTATGGCACTGTTCGGTGAGAAATATGATGATGAAGTTCGCGTATTGAGCATGGGTGAATTCTCTACCGAGCTTTGTGGTGGTATTCATGCCAAGAATACTGGTGATATCGGTCTGTTCAAGATCGTATCTGAAGGTGGTATCGCAGCAGGTATCCGTCGTATCGAAGCGGTAACCGGTTCGGCAGCTATTGAAGCGCTGCACGCCCAAGAAGCCCTGCTGGCAGAAACTGCAAGCCTGGTTAAATCTGATGCAGCTTCTGTTGCAACGAAAGTTAGCGCTCTGGTTGCTCATAGCAAGCAACTGGAAAAAGAAATCCAGCAACTGAAAGACAAGCTGGCTGCGCAGGAAAGTGCAGGCCTTATCAATCAGGCGCAAGAGATCAATGGCGTGAAAGTGCTGATCTCTAAACTTGACGGTGCAGACAACAAAGCACTACGTGGCATGGTTGATGAGCTGAAAAACCAACTGGGTAGCGGTATCGTTGTGCTGGGCAATGTCAGCGGTGACAAAGTTGGTTTGATTGCCGGTGTAACTAAAGATCTGATTGGCAAAGTGAAAGCCGGTGAACTGGTTAACATGGTAGCTCAGCAGGTTGGCGGTAAAGGCGGCGGTCGTCCGGACATGGCTCAAGCGGGTGGTACAGATGCAGCAGCTCTGCCTGCGGCACTTGAGTCCGTTACCCCTTGGTTGGCAGATAAACTGTAAGATACTGGAGAGGTGAAGTGGCACTATTAGTGCAGAAATTTGGTGGTACTTCGGTAGGTAGTATCGAGCGCATTGAAGCAGTCGCTGAACGTGTGATAAAGGCGCGTCAGCAAGGTCATCAAATAGTAGTGGTTGTTTCTGCCATGGCTGGTGAAACGAATCGCTTGCTTGGTTTGGCTAAACAGGTTGATGAAGTGCCGACCCGGCGTGAGCTGGATGTACTTTTATCAACGGGGGAGCAGGTAACTATCGCGTTGCTTGCTATGGCATTGAATAAACGTGGGTTTAATGCGACTTCCTTAACGGCAGATCAAGTTACTATCCGAACGGATAATGCATTTAATAATGCCAGCATCATTCAGGTAGAAACAGAAAATCTGACAACACTACTCGATCAGGGCAACATTGTTGTCGTGGCCGGGTTCCAGGGTCGTGATAGTGAAAATAATATTACGACCCTTGGCCGTGGTGGCTCTGACACCACGGCAGTTGCTATCGCCGGCGCACTGGATGCTGACGAATGCCAGATCTTTACTGATGTTGATGGTGTCTATACCACTGATCCGCGCTTAGTACCGGAAGCGCGTCGTCTTGATGTTGTTCATTTTGATGATATGACGTCGATGGCACGAAACGGTGCGAAAGTGCTACAATTACAGTCAGTTGAATATGCACAGCAACATCGTGTCCCTTTGAGGGTTCTTTCTTCATTTGAAGAAGGAGAGGGGACTCTGGTCAGTTTCGACAGCTCTGCTGTATCGGATATCGTAGGGATAGCAATTAAGAATCAGCAAACCCTGCTTGAAACTGACATGCCATTATCGGATTTACAGGCGCAGTTAAACCTGTTCGGGATAACTGGCTGGTGTTCGGTAGTGAATGCAGGTTCAACGCAGTTTGTTACAGCAAATGACGATTTAGCGCGACTTAAACTCGTGCTGGATAAAAAGATGCACCAGGTAGCCGCCGTTTCAACCCTGTCTGTTGTCGGGGATGATATGTCGGGTAAGGCCGATGTAATTTGTGCTGAACTGGCTGAGGCCGGTGTTCTGGTTCGTCAAAATAAACGGTCTTCTCGTTGTCTGACTTTATTGATTAATGAAGAAGATCATCAATTAGCTGTCAATATCGTCCACAAAAGGTTTGTGGTTGAGCCGGAAAGTCTGGATAATCGACCACTTCTCGCTGTTTCTTGAGCAGTGACCGTTTACGTTATTTATTATGGGTAGCGTAAATCTTTTTGGATAATGAACGTTAAACTCTTATAAAGCTGAGATTACTCAAGGAGCACCCAAATGCTAATTTTGACACGTCGCGTAGGTGAAACGCTAATGATCGGTGATGAAGTAACCGTGACTGTTCTGGGCGTTAAAGGTAACCAGGTTCGCATTGGTGTGAACGCGCCAAAAGAAGTATCTGTACACCGTGAAGAAATTTACATGCGCATTCAAGCGGAAAAAGAAACCGGTACTCAAGGTTCTGGTAACTACTAATTCGAAGAAGGTCGGCCGTTTTTGCTGACCTTTTTTGTGCCCTGAAATTCTGTGGCACAAACAATACCAAACTGAATATTTCTTGCTGATAGGTTAGATTCTTATCCAGTTTGGAATAATGCTCTTTTACGTCATTTTCTTAAAAATAAGTAAGATAGAACGACTATTGCGTCGGATTAATTACCTTGTTGGCTATTAAGTGCGCATACGCGCGGCGAATGTCGTTTTTTCATGATAAAGTGTTTGACTTATTTTTGGCTGGCAGTAATATGAGCCCCCGCAAGACGGTGAGGTGGCCGAGAGGCTGAAGGCGCTCCCCTGCTAAGGGAGTATACGGTTTGTAGCCGTATCGAGGGTTCGAATCCCTCCTTCACCGCCATTTCTTGCAATGATATCAGCGCGTCCGTAGCTCAGCTGGATAGAGTACCTGGCTACGAACCAGGCGGTCGGAGGTTCGAATCCTCCCGGACGCGCCATCATTTCACAACATGGCCTTTTATCGGCGGTGTTGCTAAAAAATATTAGTGTGCGCTCGTAGCTCAGCTGGATAGAGTACCTGGCTACGAACCAGGCGGTCGGAGGTTCGAATCCTCCCGAGCGCGCCATTAATTTGTGTGGTGAGGTGGCCGAGAGGCTGAAGGCGCTCCCCTGCTAAGGGAGTATACGGTTTGTAGCCGTATCGAGGGTTCGAATCCCTCCTTCACCGCCATTCTTTCTCGTTCCTGAAATTCAGGGATGCAGTAAGAAAGCCTGCGCGTCCGTAGCTCAGCTGGATAGAGTACCTGGCTACGAACCAGGCGGTCGGAGGTTCGAATCCTCCCGGACGCGCCATTATTTAAATACATGGTATCTGAATAGATACGGTGTAATACAACCGAATTAAGTGTGCGCTCGTAGCTCAGCTGGATAGAGTACCTGGCTACGAACCAGGCGGTCGGAGGTTCGAATCCTCCCGAGCGCGCCATTAATTTGCGTGGTGAGGTGGCCGAGAGGCTGAAGGCGCTCCCCTGCTAAGGGAGTATACGGTTTGTAGCCGTATCGAGGGTTCGAATCCCTCCTTCACCGCCATTCTTTCTCGTTCCTGAAATTCAGGGATGCAGTAAGAAAGCCTGCGCGTCCGTAGCTCAGCTGGATAGAGTACCTGGCTACGAACCAGGCGGTCGGAGGTTCGAATCCTCCCGGACGCGCCATTATTTAAGACATGGTATTGGATACAATACGTTGTCACACAAAAAGATTTCTGCGCGCTCGTAGCTCAGCTGGATAGAGTACCTGGCTACGAACCAGGCGGTCGGAGGTTCGAATCCTCCCGAGCGCGCCATTCTTTAAGTGTTTTGATAATTCAGAATATTACTGGTTTATTGAAATACAGCCTGCGCGTCCGTAGCTCAGCTGGATAGAGTACCTGGCTACGAACCAGGCGGTCGGAGGTTCGAATCCTCCCGGACGCGCCATTATTTAAAAGCTCAGCTTCGGCTGGGCTTTTTTCGTTTCTGCCGTTTATATCCTGCCTGCTAGTTATCTTGTCTATTTCAATTTTGTCTTGTTGCTGAGAAGCCATTTTCCCCAGACTAAACTTATCCTTTCTCATGGCTGATGTTGCTGATCTCGTCGATCTACAGTGATAGCTGCCTGGCTGTGATGGTGAATATTTCGCATTGCAATTAACCCGGTTGCATTAATGCCTGATCAGTTAGTTGTGAAATTTTCCGGCTTCAGTTCACATTTTTACTCGGAATTGGTGAAAAGTTAGGCGCGTTAGCTGGTATTTTGACGAGAGGTTAACAAATGTAATGCAGTTTTATTCGCTGTGTTAACTGTTAACTCGCCAGTCACAATAGTAATGAAAGGAATCAATCATGGCAGATTTAGGCAGTTTGCTGTGGGAAGCAGCGACAATCATGGTTACCGGTATGGTCGTGGTCTTTGTGTTTCTCAGCACCCTGATCTTTTTAGTCCAACTGTTGGCTAAAGTTTCACCGAAAGAGCCTGAACCGGATTTTCATCCCCGGCTATCTTCAACAGTTGCCCCTGATCATAGTGGGGTGCAGCCTGAAGTCATTGCGGCAATCAGTGCGGCAGTACAGCAGTACCGCCAGCGTAAAGCCTGACGATTTGTTGTTTTCAGGACATTAACTAAAAGGAGTTTGTGAGTATGTCCAAGTCTCTAGCTATTACTGATGTTGTATTACGCGATGCCCATCAGTCTCTCTTTGCGACCCGTTTACGCATTGAAGATATGCTGCCGATCGCCGAGCAGCTGGATAATATTGGTTATTGGTCACTTGAGACCTGGGGCGGCGCTACGTTTGATGCTTGTATCCGCTATTTGGGCGAAGATCCGTGGGAGCGTCTCCGGGAGCTGAAAAAAGCGATGCCGAAAACGCCGATGCAGATGTTGCTTCGGGGGCAGAACCTGTTGGGCTATCGTCATTACGCCGATGATGTGGTCGAAAAATTTGTCGAGCGTGCTCACGCCAATGGAATGGATGTGTTCCGCATCTTTGATGCGATGAACGATGTCCGGAACTTTGAAAAGGCCGTGAAGGCAACCATTGATGTCGGCGCCCACGCTCAGGGCACAATCTCTTATACCACCAGTCCTGTGCATACCCTCGATACCTGGACCGACTTAGCCAAGCGGCTTGAAGATCTCGGCTGTCATTCTATTTGTATTAAAGATATGTCTGGTTTGCTCAAGCCCTATGAAGCGGAAGAGCTGGTGAAGCGGATCAAGGCATCCTGTGATGTACCTTTGGCACTGCACTGCCATGCGACTACTGGCCTGTCTACCGCAACTGCGGTTAAAGCTGTTGAAGCCGGACTGGATATTCTCGATACCGCCATTTCATCAATGAGCCAGACTTACGGTCATACCCCGACTGAAACCGTGGTTGCTATGCTGGAGGGCACGGAGCGTGATACCGGACTGAACCTGCAGCAACTGGAACCGATCGCCGCTTATTTCCGTGATGTCCGGAAGAAATACGCTAAATTTGAAGGCAGCCTCAAAGGGGTGGATGCCCGCATTTTGCTGGCCCAGGTGCCGGGCGGGATGCTGACGAATATGGAAAGTCAGCTCAAAGAGCAGGGCGCGGCGGATCGTTTTGATGAAGTACTGGAGGAGATCCCTCGGGTGCGTGAAGATCTCGGTTTTATTCCGTTGGTGACCCCGACTTCTCAGATTGTTGGTACTCAGGCGGTATTAAATGTGCTAACCGGAGAGCGTTATAAAAGTATCAGTAAGGAAACTGCCGGGGTGTTGAAAGGGGAGTATGGTCAGGCTCCGGCACCGGTCAGTGCCGAATTACAAGCCCGGGTACTCGACGGTGCCGAGCCTGTGACCTGTCGCCCGGCTGATTTGCTTGAGGATGAACTCGGCAAACTGACAACAGATCTGGAGGAAAAGGCTAAAGCAGATGGCATTACTCTGGCTGATGAGCGGGTTGATGATGTTCTGACATATGCGCTTTTTCCTCAGGTTGGCCTGAATTTCCTTAAAAATCGTAACAACCCAGATGCCTTTGAGCCAGTTCCCGGTTCAGAGCCTGAAGCGGCTCCCGCTGTGGCGGCTACAGCAGCAGGTGGCGTTGAAGCTTATAGCGTGAAAGTGAACGGTCAGGTTTATGACGTGGAAGTTGGCCCGGCCGGTGAGTTGTCTTCGGTTACACCGGCAACGCCTAAAGCCAGCTCTCCGGCTGCAGCGCCGGTGCCTGAATCGTCCGGAGAAGTGGAGCGGATTTCTTCGCCGTTGGCCGGAAATATCTTCAGGGTCAATGTCCAGCCTGGCAATGTAGTTGCGGAAGGGGAAGTACTGGTTGTGCTTGAAGCGATGAAGATGGAGACCGAAGTCAGAGCGTCTCGTGGTGGTGTCGTGCAGGAATTGCATGTCAAGGAAGGTGATACAGTGGTTGTAGGATCGCCGATCCTGAGCCTGGCATAAGGAAGATGTTCCATGGACGGTTTATTAAAACTCTGGCTGGATACCGGGATCGCGAACTTTGAGTTCGGTCAGTTGGTTATGATCCTGGTGGGTGCCGGTCTGTTATTTCTGGCGATCCATAAGGGATTTGAGCCTTTACTGCTGTTGCCGATGGGGTTCGGCGCCATTCTGGCTAATATTCCCAATGCCGGATTTACTGAGCCGGGCGGGCTGCTTTTTTATATTTACCATGTTGGTATTGAAACCGGGGTCTTTCCGCTGCTGATCTTTATGGGAGTCGGGGCTATGACCGATTTCGGTGCCCTGATTGCTAACCCCAAGACATTACTGTTGGGGGCCGCGGCTCAGTTCGGGATCTTCTTCACTTTGTTCGGGGCTATCTTGCTGAACCTGGTGCCGGGCATCGACTTTACCCTGGCAGATGCATCGTCTATTGCCATCATCGGTGGTGCTGATGGTCCGACCGCTATCTTCCTGGCAAGTCGCTTGTCACCGGATCTGCTGGGTGCAATTGCGGTTGCCGCTTATAGCTATATGGCTTTGGTACCGATTATCCAGCCGCCGATCATGAAAGCGCTGACGACAGCCGAGGAACGGACGATTCAGATGCAGCAGTTGCGCCATGTCAGCAAGGCAGAAAAGGTCCTGTTTCCGTTGGCGGTGCTGTTGATGACGATTCTGTTTCTGCCATCGGCGACACCGCTGGTCGGGATGTTCTGCCTTGGTAATCTGATGCGAGAGTCCGGTGTGGTGGATCGCCTTTCCAATACCGTTCAGAATGAGCTGATCAATATTGTGACCATCATGCTCGGCCTTGGGGTGGGTTCTAAGCTGGAAGCTGATAAGTTCCTGCAGTTTGAGACACTGGGGATTCTGGTTCTGGGGGCCGTGGCATTTAGTGTCGGGACCGGAGGTGGCGTACTCATGGCGAAGATGCTCAACCGTTTCAGTAAAGAGGATATTAATCCGTTGATCGGTGCAGCCGGTGTTTCGGCTGTACCCATGGCGGCGAGGGTGGTTAATAAGGTTGGCCTTGAAGCTAACCCGCATAACTTCCTTTTGATGCATGCGATGGGGCCGAATGTGGCCGGAGTACTTGGTTCAGCCGTGGCGGCGGGTATCCTGCTGGCACTGGTCGGTTAAGGTTATGAGTTAACAGCGGGACGGGCAGCCATTGGCTGCCCGTCTTTTTTGTCGTCGCATGACACTTTTTGAAATTGTTTAAGAGACTTTTTAGAGATCAGTGCCACCAATTGTGACGGTTAATGCGGAGCGGTTACTCTGCTCTTGAGTATCAGGTAGTATGGTCGACAAGTTGAGACAGATTAAGGAACAGGACATGAACGAGTGTAAGCAACTGGCCATCCCCCAGTTTGGTGAGCCGTCAGTATTGGCGATGCAAACTGTTGAAATTCCACAGCCGTCAGCCAACCAAGTGTTGGTCAAAGTTGCCTATGCCGGCGTTAATCCTATCGATGCCAAGACCCGGGCCGGGTTAGGCTGGGCTGCTCAGCAAAACCAGGATAAGCTGCCTTGGGTGCCGGGTTATGATATTTCCGGTGAGGTGGTGGCACGGGGGACGGAAGTAACTTCAGTCAGCCCGGGAGATTTGGTCTCCGGTTTTGTCGGTTTCCCTTTACAGGGTGGTGGTTACAGTGAATTCATTCTGGTGGATGCCGGAGCCTTAAGTCGTGTCGAGCCTGATAATGTATCTCTTATTGAAGCGGCTGCCCTGCCGCTGGCGGGGCAGACAGCGTGGCAGGCACTGGATAAAGCGAAAGTTTCTGACGGTGATCAGGTCTTAATTCTGGCCGGAGCTGGTGGTGTCGGTCATATCGCGATTCAACTTGCGGTTGCCCGTGGTGCCAGTGTGCTGGCCAGCTGCTCGGCGGATAATGTCGATTTTGTTTCAAAGCTCGGTGCGATTGCACTGGATTACCGTCTTGCTCCGCTGGCTGAGCAGACTGGAAAGGTCGATGTGCTGATTGACCTGATGGGCGGTGATACCGGTATCGCTGCCCTTGATTGTGTTCGTGAGGGCGGCCGGGTAGTTACTGTCCCGACTATCACCGCAGAGGCCGTTTGTGAGCGGGCCCGTGAACTAGGTCTGGAAGCGGAAGGGATGCTGGTGACTCCATCGGTTGAGCAGAATGATGCCATGATGGCAATGCTGGAAGTCGGTACGCTACAGCTTTATATCGCGGCTCAATATGGGCTTAGCGACGGGGCTGAGGCTCATCGACAGATCGAGTCCGGACATACCCGCGGTAAAGTGGTACTGGCTGTTGATATTTGATGCTGTATACCTGATGGGTGCTACGGTTTCATTAATAATGACAAGTTGTTTGAATGCTAGAGTTATTTAACGGTGAATCAGCATTATGGATGTTGTTTACCACTGGTTTTCTGAGTGCCACCCTCCTGCCCGGGGGCTCAGAGGCAAATTTAATTGCGACCCTCAAGTTGGGTGACAACCTGGTTTGGATGGTGGTGTTAGTCGCGACGTTGGGCAATACATTAGGCGGGATGACCAATTACTGGCTTGGAAGATTGTTGCCCGATAAAACTTCTGATGAAAAGCATGGTCATAAAGCTTTGCAATGGCTGAAAAAATACGGTTTTGTTTCATTGTTTTTCAGCTGGTTACCCGTTATCGGTGATCCTTTGTGTCTGGCGGCTGGGTGGTTGCGTATGCATCACTGGCTGAGTTTTTTCATCATCATGGCGGGTAAGGCCGCACGCTACAGTGTGCTGGCATTGATCGTACAAGGTTTTTTATAAGGAATGCTTACGTGCAAAAGTGGATTCTAGGGGTGGCACTCTTTTCGTTGGCAGGGTGTGGCAGCCTTGTTTCGGATACGAAAGAGACCAATGCGCCTAAGTTACCTGAAGGGGTAACATTTGTTGAACAGGTGACAAAACAAAATTCGGATGTCCCTGTCATTCCGTATTCAAAATATACCTTGTCAAATGGACTGACGGTGGTGTTGCATGAGGATAATTCGGATCCTCTGGTGCATGTCGATGTGACCTATCATGTTGGCTCCGCCCGTGAAGAGCTGGGTAAATCCGGCTTTGCTCACTTCTTTGAACATATGATGTTCCAGGGCTCGGAGAATGTCGGTGATCAGGAGCATTTCCGCCTGATCACTGAAGCGGGCGGTACCCTGAACGGAACCACTAACCGCGACCGTACTAACTACTTTGAGACGGTACCAGCCAATCAGTTGGAAAAGATGCTGTGGCTGGAATCGGACCGAATGGGCTTCCTGCTTGGAGCCGTGTCGCAGCGCAAATTTGAAATTCAACGCTCAACGGTGAAGAACGAGCGTGCACAGCGTTACGAAAACCGTCCGTATGGTTTGGTATATGAGCGTATGGGCGAAGCCCTGTTTCCGCCGACTCACCCGTATTCGTGGCAGACTATAGGTTATGTCGAAGATTTGGATCGTGTCGATGTCAACGATTTGAAGGCTTTCTTCCTGCGTTGGTACGGCCCTAACAATGCCACCCTGACTATCGGCGGTGATATTGATGCTGAGCAGACCTTAGCCTGGGTGAACAAGTATTTCGGCTCAATTCCGCGAGGTCCGGAAGTGGCGAAACCGGCTAAGAAACCGGTGACCCTAGATGCCGATCGTTACCTGACCTTGGAAGATAAGATCCAGTTGCCGATGCTGCTGATGGCCTGGCCGACATCGTACAACGGTGCCGAAGATGAAGCGTCGCTGGATATGCTGGCGCGCGTGATTGGTGGCGGTAAGAACAGCCTGATGTATCAGAATCTGGTCAAAACAGGTGATGTAGTAGATGCTGGTGCTTTCCATGACTGTGCTGAGCTGGCTTGTACCATGTATGTGTATGTGATGGGACAAAGTGGCGATAAAGGCAACCTGAAGACACTACGCAGCAAAGTGAAAAATGTTCTGGATGGACTGGAGCAGCGCGGTGTAAGCACCAAGGAGCTTAATGAGCTGAAGGGGACGGTTGAAGCCGGAGCTATTTTTGGCCTGCAGAGCGTCAGCGGCAAGGTGTCACAGCTGGCTGCTTATGAAACGTTTTTTGATGACCCTGGGTACTTGGGAGTCGAGCTGAAAAACCTGCGTTCGGTAACACCGGAGAGCATGGAACAAGCTTACATGCACTATATCAACGGTAATCCGAGTGTCACGCTAAGTGTGGTTCCGAAAGGCAAGACCTCCCTGCAGGCGGCAAAACCAAACTTTACGTCACCGGAGCGGATCATACCTGAGCACCAGAAAGTGGCTGACGATCAGCTTCTGTTGCGTGAGCCGGTTGATAACTTTGATCGCTCGGTGATGCCGGAGCCGTCAAATCCGGTAGAAGCGGTAATGCCGGAGCTGTATCAGTTCGAATTGGCTAATGGTATTAAGGTGTTGGGTACCAAGTACCGCGAGACACCAACGGTGGAGCTGCAAATGCTGATCCCGGCAGGTCGTCGTTTTGAACCTGAAGGAAAGATGGGGCTGGCGAAACTGACTGCCTCCATGATGATGGAGGCGACCAAGAACTCTTCTGCTGAAGAAATTGCTTCCCGTCTCGATAGCCTGGGTAGCTCGATCGGCTTTAATGCCGGCTTGTATGGTACGGTTGTCTCTGTGACTACGCTGGAGAAAAACCTGACTGAAACCTTGGCTATTTTGGAAGAGCGTTTGTTTGCGCCGGCATTTACTGAAGCCGACTTTGAGCGCATCAAGAAGCAGGCGCTGGAAGGAGTGATTTACGAGCACCAGCGTCCGGGGTGGCTAGCCAGTCAGGCATCAAGAGAAGTGCTGTATGGCGGCACGTCTTTCAGCCTGCCTCCGGAAGGGACAACAGCCTCGCTGAATGACACCACTCTTGGTGATGTGAAGGCTTTCTACCAGCGTTACTACACGCCGAACGGGGCGGACATTGTGGTTGTCGGTGATATTACAGCAGACAAGCTGACTGAGCAGTTGGACTTCCTGGCGAAATGGCAGGGGGCACCAAAACCGCAATACACCACCCCATCATTGCCTGAGCTTCCTAAGCAAACGCTATGGATGGTCGATAAGCCGGGGGCTCCGCAGACAATGATCCGTCTGGTTCGTCAGGGGCTGCCTTATGATGCGACCGGGGAACTGTTTGAAACCCAGCTGTCAAACTTTAACCTGGCCGGTAACTTTAACAGCCGCATCAACCTCAACCTGCGTGAAGACAAAGGTTACACCTATGGTGCTGGTGGCTACCAGATGGGTGGTAAAGAAGTTGGTCAGTCGGTGTTTTATGCACAGGTGAGGGCAGATGCCAGCCTGGCATCGGTGAAAGAATTCCTGGCCGAGCTTGAGAAAATGAGCACGGAAGGCGTGACTGATAAAGAAGTCGAATTTATGCGCCTGGCTGTTGGTCAGAAAGATGCCCTTAACTATGAAACGCCGGGTAAGAAAGCGCAGTTGCTGGGACAGATCCTGACATACTCGTTGCCGGAAAATTTTGTTGAGACCCGTAACGACATTGTTGCATCAATCAGCAAGCAGCGCCTGAATGAGCTGGCGGCGAAGTGGTTCAATCCGGAAGATTACCAGATCATTGTGGTGGGGGATGCCAAGTCCTTAATTCCACAGTTTGAAACCCTGGGAATTCCGATTAAAACCCTGCAGTTACAGCAGTAACTACTTGGATTATGAAGTCACAGCCGGCATCGAATATGCCGGCTGTTTTATTGAAGCGGTCTGTTACTTGTATCCCTCTGAATTGGGCTAGATTGTTTACAGGCTGTAAAACTGTTTCGCAGTAATAATCATGGTAATCAGAAACAATAATGATTACTCTACCCCACTTAGATGTTAATGATTGAGAATCACCTTGATGGATTTTTCACAAAGGTTGCAGCAGGTTTCTGCCAACCCTGAAGCACTAACTCAGATTGGGCGCGGCCTGGAGCGAGAAGCGCTACGTATTACCCCTCAGGGAGAGTTGTCTGCAGAGCCTCATCCGGCTGGATTAGGTTCGGCACTGACCAATAAATGGGTAACCACCGACTTTGCCGAGTCGCTGTTGGAGTTTATTACTCCGGTATCTCAAAACGTAGACCATTTGTTGTCGCAGCTCAGTGATATTCATCAGTTCACTTACAGCAAACTGGATCAGGAAACTCTCTGGCCGATGTCGATGCCGTGTTTTGTCGGCAGAGAAGATGACATTACCCTGGCTCAATACGGTTCGTCTAACAGCGGTCGAATGAAAACCCTGTATCGTGAAGGTCTTAAACATCGTTACGGCAGTGTGATGCAGGTGATTTCCGGCGTTCACTTTAATTTCTCATTCCCGGATGCTTTCTGGGATCAGCTATTTGGTGAGCAGAATGAGCTGGCTCGTCAGGACTCGGTGTCGGATGCCTACTTTGCTCTGATACGTAACTACTACCGCTTTGGCTGGTTGATCCCTTACCTGTTTGGTGCATCACCGGCGCTATGTAGCTCTTTTGTTGATAAGACCAATACATCCCTGAATTTTGAGGAAGTCGGTAACGGTACTTACTATCTGCCGAATGCAACGGCTTTACGCCTGAGTGATTTGGGTTATACCAACCACGAACAAAGTTCGCTGAAAATCGGCTTTAACAGCCTGGAGCAGTACCTCGACGGGCTGCGCAGGGCGATCCGTACTCCATCAGAAGAATTTGCCAAAATTGGCGTCAAGGTAGATGGTCAGTACCGTCAGCTGAATGACAATGTGCTGCAAATTGAAAATGAGCTTTACGCACCGATCCGTCCTAAGCGTGTTGCTAAAGGCAGTGAAAAGCCGTCAGAAGCTCTGGCTCGTGGTGGCGTGGAATACATTGAAGTTCGCTCGCTGGACGTCAACCCGTTCAGTCCGATCGGGATTAATGAAGATCAGGTTCGCTTCTTGGATCTGTTCCTGACCTGGGCCGTTCTGTCATCATCGGCTTCTATGGATGATGCTGAGCTGGAATGCTGGCGAGATAACTGGAACCGTGTGGTTCTTGATGGTCGTAATCCGGATTTGCAACTGAAGATCGGCTGCGGCGGTGAACGTTTGTCTGTGCGCGACTGGAGCTTGCGTGTCTTTGCTGAGTTGGATCAGGTAGCTGAAGTAATGGATGCCGCTGCCGGTAACCAGAATTATCAGCAGACGCTTTCCCGTCTGAAAAACTGGATTGAAGATCCTGCGTTGACGCTGTCCGGACGTTTGCTGGCTGAAATCAAGCAGCAGCAAGGTATCGGTAAGGTGGGACGCTCTCTGGCTGATGCCCATGCCAATGCTTTCCAACAGCGACAGCTGACTTTTTATTCTCAGCAGGAATTTGAACAGGAAGCTGAAGCATCAAAAGAAAGGCAGCAGCAGATTGAGTTGGGTGACGAGGTGTCATTCGAACAATTTCTGGATGACTACTTTGCCGATCTGAAATAACCTGAGTGCTGAATAAAATTCAGGTAAAAAAATGGGCAGCTACCTTGCTGCCCCATAAAACAATTTCGCAGGGATGACGGCAGTGTTACTGCCAATCATATAATCTGACCACCTGCTTTCGGTTTGGTTCCAAATTTGAGGGAATATATGCGAACAATTATCCGCCAAGCCCTTTTCTCCGGCCTTGTTATTACCCTGTCAGGCTGTGCTACACCTCCCCCAAAAGATCAGTCCAACCTCTGTAATATTTTCCGTGAAAAACCGGATTGGTATGAGTATGCCGTGGATATGCAGGACGAATGGGGGACCCCGGTACAGGTAGCGATGGCATTTATCAAACAGGAAAGCAGCTTTCGCCATGATGCCCGGCCACCGAAAGACTATATTTTAGGCTTTATTCCCTGGGGACGGGTCAGCAGTGCATACGGTTATGCCCAGGCTCAGGATCCGGCATGGGCCGACTACCAGAAGGCGACTGGTAACGGTGGCTCGCGTACTGATTTTGCCGATTCGCTGATGTTTGTCGGTTGGTATACCTCTGAAACTCAGCGCCAGTTGGGCGTTTCCAAATGGGATGCCTACAACCAGTACCTGGCTTACCATGAGGGACGGGGCGGCTTTAAGCGTGGTACCTACAAGTCCAAGCCATCCCTGATTGCGGTGTCACGTAAGGTAGACAAGCAGGCGAAGGCATATGGTTGGCAACTAAAACAGTGTCGGCAGGAATTGGAAGATAATCGCAGCTGGTGGCCGTTTTGATCTAGGCTATGGTTATCTGTCGTGATTACGTAGGCAAAGGAGAAGGAAGCAATGCCATTACTTGATAGTTTTACCGTTGATCACACCCGGATGCATGCACCGGCTGTCCGGATAGCGAAAACCATGCAGACCCCGAAAGGGGATACCATTACAGTGTTCGATCTGCGTTTTTGCCGTCCGAACATTGATATCCTCAGCGAGCGTGGGATTCATACCTTAGAACACCTCTATGCCGGCTTTATGCGCCAGCACCTTAACTCAGATAATGTCGAGATCATCGATATCTCCCCGATGGGCTGCCGGACCGGTTTCTACATGAGCCTGATTGGTTCGCCTAGCGAGCAGCAAGTGGCGCTGGGGTGGAAAGAAGCGATGGAAGATGTGTTGAGAGTGGAATCACAGGACAGGATTCCGGAACTTAACGAATACCAGTGCGGTACTTTCGGTATGCATTCCCTTGACGAAGCAAAAGACATTGCCCGCAAGGTGTTGGATCAGGGGATCGACGTCAATAAGAACGATGAGCTGGCGTTGCCCGAATCCATGTTACAAGAGCTGAAAGTTAAATAAGCGCGTTCAAAATCAATAATAAGAAGCCGGCAAGTTGCCGGCTTCTTTCATTCTGACAAAGGTATAAGTCAGCCTGTCTTTTGCAGTTGACCGGGCAGCACTTTAACCAGCTTAATCATATTCTCAGAGACTTCGATGATCTCCATCTGATGGCCGCCGACCTCAATACTGAGCTGACTGTCCGGAATATCTTCCAGGTGCTCCAGGATCAGGCCATTCAGGGTACGAGGTCCGTCAGTCGGCAAACTCCAGTTCAGACTCTTGTTGAGGTCGCGGATATTGGCACTGCCCTCAATCATCAGGCTGCCGTCTTCCTGCGGGGTAATTTCCTCGGCCAGAGTGGGTGCCATTGAAGTGGTAAATTCACCGACAATCTCTTCCAGGATATCTTCCAGGGTGATCAGGCCCTGGATATCACCGTACTCATCGACAATCAGGCCGATGCGTTCCTTATTGCGCTGGAATTTCAGTAACTGGATATTCAGTGGTGTGCCTTCTGGAATGAAGTAAACCTCATCAGCGGCGCGCAGCAGATTTTCTTTACTGAAGTCGTTTTTGTCCATCATTAGGCGGTAGGCTTCACGTACCCGCAGCATACCGACAACTTCATCGATATTGTCACGGAACAGGACAATCCGACCGTGTGCCGAATGACTGAGCTGTTTGACTATTGATTTCCAGTCATCGTTGATGTTGATAGCAGCGATGTCACTGCGCGGGATCATCACGTCTTCAACTGTGACGTTCTCCAGATCAAGAATAGACAGCAGCATGTCCTGGTGGCGACGTGGGATAAGGCCGCCGGCTTCATTGACCACTGTACGCAGTTCGTCGGAGCTCAGTTTGGAGTCATCCATATTGCTGACTTTAAGGCCCATCAGGCGAAGGAAACCGTTAGTAATGCCGTTAACCAACCAGACCAGCGGATACAGGATTCGCATCAGTAACTGAAGCAGGATACTGCTGGCGTAGGACACCTTTTCCGGGTACAGCGCCGCCAGCGTTTTCGGGGTGACTTCGGCAAATACCAGCACGACCAGCGTCAAGGCACCGGTAGCAATCGCAACACCAAGGTCGCCGTACAGGCGCATCCCTAAGATAGTCGCGATGGCTGAAGCTAAGATGTTGACTAGGTTGTTGCCGATTAGGATCAGGCCGATCAGGCGATCGGGACGGGACAGCAGCTTTTCTACTCGTTTAGCCCCGCGGTGTCCCTGGTTAGCAAGATGCCTCAGTTTGTAGCGATTGAGTGCCATCATGCCGGTTTCAGAACCGGAAAAATATCCGGAAATGAGAAGTAGTAATATCAGGATGGAGAATAAGACTCCCGTGGAGATATCGTCCAAAAAGCTGTCCTTAACGTTTCTGTTACAAGTAATGTGTACCCAGAGAGGGTGGGTGTCAATGCTAACTTTCTACTAAAAGCAGCATAAATTTATGCTCCGATAATGATTTCTTTCACAAAGCGGCTGCCAAAATAAGCCAGGGTCAGCAGGAACGCACCGACCAGGCTGAACCAGACCACACGGCGGCCGCGCCAGCCTTTCTGGTAGTGTCCCCAAAGCAGGACGCTGTAGACACACCATGCCATCAATGACAGTACTGCTTTGTGTAGTTTGCCCTGGGCCAGCATGTCCTGGATAAAGATGAAACCGGTGATCAGCGTAACAGTCAGCAGTGAATTACCCACCAAAATGATCTTGAAAAGTTGTCTTTCGACCATCATTAAAGGAGGGATGTTCGGATTAATCGCCAGGCTCTTCTTATTTTTCAGCTTATGATCCAACCATGCCAGTTGAATGGCATACAAGGTGGCAATCATCAGCGTTGAATAAGAGAACAGCGCCAGGGATATATGCAGCAGCACTTGAGGGTGTGATTCCAGGTGGGTGATGAAAGCGCCGGGTAGCAGGGTTGCCGCGCACAAGTTAATGGCGGCGAAACTGTATACGACCGGCAGCAGGAACCAGACCCGCATCTTGAGCATAGCCAGGGTGGTGAGAGAGGCAATGATTAGGCTCATCAGGGAAGCCACATTTATAATGCTGAGGTTCTGGCCCGGTCCGATGAGAATTGAATCTTTCAACAGCAGGATATGTAACGCAATCGCTGCTAGTGCACAGAAGAAAACAGGTTTGGTTTTGATCCCATTACTGTTAGTCAGACCTGGCACGACCAGTCCGAGAGCAAGAAAATATAAGCAAGCAGCCATTAAGGCTATCAACATATCCATAGTAAACTTAGCTATTTAAGATGGTTAGGGTTCGCAATTATACCTTGCTCAATGAGATGCCGCCAATGTAATGGTTATCAGAATACAAGCGGTTACTCAGTTCATTATAGAACTGAGCGTCAAAGTGGCAGTGATAGCATGAAAGCTGGGTAAGGAATGCGTTATACTAGCCAGATCATACAGTTTTAGTTGCGTAACGAGCGAGTAGCACATGTTCGAAAATTTAACGGAGCGTTTATCGCGAACGCTTAAGAATGTCAGCGGCCGTGGTCGTCTGACGGACGACAACATCAAGGATACGCTGCGTGAAGTACGTATGGCGTTACTCGAGGCGGATGTTGCGCTTCCCGTTGTCCGCGATTTTGTTAAGCGTGTTAAAGAGCGCGCTGTCGGTACTGAAGTATCGAAAAGCCTGACGCCGGGTCAGGAATTTATCAAGATTGTTCAGGCTGAGCTTGAACTGGTGATGGGTGAGTCGAATGAAGACCTGAACCTCGCCAGCCAGCCGCCAGCTGTTCTTTTGATGGCCGGTCTGCAAGGTGCCGGTAAAACCACCAGTGTGGGTAAGCTGGGTAAGCTGCTGAAAGAGCGCCATAAGAAGAAGGTGCTGGTGGTCTCTGCCGACGTTTACCGTCCGGCGGCGATCAAACAGCTGGAAACTTTGGCTTCAGATATCGGTATTGATTTCTTCCCGTCTACACCGGATCAGAAGCCGGTCGACATTGCCACAGCCGCCGTTGATCACGGTAAGCTGAAATTCTATGACGTGGTGATTGTCGATACCGCGGGTCGACTACATGTCGACAGCGAAATGATGGACGAGATTAAGGACGTTCATAACGCGATCAACCCTGTTGAAACTCTGTTCGTGGTTGATGCCATGACAGGTCAGGATGCGGCGAATACTGCGAAGGCTTTTGATGAGGCACTGGCTCTGACCGGTGTGATCCTGACCAAAGTTGACGGTGATGCCCGTGGTGGTGCGGCGCTGTCTGTTCGTCACATTACCGGTAAGCCAATTAAGTTCCTGGGTGTGGGTGAAAAGACTGACGCACTAGAACCGTTCCACCCGGATCGTGTTGCTTCCCGTATTCTTGGCATGGGTGACGTACTGTCTCTGATCGAAGATCTTGAGCGTAACGTCGACAAAGAAAAAGCCGAGAAACTGGCGAAGAAATTCAAAGAGAAGAAAGGCTTCGACCTGGAAGACTTCCGTGGCCAGCTTCAGCAGATGAAGAACATGGGCGGCATGATGGGCATGCTGGACAAGCTACCGGGTATGTCCCAGCTGCCAGACAACGTCAAAGACCAGGTGGACGACAAGATGTTCGTTCAGATGGAAGCTATCATTAACTCAATGACGCCGAAAGAACGTGAGCGTCCTGAGTTGATCAAAGGCTCGCGCAAGAAACGTATCGCGATGGGTTCCGGTACTCAGGTACAGGACGTAAACCGTCTGCTGAAACAGTTTACCCAGATGCAGAAGATGATGAAGAAAATGCAGAAGGGCGGCATGAAGAATATGATGCGCAACATGAAAGGCATGATGCCTGGCGGCGGTATGTTCCCAGGTCGTTAAAAAGATGATTAAAGCTCGGGCGTTATTTTCTTAATACTGGCGAAAAATTAGCTAAAGCGGTTGCATTCGTCAGTTTTAGGAGTAAAATTCCCGAGCTTAATTTGGCACGGGCCCCGTTTGCTAAGATCGGGGCCAATTTAATTTTACAGTAATGCAAAGAGGACGATATGGTAACCATTCGTTTGGCACGTCACGGCGCTAAGAAGCGTCCATTTTATCACATCGTTGTTGCTGACTCTCGCGCTGCACGCGACGGTCGTAACATCGAGAAAATTGGTTTCTTCAACCCGCTAGCTAAGGGTCAGGAAGAGCGCCTACGTCTAGACCTAGACCGTGTAAACCACTGGGTTGGTGAAGGCGCAACTGTGTCTGACCGCGCAGCTAAGCTAATCAAAGACGCTGCTAAAGCGGCTTAATTAGCATGTCTGGTAGACGAGAAACGATGAGTACACAAAACCAAGACTACATTGTTGTCGGTAAACTGGGTGCCTCCTATGGTATCAAGGGGTGGCTCAAAGTTTTTTCCTACACAGAAGAAGCCGAAAGCATTTTTTCCTATCAGCCTTGGCTTATTAAAGTTAAGGGTGAATGGAAGGAGTTCCGCGTTGAATCGTGGAAACGCCATGGTCAGGGTATGGTCGCTAAGTTAGAAGGTCTGAACGTCCGTGAGGATGCTCAGGTATTTACTAACGCTGAAGTTGCTGTACTGGCTGAACAACTGCCGGCGCTGTCAGATGAAGAATTCTACTGGCGCGAATTGTTCGGTATGACAGTGGTTACTACTGAAGGTTACGACCTTGGTAAAGTCACTGACATCCTGGAAACGGGTTCGAACGATGTTCTGGTAGTGAAAGCTAACCTGAAAGATGCTTTTGGGCAGAAGGAACGATTAATTCCGTTCCTCGATGAGCAGGTCATCAAGTCGATTGATCGCACTGCTCAGCGGATCGAAGTTGACTGGGATCCTGGATTTTAACCCCCGGTAATAGGTGAACAAATGAAGGTAGGCATTATTAGCCTGTTTCCTGACATGTTTAACGCCATTACTAATTTTGGGGTAACAGGCCAGGCGGTAAAAAGAGGCCTATTGTCAGTAGAAACGTGGAATCCCCGCGATTTTACTCACGACAAGCACCGTACGGTTGATGACCGACCATATGGTGGCGGACCAGGCATGTTGATGATGGTACAGCCTTTGCGCGATGCCATTCATGCTGCCAAACAGTCCGTTGATGGCCAGGCTAAAGTCATCTACCTGTCGCCTCAGGGCCGTAAGCTTGATCAAGCGGGTGTTGAGGAGTTGGCTGAAAATGAGAACCTGATTCTTATTTGCGGTCGCTATGAAGGGGTTGATGAGCGCATAATCCAACAAGAGGTAGACGAAGAATGGTCTATCGGGGATTTTGTGCTGACTGGGGGCGAGCTGCCAGCCATGACCTTAGTCGACGCAGTAGTCCGGTTTGTACCGGGTGTACTGGGTGACTTTGCGTCGGCAGAGGAAGATTCCTTTGCCAATGGCTTGCTGGATTGTCCGCATTATACGCGTCCCGAAGTGTTGGACGGGCAGGAAGTACCTAAGGTCTTGCTGTCTGGCAACCACAAGGACATTAGCCGCTGGCGATTGAAGCAATCGCTGGGCCGAACCTGGCTGAGAAGACCAGAGCTCCTGGAAAACCTAGCTCTGACTGACGATCAGGAATTCTTGCTGGCGGAATTTATCCGCGAATACAAAGCAAGCAATTAATTAATTTAGTATCAGTTTATTCTAGGGTATTTACCAATGAGTAATATCATCAAGGCTCTTGAACAAGAGCAAATGAAACAAGACCTACCTACTTTCGCACCAGGTGACACTGTTGTTGTTCAGGTTAAGGTTAAAGAAGGTAACCGCGAGCGTCTTCAGGCTTTCGAAGGCGTTGTAATTGCTAAGCGCAACCGTGGTCTACACTCTGCATTCACTGTTCGTAAGATCTCTAACGGTGAAGGTGTTGAGCGTGCGTTCCAAACTCACTCTCCAGTAGTTGACAGCATTACTGTTAAGCGTCGCGGTGCAGTACGTCGTGCCAAGCTGTACTACCTACGTGAGCGTTCTGGTAAAGCGGCTCGTATCAAAGAGAAGCTTTCTAAGTAATACGCCTAGCGTAAGACGTTTAATAAAAAAGCCCACCTTATGGTGGGCTTTTTTTTGTCTTTTGATTGTCCGTGAAAAGCCTTGTTCTGAAGTTTTGGTCTCCAGCTTTAGCTGGAAATAAGGCTTATCAGAACAGGTAATTGATACCTAAAGTGTAAGTATTGAGGCTGAACTCTTCGCTCATATACATGTACTGGTATTCCAGGTTGAGCATGACGTCTGCACGAAGCGGGATATGTGTACCCACTGCTAGATAAGGTTTCACGACATTGAGTTCTTGCTGGGAATATTGATTGGACTAAAGGCTAAAGCGGGCAAAAAGAAACCAGCCAAATGGCTGGTTTCTTTATTTATTTAGGAATGAAGTATTGATTTACGCGGTTTCCAGTGCGCTTTTGCTCTCTTCTTCGTCGGCTAGTTCAGTTTCACCTTTGCCTTTAGAGCGCTTGATAACATAGCCGGCAATGAACAGGGCACCTAGTGCACCAGCGATAGTTGATACTGTCATTGGCAGACCGAAACCAAGCTGGCTGTTGTTCAGGATGAAGGTAATACATACCGTGGTCATGAATATTGCTGGAACAGTCGTTACCCAGTGCAGTTTGTTGTGGCGTAGCAGGTAGGCAGAAGCTGTCCACAGCATCATTACCGCAGTGCTTTGGTTCGCAAAGCCGAAGTAGCGCCAGATGATACCGAAGTCTACCTGAGTCAGGATGCCGCCGATAACGAACAGTGGCAGAGCCATAACCAGACGGTTACGCAGTGACTTCTGCTCCATGTTGAAGTATTCAGCCAGGATCAGGCGGCTTGAGCGGAATGCAGTATCACCAGAAGTGATTGGCAGGATAACAACACCCAGGAAGGCAATCACACCACCGAATACGCCCAGCAGACCGATTGAAGAGCTGTAAACCACATTACCAGGGCCACCGTTAGCAACGGCTTCTTTCAGACCTTCAACTGAGCCGAAGAAAGACAGTGCCAGAGCACACCAGATCAGGGCGATAACACCTTCGCCAATCATTGCGCCGTAGAATACGAAGCGGCCGTTCTTCTCGTTTTCCATACAACGCGCCATCAGAGGTGACTGGGTTGCGTGGAAGCCGGAGATTGCACCACAGGCAATGGTGATGAACAGTGCAGGCCATAGCGGTAGGTTGTTCGGGTTCATGTTAGTGAACATCTGGCTCATTTCGTAGTTGCCAAGCAGTGTATGTTCACTTGAAAACGAAATAGCTGTGATAAGACCAACTGACATGAAGATAAGCAGAGCACCGAACAACGGGTAGAAGCGGCCGATGATTTTATCAACCGGAACAATTGTCGCGATGATGTAGTAAGCGAAGATAACCACAACCATAGTTGTCATTGGCATACCGATACCGGTTTGCTCGTTTACCAGGTTAGTGATCATGCCTGCAGGTGCTGATACGAATACCACGCCAACCAGCAATAGCAGGATGATGGCAAAGATATTCATGAAGTGTTTTGCACCGTTACCCAGGTAGCGGCCGGTAATGGTTGGTACTGATGCACCACCGTTACGTACTGAAAGCATACCTGAGAAGTAATCATGAACTGCACCGGCAAAGATACAGCCAAGTACGATCCAAAGCATCGCGGCTGGGCCGTACAGTGCCCCCATGATCGGGCCGAAAATAGGGCCGACACCGGCGATATTCAGCAGCTGTACCAGGTAAACTTTCTTGTTTGACATTGGCACATAGTCAACGCCGTCTTGCTTGGTATAGGCAGGTGTTTTGCGATTTTCGTTGACGCCAAACACCTTCTCGATAAATGCACCGTAGATGAAGTAACCACCTATCAATGCCGCAACGCACATCAGGAACCAGGTCATAACTCTTGTCTCTCTTATCCGTTCATTTCCATGGATTGCTTTGCGACTATCGCGCCTTTACACCCTCGGCAAAACACTCGCAAAACTTCTTTTGATGTGTTCCATGTTAATACGTTAATGAATAGATGCACGCGGTAAAGTGGTGAGTGGTTATATGGCGAGGTGAGCGGTCGGTGAGTGGGCTGAGTGGTTTTTTCGGTCAGCTGCCATTCAGCTTTCTTGACTGGTATAAAAAGTGCTTTTAACTATTAATATTATGATTTTAAATGGCTTTTTTGTGCTTTTGATTGTTTGGGAACGAATTGATAAAAGTGAGAACTAAGGCACATTTTATGCCTTAGTTGCCTCTTAGTGGTTCCTGAACGGTAGTGAGTGGCTGTTAAGTGGATGGGGTTAACTCAGGCCAAACCTGTCTTTCAGTTCTTTGAGATAACGGCGGCTCACTGGTACCTGATGGCCGTATTGAGTGGTAATTTCAGCCAGGCCATTTTCCAGTAGTTTGATTTCACGTATCGCCTGCGGATGGATCAAATACTGGCGGTGACAGCGGATCAACGGGGTTTTTTCTTCCAGCGTTTTTAGTGTCAGCTGGGTGGTGGCATTGATCTCGTTGGTGACCACGTGCACCCCGGTCAGATCGGAATAAGCGGTTTCAATTTCAGCCGGGCTGAGAAGCAGGATCCGGTTATGGCCACTGCAGGGGATCAGCTCCAGCATATCGGACACCAGCGGGCTGTAATCCGGTTCCTGACATTCCTTTTTCAGCCGTTTGATGGTTTTCGCCAGGCGGCAGGTTTCTACCGGCTTGAGCAGGTAATCAAAAGCATTGTCCTCAAAGGCTTTCAGTGCATATTCGTCATAGGCGGTTACGAATACCACCTTGGGCATGGTGTCCGGGTCGAGCATGCTGAGCATTTCTATCCCGGTAATTTGCGGCATCTGAATATCGAGAAAAATGACATCCGGTTTGAGGGCATTGATTTTTTTCAGTCCTTCGATGGCATTGTTACAGCTGTCGATGACTTCAACTTCTTCGGTGTCATGCAGTAAGTCGATCAGTTCTTCTCGAGCATAAAGCTCGTCATCAATGACGAGGGCTGTGATCATGCGGCAGTTTCTCCGTTAGCCTGCTGTTGTTCGTTCGCTGGCAGGGTGATGGTGGCGCGAGTCCATTCATGGGGTTGGTATGACATGGTCAGGCCATACTGCAGGCCGAACATGTTTTTCAGTCGTTTATCGACAATTTTCATTCCAAGCCCGCTTTCTTCGCCAATTGGCGCGTAATTACCAGCATTGTCTTCCACCTCCAGGATAATACGTCCCTGGTCGCGGTATCCGTGGATTAGGATTTTACCATTTTCAAACAGTGATGAGGTGCCGTGTTTGATGGCATTCTCGACCAGCGGCTGGAGAGTAAAAGTCGGCAGCTTAATTCCAAGCAGATCCGGCGCGATACTGACTTCAACATTCAGCCGATCAGAGAAGCGGGCCAGTTCGATCTCCAGATAAGAATTTACGTGCTTGAGTTCTTCTTCCAGGGTGATTGTCTCAATGTTTTGTTTGAGGTTCCGGCGGAAGAATTGCGACAGGTGCTGGATCAGCTGACGGGCTTTATCCGGATCCCGACGTACGACAGAGTTGATGGTGTTCAGGGCATTGAACAGAAAATGCGGGTTAACCTGAGCCTGGAGCAGGCGCAGTTCTGCCTGGGTCAGCAGGGCCTGTTGCTGAGCATAGCGTCCGGTCAGGATCTGGTTTGACAACAGCTTGGCGATCCCTTCCCCGAGTGTCAGGTTAACCGTTGAGAACAGTTTCCGCTTAGGCTCATAGAGCTTGATGGTGCCCAGTACTTCGTTATTACCGCCGACTAGCGGGATCACCAGTGCTGAGCCGAGTTTGCACTTCGGATGCAGGGAGCAACAGTAGGGAATGTCATAGCCGTCGGCATACACCAGCTCGCAACCGTCGATAGCGCGGCGGGTATAACCGGATGAGATCGGTGTGCCCGGCAGGTGATGATCATCACCGATACCGATAAAGGCCAGGATTTTGTCCCGGTCGGTGATGGCCACGGCCCCGACGCCAGTTTCCTCATAGACGATCTTGGCTATTTTCTTGGTGGTTTCTTCATTGAAGCCGTCACTTAGGATCCCCACCGAACGCTGGGCAATTTTTAGTGCCCGGCTGGAAAAAGCGGCTGAGTATTTTTCATAAATGGTCTTTCGATCCTGAATGATGCTCATGAAGAGTGCTGCACCGACGGAGTTGGCAATCACCATTGGCAAGGCAATGGCGCTGACCAGGTGCAGGGCTTTATCGAACGGCTCGGCGACCATCAGGATAATGAACATTTGGATAATTTCGGCTACTAGGGTAACGGTAAAGACCACAAATGGCTGGAATATCTGATCTATTTGGCCGCGGCGGACGAAGTAGCTGTGCATCAGTCCGCCAATCAGCCCCTCAACAGTGGTTGAAATCGCACAAGCCACATCGGTAAAGCCGCCCATGGTGTAGCGGTGCATCCCGCCAGTCAGGCCGACCGCAAAACCGACAACCGGTCCGCCCAGTAAACCTCCCATTACAGCCCCAATCGCTCGGGTATTGGCAATCGCGTCTTCGATGTGAAGTCCGAAGTAAGTGCCTAAAATACAAAAGAGGGTAAATAAAATGTAGCACGAGAATCGCTGCGAAAGACGTCCTGATACTGTGGTGATCGGCATAAATAGCGGGGTTTTGCTTAAGAGGTAAGCAATCACTAAGTACACGCTGAGTTGCTGTAGAAGAGAAAATATAAGTTCCATTGCCATTAGTTTATGCGATTGGGCATTGCCGACATGGTAACTGTCTTTAGTTTAGATAGCCAAAAACCACATTGTGTAAACTTTTTCTTACGGTTGGTGTTTTTTCTTTACAGGTGGTGGAAAGGTGAGAAATCCCCTGTTATGTTGATCTTATGTCACAGAGAATCCTGATTGACCTCTTTAATGTCGCTAATTGTTTAATGTACACAGGGAAGCCCGCATGCAAAAAGATCAGCTGAATAATGTCCATATCCAAGATGAATCTGTTCTGATCACACCAAATGAGCTGCGCAGAAGGTTGCCGGTAAGTGATCAGGCGTTAAATTTTATTCGTCAGTCCCGTCAGACCATTGCCGATATCATTCACAAACGCGATCACCGTCTGTTGGTGGTATGCGGACCGTGCTCAATTCACGATATCGAAGCGGCTAAAGAATATGCGATTAAGCTGAAACGCCTGTCTGAGGAGCTCAGCGATCAGCTCTATATTGTCATGAGGGTATATTTTGAAAAGCCGCGAACCACGGTGGGATGGAAAGGCTTAATCAATGATCCACATCTGGATGGTTCATTTGAAGTCGCTGAAGGTCTGCATATTGCTCGCCAACTATTGATTGATTTGGTTGAAATGGGGATCCCTTTGGCGACAGAAGCGCTGGATCCTATCAGTCCGCAATATCTGGGGGATTTATTCAGCTGGGCAGCGATTGGTGCCCGGACAACAGAATCCCAGACTCACCGTGAAATGGCCAGCGGTCTGTCGATGCCGGTCGGCTTTAAGAACGGTACAGACGGCAGCCTGGCGACAGCAATCAATGCTATGGAAGCGGCAGCATCCGGTCACCGTTTTATGGGGATCAACCGTGAAGGTCAGGTAGCCTTGCTGACGACTCAGGGCAACCCGGACGGTCACGTGATTTTGCGTGGCGGCAAACAGACTAACTATGATTCAGTCTCGGTGGCCGAGTGTGAAAAGGAGATGATTGCATCAGGCCTTTCTCCATCCTTGATGGTAGACTGTAGCCACGCCAACTCACGGAAAGATTACCGCCGTCAGCCGCTGGTGGCTGAAGATGTGATTCACCAGATCAGGGAAGGAAACCAATCGGTTATCGGCCTGATGCTGGAAAGTCACCTTCATGAAGGAAACCAGAGCGCTGACTTGCCGCGAGATAAAATGGCTTACGGAGTGTCAATTACTGATGCCTGTATCAGCTGGGAGTCGACCGAAGAGCTGCTTCGTCATACCCATAAAGAGCTGATGCCATTCCTGCAACAGCGCAATTAATGCTGATAATTGTATGCCAATGACGGCGCAGAAAAACTGCGCCGCCAGCCTCTTTTTGCGCCTGAGGGTGAGGCTGTGGCGGATGTGACTGAATAATAACGGATCGCAAAATCATGGTTGCTGAACTGAGTAAATTAAGAGATCAAATCGATGAGGTTGATCAGCAGATGGTGGAGCTGTTGGCTCGCCGTCTGGCATTAGTAGAAGAGGTCGGTCATGTAAAAAGCCAACATGGCTTACCGATCTATGCCCCGGACCGTGAAGCTGCGATGCTGGCCTCGCGTCGCCAGGAAGCGGAAAGTAAAGGGGTTCCGCCGGATCTGATTGAAGATATCCTGCGCCGTACTATGCGGGAATCCTACGCCAGTGAGAATGATTCCGGCTTTAAGTGCCTGAAACCGGATTTACGGCCAATCGTGGTCGTAGGTGGTTATGGCCAGTTAGGCAGCCTGTTCTGCCGTCTGTTCGAACTGTCTGGCTACGAAGTCCGTAAGCTGGGTAGTCAGGATTGGGGACGAGCGGATGAGCTGTTGAGTGATGCCGGTATGGTGGTGGTCTCTGTACCGATTCACCTTACCGAACAAGTTATCGCAAAACTGGGTAATTTGCCTGAAGACTGCATCTTGGCAGACTTAACCTCGGTGAAAGCCGGCCCGCTGCAAGCAATGCTTGAAGTGCACCATGGTCCGGTAGTCGGCTTGCACCCAATGTTTGGCCCGGATATTTCCAGCTTGGCCAAACAGGTGGTGGTGTATTGTGACGGTCGTTCGCCTGAGAGTTACCAGTGGTTGCTGGAACAGTTCCAGATCTGGGGTGCCACACTGAACCGGATCAGTGCGGTTGAGCATGATCAGGGGATGACTTTGATCCAGGCGCTGCGTCACTTTACCTCGTTTGTTTATGGAGTGCACCTGGCTGAAGAAGATCCTAAGCTTGAGCAGTTGATGTCATTGAGCTCTCCTATTTACCGCCTGGAACTGGCGATGGTAGGCCGACTGTTCGCTCAGGATGCCCAGCTATACGCGGATATTATAATGTCGTCGCCGCAGAATTTGGCGATGATTAAGCGCTTCCACCAACGTTTTGGTGAAGCGATTGAAATGCTGGATACTCAGGATAAGGAAGCCTTTAAGCGGGCCTTCAATCAGGTGGAGCATTGGTTTGGAGATTATGCTCAGCATTTTTTAATCGAGAGCCAGGGATTGCTTAGACAGGCGAACGATACAACTCAAAGAAAATAAGCCGGTACCGGTCTTAACATGACAAAGCCCACGACTTGCGTGGGCTTTTGTTTTTATATTGCTCGAACCTCGAACCTCGAACCTCGAACCTCGAATCCGCTATATTTATTCTTCTATTTCTACTTCTGTCGGTTTGACGTTTTCACTCGGGTAGCAGCCCAGCACTTTAATAAAGCGAGTCACTCGGGTTAGCTCTTCCAGTGCTTCTTGCATCACTGGTGATTTCAGGTTTTCCTCGACATCGACGTAGAACATTTCTTCCCACGGGTTACCAATAACCGGGCGTGATTCCAGCTTGGTCATGTTGATGTTGAGGTTACGCAGTACTAACAGGCATTCAACCAGTGAGCCAGCTTTTTGCGGCGTTGACATAATTAGTGTGGTTTTGGCCGGGATCAGTGAAGTTACATCAACGGCCTTACGGGCAACCACAATAAAGCGGGTGACGTTCTCCGGCTGGTTGGCAATATTGGTTTTGAGCGGGCTAAGGCCGTAGAGTTCGCCACTGGAGGCGTTACCGATGGCGGCTACATTAGGCTGTTTCAGTTCCGCGACTTTCTTCATCGCTTCGGCGGTGCTTGAGCAGTATTCCTGGGTAATGTTTCCCAGGGAATGTAGGTATTCACTGCACTGCTGGTGGGGTTGCGGGTGTGAGTACAGGGTATCGATTTGGTCAATACCTGTGTCGACGGCAGTTAGCAGGCAGTGCTCAATTGGCTGGGATATTTCCCCGACAATAGACAGGCTGGTGTGCTGCAATAGATCATAGACTTCGTTGATGGAGCCGGAACTGGTGTTCTCTATCGGAAGTACACCGTAATCAGCATTGCCGGTTTCAACCATACTGATAACATCGCGGAAAGTTGAGCAGCTCATTTCTACCAGTTTGGTTTGCTTCTTACTGAAATAACTGCGGCTGGCCAGGTTGGAGTAGGAACCTTTGGCACCAAGGAAAGAGACTCGGGCGACAGGTTGCAAGCTGTCCGGATTGGCCAGTTTCTGCAAATAAGCCTGCTGATAGAGAACCGAGTCTTCAATGATGGTGTGAAAGATCTGAGTGACATATTGTGCATCCAGCTGTTCCGCTTCACCGGCTTCAATCAGCCTGAGCAGAAGGTCATGCTCTCTTGCTTGGTCTCGGACCGGCTTAGCGGTCTGGATTTTACTTTTGGCCACTTCAAGACTCAGTTTGCGGCGTTCAGCCAGCAGCTTGATGATTTCGTTGTCGATGCGGCTGACATTTTGTCTGATGTCGTCCAGTGAATATGGCGTGTCTGTCATTGTTTATCCCTGTCTGTCTGAAACCTGCAGCCGATACAAAAAAGGCCTCCTGGTTGAGGAGGCCTTCTGTTCGTCTTTAGCTTATTTCTTGCGTAACGAAAAGCCCCCGTTAAGGTGACAGAAAAAAGAAGCTAAAGAAAAACAGGTTGATTGATTGCATGTTTGCTAACTGATTATTTTGTAGTGAATGTGATTCAACATTATGCAGCGGACCGAATCTTGTCAAGCAGAATGTAAACAGCCCTGCAAGGGCAGGGCTGTTTGGAAATCCTCTTTATTATTTTTCTAATTACGCTTCGGCTTCTTCAGGAAGCTCTGGTTTGTCGCAGTGGCTGGCACGGCGCGCCGATGGTTTGTGAGTCTGCTTATTCAGTTGTCGTTCCAGCTTCTGATATACCTCGGTAATTGCACCATACATGTCATCGTGTTCTGCTGAGGCTACAAGCTGACCTCCTGGGATTGTTGCAGATGCCTCGACTTTGAATTGTCTGTTTGGTTCTGTGCTGATGACTGCGTGCTTATTAATTAGCTGGACTTGATACTTTTCTAACTTCTTGAATTTAAACTCAATGCGCTCACGGATAGCAGGGGTGATTTCAAGATTTTTACCGGCGATGTTTACTGTCATAATTATCTTTCCTCTTTTGCTACCCTTCGTTGGGTTGACTTCAGATTACTAAAATCAGGGGCTAATAATGTGATGGCAATCACGTTTGCAGTCATGTGGGAAAGTCCAGAAAAATTCTGTGATCGGTCTTGGTTTGTTGCAAAAAAGTTTGAATAAAATGCTTGTCGAACCGGATTTAATTAGGGCAGTATGGAGGAATAAAGAACGCTGACGGCTGGTGCTGTTCAGGGGCTTTATTCGAGCTATAACAAAGGGTTGGGTGAATTTTGTTCGTTTAAAAATTCATTACTGATTCTGGTATGAGTCATTTATCAGTAAAAAATGACGACAAAAAAGAATGAATAAAAAAACAGCAGCCATATGGCTGCTGTTTTTGTTTTTGCCGAACTTGTCGCAGGTTATTGCGGGTTCAGGGCGATAAGCTTTCTCGTATGTTCTAACGGTTCCTGAAGCCCCAGTTTTTCGTAAGCAATTTCCATCAGCTCAAGAGACTGACGGGCAGCCTGGGTATCCGGGTAATTACGCTGGATCACCTGGGTGCGGTTAATTGCTGCAACCCAGGCCTCACGACGAATGTAGAAATCAGCCGCGGCCAGCTCATAGTCAGCCAGACGGTTTTTCAGGAAGGTCATGCGCGCTTTGGCATCAGCTGCGTAGTGGCTGTTCGGGTAACGTTCCAGCAGGCGTTTAAAGTCACGGAAAGCCTGACGAGCAGGTTCCGGATCTCGATCAAAGCGGTCAATGTTGAACAGATCATGCATAAAGCTGCGATCCTGCGCCATGTGGGTCAGGCCACGCATATACAGTACCCAGTCTGCTTTTTCATGCGCCGGATTCAGGCGGTTGAAGCGGTCGATAGTTGCTTCGCCGAGAGCCAGATCATCGTTTTTGTAGTACGCATAAATCAGGTCAAGCTGTACCTGCTCTGAGTAAGCACCAAACGGGTAGCGTGAGTCCAGAGTTTCCAGCTGTTCGATTGCCGTCACCCAGCTCCCACTCTGTAAGGCTTGTTGCGCGGTGGCATACAACTCCGATGGCGGGACATCTGGTACTACTTCTTCAGTACTTGAACAGCCTGAAAGAATGGCAACGGCAAGAAAAGTCGTGATTGTCAGGCGTTTCATTGCGGCGTCTGTTTCCTTGATAAAAAATTTTATTTCTGTGGATCCATTACGGTCGGAGCCGTTAACAGATACAATGACACTGATATGTTATTTTACGCAGCGTTTGGCATTTAGTCCCACGCTTTTTGAAAAAGTTCGCTATGGCACAGCAGATAGAGTTAACAAATACCGTAAAAGATAGTCAGTTAGGCCTGAGATTGGATCAGGTTATCGCTGAATTATACCCGGATTACTCCCGCTCTCGTATTAAAGAGTGGATTTTAAATGGCATGGTTTCCGTTGATGGTGAAACTGTCAAAAAACCACGTACCAAAATGATGGGCGGTGAAGCGCTCCAGGTTACGGCCGAAATTGAAGACGAAGTTCGCTGGGTTGCCCAGGATATCCCGCTTGATATCGTCTATGAAGATGAACACATCCTGGTGATCAACAAGCCGCGTGACTTTGTGGTTCACCCTGGTGCCGGTACACCTGACGGCACAGTTCTGAACGCTTTGTTGCATCATTGTCCTGAATTGGCTGAAGTACCGCGTGCCGGTATTGTTCATCGTCTGGATAAGGACACCACGGGTCTGATGGTTGTGGCTAAAACCATTCAGGCACAGACTCGCCTGGTTCGCGCCCTGCAAAAACGCAAGATTACCCGTGAGTATGAAGCTATTGCTATGGGGAAAATGACCGGTGGCGGTGTGGTTGAGAAACCAATCGGCCGTCATGCGACCAAGCGTACCTGTATGGCGGTACATGAATTGGGTAAACCTGCGGTCACTCACTACCGTGTGGCTGAACATTTCCGTGAGCACACCCGTATTGTGTTGCGCCTGGAAACCGGTCGTACACACCAGATCCGTGTTCATATGTCATACCTGACCCATCCGCTGATAGGTGATGCAACGTACGGTGGTCGCCCACGTCCGCCGCGCAATGCATCCGATGAGCTGATCCAGGCACTGCGTGCTTTTGATCGCCAGGCTCTCCATGCACGTATGCTGCGTCTGGAGCACCCGATCACTGGTGAGCTGATGGAATGGCATGCGCCGCTGCCAGTTGATATGGTGGCGATGATCAATATTCTTCGTAAAGACAAAGAAGAGCATCACGAGGACGAGTACTAATATGCTTATCATCCCTGACTGGCCTGTAGCTGAACATGTTAAAGCGTTTTCAACCACGCGACAGGGCGGCGTCAGTCAACCGCCTTACCAGGCGATGAACCTGGGAATGCATGTCGGGGATGATGCTGAGTTGGTACAACAGAACCGTACCTTGCTGCAACAGCAGATCGGTCTGGCGACAGCGCCGGTTTGGTTGAATCAGATCCACAGTAACAGGGTGGTTCGTTTGTTGTCGCCTTTGTCTGAGGTGCCGGATGCTGACGGCAGTTATACCCAGAATACCAATCTTGCTTGTGTAGTGATGACGGCCGATTGTTTGCCGGTTTTGCTTTGTGATAAGGCTGGAACTCAGGTGGCGGCTGTTCATGCCGGTTGGCGAGGTTTGGCTGACGGGGTGATTGAAGCTGCCCTGGCAAAATTTACGGTACCGGCGGATCGCATTATTGCTTGGCTCGGTCCGGCCATTGGCCCCTCTGCATTTGAAGTTGGTAGTGAGGTTCGTGATCAGTTTATCGCTGCTTCTCTGAGCGCCAGCCAGGCATTTCAGCCTCATGGTGATAAATGGTTAGCGGATTTATCCCTGTTGGCCCACCTGCGTTTGCAGGCATTCGGTGTTAAGGATGTTTATGGCGGCAATCTGTGTACTTACAGTGATGCAGAGCGATTCTATTCCTATCGTCGTGATGGAGTAACCGGTCGCCAGGCCAGCCTTATTTGGTTGGCTGACCGTTAATCATCCGTAAGAATTAAGAACAATGTAATACGCTTAATTGCATTGTGAGACATCAACAGAGATATACCCCTTGCTGTTGATTAGCTGGGTCATTGCATCAAAAGAGCCTGAGTATTGGCCGCTTAATGTAATGACCAGGCTCTTTTCTGCTTCACTCTCATCGTACATAGACACACTCGATTGAATGGGCTGGACGGCTTCAAACGCTGAGTTCGACATAACGCCCCGCAAATATTCCACTTTTTGCTTCACTATCTGGCCTGCACTGGCACCTTCTGCATAGTTTTCCACATAAACTAGGTTGAAATTAGCCCCGGCAGCCGGATCACACCCCATCGCCCACCCTGGCTGTGCCAACAGTCCTAAGCAACCGGCCAGTATCGGAATCATCCAGGATTTTGTTTTGCTCATTTATTTACTCCCTCCACTATATGTGATGTCAGAACCTTGGTGGCAGTATTCAGCTTTTATTCTGGTAATGAAGAACTGCTTTTATTTGCTGCGACGAGCGTCATTGAAATATCCGGTGATCAAATAGTTTGCAGCTGTATATCAGCAGTGTGCTGAAAAATAAGGGAGTAGCAAAGGCTGCAATAACTCGACGTTAATTGGTTGAAATCAGCTTCTTGAGCCACCATATCTAACGAGAGAAATGATGATGTAGGGAGGCCTTATGCGTCTTGACCGTTTTACCAGCAAATTCCAAATGGCGATATCTGATGCACAATCGCTGGCTTTAGGGCGAGACCATCAGTATATCGAACCTGCTCACCTGATGGTGGCTTTGCTCAATCAGGATGGCAGCACGATTCGTCCGTTGTTGACGATGTTGAATATCGATGTTTCCCAGTTGCGTTCAGGCTTGTCTGAGATTCTGGATCGCCAGCCGAAGGTGACCGGTATTGGTGGTGATGTTCAGTTGTCCCATGGGATGGGGATGTTGCTGAATATTTGCGACAAGTTGGCTCAAAAGCGCAAAGACAAATATATCTCATCTGAATTATTTATTCTGGCGGCTATCGATGATAAAGGTCCGCTTGGTCAGTTGCTGAAAGACAAAGGTCTGACTGCTGAAAAAGTAGAGAAAGCGATTGAACAGGTCCGTGGCGGCCAGAATGTTGATGATCCTAATGCGGAAGAAAACCGCCAGGCATTGAAGAAGTTCACCATTGATCTGACTGAACGGGCAGAGCAGGGCAAGTTGGATCCTGTGATCGGCCGGGATGATGAAATTCGCCGTACAATCCAGGTGCTGCAGCGCCGAACTAAAAATAACCCGGTCATTATCGGTGAGCCCGGGGTGGGTAAGACAGCGATCGTCGAAGGCCTTGCGCAGCGAATTGTGAATGGTGAAGTGCCGGAAGGACTGCGCCATAAACGTGTGCTTTCCCTGGACATGGGGGCGCTGATCGCCGGTGCGAAATACCGTGGTGAATTTGAAGAGCGCCTGAAGGCTGTACTGAATGAGCTGTCACAGGAAGAAGGCAATATCATCCTGTTCATTGATGAGCTGCACACCATGGTCGGAGCCGGTAAAGGCGAAGGTTCTATGGATGCAGGTAACATGCTCAAACCGGCATTGGCGCGCGGGGAATTGCATTGTGTCGGTGCAACTACTCTGGATGAATATCGCCAATATATAGAAAAAGATGCCGCCCTTGAGCGCCGTTTCCAGAAAGTGCTGGTGGAAGAGCCGACGGTTGAAGATACCGTGGCAATTTTGCGTGGCCTGAAAGAGCGTTATGAGCTGCATCACCATGTTGAAATTACTGACCCAGCGATTGTCGCTGCGGCCAGCTTGTCTCATCGTTATATCTCCGATCGCCAGTTACCGGATAAAGCAATTGATTTGATCGATGAAGCAGCATCAAGCATCAGGATGCAGATTGATTCTAAACCGGAATCGCTAGATCGCCTTGAACGCCGGATCATCCAGTTGAAGATTGAACAGCAGGCATTGGTTAAAGAGAGTGATGATGCCAGCCACAAACGATTGAAGGATCTGTCCGAAGAGCTGGATAAAAAAGAACGCGAATATGCGGAATTAGAAGAAGTGTGGAATGCCGAGAAAGCCGCACTTTCCGGTACGCAGCATATCAAGACAGAACTGGAGCAGGCGCGTACTGATATGGAAATTGCCCGCCGGGCCGGTGATCTAAACCGCATGTCGGAGCTGCAATACGGAAAAATCCCTGAGCTGGAAAAACAGCTGGACTTGGCAGCCCAGGCTGAAATGCAGGAAATGAGCCTGCTTAAGAACAAAGTAACTGATGCAGAAATTGCCGAAGTTCTTTCCCGCCAGACAGGGATCCCGGTTGCCAAAATGCTCGAAGGCGAGCGTGAAAAATTGCTACACATGGAAGAAGCGCTTCATAAACGGGTGATCGGTCAGGATGAAGCTGTTGATGCCGTTGCTAATGCGATTCGTCGCAGCCGTGCCGGATTATCGGATCCAAACCGTCCGATTGGTTCGTTCTTGTTCTTGGGGCCAACCGGAGTTGGTAAAACAGAACTGTGTAAGTCATTGGCGAACTTCATGTTCGACAGTGAAGATGCCATGGTTCGGATAGATATGTCTGAATTTATGGAGAAACATTCGGTTGCCCGCTTGGTCGGTGCGCCTCCGGGGTACGTCGGTTATGAAGAAGGTGGTTACCTGACAGAAGCGGTTCGTCGTCGACCTTATTCTGTGATCCTGCTGGATGAGGTGGAAAAAGCCCATCCGGATGTGTTTAATATTTTGCTTCAGGTGCTGGATGACGGTCGTTTGACTGATGGCCAAGGCAGAACGGTAGATTTCCGTAACAGTGTGATCATCATGACGTCTAACCTAGGGTCGGATCGAATTCAGGAACACTTCGGTGAACTGGATTATGACGGTATCAAGCATACGGTGATGGAAGTTGTGGGCCAACATTTCCGGCCAGAATTTATCAACCGGGTTGATGAGACTGTAGTCTTCCACCCTCTGGGACAAGAGCATATTAAGAATATTGCCAATATTCAGATCATGCGCCTGGTGAAACGCCTAGAAGAAAAAGATTATCAGCTTGAACTGCAAGAAAGTGCGCTGGAGCTGATTTCTCAAGCAGGCTTTGATCCGGTTTATGGTGCCCGTCCGCTGAAAAGGGCGATTCAGCATTATATCGAGAACCCGCTTGCTCAGGATATTCTGTCCGGTAAGTTCACTACTGGTAAGCCGATTAAGCTGCTGGCAGAAAATGAGCAGATTGTAGCTCAGCAGTAATAACCACTAACGGTTGAAATAAAATGAAGTAAAACGCCAGCGATTAACCGCTGGCGTTTTTGTTTCTTTACTCAGCTTTACGCGGCATTCATCTTCAATTCATTTTCGAAGCGTTAACCTGCTGCACATAGAAGCTTATATCTGCGTTCGGAATATTCGTAGATTCGTAATGCAGAAAGAGCGATCAAGCTTTGTGTGAGGAGGGATAATGAATAGCTTAATGGAACAACTGCTTTCCCAGGCCGGAAAATATGTTAATAGCAGCACTCAATCTCAGTCAGCTTTATCCGGTAAAACCGACTTGCTGAAAGGAATGGCTTCGGGAGGTGTTATTGGAGCATTGCTAGGAAATAAGAAGAGTCGCAAACTGGTTAAAAGATACGGCAAGAAAGCAGCGGTTGTCGGTGGCGCTGCTGTTGTCGGGACGCTGGCATATCAAGCTTATAAGAATTGGCGACAGGATGATGAAGGAAGTGCGGGGTACAATGGACAATATCAGCGAGAAGAGTTTGAGTCGTTAGAAAATGCCTATTCGACCCAGTCAGATCCAATGCTGCTGATAAAGGCTATGGTTTTTGCGTCAAAAGCTGACGGTCATATTGATGAGCAAGAAAAACAAGCCATCAAGGAAGCTCTGGCTCAGCAGCAACTGGGACAGGATGTCGAAACCTTGATCGCACGCTGGATCGATGAACCATTGGATCCACAAGTTATCTCAACGCAGGTGGACAATCTTGAACAGGCATCGGAAGTTTACCTTGCTTCTCTATTGGCTATTGATGTCGATCATTTCCTTGAGAAAGCCTATCTCGAACAATTGGCAGCATCGCTATCATTACCTCAAGAATTGAAAACCCGGATTGAGCAGCAGGCTCGTGCGTAAAATGGTGTCACTGTAGTGATTTTACCCATAATTAGTCTTTGTTGTTCGAGTTTTGTTCGGCTGGCGTTTTTTTTTGATTTTATTTAGAAATACCTCTTGCCAACCTGAACGAAATCTCTATAATTCGCCTCCGTTGCCATGACAAAGCACTGAATAGAGCGGTTGTGGCAAACATTGTTCTTTAACAATTTGACCATGCAATCTGTGTGGGCACTCGTGAAATGATTAGTCAAAAAGATTTATCAATGAACTGAGTGACCAAGCGATACGAAAGTATCGGCACAGTCAATTTATTTTTGCTTCTGCTTTTTATTAAAAAGCGGAAACAAAGAATCA
>NZ_AMZO01000020.1 GCF_000331515.1 Photobacterium marinum
TTATCTCAGGACGGGACATACTGACAATAAAAAGCGAGGGACATCTGCCCCTCGCTTTTTATAAGGTATAAACGTCAATTAGATCTCTATACATCCCCACTCAGGGTAATTCTTACGAATAAATGCATTTAACTCTATTTCAGCGTCTGTATAAACCCTGGCCGTTTTTGAACTATTGCTTGCTAACTCGGTGATCATACCTGCACCAACTGTCACGTTAGTCATCCTGTCGATAATCACAAACGCTCCAGTTTGAGGAAGATCACCGTACTCATCAACAATAACTTTCTCTGAAAGAGATATATCAGCAGCTGCAATTTCATTCAGTCGCAATAAACTACTATCACGATCGTGATGCTCCAAAGTATTAACATCTACTTTGTAGTTAATATGCGATACTTTTCCACTACAGCTTTTTGTCGCAAACTTTAACCCATACTCACGGTTAATCTTTAAAGCATCCTCATCCATCCAGACAATGTTTGCTCTAAATCCGTTTACGCAATCAGGTTGGCTTTCCGGATGAACAATCATATCACCACGAGAGATATCAATTTCATCCTCAAGAGTTAAAGTAACCGCCATTCCCGGGAATGCTTGCTTCAATTCACCATCAAAAGTGTAAATACTCTTTACAACAGACGATTTACCGGAGGGCAGTACAATGATTTCATCACCAACGTTTATAACTCCCGATGCAATTGTTCCGCAATAACCTCTGAAATTTAAATTTGGTCGATTAACATACTGCACAGGGAAACGCATATGCTCAGTATCCTGATCTCTGTCAACCTTTACAGTCTCTAACAGCTTCATCAATGTTGAGCCCGGATACCAATCCATATTTTCACTTGGCGAAACAACGTTATCACCTTTTAATGCGGAAATAGGAACAAAGCGAATGTCATCAATATCAAGGTGCTTTGCCATTTCACGATAATCTGACTTTATGGCCTGATAAACATCCTGCCTATAGTTAACCAAATCCATTTTATTGACAGCCACAATGACGTGCTTGATGCCAAGCAAACTACAAATATAACTGTGTCGACGGGTTTGAGTCTGGATTCCATGACGTGCGTCCACCATCACAATAGCAAGGTCACAAGTAGACGCTCCGGTTACCATGTTACGCGTGTATTGTTCATGTCCAGGCGTATCTGCGATGATAAACTTACGCTTATCGGTCGAGAAATATCTATAAGCTACATCAATCGTAATCCCCTGCTCTCGCTCTGATTGAAGCCCGTCGACTAACAACGCTAAATCAAACGCTTCATTTGTTGTATTGAATTTTTGCGAATCTTTTTCAATGGCCGCCATCTGATCTTCATAAATCAACTTACTATCAAACAATAAACGACCAATCAAAGTTGATTTACCATCATCAACGCTTCCACAAGTCAAAAAACGAAGTAGATCTTTGTTTTCATGCACTTTTAAGTACGCTTCAATATCAGTTGCAATAAGTTTAGAGGAGTGAGACATGGAGATTCCTTTTATTATCAATAAGATTATTGATAAAATTCATTCAATTTTTCAACAAACCTGTCAAGCTGGTTCAACGGCAGCTGGTTGATACCGGCCGCAGCTTTGCGTCCACCACCGGTTGGAAATTGACAGCAAATTTCGTCAGCCCCCGAGCGAGTCAAAAGCGGCGCACGAACACTCACGGTATAACTTTTTCCTGACGGATTACATGTGACGATCGCATGAGCTTTATGATGATACTGATTTGCTAATTCATTGCCAAACACACCACTCATTCGCCTTGCCCAAATTTTGTCTGGAAGAACATAAACAGTACAGATTTCTGAATCAAAAAACGGTTCTAGCTGACCTACATATTTTTTGTCGGCCTTATAGCCTTCCTTGAGGCGATAATATGGTGACGATAAATCATCTAGTAAACTGAAAGGATTCGGATATGACTGAAGCTCTTTAAAAAGCTCTACTGGGGAGATGTGTAAATCATCAATGGACGCACCATAGCTATTGTAGTTAATCAATGTGCCCAACTCACACAAAAAGGCAACTTGTTCATCCTTGAGATTTAGTGATTTGGCCATCTCAGCTGCAACTGCTCGTACATTATCACCGAATGCAGCAGCAATAGCCCACAATTCATATTTACCGGACAAGTGGTGGTTAACTAACAAGCTGGTACATGTATCAGGAGATAAATCCACTATAACTTCGAAATTCTCATCCTCAGGGATTTCTCCGGTACGATGGTGATCACAGTACATGACCGGAATTTTCCCCGATAACAGCTCGATAAGAGCATCTGCATTTTTCTCCATAGAAATATCCAGAACTGTTACCGAAGATGCGCCCATAGGCACTCGACTAAGGAGGCTAATATCACGCTTGACGCCTGTAATTAATTTATTTTGTAACGGCTGTACCCAACGTAATTGAAGCAAAGCAATAATGCCGTCGGCATCACCATTAAAAACATCATAATGCATTACAGTATGTACCCTTTTTCATTAAGGTGGCTAACAATCAACTCAGCACATTGCATTACAGTTTTATTCGCTGTTTTTACATGGATATCAGGCGCCATTGGAGCCTCATATAGAGAGTCTATACCGGTAAAATTCTTAATTTGTCCAGCTCTTGCCTTTTTATACAACCCTTTAGGATCTCTTTCTTCGCACAACTCTAAAGGCGTATCAATGAAGACCTCTATAAATTGCCCCTCTTCAAGTAGCTCTCGGACCTGTTTTCGGTCCTCATTAAACGGAGAAATAAAAGCTGTTAATACAAAATTTCCGGCATCCACAAATAGCTTTGCAACTTCACCGATTCGACGAATGTTTTCGACACGATCTTCATCACTAAAGCCTAAGTCCTTATTTAAGCCATGACGAATATTGTCACCATCTAACAAATAGCTATGTTTGCCCTCCTCAAACAATAAGCGCTCAACAGCGTTTGCAATTGTTGACTTCCCCGAACCACTCAAACCAGTGAACCACAAAACGGCTGGGCGCTGTTGTTTCAGTGTCAGGCGCTCTTGATGGCCAACAGCATGCTCATGCCATACAACATTGTCATTCATCACTCTACTTCCTCAAAATGGAAAAAAAACAGGGATAGAAAGCAAACCAACAAAACAGTACATAACTGTTACTGGCCATCCTGTTTTAACATAATCTGAAAATTTATAATTACCGGCATTCATGACCATCAAGTTGGTCTGATAACCAAATGGGCTAATAAACGAAGCGCTTGCCGCGTAGGCAACGGCCATAACGAAAGGCAAATAATGCACACCATATGTTTTTGCAAAGGATAAACCTATTGGCAACATTATTGCGGCTGCCGCACTATTAGTCATTGTTTCTGTCAATAATACAGTTACGAGAAAAACACCAGCAAATGCAATAAAAACAGAACTCCCACCTAAAATAGAAAACAACTGACTAGAAATAGCATCGGCTAAGCCACTATGAGTAAATGCATAAGCTATCGTCAATGCACTAACCAAAATCCCCCAAAGCTCAAAAGGGAAACGACGCCTTAACGTTGTAGCATCAAAAACTTTCACGCCTAAACACATAATCAAATAGGCAGACAACGTTTCAATAAGATCAAATGACGTACAGGCCGCTATAAAAACCGCCGAAAAAAAGCCGACTATAGCCACAATATTCTGAGCAAATGTGAGAGGTTCTCGAAGTTTTAGTCCCGTCAGAATAAAAAAGTTTCGGGTAATATTCTGGCGTTTACTGAAATCCTCTCCGATAGCTAAAACTAATTTATCCCCGGCTTCAATAACCTGCTCCCCAAGCTTACCAGACAGACTTTGCCCATGACGGTTAATAGCAACAACAGCGGCATCAAATCGAGAGCGGAAATCCGTTTGTTTGAGGGTCTTATTTATCAAAATAGATTCAGGACTGACAATAACTTCAGTAAGATTCCGATTGAGTAGCTCGTTACTATCAGCAAAAATTTCTATGCCATCAAGAGTATTTAGTTGCTTTACTTCACTAACATTACCAGTAAAAATAAGCTTATCGTTTGCCTCTATCACCATTTCTGGTGTAACGGGGGAAAGTAAACGACCATCACGGACTATTTCTGCTAAAAACAGACTGTCTAATGCTCTCAACCTATTTTGACGAACCGTTTTCCCAACTAGCTTACTTCCTGCTTTTACTTCTGCGTCAAGAAAGTACTTCTCAACTATGGCTTCCTTACCTTTGCTATCAGGTAAGTAGTAAGCCAATAAAAAAATAACAACACTACAGAAGATGAAAAGCACTGCACCAACCGGTACAAAGCTGAAAAAATGCAATTCTGGAAGGCCCTGCTCTTGAATCAAGCCATTGACCACTAAATTTGTAGACGTTCCAATAAGGGTTAATGTCCCCCCTAAGATTGAAAAGTAAGACAATGGTATCAGTAGCTTAGAAGGTGAGTGATCTTGGTTTTTCAAAACACTGCTCATTAATGTCGCCACAACAGCTGTATTATTTATAACAGCAGAACTTAGAGCAGATATTATAGCTAATCTCACTAACGTCCAACGATAGCTATAACGAAGCAACTTACTTGATATCCAGGAAAGAAGAAATGTTCTTTCCAGCGCCAAAGAAGAAAGCATAAGTAACAACAATGTAATTACAGATGGGTTAATGATATTTCCCAATATCACACTTTGATCCACGACCCCATATGTATACAAAATAGTTACAGCCAACAAAAAATGAAGACTTGCTTTCTGGGAGCTGAAAACCAATAACAGTATCAGCCCCATAATGACAATGGCAGTGACCAGCATGGAATCAGAAATACCCTTCGCGTTTTTTCTTTTCCATAGAGCCCGAGCTATCATGGTCTATCGCACGACCTTGCCGTTCGGATGTTGTCGTAAGTAGCATCTCTTGAATAATCTCAGGTAATGTTGTTGCCTGAGATTCAATTGCACCAGTCAATGGATAACAACCCAGAGTACGGAAACGAACCATTTTCTCTTCAACTTTTTCGCCTTCAGCAATTTTCATCCTGTCATCATCAACCATGATCAACATTCCGTCTCTTTCAACGACAGGGCGAGGCTTAGCAAAATACAATGATGGTATTTCTATATTTTCCAGGTAAATATATTGCCAAATATCTAGCTCAGTCCAATTTGATAATGGAAAAACTCGAATACTCTCGCCTTTGTTTATCTTTCCATTATAAATATTCCACAGCTCCGGGCGCTGATTCTTAGGATCCCAACGATGATGCTCATCACGAAAGGAATATACACGCTCTTTTGCGCGGGATTTTTCCTCGTCACGACGCGCGCCACCAAAAGCCGCATCAAAGCCATACTTATCTAAGGCCTGCTTCAGACCTTGAGTCTTCATAATATCTGTATGTGCTGAGCTGCCATGAACAAATGGATTTATTCCCATTTTCAGGCCTTCTGGGTTTTGGTGTACAATAAGTTTCATTCCAACTATATTGGCCATCTTATCACGAAACTTAATCATTTCTTTGAACTTCCATGTTGTATCAACATGCATCAAAGGAAATGGCGGAACACCTGGCGCGAAGGCTTTTTGCGCTAAATGAAGCATTACTGATGAATCTTTCCCCACCGAATACAACATTACAGGGTTATCAAACTCAGCAGCAACTTCCCGGATAATATGTATAGATTCAGCTTCTAACTGCTGCAAATGGGTCATTTTCTCTAATGTTAGTTTCATTGCTCTCTCTAATATCATTGATGGCGTTCACTTCATTGACTACGCTGAGCAAAAAGCCATCATCATCAGCACTCAATTATGAATACGAGCCACCTCATTAAGATGAGTGATAATCCGCTATCATAATTCAGCACTCCAATAGCAAACAGCGACCTAGCCAAAGCCATTGTACCATACCCTAAACACGCCATTCAGCTCTATTTATACGCACTTAGTACCCACAATAAAACAGTAAGTTACCTATGGACTCGTGCTTACAATAATGATCTCTAATAGAGCTAATTCACCAAATTGTTTAGGAACAAAATACATATCAAATCTAGCTTAAACTTGAAATTATGCATCCAGTTTGTACAACAAATAAGAATGAGCGTGAGCACAAAAAACCAAAAAAAGCAGAAGACATACCCTAGAAAAATACTAAAATACCTAATAACAACTTTGTCACTCCAGTGACCCATAACAACAATTAAATAACACCGCAAATTATTCTGCAGAAGAGGTTATGAATCGTGTTCAAGTCGTATGCTCACTTCTCGGTGAACCACCCCTTAGCTCACAAAACCAACCTATTGTTATTAATGATTTTTTTTCTAACTTGCAGCTACCAATTACTTGCTAATGAAAAAATTGAATATGCACTAGGTTTTATTATTGTTATTTTTTCAATTGTTATTTTCGCTAAGGCTTCAGATTACAAAAGAAAATATTTAAGTGCAGGAAAATAATATATATTACAAATAAAAAGCGCCTTTATTATGGCGCTTCTTATTAAACCAATTTAATAAGCATCATTACTTAAAATCAATTCACTTAATCCTGTGCATCTTGCTGTAACTTGTCCCACATTGCTTTCACGATCAACTGATCGGCAGGGTTTAGCTCTGACTGAGCTTCTTTCAAACTTTCTTCAACGGCTTGCTTCATCGCTTCTACTGATGTTACGCCATTCACCTCACAGTTAGCAGCAGATAGCGAAATATGTCCCCGTAAATAACCTCCGGCAAATAACTCATCATCAGATGCAGTTTCAACCGTCAGGTCAATAAGGGATAATAGCTTCTCTTCGTATTGCTGAATCATTAACTTTCTCTTTAATTAGTATTCGGGTTAAGAAGGAAAAGCCGACTCACTCAACGCCTCCTCTTTTACACTTGTTCACTTATTGGAAATTTTCTGGCTGTAGCAATGGTACATCGTAGTATTTACGCAACACATCAGAAAAAACCTGTGCACGTGGAGGCATTCCCAGCTCAAGATAAGCGATTACCTGATTCCTTACTTTGTTAGTAAAACCTGGCCAGTCTGAGTCACTGTCACCGCTGAGATTATCACAGCTGACCTGAAACCGAAAACCGCAACTTGCGGACAAAATCCACTCGACAGCCTGCGGTTTTATCTCAACCACTTCAAACTCTGCCTGCCTTTTTGCATTACGGCCATCCGGTTCATACCAATAACCATAATCTTCCATTAATCGCCGCTCTTCTCCAGCTATGCACCAATGTGATATTTCATGAAGCGCTGAAGCAAAATAGCCCCGGGCGAAAACAATACGATGTTGCCTGTGCCCATCATCAGCAGGCAGGTACACAGGCTCATCTCCTCCCAAAATTAGCTCGGTGTTATAGCTATCAAGAAAGGTACAATTAAACAATTCTATAAGATTTGTATAATCGTGTTGCATCTATCTAATGCTCCAGGAACCAAAATTAACGTCGGACCCTGTCACCGGCACCTTTTCCGGTTGCAGTTTGAATAATCAATTGAAAGTAGAGTGCCAAAGAAAATGATGAAATCATCTCTGCATCAAGCTTCGCCAGCTTTTCCGGCTCAGACATATCGACACCATTAACTTGGGCTAATCCAGTAATGCCCGGTAAAACATCCAACACACCACGCTTTTGGCGTGCTTCAATTAGCTCTTCCTGATTAAACAGGCATGGCCGTGGGCCTACAAAGCTCATTTCACCACGTAACACGTTGATAAGCTGAGGAAGCTCATCCAATTTTGTTTTACGGAGAAATGCCCCCAGCTTAGTGACTGAACTTGAATCAACCATATGCGTTGCAACAGATTCTGTTGCTTTCGCCATGGTGCGAAACTTAATCAGTGTAAATGGGCGACATTGCTTACCAACTCGCTGTTGGCAAAAAACAGGTGAACCGGTATCAAATAAACCAATTAGATAAATCAATAAGAAAATGGGGGCCGACAAAATCAAGCCAAACAGAGCCAGGCTAAAATCTAGAACGCGGATCAGGGGTGAGGTCATAGTTACTACTTCTTATTCGTTACAGTCAATTTAAGTGCATCATCCAAACAGTAAGGTGGTTTCCAGTTTAGACATGATTTTGTCTCGGATATGTCAACCTGTAGAGAGCTGCAAAGGCGCTCACCAACAAAGGCCTTACCAAGTGCCTTAGTCAGCCACAAAATCAACGTTCCGGGTATCGGGAGCAAATAGCTATTTTTACCCATTGCTGTTGCAATTTTACGTAATAACTGGCTCGTCGATACGTCTTCATCATCTGAGACTAAAAAAACCCGATTTGATGCCCCCGGGTGTTCTAAGCAAACCGTAACTAAATCAACCAAATTTCCGACATAAACTAAACTGCGCTTATTATCGATAGCTCCCAGCGGTAAAGGAAGTCTCTTTTTGACAATATTCACCATTGTATTGAAGTTGGCCTTTACTCCTTTGCCGTAAACCAACGGTGGGCGAATGATGACCACTTCCATACCGGTTTCATGAGCCAAGGCCAACAACCCTTTCTCGGCCTCATACTTACTAAGTCCATAAGGATCATGAGGTGCTTTTTTCACATGAGGAACAAATGGTTGGTTTGTAGCCGAGGACTCACCATTTACCTTAATGGTACTAATAAAAATAAAGCGCTTTACACCGGCTTCAGCCGCCTGCCGAGCCAATCTTAATGTACCTTCTGTATTGATTTGACGATATTCCGTCAACGGATCTTTTGCGCTATCAGACATAAGGTGAACACGGGCGGCACAATGAACAATTACATCCACCCCTCTTATCGAGTTTAGTAAATCAAAATCATTACTGAAATCAACCTTCAGACATTCGTCTTTACCACCATCACATAAACCTTTTCTCGTTCCCTGAACAATCGTGTACGGAAAATTGGCATGTAAATAGTCAACCAAATGACGTCCAACAAAACCATTGCTTCCGGTTATTAAAACTTTCAAGCAAAGCGCTCACAAATCAATCAAATAATGGCGTAAATAATAACACAACGAGGATAAATGCACATGATCGACACAGATGTAATTACAAGTGGTAATTATTAGATTAAAATACGACTGTTTTTTTTATTTAGCTCATTTCCTATGCTCAAACCAATCAAAGCTCTGTTAAGCACAAAAAGAACGAATAAAAGAATAATCACAATAACTTATGATATTATTGCGGTTATTTTTTCACTATATCTAGCTATGAGTCTCCGCTTAAGTGATTGGATGTTTGAGATCACTGTTAAGGAAATAGCCAGTTTTGCATTAACAGTAATTGTAACGATCTTCTCATTTGTCAGATTAGGCATGTACAGAGCAGTGTTACGGTATCTAATGCTTCCGGCTCTGGGCTACATATTCCTTGCTGTGATTCTGTCAGCAGTCACACTCGCTGTGAGCGAGTTCTTCTTTCAATCATTTATCCCAAGAAGTGTTCCTTTAATCTACACAGGAATCGCAATTCTCACATTGGGTGGACCACGAATTCTTATTCGTACTTTTTACTACCATTACTACAAACGAAAAAAACCCAATGTGTTTATCTATGGTGCAGGTTCCACCGGGCGCGAACTTGCTTATGCGTTGATCAGCGGTGAAGAGTACCACCCTGTCGTCATACTAGATGATGACTATAGTAAAGTTGGGCAAATTATTTTTGGTTTACGTGTTCATCACAGCAGTGAATTTGAATCGCTGCAATCTTTGTATGACCCTAAGAAGTTACTTTTAGCAATTAACAACATTAACAAAGGAGCTCGTTTACGCCTTCTAGATAAAATATCGCAGTGGCCAATCGCAGTACAATCAGTACCATCAGTAGAAGACATCGCAGCAGGTAAGGCACAGTCAACCGAAATCAGAGATCTGGAAATCAGTGATCTTCTTGGACGAGAACCAGTTGAGCCTAATCAAAACCTACTGGAAAAAAATATTAAAGACAAAGTCGTGATGGTCACAGGTGCCGGAGGCTCTATTGGTTCTGAATTATGTCGACAAATTTTGAAGCAGGCTCCTAAACGCCTTGTTCTGTTTGAGCTAAATGAATACAACCTTTATGCAATAGATAGAGAACTAAGAAAGGTTATCGAAAAGACAAAGAGTCAGGCTGAACTTATATCTGCTCTAGGTAGTGTACAACGACAAAACCGTGTCGAAAAACTGATGTTCAATCACCAGGTAGAAACCGTATTTCACGCTGCCGCCTATAAGCATGTTCCTATAGTTGAAGACAATATCGTTGAAGGCATACGGAATAATGTTTTTGGTACACTAGCTGCTGCAGAAGCAGCTATCAATGCGAATGTAAAAAACTTCACTTTGATTTCAACAGATAAAGCAGTACGCCCAACTAATATTATGGGTGCAAGTAAACGAATGGCAGAACTTGTCTTACAAGCATTAGCTGACAGAGAATCAAACACAACCTTTACCATGGTTAGATTCGGTAATGTTCTTGGTTCTTCTGGATCTGTGGTGCCCTTATTTAAAGAACAAATTCGCAAAGGTGGACCGGTAACAGTAACGCACCCTGATATCATCCGCTATTTCATGCTTATACCAGAAGCAGCTCAACTTGTAATACAGGCAGGAGCTATGAAGCACAATGGCCAAGTATTTGTCTTGGATATGGGGGAGCCAGTAAAAATTCTTGATTTGGCTAAACGAATGATCCAATTGATGGGTATGAGCGAGAAAATAGCTGATTTATCAGAAGAAAGTGAAGGTGATATTGAGATTCAATTTACAGGACTAAGACCAGGAGAAAAGCTATACGAAGAATTGTTGATAGGTAATAACGTTGAAGGAACAAGACACCCTAAAATAATGACAGCAAGTGAAGAAAAATTAGACTGGAGCGAAATGTCAAAACTAATTGAGCAACTCGATAAGCATTGCCATGATTTTGATATCGAATGTATTAAACAAGTTCTCCTTAATGCACCAACTGGATATTTAACAAAAAAATAAAATAATTGCAAGAGATTTAGTGAGGTAAACCTATGATACACATATGCATCATCAACCATAATCATGATGAGCTAATAACAAAAAAATCGATGCTTTCGGATTTATCAGAACGTTACAACATAGTAATTAAGTCAAATACACCTGCGACTGAAAGCCTGAAAAGATATTGCTGTGATAGTAACATCGTTCTATTAGATAAAAGTTATGGCTATGGCTTTTCAAAAAACAATAATTATGTATTTAATTACCTTAATAGTAAAAATTTAATTAGTACTAACGACCATTTCATAGTCATGAATCCTGATGTCGAAATTGAATCGGATTCTATCGAAAAATTAGTAACACTATTCAATAAAAACAATACAGATATTGGTACTATTAATTTATTTAGAGATAAAGAGTACAGCCTTTATGATAATTCAATTAAGCAATTCCCTAGTGTGTTGACACCTTGGTTGGCTCTAGTCAAAACTTCACGCAATGATACTTACGACAAAAAAGCGATAAATAAACCTTGTGAAATAGACTGGGCAGCTGGTTCCTTTCTTATTTTTAAAGCAGCAATATTTGAGAAGCTAGGAGGTTTTGATGAGGACTTTTTTATGTACTTTGAAGATGTCGATATCTGCAAAAGAGCTGCAGAGGAAGGCTACAAAATAACATATTTCCCTTCAATAAGAGCGATCCATTATGCAGCCTTTGCTAATAGAAATATTTTTTCAAAAGCATTTAAGTGGTATTTAACAAGCTATTCAAGATATCACATTAAATGTTTTAATCGCCAATTAGAAAAACGAATCAAAAAAATCTTCAGATAACCACAATATTTAAAACTTAACTCATTTTTGTTTTTACCATTTAACGAGCAAGAAAAACCTTCAATCAATGGGGTGTGTTCAAAGTTAGAGCAAAACTCAACAAAAGTCATATGCTGAACTTGTACTTTCTTATAGCGCTCCCAATATAACAACGGGTTGGTAAATAATTTTAATATATTTATGAGTTTACTCGAAGCTCCAACCTCATTTGTAGAGTGCTGTCTATATTTAACTAAAGGCTTATCGATAAAAACACTTTCGCCAAAATATTTAGCAAGCAAAGCAATCCACCAGTCATGCATCAGAATGTTATCCAAAGGTACAGTTTCTAAAGTTTTAGATATTAACTTACACATACTTAGGTTAATACAACAAGTAGCACCTTGAACACAGTTTTTGTAAATAATTGAGTCATCAAGAAAAACATTTGAATTTAGCCCCTGATACTTGAAAAAACTATCAGAAAACTGTCTACCATACTCATCAATCAAATACGAATCTGAATACCAAACAATTGGTTTATCTGACGACTTTAAACATTTGATAAACTCATCAATTTTGTTACAACACCATAGGTCATCCTGGTCAGCCAAAAATAAAAACTGGGATTTATTATCAATAATTGATGTCAAGAAATTTTGAGAGGGCCCACGTTTAGGTCCGTTTAATATCACATAATTAGAGACATGATACCTCTTAAATAATTCAATAACCTTATTAATAGTTAAATCACTCGAACCATCATCAGATATATAGTAAAAATCAGGCTTGATTTTTTGATTAATAATGCTTTCAATCTGCTGCTCGATATATTTCTCACCATTATACGTACAAATCAAAACACTATATGAAAAATTCATTTAAAAAATACCATGAAAACTTGAATAACTTGAATAAAAACACTGACAGTGAACATTTTCAGGCGTTCTTTCATAAAATCGTCTCAAAATTCTAAGGTAAAAATCGAAGCTATTATGAACTGAACAATTTATGCGAAAAGCGTATCAATGGTTTTTCAATGAAAATATAACTCAACTTACCAACAGCTAATGCAATAATTAACCAAAAACAGAGCATTAATACTAACAATGGTCTTGTATCTGGAATTAAAGATAGTTTTTCAAAAATGTAAAATAGTGAAGCGAAAACTAACTGATGCCAAATATATAAAGAGTAAGAATAATCACCTATTGATTGAATCATATTGGGGAATTTTTTATTTTCAACAACCTCTAAACTGACAAGCGCATAAATAATTAAAGAGGCTGAAAACCCAAATAGCAAACGCCACTCAACTGCCCATGCCTGTTGTGCAAATTTAGCATGGGCATAAATCGATAGTGCTAAGAGCCCGCCCCCTAAAGTCAACATCATTTGGGGTTTATACAAACGTTCTGTTTTATATAAGAACGCTATTACCCCACCAAACGTAAACTCAACTAAAATTCCATTTGACAAGATTAATTCTTGATAGCCAGTAAAGAGTGAAAACTTTGTACCTAAAAAAACTACAATCTGAATAAGAGATATAAAAAGAGCTGAATGCCAAAAATTCTTAGTTGAAAGAAAAAGAATAAAAGCAAGTACTAGATAGAAATATAATTCATAATGTAAAGTCCATGCTGACATTACAAGATAATTAGTACCTTTAAGCAAAAGAAATAAATCTAAAACAGGCTCCTTAGGTAACCACTCTGGAGATAGGTATAAATTAGCTCCAAAACAATATGCAAGGATAAAAACCACCCAATACAGAGGATAGATCCTCATAACCCTTTTAGCCATGAAGTTAAAAGTGCTCTTAAAGCCATTGGAACTGGATGCTTTGTAAGCACACAATGTAACAACAAACCCAGAAATAACAAAAAAAATATCTACCCCAATAGGTCCAATCCACCCAAATAAATGATGGACTTTTCCTATACTTAAAGATGGATGTGTTGACATTAAATGAATAAAAAGAACCAAAAAGGCCGCTATTCCACGCAGTGCTTGGATATTATAAATCATTACAAAACCTGAAAAGCTAGACCATAACTACCATGGAAAGGATAATTATGGTTTAGCTAATAAACCTATATTACAGAGTCAAAATTAAACTGAAAGTAAAAATTACAACTATAACAGGACACAAAACAATCTCACAAAATTTTAAAAAGAATAATCAAATAATAAATTTAATAATCCTTTCCCCATATAGCCATCGAATCATACTCTCTTGCGGGAAAAACATTATACTCTGGTTTTATAGTTAACTTATGTTTTTCAATAAACTGTTCGACTGCTGTTCGTAAACTCTTAGGCTTACCACTTGAGCAATTAAAAATACCACTAACTCCTGACTCAATTCGTATTTTTATTTTTTCAGACAGTTCATTTATATCAATAAAATCATATAGCATTTCACCACTATTTAAAGGGAATGTTGATTTTCCGTCTTCTGCAGCTCTAAGTATTTTTCCAAATATAGAGTTACTATGCTTATCATCTCCAGTAATATAATAGAAGCGTAACCACTGTAAGTTAAAATGTTTTTTCTCAGAGTGAGTGATAAGAGCCTGACGCAAGAAATTTTTTGCTATACCATAAGGGTTAGATGGATTACATGGAGTATTTGCATCTATTTCCCCAACATAGTAACCAATCTCATGCATTGTCCCTGCAACAGAAATATTTTTAACACCTGAATTCGTAACATGATCAATAAAATTAAAGTGCTTAACGACATTTTGAATATGAGATGGATCATGGTGATTAAAACCAGCTTGCCAGGCCAAATGTAATAAACAATCAACATCTGAAAAAATATCTATGCAATCCTGAGCTGCAAGTGAAAAAATATCAGTTTTAATCACTCTTGAACCATCAAGGAAACGATGAATCTCATCATTGGGATGAACAAGAGATATCACATTGTGGCCGGACTCAACAAGGTTCCTGACAACATTTCGACCAATATAGCCATTGGCTCCCGTTATTGCTATGTTCATTTCAAACTGTCCTCATTTTTTTATAGATTTTTAGTAACCATCTATACGGTCTTTTCAAATAGCCAGATAGCCACGGTGCATGATTTAGTATTAAACTCTTAGCCAAATTGACAGTAACACGCAACCATGAGTTAAAAGATATGCCTTTTGAATTAAAAGCTTGAAGGTTATGAATCTGTTCTTGAACATCTCCATTAAAACAGTTTTTCAATAACCTCTGTGATTTATATTCCAGTTTGCAATAATTTTTTTCTGCCATCTCAGATGACATTACATTATATGCCAAGAATCCTGATTCATGAACAGCGTAGATCATCAACCTTTCGACTATATGAGATAATGAGCTGTCTTTATGATTAGGCTCAGCATTAAAATCTGCCCAATGCCAACTATTTGTGAATAAACGAATTAAGGACTTTGGTCGAAACCAAAACATTGTTCCATATGCGGCAAATGGTGATATTTCATCAAAAGGAACATGAATATCTAATTCATCAGCTAATTTCTTTGAACCTTCATAATTCGTAAACCATGCATGACCTAGGGTAGGATACCCAATATGTACCATCGAAGGAGCTAGAAAACCAACTCTTGGGTTACAATCTAAGAAATTAATTAACTTAGATGTATATGCTCTATTCAAAACCAGATTATCGAACATTTGCTTTTTGAAATGCTCTGACTGATTAATATTATTTTGAGGGGATTTCTTTGAATGTAAGCGACAGATATAATCATAATCATTATTTAGAACAACGTCGTTGCATGTAATAAATAACGAACTTATATCACGCCCTCTGTTCTCTTCGACTACACGCACATCAAGATTTAAAAAGTGCGATGTTATTGAGTTCAGCTGATTTTCTATTTTAGCCTTTGCTTCATAAGTTGCCGTAGTTATAAACAAGTCATAGTTACATGGTATATTCTCAATATAAGCCATCATCTCCATAATCATGTCTGGATAATACACATGTGCAATTACAGCAACTTTCAAATCAGCTCTAAGGTCAACTTCACCGTTGGAGTCAAATATTTTTAACAGATCAAGGTTCGTAGCAAGATCTTTTGGCTTTGCTGTCCTTAGTAAGTTACTTAAAATCAGATCAACATTATAATCTGTATTTGAACTTATATATTCAAGAGTATATCTTAAGTCAATTGCATTTTTATCAATCCAAATTGGATCATGGAAGAAAGGTCTTCTTTTAACAATCGGACACCTTCTTTTTATTGTCTCATTAATTTCAATAAACAACGGATAATCGGATGTGTAGGTTTCTGAGTTACAGTACACATCAAATGTATAACCTTTATTTGAGAAATAACTAGTAAATCTCGATTCATGATTCAAAATTGAATCTATGTACGAACTTATCATTGGCATCTCTTGCCAATAATTCAAAAAGTCCGCACTAGTAAACATTTTTCGTCTAATAGCAATAAAATGAGATTGAATGTGACGCTCAAGAGTACCAGCCCCTGTAAAAGGGTTGGGGGTCATTTCTTTATGATCACTAACCCCCCAAAAATCCACATCATTTTTTTCTGACCAATTAAACATTTCAGAAAAAGGATAAATCGGCCCAAAAAAAGTATAGTTAAGTAAGATAACCTCATCGAATTCATCTAACTGTTTTTGTCCAATTTGATCTAATGCATCTTTATAAGCCCATACATCGAAGCCTACATTTTTCCGCTCGAAATAAAAGTCAGAAAAAGCTTTGAGCTTATTTTTCTCTTCTGAATTCAAAGTGGAATTAGAAACAACAAAGATTGTATCTACATGTTCCTTGAGAGCTTTCAGCTTAACTGGAATATAATCATCAACAATACACTTTGAATCATAAAAGAGATAAATTGCTAATCGTTTCATGTTTAAAAATGACTCTTTATAGACTGTAATACTTGTTTCAGCTTTCTGACCGGTAATGTTAACTTCCACGAAGTTGAGTCTCTTATTTCATTAATTTGACTCTCTAAATCTTGGGTCCTAGCTTTAAGCAATTTTAGGTGATTTAATTGCCCATAAGCATCACAATCAGACAGTTCCGACATAACGAGTTGGTATTTATATAACAATCGAACATAAGCTCGCTCGATAGACCGCTCTGTTGATACGGCATAGGCTATATAACCATCGTTATGAGAACAATAGTGTACTAACACTTCAATAGCCTTACTTAGAGTACAATCTTTTTCAAAATCATCAGATTCAAAGTCTTCCCACTTCCAGTCATACTCGAAAATTCTCTTCAGAGCTTGAGGTTTAAACCAAAACATTGCTCCATTAGCAGCATAAGGCGTTTTTTCGTCAAAAGGTACTTTGATTCCCAAAGCTTTAGCGTAATGCTTTATCGCCTCAATGTCTTTTTTCCAAGTATGACCGATATTCAAATCACCACTATGAAGCATTATCGGTGCAGCAACACCAACACATGGATCCATTGTAATAAAGTTTATAATATTAGTTACATAACCTTTTGTAGCCAATAAGTTATCAAGCATGTGTTCTTTAAATTGTCGATTGACATTAAAGTCTTTTGTTTCAATAGAATCAGTATGAATTCGACATATGAGATCATAACCTCCATCTAAGACAACATCCTTGCAAGCCACAACTAATGAAGACATCGAACTGTCTTGAATATATGGAACAACTCTTATTTCAAGATTTGCGGCCAAACCACTTATTTTATCTAAAATTAGTTCTTTATTTTTATTGTCAAATGTTGTGATAAATAAATCAAAAGCAGTCGGTATATTATTCAAATATCTATTTAAAGTTTCAATCTCTTCCAAATCAGACAAATGAGCAATTACAGCCAATTTTGATTTGATTTGTAATTCTTTATCGCTTTCATCTGGAAAAACTTTTATTAATTCAGCGTTTGTTAAAAGATTTCTAGGTTGAGTTGTTCTTGAGATATTATTCCATATTAAATTAACATCATAGTTACTTTGTTGTTTGACAATTTCTACAGCTTTATGTAAATCAACACAAAATCTATCCAAACACAAAGGATCGTGGAAAAACAGTCGCCTCTTTAAAATAGGAGATTTATGTTCTAGTGTTTTATCGATATTAAAAAAAGTTGGATACTGAGAATCGTAATCATCTGAATTACAATAAACTCCATATGTATAACCTCTAGAACTGAAGTATTCAGTAAATCGAGACTCATGATTTAATACAGAATCATTATAGGATTTGATCATCGGCATACTTGACCAATATTCGTCAAAATCTAGTGATGAAAACAATTCCTTTCTTATCGCAATAAAATGTGACTGTATATGCCGAGGTAGCACACCTTTACCAGTAAAAGGATTAGGATTAACTTCCTTATGATCACTTATTCCCCAAAAATCAAAATCATTTGATTCAGACCAACTAAACATTTCCTCAAAAGGAAAAATTGGACCAAAAAAAGTGTAATTTAAGAGTATTATTTCATCGTAATCTAAAAGCTTTTCTTTACCAAATTTGCTTAATGCTTCTTTATAACCCCATACATCAAAGCCAACATTTTCCCGACAATATATAGTATCAACTACACTTTTTAACTTTTCTCTTCCTAAGGTCGACAATTCTGAGTTGGAAATAAAGAAGATAGTCTCGACAGATTTTTTTAATTCAGTCAGTTTATATATAATATAATCATCAACGACTCCATCTTTATCGTAAAACAAGTAAAATGCAGCTCGTTTTATATCACTGTGATTATAATTATTTTTCATCCAAACATTCTCTTTATAAACTGTTTTGCAACTCGAAACGGCAATGTTATTTTCATTGAAACCGAGTTGTTAATAGTGCTGATATAACTTTCAGCTTCATGTAATTTCCTTGAAAGTTCTCCGTTCAATTTAACGTCTTCTAATAATTTCCCATTCTCTTCTTCTAATGACGTTATTTTTTCATTCATTTCTTCTAGTGAAGTTAATTTTTTATTTAACTCATTTAACGAAGCTATATTTTCTTCCTGAGCTGCAATCTTTGAGTCTTTTTCTATATTTATTTTAGCTAAGGCGTTAAGTTTATATATATTTTCATTAAGAATATCCCGATAAACATCAACAAGTTCAACAGCAGGGCTTAATAAATTAAATCGCTCTCTAATATCGCGAAGTTTACTAATATAATCGGAAAACTCCTTATCGTTATTTGATTCTGATAAAGTTAATAATTTGTCATATAAGTCTTGAGTTATTTTAACTGTTTCAACGTCACCATCTAATTTTTTAATACAATTCTCTGAGTGGTTTAATGTTTTGGAGAGAAAAGTATCTACATATTCATTCAATTCAGAGTTATCAACCTCTAAATTAAGTAAATCAGCTATTCTCAACACGTTGTCTCTTGGATTCTGCAATAGAGAATCATAATTAACAACAACTGTTCTATCATTGCTATCAAAAAGTTGAATTGCCGATGATAAATATGATATCCATAATAAATAAATATTCTGCGGAATAAGATCGCAAGAGCGTACCATCACATTTTCTTGACGCTGAAAAGAGTTTAAAACATCTGACGGATGCCTTAACGTTAAAATATAGCTTACTCTCAAATCTAGCTCATCAAAAACTAGTTTCCAAAAACAAAGTAGTTTGGTTATACGAGGTTCCTTTAACGCAAATAAAGAAAAAGACTCCATCTTACTAGCGATAAGTGATTTCGCTTCATTTTTAAAGCTATCAAGTTCATCACTGTTAAAATCAGATAAATTAACAGGTTTTATATCACTCCATGATATTCTTAAGCTCTTTAAAATTCGTTCATTTAAGTCTAATACAGACTTATCTTCCCAGAACCCTTTTGCATTAACATCTTTATGAGCTTCAAGTAAGTTATTGCCAAATTCGGCACCTAATGCTTTCAAGGAGCGAGATATGGCACTTGTACCACTTCTTGGCACACCAACAACTACAACAATTCTTTTATTAGTCACACTGATACCTACTAATTCACTTCCGATGTACATTGAAAGTCAATAATACCCGTTGACAAAATTTCGACTTCAGGTATTACTCTGAACATTGCAATGTCAATTAAACGATGTAAATAAGTCTCTGCACGATCGACATGACCCATTACGCCAGCATTAAGAAAATACACGCCAGGATTCAATTGGCAATCAAATGAAAATTTGATTTCTTTTGTTTCGCATATATCAATATGTTCAATACAATTGTTTGGTGTTGAAGAAGCCGCTCCACCTAACTCGACACCCGATAAGGTTTTAATCAGCATACCAAACCTAACATTTTCAATACTTGAATCAAAGGTTACATTATACTGAAAATTATAACGTCTACCCCTTACCAAGTTATTAACTTCTTTACCTTCGATAGTGGTTATTCTTGGGTTTGTTATCTTTGCTCCATTACTTTCATATGCAATAGTACTTGTAGGTTTAAGATTTGGATCAAAATACTCTTTGCAATAATCTTCTTTTAACTTCTCATTTTTTCCTTTAACTTTCCCACCGGTCTCTTGTTCCTGATGTTCAACGTCAGTCGAAAGTTTCAGGTCAGAGTCATTTTTTTCAGACTTTATACTTTCAACAATACTACTTCTAACATATTGCTTCTTCTCATCTGCAGCATAAAGTAACTTCTGATAACAACTAATTATTCTTTTAGGAGTAGCGGCCCCAAGACATTCACCGGAATCCATCAGAATAGCTCTATCACAGAGCTCAATTATTGTTGACGCTGAGTGAGTAACAAATAGTATTGTCGCACCATTTTTTTTAATTTCTTCGATTCTTGAATAACATTTTCGTTGAAATAGCTCATCGCCAACAGCCAGAGCTTCATCAACAATTAATATCTCAGGTTCAACATTAATGGAAACGGCAAACGCCAACCTTACCATCATACCACTTGAATAGGTTTTTACTGGTTGATCAATGAAATCACCGATATCTGCAAAAGCTTCTATATCTGAAAATCGACCATCTATTTCTTGTCGAGATAACCCAAGAATCGCTGCATTCATATAGACATTTTCACGGCCTGTAAACTCGGGATTAAATCCTGATCCCAACTCAAGAAGTGCGGCTATACGACCATTTGTTGTCACTGTTCCTGAAGTTTGGGATAGCGTTCCACAAATTATTTGCAATATAGTTGATTTACCGGAACCATTTCGCCCAACAATTCCAACAGTTTCCCCCTTCTTAATAGTAAAGCTAACATTGTTAAGAGCAGGAAAGTCTTGATAATATGCTCGAGACTCCAGTCCTAATAATGTACAAAATCTTGGGTAAATTGCCTGTTTTAACCTATTTTGAGGACGGTCGTAAACCTGAAACTTTTTGATTACATTCTTAACTTCAATGGCAATTTTAGAGGACATCAGCAAAAGCCTTACGTGTTTTCTGGAAGAAATAAAAACCAACAATAGATACAAGTATTGATATGCTTAAATAATTTGCTAGAAGTTCCCACTCAGGTAGTTCACCAAAATAGATTACATTTCGAATCTGTTCAATTGGTATTGTTAACGGGTTTAAATGTACTACCTGCTGGTATGCATCAGGTAATGAACTTATTGGAAAGAATATCGGAGATAAAAACATCAGTGCCGTACATACCAAACCAACAACTTGGCTTATATCTCTTACAAACACACCAAATGCAGCCAGAAAATATACTAAACCAAGCATTAATAATATAAATGGAGTTATAACAACAGGTAATAGTAGTAAGGTACTCTGAGGAACGCCAAATAGAATCACATATACAGCAAGCCATACAATAAAGCTAATCATTGTATGAAATAGTGTAGATAAAATTAAAACTATTGGCATTATTTCCAATGGAAATACAATTTTTTTCACATAACTAACATTTGATAAAATTAAAGTAGGAGCTCTATTAACGCAATCGGCAAAAAGATTGAATACTATTAAGCCAGCAAATAACAGCATAGCAAATTGGCCAGGTACATCTCCGCTACTTCCATCAGTCCACCTAACTTTTAATATTTCACCGAATACAAAAGTATAAACAGAAAGCATGAATAACGGCGTTAAAAAAGACCATAAAAGGCCCATAAATGAGCCTTTATATCTACCTAAAATATCTCTTTTCGTTAATGTTTTAATTAGCTGAAAATTTTTTTTTAGACTTCTCACTAAATACATTGGTGATAAACTAAAATTTAACATTATTCGAAGACCTCAGCATCTTCAAAAGCTTTTCCACTTCTATCTTTATCTGATAAAATTGGTTGTTCATCTGCTGGAATAGGCCAATCAATATTAACTGTTTCATCATTCCAAATTAGAGAGTGTTCTGCATTTGGATTGTAATAATCCGTACACTTGTATACAAACTCTGCAGAATCAGACATAACATAAAAACCATGGGCAAAACCTTCTGGGATCCATAGTTGTCTTTTATTCTCCGAAGAAAGAACTACACCTACCCATTGCCCAAATGTTTTTGATTTTTTCCGCATATCAACAGCGACATCAAAAACTTCACCTGATATAACTCTAACAAGTTTCCCTTGCGCATTTTCAGTTTGATAATGCAGCCCTCTTAGGATCCCTTTAGATGACTTAGAATGATTATCTTGAACAAAAAAACGCTCTGCAACTAAATCTTCAAACGTTTTCTGCTGCCATGTTTCCATAAAATAACCTCGCTCATCGCCAAATACACGAGGTTCAATAATTTTCACTTCTGGAATATTAGTTTCAATTACGTTCATATCATTCCTCAATATGGATGAAGTCCTTAATATTTTTTAATGCTTTTTTCCAATCACTCGGTTTAATTCCAAAATTTTTCTCAGCCTTAGAACAATCTAGTTTTGAATTTAGAGGCCTTTTAGCTAAGCATTGATATTTGGAGCTAGTGACTGGAATTAATTTAGGCTTAACTGTTATGATTTTATTTGAAAATGCTTCTTCAAAAATATATTCAGCGAACTCATGCCAATTTGTATATGGTGAACCTGAATAATTATAAATTCCCCAATCAATTTTTCTATTCTGAACAATTAATTCCAATATTCTTTCAATTAGAACGGCAAGATCTTTACAATAAGTTGGAGCCCCAAACTGATCATTAACAATTTCTAAAGTCTTTCTTTCTCTTGCAATTCTCATCATGGTTTTTACAAAATTATTACCATATTCGTCAAATAGCCATGATGTACGAATAATTAGGTGTTTTTTACAGTTGATTTGAGCCTGCTCTTCTCCTGCTAATTTACTTTTACCGTAAATAGAGCTCGGTTTTGTAATACTGCTTTCACTATGTATACCCTTCTTGTTCCCATCATATACATAGTCGGTCGATAGTTGAATTAATGCAGCATCAATATTTTCAGCAGCAATTGCAAGATTTTTAACACCAGATTCGTTGATTTCGTAGACGATTTTTTTTTCAACTTCAGCCTTATCCACAGCAGTATAAGCTGCACAATTGATTATAATCTGAGGTTTGAATGTACTAACTAAATTTTCTACAGCCTTCTTATCTATAATATTTAAATTATCACGATCGACAGCTAATAACTCAAACTTACTATTTAGTTTTTTAACAAGACAATGGCCTAGCTGGCCATTGCTTCCTGTTATTAATACCCTCATATAATATCCTTATATGGACGATATAATTAATTTATCAACGTCATTAAATACTGACCATAATCATTCTTCATCATTGGCTGCGCTAATTTTTTAAGTTGCTCATCACTTAACCAACCATTACGCCATGCAATCTCTTCGAGACACGCAACTTTTAAACCTTGAACATTCTCGATTGTTTGTACGAATGATGACGCTTCATGAAGGCTTTCATGTGTACCAGTATCAAGCCAAGCAAAGCCACGTCCAAGTAACTCTACATTCAGAGAGCCGTCTTCCAAGTACATTTGGTTAATACTGGTAATTTCCAATTCACCACGAGCTGACGGTTCAACACGTTTAGCAAAATCAACAACTCGGTTATCATAAAAATACAAACCAGTTACAGCATAATTCGATTTCGGATATTGCGGCTTTTCTTCGATAGAAACAGCCTTCATATTTTCATCAAATTCAACAACGCCAAAACGCTCAGGATCTTTTACCTGATAACCAAAGACGGTTGCACCTGATTCTCTGTTAGCAGCACTACGGAGTGTTTTGCTAAATGACTGACCATAAAAAATGTTATCACCCAATACTAGACAACAATCATCTTCACCAATGAAGTCTTCACCAATCAAAAAAGCCTGAGCCAATCCATCCGGACTTTCCTGGATTGCATACTCAAGATTAATACCAAAATCGGAACCATCACCAAGTAGACGTGTGAAGCTTTCGTTATCTTCTGGCGTTGTAATAATCAGAATGTCGCGAATTCCAGCTAACATTAGTGTTGAGATCGGATAATAAACCATTGGTTTATCATAAATCGGTAGTAACTGTTTAGATACGCCACGCGTAATTGGGTAAAGACGAGTGCCTGATCCACCAGCTAAGATAATCCCTTTCATTACTTTTCCTCACTACCAAGACGCTCGCGACTATAAGAGCCATCAAGAACACGACTCCACCACTTCTTATTATTCAAGTACCACTCCACAGTTTTACGAATACCAGACTCGAACGTTTCTGCAGGCTTCCAACCCAATTCACGATCAATCTTACTTGCATCAATAGCATAACGAACATCGTGGCCAGGGCGATCTTTTACATAAGTGATCAAATCTTGGTATTGCTCAACACCAGAAGGCTTATTAGGTACCAATTCTTCAAGTAGTGAACAAATAGTTTTCACTACATCAATATTGGCTTTTTCATTGTGACCACCAATGTTGTAAGTCTCACCAACTACACCTTCAGTTACAACTTTGTACAAAGCAGAAGCATGATCTTCAACAAATAACCAATCGCGAATCTGCATACCATCACCGTAAACTGGCAATGCTTTTCCTTCCAGAGCATTAAGAATCATTAACGGGATCAGCTTTTCAGGGAAATGATATGGACCATAGTTATTCGAACAGTTAGTCACAATTGTTGGTAAACCAAACGTACGTAGCCAAGCTCTAACCAAATGATCACTTGATGCTTTAGAAGCAGAATAAGGACTAGATGGCGCATAAGATGTTTGCTCAGTAAACAGGTCATCGGTACCTTCCAAATCACCATAAACTTCATCTGTTGAAATATGGTGGAATCGAAAGACCCGCTTCTTGTCTTCACTTAGTTGACTCCAGTAGCTACGAGCAACTTCCAACATTGTATAAGTACCAACAATGTTAGTGTGAATGAACTCAGCAGGACCATCAATAGAACGGTCAACATGGCTCTCCGCAGCCAAGTGCATCACAAGATCTGGTTGGTGTTGCTCAAAAACGCGCTCAAGTTCATTACGTTCGCAGATATCGACTTGTTCGAATGCATAACGCGGATTGTCCTGAACAAACTCCAGGGATTCAAGATTTCCGGCATAAGTCAGCTTATCAACATTGATAACGGAGTCTTGTGTATTGTTGATGATATGACGAACAACTGCAGAGCCGATAAAACCAGCACCACCAGTAACCAATATTTTCATTTCAGTCCTTTAAGCACGCTACCGCCCTAGGGTTTACCGCTTCCCTAACGCGTAGATTAGTAAATTTATTCAAAGACAAAGCTAAATCATGTGTCAGCTTTGGTACGAATATTACCAAAACTACGATTCTCATGCTATATGGAAAGGTGTTCATCAATAATCATCCACCTCATCCAGGAACTCATCCAGATACTCTTCGTCGGCCGGTTCTTCCTCAATGGATTTGCCCCCGGTAGCACGGAAGTTCTTGTTTTGAATGTAAGCATCACGAGTAAATACGTATGGGTCAGGAGAGTCTTTCAGCAGTGGTTCCTGAGATACCAGTGCAGCGCGATCTTCCATACCTTCAAAAGCCCATTTACCCAGGCTTTGCCAAAAAGTCAGCAGGTTAAGCGGGAAGTACAAACCATCGACTGTATCACCAACACCTTCACGCAGTGTTACCGGGCCATACATTGGAACCATAAAGTACGGGCCGTTGCCGACGCCGTGATAACCCATAGAATCACCAAATGCACGATCACCAGGTTTACGGATGTCAGCTGCTGTTGCGATATCAATCAAACCGAACAAACCAAAAGTACTGTTAATCCAGAAACGGTTAAAATGGGTTACGGCCTGCTCGCCATCAAGCATGATAAGGCTGTTAATGATGCTGGCTGGTTCATCTAGATTGGAAAGGAAATTGCGGATACCGCTTCGTACAGGGGACGGTACATAATCTACGTATGCCAGTGAAACCGGACGGGCAATATAGGGGTCAAGATAATCGTAGTTTACGGTCCACATTGCGCGGTTAAAGCCCTCAAATGGGTCATAAACACCCTCCGCGTTATAATCATCTTCCGTATTCTGATAGTCGGTATTAGTCTCAACTGTTGTTTGATTCAGGTTTTCATCATTCGGCGTCTCGGCACAGCCAGTCAGCCCTAAAATTAACAGCAGAGAAAAAATGGTTATTCTTTTCAACGGGTTATTCCATACATAGAAAAAGCAGACCGGACAATGATATCCGGCCTGCTTTGTTTGTACCAGCCTTGAGATTAGTATTGGGCGTTGATCACAATTTTCGTTGAACCGCCTAACGTAACGACGTCGCTTTGACCATACCAATCGCCTTTCTTAGTCATAACGTTACCGTCAGTATCAATACGAGCCTTAACGACCATCTCCGGCAAGGATGACATTAGACGTTCCGGGATCATGCTGTCATTGTCCGTCATCGTCAGGCTGATTGGAAACTGTGACAGCGGAATACGTCTTGCAGCAACAGGCATAGGCGCACCGTCCGCAGAATGTACAGACACTATCACCAACCCTTCTGAAGGCAACTTCACTGTCGGGTCCAGTGCCACTTCAACAGAAACTGTGGTTGCGATATTGGACTCTTGAGCTACCTGAGAGCGAGCGCGTTCAATACTACGCTCCAACATTTCAGCGCGAGGATCGTCTTCGCCAACCATCTGCTTCATCATGGTCCAGTAAGACACGGCCTTTGAGTATTCACCATTTTCAAAAGCATCAAACGCCAGCAGTGACATTGCGCGAAGATTGGTGTGATCCTGACGGATAACACTACGCAGAAGCTGACGAGCAAAATCGATTTGTTGCGGATTACCCATCATCATCAGCGACTGAGCATAGCTCAATTGTACTTCCGGATTCTCCGGGTCTAGCGCATAAGCGCGTCGCATTGCACCGTCAGCCGTGCTTGCATCACGATTAGCCATACCGATACGGCCCAGCAACAACCAACCTGTCGCATCATCCGGTGTCTCATGAAGACGGGTACGAAGCGCCAAAGTCAGATCGGTCATCTCTGCATCACTAAGCGGCTCAGCCCCCTGCTCGTCCATCAAACGCTGGGTCAGCTCAGGCAGCTGCGCGACGGTCTGATGCCATGACTCAACTTTACCGATATTACCAACGCTGAAGTACATGCCGTAACAAACCGCCACCAGCAGAACCACACCCGGCAACAACATCAGTGGGCTGACCTCGGATTTATGCTCCTCACTGTTAGCCGGTACGTCATCAAGCAAAGATTGCTGAAGCTCAGTAACCAACTCATCACGATTATTCACCAAACCTTCACTGGACTCATTTTCCAGCTCAGTGATGCGATCTTTAAAGAACGCCTTATTCAGCTCATCACGACTGGCAATATCATCTTGTGGTTTACCAAAGATTGGCACCACAAAAATAGCCGCTGCAATTAAAATCAGAACAACGGTTACAATCCAAAACAACGTCATTATTTCACCTTCCCGTCATTCGGTTTTTGTTGTTCCATTTCTTCCATCAGCGCTTTCAGACGTTGCTCTTCACCTGCGTCAAGCTTTGGCTCTGACTGCTTTTCCCCACTCTTACGCGAACGGGCAACTAACACAGTAAAGCCCACCAGAATAAACAGCACCGGGGCAATCCACAGAATCATGGTCGATAGCATCAGTGGCGGATCATAGGTTACAAAGTTACCGTAACGGGCAATCATGTAATCAATAACATCATCCTTGCTCTTACCTTCGCTCAGCATGTCATACGCTTTCTGACGCATGTCCTTAGCAAGTTCGGCATTAGAATCTGCAATGTTATTGTTCTGACATTTCGGGCAGCGCAAAGTCGCAGTCAGTTCATGGAAAACCTGCTCCTGCTCTGCTGTTTCAAATTCATAAACATCAATTGCGGCTGTCGCAGGCAATGCTGCAGCTAAAGCCAGCCCGATGCCCAGAAGCATGGCTGTGATTCGTTTGATCATCCCTTCGCTTCCTCCTGCAGAGCCTTGTACATAGGCTCCAGTGTATCAGCCCAATTACGTGGATTTACATCACCGACATGGCGGTAACGAATAATGCCTTTAGCATCAATCAGGAAAGTCTCCGGTGCGCCATAAACGCCCAGGTCCATACCTAGCATGCCATTACCATCAAACAGGCTGTGAATATATGGATTACCCAACTTATTTAACCAGTTGACCGCTTTCAGACGCTCATCTTTGTAGTTAAGGCCAATGATTTTTACGCCCTTTCCTGCCAACTCATTTAGGTATTGGTGTTCGGCATAACAAGTCGGACACCAAGTTGCCCAGACATTCAGCAGCAATGGTTCGCCTTTGAAAATGTCCTGTTCATACAATTTGCCGGCTTCAACCAAATCTTCCAGCTTGAATTCAGGAACAGGCTTACCGACCAGTACGGATTCCAATTTAGTTGGGTCATCACCACCCGCATTACGGGTCAGCTGAACCATAAAAATCAGTACCAGGGTAAGAAACAGTCCCAGTGGTACAAACAATAATTTCTTATTCATCAGTTAGCCTCAACCTGTTTGGCCACTTTTACATTTGCCTGCGCTTTTTTACGGAAACGGTAGCGCTTATCACTAATCGCAAAGGCTCCACCCAGCGCCATCAAAACAGCGCCGAACCAAATCCAGTTCACAAATGGCTTGTAGTAAATACGGACAGCCCATGCGCCGTCACCCAGTTTCTCACCCATGGCAACATAAAGGTCGCGGGTAACACCGCTGTCGATCGCCGCTTCAGTCATCATCGAACCGGCTACACTGTAAAAGCGCTTCTCAGCGTGAAGCATTGTGACAAACTTACCGTTACTGGTAATGTGGAAGTCTGCTATATAACCGTCGTAGTTCGGACCGTCAGCATCACGCAGGCCTACAAAGTTAAAGTCATAACCTTCAACCTGTACTGTCTCACCCGGAGCCAGACGCACATCGCGCTCCAGATCGTAGTTAGACACCAGGGTAATACCGATCAGCGACACGGCAAGACCGATGTGGCCCAGCACCATCGCCCAGTGACTGCGACCAAGCTTGCGAAGACCTGTCATCAGGCTGTGACGGTGCGTCGCACGCCCGTACAGCTCAAAGCCGTGCATGATAACAATCCACACCGCCATCAGCAGGCCAAGAATTGCCAGCGGCTCTATAGTGTCAGCAAACAGGACAATAGACAGCACCGACACAGGAATGGTAACCGCAGCAGAGACAATCAGCTGCTTACGAATATTTGAAACTTTGTCACGCTTCCAGCGAACCAGCGGACCGATACCCAGAATGAAAGCAAACGGGATCATCAGCCAAGTGAACAGGGTGTTGAAGAAAGGTACACCGATAGACACTGAACCAAGACCAATCTGCTTGTGGATCAACGGCAGCAAGGTACCAATAAGGACAACGACCAGTCCAGCGATCAACAGCAGGTTGTTTGCAAGCAGCAGGTTCTCACGCGAGAACAAACTGTAGTTGCCGCGTGCGCGGATCTGACTGCCACGCAGCGCATACAGCAGCAGCGAGCCACCGATGACGACAACCAGGAAGCCAAGAATGAACATACCACGAGCCGGATCAGACGCAAACGCGTGAACCGATACCAGCACACCGGAACGGACCAGGAAGGTACCTAGCAGGCTCAGAGAGAACGCAGAGATCGCCAGCAGTACAGTCCATGCTTTGAAGGTGCCGCGTTTTTCCGTCACTGCCAGTGAGTGCATCAGTGCAGTACCGGCAAGCCATGGCATGAAGGATGCGTTTTCTACCGGATCCCAGAACCACCAGCCACCCCAGCCAAGCTCGTAGTAAGCCCACCATGAGCCCAGCGCGATACCCAGAGTCAGGAATGACCATGCAGCAATAGTCCATGGACGAGACCAGCGCGCCCATGCGGTATCAAGGCGTCCGGTCATCAGTGATGCAATTGCAAAGGCAAAAGCCACCGAGAAACCTACATACCCCATATACAGCATTGGCGGGTGAATGATCAGCCCCGGATCCTGAAGAAGCGGGTTCAGGTCGCGACCATCGACAGGGAAGAAAGGCAGAGTGCGAAGGAACGGGTTAGATGTCATGATGATAAATAGCAGGAAGCCAACTGAAATCATCCCCATAACTGCCAGTACGCGAGACACCGACTCCAGCGGCATACCACGGCTGAACATAGCAACCGCAGCTGCCCACGTCGCCTGGATCAACACCCATAGCAACAAAGAGCCTTCGTGTGCGCCCCATACTGCAGTAATACGGTAATACCACGGCAGCATACTGTTAGAGTTGCTGGCTACATACGCAACAGTAAAATCATTGCTATAGAAAGCCCAGCACAATACGGCAAACGAGAGCGACAACATACCAAATACACCGTATGTTAGCGGTCGTGCCATTCTCATCATTGCCTGGTTACCGACTGTGGCACCATACAATGGATAGATACTTGCGAGGATCGACAGACCCAACGCAACAATCAGGCTGAAATGCCCTAATTCTGCAATCATTGAACACTACCCTGCAGCTGAGCCTCAGAATACTGAAGCGGTTCATGGGTTTTCTTCATAGCTTCTGCCACCTCAGGTGGCATATATTCTTCATCGTGCTTCGCCAGCACTTCATGGGCTTCAATCGTGGTTGCATTAACCAATACGCCCTGTGCCACAATACCCTGACCTTCACGGAACAAGTCAGGCAGGATACCGTCATACTTGATCGTTACAGCCGGACCTACATCCGCAACATCAAACTGTACCTCCAGTGACTGAGGATCACGCTGTACCGAACCTTTCACAACCATACCGCCGATGCGCAAACGCTGGCCGACTTCCGGTTTGGTGCCGTCAGGCTTACCCTGCACCAGTTCTGTCGGGGTATAGAACAGGTCCATATTCTGGTTTAACGCATACAGAATCAAACCGACGGTTGCGCCGAGGCCCACCACCAGCGCCAGCAACAGCGTCAGGCGTTTTTTACGTCTCGGGTTCATAGTGTGTTCTCCAGTTTTTTCGCTTCTTTAATACGATGCTCACGAGCGATTTTATTTTTGATTTCCGCCGCTAAACGGCGTTTTTTATTAAGGCTAGAAACTAAAATCCAAAGCAGGGCCGCAAAGGAGATGCCGTAAGCGCTCCAAACGTATGACGCGTAGCCACCCATAGCCAGAAATTCACTAAATGATTCAAAATGCATGATGGCCTCACTTCATTAATTCACGTACCCAAGGGCGATGGCTTTCACGGGCAATAATCTCGTTACGAAGACGAACCAAGGTTACTGCACCAAAGAAACAGGCAAAACCGACGATGTTAAGAAGCAACGGCCACAACATGGTGCTGTCCATCGACGGTTTATCAAATTTAGTGATGGTTGCTCCCTGGTGCAGGGTATTCCACCACTCCACAGAAAAATGAATGATCGGCAGGTTAATCACACCGACAATCGCCAGAATACCGGCAGCCTTAGCGGCTGTTTTCTGGTCATCAAATGCACTGTATAGGGCAATTACACCAAGGTATAGGAAAAGAAGGATAAGTTCAGAGGTCAAACGGGCATCCCATACCCACCATGCGCCCCACATAGGTTTACCCCAAATCGCACCTGTCAGCAGGGCAATCACGGTAAATACCGCACCAATCGGTGCCATAGCCGCAGCCGCCATATCAGAAAGACGGATCTGCCATACCAAGCCGATCAAAGCGGCAATCGCCATCGACATATAGGCCCCCATCGACCAGATAGCCGCAGGAACATGGAGGTAAATAATTCGGAAACTGTCACCTTGCTGGTAATCAGTTGGCGCAAACATCAGGCCCCAGACAGTGCCGGTAATGATTCCCAGCAATGCCAGGACAGAGAACCAGGGCAGCAGGGTACCGCACAGACGGTAACAGTTTTCAGCCTTTGCGTAGGGATGTAACCACTTCCACATAAATAATTTTCTCTACTCAATAGAAATATAGTTATAAAAATATTAGTTCACACTTATGCGCAGCGATGCAGCCACTGCAAACGGAGCCAGTGTTACTGAACCTGCCAGCATCGCGCCCATCAGCGCTAATTGACCGTTAAAAGGCATACCCAGACTCGCTGCATCAATCGCGGAAGTCGCGAATATAAGCACAGGAATATAAAGTGGTAATATGAGCAAACTCAATAAAACCCCACCTTTTCTTAAACCGACGGTCAGAGCTACCCCAATAGCCCCCAGAAAGCTCAATGTCGGTGTGCCTATTAGTAGGGTCAGCACTACCGCTTTCCAGGTTTCCCAATCCAGTGACAACAAAATAGCCAGCAACGGACTGATTAATAATAAAGGCACACCAGTAAGCACCCAATGCGCGACCATCTTAGCAAAAGCCAGCACCGGCAAAGGTGTCGGCATCAGCAGCATCTGTTCCAACGAGCCATCAACGAAGTCATCACGAAACAGACGCTCAAGCGATAGCAAAGCCGCCAGCAAAGCCGCAACCCAAACAATGCCCGGAGCAATACGCGCCAGCAAGTTTGGCTCTGGCCCCACCCCTAATGGAAACAGGGTGATAACAATAATAAAAAACCACAACGGGTTGAACACTTCGGCCTGACGACGGAACGCTATCAGCAGTTCTCTTCGTATGACCTGAAAAATAGCGCCAAACATCTAAAATTACAGCCCCAACTTAATCTTACGTAAATGGTTACTGTCGGTGAACATATCCTGGTGCGTGGTCAGGATTACAATCCCGCCACGTTCAACATGGGAAAGGAACAACCGTTCCAGCACCTTCACACCTTGTTTGTCTATTGCAGTCAGAGGCTCATCCAAAATCCACAGCTTATGGTTGCTGATCCATAAACGCGCCAAAGCAACACGGCGCTGCTGCCCGGCAGACAACTGTCCAGCAGGCACATCTTCGCGACCAGCAAGCCCCACAAGGGCCAGAGCCTGCCACAGGCAATCCTCACCGCTGACCTGCGGCAAACCAGTCAAATCACTTTCCTGTGAATCCCTGTGCATTGCCTGAAAAAAGGCCAGGTTTTCAAAAGCAGTTAACTCACGCTTGACCCCGGTCTGGTGGCCAAGAAACAGTAAATCCTGATGATAATCTTCCCGTGCCGATTCAATGTCTTCTTTTTTCCAGCACACAGTCCCGCTGTCTGCCCGCCCGAGACCTGCAATGATCCGAAGCAGCGTCGTTTTCCCTGCGCCGTTATGCCCTTCGATCTGAACCAGGTCTCCGGAGGAAACCTGAAATGACAGATTATCGAACAGCACCCGCTCATCGCGGACACAGCTTAATTCTTCTACAGACAACATATAAAATGATGTATCCTAGGTGACACAATTAAGATCGCATATTACCACACAGGTTTATAATTTTGTTAGACAACCGGTTGTATAGTTCGATCACTTAGGTAAGTAAATGTGACCTCCATGCGTATCGATCACCAGCAAGCTACTGCTTTAATTAAGAATGGACAAACTAGCCCTAAAATAGTGCCAGTAAATGAGACAAATCATAAGTTTGCTCAAACAGTAAGTACCAATACGCAGGCAGCAGTACAAAATTCCCAGCTAACTCAGCTACTAACACAACTGAATGTGCTGCAACGGTTTTTTACAACTTTCATAGCCCATTCATTTCCTTCTTCACCGTCACAGACACCAGCACAATCCACTATCACAAATTTATTGTCTCAGCTTTTGGTGCCGGAAAATCAATCAGCTATTGTCCAGTGGCTACAACAGGGTGCCGGAAAGAAAACCCTGGCTTTGCTATTAAAACAGGCCAGCCAACCAGACAGTCCGCTTAAGCAATGGCTTCAACAGTTCCCTGCAGATAAGCAGGAAGAGTTCACTGCTTTACTCAAACTGGCGGCAGAACAGCGAATGGCACCGACAGTTAAAGAAAATGAAGCAACAGTCATTCATCTGCACTTACTTCAGGCCAACGGCCGGGAAGTGAAGCTATCAATAGAAAAAGACAATCAATCCGGCAGCAAACGTAAGAATGATCAAAAGCCACGCTGGCAAGTACAGATAAACTTACCGGTCGGCGCCAGTGACGCTGTTCAGGCTGTCGCGATCTGGGATCAGCAGAAGCTGAACCTGGCTTTCGAATCAGACAACAACCTGTTACTCGAACGCACTGAACTGCTGGCTCCGCTCCTGTCAGAGCGACTGGCAATGCTTGGGATCCAAACCGAACCGGCCACTTTTAAGCTGGCTCAGCCATTATGCCTTGATAATAGTACTGACATCGATGGCTTTTCGATTCTGGTATAAGGACATGACGATATGAAAGATAAACGCGCGATTGCCCTGCACTATGACGGTTACCAGACTCCGACAGTCACTGCCAAAGGATATAACCACCTTGCCGAGCATATTATTGAACAAGTGAAAAAGCAGGGAGGCTTAATCCATGAAGACGAGGCATTGAGCGAATACCTTAATCAGCTAGAAATCGGCGATGAAATCCCAGAAAGCCTCTACCGAATTATTGCAGAGCTGATTGCGTTTTCATGGGTCCTGAACGGAAAAACCCCTCCCGGATGGGAAGGGCTTTCAGGTATTGACGAGCTGGTCTAATGCAAATAGCAACGACGGCTAAAATGAAAACATCATTATCGGCGTCTGGGCTGTGCCATCTTCTGCTGCAAGCGCAACAAGAGTTCAGCTTCAGCTTTTGGTAGATCACATTCTTCCATTAACTCATTGACATCGGCACCCAGCTCAACCATTTTGCTGGCACGGGTATACAGCTTACCCTCAGGATCCAACATAGAGATTTCACCCTGTCGATCCTCCAGTAGCTCAAGCTGATTCGCCATATCCGCCAGCTTCTGGCTCATACCCATCGTACCGGCACGCAGTTCATTAAACTGTTTGATCAAACTTTCATGCTGGTGCCGTGCATTTTTCAGAACCAGCTCAGTTGCAGCAAACTTTGACTCCAGTGCCTGACGGGCTTTTTTTTCACGGCTGACGAGCAGCCATGAAACCACAACAGCGAGTATTGCGATGACAATTGGCAACCATTGCAAAAGCAGGTCTAGCATTACAAGTACGCCATATCTTCCCATTCTTCGTCAGAAAGCAGCTTATTCAAGTCAACCAGAATTAGCAGCTCGCCATCACGGTTGCTCACGCCCTGGATAAACTTGGCACTTTCTTCAGTACCCACGCTTGGAGTGGTGTCGATTTCAGAGCTGCGCAGGTAAACTACTTCCGCAACACTGTCTACCAGAATACCAACTACCTGCTTTTCAGCTTCGATAATAACAATACGGGTATTGTCTGTGATTTCACCTGGCATCAGGCCAAAGCGAGAACGGGTATCGATAACCGTTACCACATTACCACGCAGGTTGATGATACCCAGAACATAATCTGGCGCACCCGGAACTGGCGCGATTTCAGAATAACGCAGTACTTCACGTACCTGCATTACGTTAATACCGTAGGTTTCATCTTCCAGCTGGAATGTCACCCACTGCAGTACTTGATCGTTACCGTCTTCTTTTTGAATTTCGGCTACACTAACCTGAGACATGATGTTTCCTCTTCGGCTCTTATATTACACTTTTAACATCTAAGCCGGCTCTCAGCATAGATATTAGCTCGTTAACATGAATTAGAGCACACATTTTATCTTTAACCATTCCGGCAAGCCAAGGGCGTTTCCCCGCCTTCTCCCGCCAGCGAACACTTTGCTCCGTCAGGGTTTCGGTACCGTGGAGCTTGTCACAAGCCAGTCCCCACTTACTTTCCCCCAACATCACGATATAACGATAATTTTCCTGATGTTCATCGGAACTCAGTTTTTCCGGCATCACCCAACGGGCAGTATCTACCACATCCAGCTGATGCTCACGGTTGGTCATCAGGCCCAGGTACCAAGGTGGACGACCTAACAGGTGGTTCACCTCTCCCAGCTGATGGATCCCGCCAAGTTCTGTCAATGGTACGGCGAATGTCACCTCATTGACTTCAAAGAACAAGGCCTGGAATTCCGAACCCGCTTCTTGTTTTTCCTGCCACAGCTCCGGCGGTTCATCACCTCCTGCCTGGGTTTCCGGTTCAACAAGCACTTCCGGCTCTGCATGTTCAATTTCATGATTGACATCATAAACAGGCTCGGCTTGCTCGGGTTCAACCAAGACAGGTTCGGCTTCTGGCTCCGACTCTGCCCTGGTAATTTGTTCCTGCGGAATTACCGCGGGTTCCGCGTCCGCTTCTTCCGGCAACGCTTCCGAAATATCTGTCATTACAGACGATTCCAGCGTCGCCGCTGGTTCCTGTTCAGACTCAGGTTCAGCTTTTGGTTCGGGCTGCATCCGATTCAGCTGACTGAGCAGACGTTGCACCCCTTCCATATCAGACTCAGGTTGTTCGGCAAATGGTACTGCCGACACAATTTCTACTTTTTCCTGAACCTGCGGTACCCAACCAGGTATCTTGCCAATTGGTGTCGACAAATTCAGTTCGACATCAATATCACCGTCATAGCCTGCATCAGAATCTTCTGTTGATTCCGATAAACGTTCAAAATCAAAAGGCGCAGACATTGTCTCCTGATCGTCTTGTGCAGGAGACTCCGGTTCGGCATCTGTTACTGTATTCTGAGGAGGCGCTAACGCACTTTTAGTATCAGAGCTCTCATCTTCAGGTGCCTCACTGTCTGAGCCTTCAGTGCTGTTATCAGCAGCCTGCTCTGACTCCTGACTTTCAGCTTTATCGGCATCAGCTACAGAATCTTCAGCTAAATCTGCTGCTGTTTTTGGCTCATCAGCTTCCTGTGGCTCAACCTCTTCCGGTTCAGGCTCAACCAGCAAATCTAAGAAATAATCATCCAGTACTTGTTCACTGGTAAGACGCTGTTTATCGCTCATCTTGGTCAAGGCGCTCCAGATAATTTAACAGGGTCTTATAGGCAAAAACGCCACGACAACTGCGAGCAAACAGTGATGGCGGCATGTGCTTGATACTGGCATCACGGAACTTGGTGTCAATCGGTACTGCCGAGGCCCATACCTGCTCAGGAAACCTGACTTTCAGCTCCTGCAGAGTCTGCAACGATGCCCGGGTACGCTTATCGTACATCGTCGGCACAACAGTAACATTAAATTCTGAGGCTCGGGATTTCTGCATAATCTGCAGGGTGCGCATCATACGCTCCAGCCCCTTCATCGCCAAAAATTCGGTCTGTACCGGGATAAGGATCCGATGGCTTGCCGCCAAGGCATTAACCATCATCACTCCAAGAATCGGCGGGCAGTCGATCAGCACATAGTCATAATCGTCTTCCAGGCTTTTGAGTGCTTTTTTCAGCACCAGCCCCATTCCGCCTCGATTGCCCATAACCCGATCCAATGTCGCCAGCGACATATGGGCCGGAATAATGTCAATGTTCTTGAACTGTGTATTCATGATCAGCGGGCGAACCGTATCTCGGTTAACCTCGTTGAGCTGAAATAAATCAAACAGACTCGACGGTACAGTATCCGCATCAAAATTGAGATAGGTCGTCAACGAGGAGTGAGGGTCGGTGTCTACCAACAATACTCGCTTGTTACGCTCGCTCAACAGCCCAGCCAAGGTTATGGTCGTCGTTGTTTTCCCGACGCCCCCTTTTTGGTTGGCTATACTCCAAACGATCAATGCGAACTCCCTACGCCATTCCTACCTCAACCAGAATGCGTTCCGCAATCCGGTCTAGCGGTAAATCTTCACTGGAAATCCCCGCTTTTGCTACCGCTTGTGGCATACCATATACCACGCAACTATCTTCATCCTGTGCCCAAATGGTAGACCCGCTGCTCTTCAGCATGCGTGCACCTTCTCGGCCATCAGCACCCATACCGGTCAAAACCATAGACAGAACTTTGTCGTGGTAAATTTTTGCAGCAGAGCCAAATGTAACATCAACACACGGCTTGTAGTTCATACGGTCACCGCCATCAACAATGCGGAGCCTCGCCGCACCAGGACGGCCTTCCAGCATCATCTGCAAACCGCCCGGAGCCAAATAAGCCATTCCCGGTTTCAGGCTATCACCATCCTCAGCTTCTTTGACCCCGATTTTGCAGAGGTTGTTCAAACGTGCAGCAAAAGCAGCCGTAAAAGTCGCAGGCATGTGCTGGATCAATACAATCGGATAAGGAAAGTTTGCCGGAAGTTTGGTCAGAATTTTCTGCAGAGCCACAGGGCCACCGGTTGAAGTACCAATCGCCATTAGCTGGTATTTCTTACCTGAAGCTTTGAAGCGAGCTGGAGCCGCTTTTGCTGTTGCCGGACGAGCCGCAGTACGAGTAGGTGCCGTGGTACGGCCTGCGACCGGTTTACTCACTTCACGTGTTGCGGCAGCGGTGGCAGCCGGACGCGTAGCACGGCGCATGAAGACTCGTTTACGAGCCAATTCACCGACACGTTTTTGCAGCAGGCCTACCGCTTCATCGCGGTTACGGGCGATATCTTCAAATTTCTTAGGCAGAAAATCCAGCGCACCGGCATCCAGCGCATCCAGTGTTGCTTTCGCCCCTTCATGAGTCAGGGATGAGAACATCAGGATTGGCGTTGGCGCACTTTTCATGATTTCACGCACGGCAGTAATACCATCCATAACAGGCATTTCGATATCCATGGTGATCACATCCGGCTGAAGCTTCTTAGTCAGCTCGACGGCTTCCTTACCGTTAACGGCGTTACCAATTACCTCAAGGCGAGGATCGGAGTTAATAATTTCACTGACCCGGCGGCGGAAAAAGCTTGAATCATCCACCACCAATACTTTCACTGCCATATTATTCTTATCCCGTATATATGAGTTTCCCAGCCTATAACAAACTGAACAATTATCTGGCGACAATCTCTCAAGGTATACCTCAAGCCAAATAATGGTTAAGTTCGCTACTAATTAGGGGCGTTTGCACGCCCCCAAGGATAATTAGCGTGTTGCGTAGTGTTTCAGAAGGTTTGGTACATCCAGAATCAGAGCAATGTGGCCATCACTGGTGATGGTTGCACCCGCCATACCCGGCGTACCCTGCAACAGTTCATCCAATGGCTTAATCACAACCTCTTCCTGACCAATCAGAGCATCAACAACAAAGCCGATGCGCTGGTGACCAATCTGAACAATAACAACGTGGCCATGTTCACGTTCGCGTTCAGGCAGACCAACAGCTGTCAGCCAGTCCTGCAGATAGAACAGCGGAATAGCTTTATCACGAACGATAATCGTCAGCTGGCCATCAACTACATTGGTCTTACGCAGATCAAGATGGAAAATTTCGTTTACGCTGGCCAAAGGCAGAGCAAACGGCTGCTCAGCAACACCAACCATCAGGGTTGGCAAAATAGCCAGAGTCAGCGGTACCTTGATATCGATACGAGTACCTTTACCCAGCGCCGAATCAATGCTGATTGAACCGTTAAGCTGGCTGATACCTGTCTTCACCACGTCCATACCTACACCACGACCAGAAATATCTGAGATCTCTTTCTTGGTCGAGAAACCCGGTGCGAAGATCAAGTTGTAACATTCAGTATCTGTCAAACGGGATGCTGCATCTGCATCCATGACACCGCGCTCAACTGCAATGCCGCGCAGCTTATCCGGATCCATACCGCCCCCATCATCTTCGATGGTTAGCAAGATATGATCACCTTCCTGAGATGCCGACAGCAGTACGGTACCAACACGTGGTTTACCTGCTTTCTCACGAACGTCAGGCATTTCGATACCATGGTCAACCGAGTTACGCACCAAGTGGACCAGTGGATCCGCAAGTGCCTCAACCAGGTTTTTATCCAGGTCCGTATCTTCACCACGCATTTCCAGCACGATGTCTTTCTTCAGGCTACGAGCCAGGTCACGAACAACGCGAGGGAAACGGCCAAATACTTTCTTGATTGGCTGCATGCGGGTCTTCATCACCGCGCCTTGCAAGTCAGCTGTAACCACATCAAGGTTAGCAACCGCTTTGGACATATCTTCATCGTTGGTGTTCAGACCAAGGCTAACCAGACGGTTACGAACCAAAACCAACTCTCCCACCATATTCATGATGGTATCCAATGTTGAAGTATCAACACGAACGGTTGCTTCTGCCGTTGGTTTTACTTTGTCCTTCGCAGCTGCTGCAGCTTTTGGTGCAGGTGCAGGCTTATTCGCCGCCGGAGCTGGTGCCGTTTTCGGGACAGGAGCTGCCGCTGGTTTAGCAACTGGCGCAGCTGGCTTAGACTCAGGCTTAGTTTCGGCGATCATATCGGCAACAGGCTTAGTTGCAAATTCCAGCTCTTCTACTGAAGGGCCTTTGCCTGAACCGTGCAATTCATCAAGCAGTTTCTCGAACTCATCATCTGTCATCAGATCATCGTCGCCATTACTGGCACCGGTGTCATCAGGTACAGTTGACGCAGAAACCACAGGGGCAGGCGCTGAAACCGCAGGGGCAACAGGAGCATCACCATTGCCCGGAGCTTTACCTGCACCATGTAGTTCATCAAGCAAACGCTCGAATTCATCATCTGTAATATCGCCGCTTTCAGACTTGATCTGATCAATAACTTCCGCAGCATTATTTTGCGGAGCGGCCTGAGGGGCGGCGGCTGGTATGGTATCAACAGAAGGGCCATTACCAACACCATGAAGCTCATCAAGTAGACGATCAAACTCATCTTGAGTCATGTCATCAACGGAATCACCAGCAATGACAGTTTCAGAAGACGGAGCAGCTGCAACTGGCTCTGGCACTTCAGGTTGTTGAACAACAGGTTCTTCAACAACAGGCTCAACGACCGGTTCTGCTTCAGAAGCTTCCGGCTGTGCTAGTTCTTCAGCTGTTGGCGGCTGACTGAAGCGATGAAGCGCATCAAGCAGGCTCTGCTCAGCAGGCTCAGTCGGTTCACGTTCCTGGACCTTACTGAACATCTCATTAATGGTATCCAGTGCTTCCAGGATCACATCCATCAGCTCTGGTGTGACGCTTCGCTTGCCGGTTCTCAGCAAGTCAAAAATGTTCTCTGCCCCGTGACATGCGTCAACAAGGTGAGTCAAAGAAAGGAAACCAGCGCCACCTTTCACCGTATGGAAGCCACGGAAAATCGCATTGAGGAGCTCTGAATCATCAGGGCTACGCTCAAGCTCTACCAGCTGCTCAGACAGCAACTCAAGAATTTCTCCTGCTTCAATTAAAAAATCCTGCAGGATGTCTTCGTCTAAATCAAAGCTCATATATTTCCCCTAAAATCCTAGACTAGACAGCAAGTCGTCAACATCGTCCTGAGAAGACATGACATCAGCACGCTCTTCACCGTTGACGATTGGTCCTTCCGGACTAAGCACGCACTTATCGGCTGCTGCTCTGTCTTCTTGTTCCAAGCCAAAGGCTTTAAGGATTTCAACTAACTGATCTTCCACTTCATGTACAAGTTCGATAACACGACGGATAATCTGTCCGGTCAGATCCTGAAAGTCCTGAGCCATTAAGATTTCGGTCAACTGGCAACGAAGTACATTGCTGTCTTTTTCTGCCTCAACCAATAGACGGTCAATTTCATGACATAGCGTCTTAAATTCATTAAGCCCAATCTGCCCGGTCATCAGTCGCTTCCACTGCGGCTGGATTTGCAACAGTGTGTCATTCATTCTGTCTGCGATAGGCTGGATACTATCCACTGCGTCCATAGTCTTATTGGCAGCGGATTCCGTTTTATCGATAACAAAAGACAAACGGTCACGGGCATCTGGAATTTCGTTTTTCGCTATTTCATTGATACGGGGATCAAGACGAAAATTTGCCAGCGAGTCATGCAACTGGCGGGTTAACTTACCTACCTCTGCATAAACAGGATCGCGGCTGTCAGACACCAAGGTCTGAACAAGCATATTGGCTTCATCCTGCTTCCCGCTTTCAAGCAAGCTTACAAGCTGTTTAGCCTGATCGAGTGAAATCATTATAGTTATTACCCTTTTCGCGCCTGACGGTCGAAATTACTGCATACGTTCGAAGATCTTGTCTAATTTCTCTTTCAGCGTTGCAGCAGTAAATGGCTTAACGATATAACCGTTAACACCCGCCTGCGCAGCTTCAATAATCTGCTCACGTTTTGCTTCAGCGGTAATCATCAGAACCGGCAGGTGCTTCAACTCGTCATCAGCACGAATGTGCTTCAGCAAATCAATGCCCTGCATACCTGGCATGTTCCAGTCGGTTACAACAAAATCAAAACCGCCTTTTTTCAGCATAGGTAGCGCAGTCAATCCATCATCCGCCTCCTGGGTGTTGTTAAAGCCCAGGTCACGTAGCAAGTTTTTAACGATACGGCGCATTGTTGAGAAATCATCAACAATGAGGATTTTCATGTTTTTGTTCAAAGTTGCCTCCACTGAGGTCACAGTGTTTTTATCTAATCTAATGTGTATTTATGCAGTCCAAGCGTTGAGCTTAGAGCGCAAACGTTGCATTGCCTGACTATGAATCTGGCATACCCGGGATTCACTTACTCCGATAACAGCACCGATCTCTTTGAGATTGAGCTCTTCATCGTAGTAAAGAGACAGAACCAACGCCTCTCTTTCAGGCAGAGTTTTAATGGCTTCAGCCAATGAATGGCGGAAATTATCATCCACTACACCCTGAAATGGAAGATTTTCGTCAAGAGATTGCTCACTTGCTACCGCATCTTCCGATACACCCAGATCATCCATACCTATTAAGCGACCACAATTAACATCATTTAAGGCCTGGTGGTACTGTTCGAGTGTCATTTCGAGATGTTCGGCAATTTCCTGATCATTTGGGTCTCGCCCCAACTCATTTTCTAAAAGAGAAATCGCTTCGGTGATCCGACGGCTATTCTTATAAACCGAACGAGGAACCCAATCCCCTCGACGGATATCGTCCAGCATCGCACCTCGGATCCGGATCCCGGCAAAGGTTTCAAAACTGGCTCCTTTACTGGGATCATAATTTTTCTGTGCTTCCAGGAGGCCAATCATACCAGCCTGGATCAAATCTTCTAACAGGACATTAGGCGGAAGTCTTCCCATCAGGTGATGGGCTATGCGCTTTACCAATGACGAATAACGCTCAATAAAGGCATGCGGACTTTCCTGGTAACGCCCGTATGTCAGTGCTTTATTCACCAATAGAAACCTCTTCTGGTGGTGCTCGCTTGACTAATAACTTCTCAACGAAGAATTCAAGATGACCACCAGCACTTGTCGGTACCGGCCAGGTCAGAGCCTTAGTCGCAAGGGACGTGAAGGCCAATGCTGCCGGACTACGCGGGAAGGCATCAACCACAATTTTCTGACGCCTTACTGACTGGCGAACCCTGTCATCCAACGGCACACAGGCCACTAGCTCCAGATTTGCATGCAAGAAGCGTTCAGTCACTCGGGTCAGTTTGGCAAACAGTTCACGCCCTTCTCTGTAGCTTCGAACCATGTTGGCCACAATCTTGAATCGCTGAACATCGTATTCACGGCTCAGCACCTTAATCAGCGCATAGGCATCAGTAATTGAAGTCGGCTCGTCACAAACCACCACCAGCACATCCTGAGCTGCACGGGAGAAACTGAGTACCATATCAGAAATACCCGCAGCTGTATCGACCAACAGCACATCAATATCGTCTTCAAGGCTGCTGAAGGCGCGAATCAACCCCATATGCTGGCTTGGTGACAGCTCCGCCATCCCCTGGGTACCCGATGATGCCGGAATAATCTTCACACCATACGGGCCTTCTACAATGATATCCTGCAGATCACAGACACCGGCCAGTACATGGGACAAGTTTCGCCCGGCACGCAACCCCAACATAACATCGACATTGGCAAGACCGAGGTCGGCATCAAGCACCATCACACGCTTACCTTGCTTAGCCATGGATATCGCCATGTTCAGGGTTACGTTGGTTTTACCCACCCCGCCTTTACCGCCAGTGACAGTAATGACCTTAGTTGATGATAATTTTGTCATACGGCGTAAACCGCTCGCTTGATCGTACATTGGGTTCTCAATCATAAAAGTCTGCCGCCTGATGTTCTGAACTATCGCTACTCCAGAAATGAGATTGCTGGCTTAATTCTTGTTCTAGTAATTCATTCGCACGTGCAACGAGGTAGTCACCAGTTGCTACTTTAATGTCTTCAGGCACTCGCTGCCCATCGGCCAGATAGGCAATAGGCAGAGCACTCTGAATTGAGACACAAATCACTTCTCCCAAACTCAGCGATTCATCGAGTTTGGTCAGAACACATCCTGACAGCGGGATGCGACGGAAGTGTTCGATGGTCTCGTGAAGAACACGGCGCTGTGACGTTGCAGGCAGTACCAGGTAACTGCGAATTTGCGAACCACTATTTTGCATCAGGGTGTCAAGTTGCTCCGACAGACGAATATCGCGCTGTCCCATACCGGCTGTGTCGAGCAAAACCAGACGTCTGTGTCTTAACTGATGAAGTATATCGGCAAGTTCTTCAGCATCTTTAGCTACTCTTACCGGACACCCCATAATTCGACCGTATGTCGAAAGCTGCTCGTGAGCACCGATACGGTAAGTATCCGTTGTAACCAGAGCGATTTCATCCGGCCCGAATTCCATTGCAGCACGGGCTGCCAGCTTAGCAATCGTGGTGGTTTTGCCCACCCCTGTCGGACCCAGCAAAGCAACCACACCACCTATTTCAAGGATACAGTCATTGGTTGTCATAACTTGATCAGACAGCAAATCCAGCAAGGCCGGCCAAGCTTCATGGGCTGGTACATCTTCTGGAATATAGCATGCCAATTGATCAGATAACTCTGGCGACAGTCCCATTTTTTCCAGGCGTTTGATCATCATCGCCCGCATCGGTTCACGACGCTCCACCTCTTGCCACATCAGACCGGAAAGCTGATGCTCCAGCAAGCGGCGGATTGATGCCATTTCATTGCGCATCATATCCATTTCATCGTTGGAGTGGCTGCTGGCTTTCGGATCATAACGGGACGGATCCAAACGGTTGCCGCCACGGGTATTTCCTTGACCGTTTCCGCGAGAGAAGTCAGAACGCATTTCTTGGCTCTTAGTCTGTGGCCGACGATAGTCACCGATATCCAAATCATGACGAGGCTGACGCATACCAGAGCGAGATGGCTCATTATTCCCGCCACCTACCGGGCGACGTTCCTTGCGCAACGCACTGCCACTGCCATAACCTCGACCAGGCTGGGAGTGATCATTGGGCGCACTACGACGATCTGGACCGTCATAGCCGCGGGAGGCAGAATCTTGCCCCTGCTGTTTGGCCTGACGTTGGAGTAATGCCGACAGAGAATCAATTTCCGTCTCACCGGTATCATCCTGCTGACGACCACCACCAGTATAATTTTGCAGCACATTAGCAAAGCGGCTTGAAGCTGACTGCTTGAGCTGAACCTGATCATCAGCAAGCTTACGCTTAGCCTGACCCAGTCTTGCCGCAAGCGCGTCACGGGTCGGCTGAGAGCCTTTTGCCGGCTGTTCGCTAGCACCGCCATCGGAATCGACCGCAGCAACGATTTCGACACCGCCGGTCACTTTTTTATTCGACATGATAACCGCATCAGCACCGAGTTCTTCTTTGACTTCATTCAGTGCGGTTCGCATGTCCTTGGCAAAAAATCGCTTAATTTTCAATCTTGTCTTCCCGTTTAATTACGCTCATGCTTACGGCATCACCTTGCCAGGCCGGTCATATCGATTTGTGTTGCTGATGTGCTTAAAGCACTATTAATTACCCACGGCGCTAACAATACGAATTTGTTTTTCATCAGGCACTTCCTGGTAAGAAAGTACGCGCAGTGTCGGAATCGTGTTTTTGACAAACTTAGCAAGCGTTGACCGTAATACACCGGAAGTCAGTAGTACGGCAGGCTCCCCTTTCAGCTCTTGCTGCTGAGTGGCCTCGGTCAATGAACGCTGCAGGCGCTCTGCCAATCCAGGTTCAATACCGGAAGATTCACCTCCGGCCGCCTGCATAGTTTTATGCAATAACTGTTCCAATTCAGGCACCAATGTTATTACTGGTAACTCCGGCTCTATGCCATTGATTTCCTGACAAATCAGGCGCTTCAATCCAATTCGGGCAGCGGCAGTCAGGATGTCAGGATCTTGACTCTTCGAGGAGTATTCAGACAACGTCTGTACAATTGTCCTAATATCACGGATTGGAATACCTTCATGCAGCAGGTTCTGTAGCACTTTCACCACCACACCCAGTGACAGCTGATCAGGAACAAACGCCTCAACCAGTTTCGGTGTCGTCTGGCCAAGCATCTCAAGCAGGTTCTGCACTTCTTCATGCCCAAGCAGCTGCGATGCGTTATTGGTCAGCAGCTGACTCAAGTGCGTTGCCAGTACTGTCGCAGAATCAACTACGGTATAACCCAGCGCCTGAGCATGTTCACGCTGCGATTCCATAATCCACACAGCATCAAGACCAAAGGCTGGATCTGTTGTCGCTTCACCATCAATTGAGCCAAACACCTGCCCCGGGTTAATCGCCAGCTCCATATTTGGATGGATATTCGCTTCACCGCAGGCAACTCCCATCAGGCTTATACGATAAGTATTCGGCGGTAACTCCAGATTGTCACGAATATGGACCGGCGGAATAAGGAAACCAAAGTCCTGGGAAAGCTTCTTACGCACACCCTTAACTCGCTCAAGCAACTCACCGCCTTGCTCTTTATCTACCATCGGTATTAGACGATAACCGACCTCAAGTCCAATAATATCAACAGGCTGGACATCATCCCAGGACAACTCTTTCTGACTAGGCTGAACAGCAAGTTCTGTTGACGGCTCTTCGGCTTCGGCCTCCGCAGCGGCTTTTTCTCGCTTCATACGCCAGTATGCAATCCCGCCGATTGAAGCGGCCAGCAGCAGAAACGGAATATGCGGCATGCCCGGCACAATTCCCATCACAAACAGGATCACACCAGTGATAATCAAGGCCTGAGGATTATTGAACATCTGGAAGATCATCTGCTGGCCCATATCCTCGTCAGTATTTTGACGAGTCACCATCATGGCAGCGGCAATAGACAGTAATAATGACGGGATCTGAGCAACCAGACCATCACCGATAGTCAGCAGACTGTAGATTTCGATGGCTTCACCAAATCCCAGGTTATGCTGGCCCATACCAATGACCAGACCACCGATGATGTTAATACAGAGGATCATGATACCGGCGATCGCATCACCTTTTACGAACTTAGAGGCACCATCCATTGAACCGTAGAAGTCGGCTTCCTTGGTTACTTCAAAACGACGGGTTCGCGCCTGTTCCTGGTCAATCAGGCCGGCATTGAGGTCGGCATCAATCGCCATCTGCTTACCCGGCAAGGCATCCAAGGTGAAGCGCGCACTTACTTCCGAGATACGGCCTGCACCTTTGGTAACAACCATGAAGTTAATAATCATCAGGATCAGGAACACTACCAGACCAACGGCATAGTTACCGCCAATCACCACCGAACCGAACGCGTCAATAACCTGACCGGCAGCATCAGAACCTTCATGACCATAAAGTAATACCACACGGGTAGAAGCAACGTTCAGCGCAAGGCGTAAAAGGGTCGCTATTAACAGGACGGTCGGGAATGCAGCAAAATCGAGCGGGCGGCGGGTATAAACGGTAACCAACAGTACCACCAGCGCCAGCGCGATATTGAAAGAGAACGCCATATCCAGCAATAACGGCGGCATCGGCAACACCACCATAGCCAGGGTTGCCAGAACCATGACAGGAGCGCCGAGAGATGGCATAGACTGTAAGCGAGAAAGCGGCAGCTTATCCGCAAATGGTATCGAAAGCTTCATTCAATTAATTATTGTCGAGGTAGTTGTTCAGTTTGGTTATACCAATGGAAGTACCGGGCATTTTAGCCCTTTCGCCTCCAAACAGGAACCTTCGTAGCAATAATCGTTCCTCTTGTGACGCCATGTTTTTGACACCACAAGCTAATTACTCAAAAGCAGATGTAGAGAAGTTAGTAACGTAACTCTTGCGGAATATTGCCAGCTTCTTTCGACAATGTCGGCTTCTGCCCACGACCTTTGCGGTATTGCTTTAATTGGAAGATATATGCCAGCACCTGTGCCACTGCGGTAAACAGACCGTCAGGGATCTGCTGTTCCAGCTCAGTGGTATGGTACAGAGCACGAGCCAATGGCGGAGCCGGAACAATATCAATCTCATGCTTATTGGCAATTTCACGAATCTTAAGTGCGATATGATCAACCCCTTTAGCGATAACAATCGGTGCAGAGTCAATTTTCGGATCATAACGCAAGGCTACTGAGAAATGCTCCGGGTTGGTAATCACAACATCGGCCTGGGGAACATCAGCCATCATTCGACGCTGAGCCATTTCACGCTGCAACATACGGATCCGCCCTTTTACCTCAGGCTTACCTTCCGTATCTTTGAATTCGTCCTTCACTTCCTGCTTGGTCATCTTCAACTGTTCGTTGTGTTGCCAGATCTGATAAGGCACATCAATCGCCACAACAATAAGCAAAGAACAACAGATCAACAGGATAAAACCAGACAGAATATCCAAGGCATGAAACAGGTTCTGCGGGTAAATTTCGACACTGAGCTGGAAAAAATCTTCCAGGCTGGCCCGCATCAGGTAAAACGCAACACCAGCCACCAGTGAAACTTTCAGGATCGATTTAATTAGTTCGACAATACTCTGCTTGCCGAACATACGCTTAATTCCACTGGCCGGATTTATTTTAGAAAATTTAGGACTGGCAGCCTCAACCGAAAAACTGATCCCCCCGAGTCCGACGGCCCCGATAATCGCTGCCAGATACAAAAACGCCAGCACGATTAACAGCGGCAACATGATATGCCAGACTGAGGACGTAATAACTGAAAACAGTTTGTTAAGATCAAATATCTCTTCGCGGGTCAGCGAAAACATATTCATCATAACTTCAGCCAACCCTTTACCCAGGGTTTCACCAAACCACATCAAGCTGACAGCACCTGCCACCAGCACAACAACGGAAGCTAATTCTCTTGAGCGCGGTACTTGCCCCTTTTCCCGCGCCTGCTGAAGCCTTCGGGGCGTGGCGTCTTCAGTACGTTCCTGACCGTCAGCTTCTGACATATCAGCAATCCACCCTAATCAAACTACAAATCTGGCTAAATCCGATATCCCAGTTGTATTCGTACTGGGGAACCATAGCCGCAACCAAGAACCAGCTAATCACCAGTCCCAGCAACAAAGCAAAAGAAAAGCCCAGAGAGAAAATATTCAGCTGCGGTGCCGCACGGGTCATCACGCCGAATGACAGGTTCACTGTCAACAAGGCAATAATTCCGGCCAGAGCCATATTCAGGCCTGCTTTAAACATGTGACCAAACCAGCCTGCCAGCTGATGATAATCCACCTGCTGAAACATCGCCTCACCGATAGGCAAGGTTTTAAAGCTCATCACCACCATATTAAGCATGGTCAAATGACCGTCAGTGGCAAGAAACAGCATGATGGCCAAAAACAGGTAAAACTGACCCAGTACCGGAGTATTCTGACCGTTAGCCGGATCGACCATAGAGGCAAAACCCAAACTCGACTGCATACCCAAAATCTGGCCTAACAAAACAAAGGTCTGAGTGACGAATTGAGTCACCAGTCCCATCGAAATACCGATAATGACCTGCTGGGCAGTGATCAGGAAACCACCGACAGATAAAATTTCATACTGCTGCGGTACCTGAGGCAGCACCGGCATAACCGCAAACGTAATAGTCAGAGAAAGGTAGAAGCGGATCCGAGCCGACACAAAACGAGCACCGAAAAAGGTCATCACCATCAGCATCGATGAGATACGGGTCAGCGGCCAAAAGTAATTGGCAATCCACTCCAGTAATAGGGCTGACGGGTATGACATGAGCTTACTCTCTGATTTCAATAAACAGCGCTAATAGAGCAACTGCGGGATCTGCTCAATAATGCGATAGAAATAATCCATCAGCATCTGAGTCATCATGTGGCCGAAAAACATCAGAGCCAACAAGGTGACAATCAAACGAGGCAGGAAACTCAACGTCTGCTCATTGATAGAGGTTGCTGCCTGGAAAATCGCAACAACCAGACCAATCAATAAGCCCGGCACAACAATGGCACACACCATTAGCAGTACCATGTAGAGGGCATCCTGGAAAATTTCGACAAACGCTTCAGGTGTCATAGCAATTCCCCTTCAGCACTACGAGCCGAAACTGCCGGCCAACGTCGACAGGATCAGGTTCCATCCATCAACCAATACGAACAGCATCAGCTTAAACGGCAAAGAAACAATCATTGGCGAAAGCATCATCATACCCATCGCCATCAAAACCGAAGCCACAACGAGGTCAATAACCAGGAATGGCAGGAACAACATGAAACCAATCTGGAATGCGGTTTTCAGCTCAGAGGTAATGAAAGCAGGGATCAGTACTGTCATCGGTACTTCCTGCGGATCAGTCGCATCGGAACCGGACATATTAACGAAGCTTTCCAAGTCCTTAACCCTGGTCTGCTTTAGCATGAACTGTCGTAACGGTAGCTGGGCTGCTTCCAATGCCTTCGGGGCTGTCATCTGCTCATTCAGGTAGGGCTGAACCGCTTCATTATTAATCCGGTCAATGACCGGGGACATAATGAAAAAGGTTAAGAACATCGCAATACCGATGATGACCTGATTCGATGGCGTCTGTTGCAAACCCATTGCCTGACGCAGAATCGACATCACCACCACAATTCGGGTAAAGGATGTCATCAGGATCACAATCGCAGGCAGGAAACCGAGCGCTGTCATTAACGCCAGGATCTGCAATGTCACCGAGTAGTCTTCACTACCATCCGGGTTCACTGTCACCGAAAAAGCAGGGATCCCCCCCTTTCCTCCGGTGGTCATCAAGCGTGTCGCTCCTGATTCATTCTGCATTTCACTGACAGTAACACTACTGCCTGCAGCCGAAGATAAGCCAGGATCTGCCGTTTCAGCCATCGCCGGGAAAGTCAGTAAGATGCTAAAAACCGCCAGGACGGCGGCAAAGAAACTATTTCTTATCATTCTTTTTCAGTAATTTGTTCAAGTGTGCGGCAAACTCACCGCCACTTTGAGTCTCTTCCATGGACAACGGCTGCTCAAGCTTACTCAGCAAGGAAATATTTTGCTGAGTCACCCCTACTAAAAGCTGTTCATCTCCGACCTGTAGCAACACAATCCTCTCACGCTGACCAACTGGTAGCTGGCGGATGATTTTCATCGAACCGTCTGCGCCCTGAATACCCGGCAGCTTCATTCGCTTTAGCAACCAGGCAAGAAACAAGATCAGCAGGACTACCAAAATAAGTGCCGCCAACGTGGTAGCAATATTCATTTCATCAGCAGGAGCGGCCCATGCAGGCATACCAACCGTAGCCAGAACAAGTAAGGCTGAAAGGTTGTGCAAAAAACGAGTTTTCATGACCAACCTTAACGTAGCTTTTTAATTCGCTCAGTCTGGCTGATCACATCAGTCAGGCGAATACCAAACTTATCATTGACCACAACCACTTCACCGTGGGCAATCAGCGTACCGTTAACCATGACATCCAGCGACTCACCGGCCACCCGATCCAACTCAACAACCGAACCCTGGTTCAATTGCAGCAAATTACGAATGCTAATTTGAGAGCGGCCGACTTCCATTGAAATCGTCACCGGAATATCCAGAATCGTATCCAGCTTACGACGTTCGTCATCCGTAATAGGTGCACTGTCATCGGTAAGTTCTTCCAACGGCGCAGGCTGGACGCTTTCATCAATGGCTTGCTCTGCGAGTGCTGCTGCCCAATCGTCAGCAATTTGTTGATCATTTTGAGACATAAATTACACCTGTTAGTTAATCGTCATTATCGTCATGCAAGCCTAGCAATGCCGTTCCCAGTTCATCACGATCGAGGAAAGCCAGGTCAGTTTTCACCATATCCGGCCGCTTCAGTTTTTCAGTTATCTTCAGCGCCACATTATCGCCAGATTGACCCATCTTGGCCCGATAGGTCGGCAAGTCTTCAACAAAGACAGTAGCCGCTTCCGGCATATCAATCGGAATTACGTCTCCCGGACGCAGCTCCATCAAGTCACGTAGAGACAGCTCCGTATCCAGCAACTTAGCACGGATATTGACTGGCACATCCATGATCTCATCACGAAGCGCCTTACTCCAGCGCACGTCCGTATCCATCTTGTCACTCTGGACACCGGCATCCAACAGTTCGCGAATCGGTTCAACCATGGAATATGGCATCACCACATGGAAGTCACCACCACCACCGTCCACTTCAATATGGAAAGAGCTGACGACAATCACTTCTGTCGGGCTGACAATGTTTGCCATTGTCGGGTTTACTTCCGAGTCCAGATATTCAAACTCGACACCCATAACCGGCGACCAGGCTTCACGGTAATCTTCAAACACCAATTTCAACAACATCTGAACAATACGACGCTCAGTCGGGGTAAATTCACGACCCTCGATCTTGGCGTGGAACCGGCCGTCACCGCCGAAGAAGTTTTCTACCAGAATGAAGACCAATCGAGCTTCCATTGTGATCAGCGCCGTACCTTTGAGCGGGCGGAAACGTACCATGTTCAAACTGGTCGGAACATAAAGCGTATTCTGGTACTCCCCGAACTTAATCATCTGCACGCCGTTAATCGACACTTCCGCCGTTTTACGAAGCATGTTAAACAAGCTCACCCGCATATGGCGGGCAAAGCGTTCGTTAATTAGCTCAAGGGTGGGCATCCGCCCACGAACAATCCGGTCTTGCGATGAAAAGTCAAATTGGACGACCCCGGCACCACTCTCCTGGCCGGAATCCTCATCATCTTCGACATCATCGACACCATGTAACAGGGCATCGATTTCGTCTTGGGTCAGTAAGTCACTCACATTAAGCCTATTGCATTACAAAACCAGTAAAGAGCACGCGCTCAACGACTTTCTGGCCGGACACTTTATTCAAAGCATCCTGTACCGCAGACAATGCCTGCTTGCTTAGTTCGGTTCGGCCATTCATCGTTCTCAGCTGCTCAACCGTCGCAGCACCAAATGTTTGCAGCAAAGTACTTTCAATCAGAGGAATGTGCTGTTTAGCTGTCGACTCATTGCTATCACCACGCACCATCAGCTGCACTTTTACCTGAACAAGGCGATCACGTTTATCACCTGTCACATTAAAGATAAATGGCTGTGGCAGAATCACATAGTATGCTGGCTCAAGTTTTGCCGGTTCTGCGGTCTCCACCGCCTCTGCGACCTCCTCATCTGACGAGGAGCTGTCTCCCATCATAAACCATGCGCCAGCACCACCACCTATCAACAGCACTAGGACTACAGCGATGATAATAAAAAGTTTTTTCTTTCCGCCTGAATTTTCTGCGCCCTCAGCCATAAACGTATGTTCCTTTCTTTATTGTTGTAGACAATCGAGGTTGAGCCATTGTCTTTATGCGTAATAATCGACGCGGTCAGATGACTGACTTACGTACATATCTAAAGGTTCAGCATTGCCGGTTCCTGAGTCACCATGACGGGATGAACCTCCACCTTGCTGACCACCGTTACCACTCTGCTGCCCCTGGGCATCCTGATTTGACTGCCCGGCAAACTGCTGCCTTGAATTATCCTGTTGTACTGAACTCTGGGCAAGCTGCAATCCCTGCTGGCTTAACAATTCCCGCAGTCTAGGCATCGCATGTTCGACTAAATCACGAGTCTGCTGGTTCCCAACGGTAAACTGCACCGAAGCCTGATCCTGATTCAATGACAACTTAATCTGTAACTTACCAAGCTCCGGTGGATCAAGGCGAATATCAACGTGCTTCAAATTTTTTGACATCATCATCTGCAACCGCTCAGCCAACTGATCCCCGGCCTGCTCCTTACTCAGTTGCAACGGACTCTGTGCCTGAGCAGCCTGAGCGGCTTCAGCTTTGGCGGCTTGTGCGTGAGATGTCGTCAGTCCAGAGACGGAATGCTGCAATTCTGCTTTTGCGTCAGTAGCACCGTTATCAGGCGCTGCCGTATCAACAGCGGCAGCAAGTGCCGCCGTACCTGCTGCCATACCGTTCGCAGCGGCTTCACCATCAACAGCTGCGCCTTCTGCTGCCATCATTCCCGCCGTCAACGCATTCATTGCCTGAGATTGAACCGCCTGGTTCTGTGCAGCAGCTTGAGCCTGAGTTAAAGGTGCTCCCAATGGAGTAGCAGCCGCCTCACCCAATACAGAACCGGAAACTGGATTTGCAGCCTGCTGAGTTCCTGTAGCAAAAACACTATCGAGTTTGGCTTTCAAGTCTACTGGGATATCCGCGGATGCCTGAGTTCCGGCGCTCAACTCAGCGGACTTTACTTCAGCCAGTTTTGAGCCGGCTTGCATCGCATCACCAGGCTGCTGCATATTTTTAACTTCAGCTGCAACCGCCGCAGCCGTTGAGCCCAAGGCAAAGGCCGGTTCGGCATCACTTCCTTCACCGCTGTCAGCTGCGCTTTGTTCAGCAAGCCCAGCCTGAACATCAGTATTCTCAGCACTGCCATCCTGGTTTACCGCAGCCTGTCCAGCTAAAGGAGCTGCAAACACTTGAGCCAGTTGTTCCTGACTTAAACCTTCAACCTGCTCGTCAGTATACTCACCGTCCATTTCAACACTGGTCAATTTACCAGTTTTTAATTCAGGCTCGGCTTTTACTGCCTGTTTTGTTTGTCCTTGCAAAGTCAAATTTTGCACCAGCCCGGACTCTGAAACTGCCTGCGGCAATTCTTTGCCTTCCTGAGATGCGGCAGCCTGTTGCGTCAATTGTTTGTTCGATGCTGAAAGGCGGTTAAGCAGCTCTTCACCATCATTCATTATCTTTTGCTTTTTTCCTGAATCAAGCTCAGATATCTCTTCATCTGTCTGGCTGGCGGAGTTCTGTCCATTCTGCTCATCAAGAAGCTGGGCTGATACTTTTTCACCCTTTTCATTCAAACGCTTACCAGTTTCAGCATCTTCAACATGCGCTTCAGATTCCGGAGGTGCAGACTTATCGACAACCTTAGAATCCGATGTCGGACCCTTTTCCTTCACATCATCGGCTTGAGCTTGTGATTTATGCTTAACCTTTTGTTCTTCATCGACTTTATTAGCATCCTGCTTATTGTCTACCGATTTTCTGTCGACTTTTTTATCACTGTTTGATGCCGACTGAAGCTCTTTGTCAAAGCGGTCTTCACTTCTGCTGTTATTTCGGTCGATAGATGAATCGATACTTTCAGAAGAAGAGGCAGGAGTGGCTTTAGCACTTCCGGTTTGAGCGGGAGCCGGAGATGCTGGCTTTGCTGACAATAAACTGGATGAAAACATAAAGGCTCTTCACATGTTGAATACGATTAGAACAACGAATGCAAAAAACGTACCATACAATATATTATCTTAGGCTACCGGCGAGCCTGGCGGGCAAACTGCAGAGTAGCAAACTCATCCATCATTTTTTGCTCCTGCTTATCAAGCCGGGCCTGGCGCTCAGCCTGTTTCTTCTCCAGAAGCCATTCTATCGACTGGCGCTTCTTACGCATTTCATTCCAATATTCGCTGCACTTCTCGACCTGCTCTTCAAACTGCGCACCGGCGGCTTTCTGCTTAGCCAGCGTTTCATCAAGGGAGCCGAGGAATTGCTGAAGGTGACTATAAGAACTGGCCGTCAGACCATCCAGTCCGCGAGCTGTCAACTGCTTACAGTAATCCAGGCGATATTGCTCAATTTGTTGTAACTGCTGATAATAGTTATCCAGTTCGATCCTGGCATTATTCAAGGCAAGGGATGCTTTATGTTCGTCATCTTTGGCCCGCTCTAAAATCAGCTCCAATGCACTGTCTGACATTCTTAATTACCACTCAACACTGAACGCAGCATGTTGACACACATGTCATACGGTACAGATTCTTTCATCGACTGTTGCAGGAAAGCATCCAGCTTAGGTTTAAGGTTAAAGGCCTGATCAATATTCGGATCTGTTCCCGGTTTATATGCACCGATCGATACCAGATCTTGGTTCTTACGGCAGATCGACAACAACTGACGAACCGCCTTAGACATCAGCATATGTTCTTCACTGACAATCGCCGGCATTACACGACTGACAGAACGCTCAACATCAATCGCCGGATAGTGACCGGCATCCGCCATTTCACGGGAGAGTACAATGTGTCCGTCAAGAATTGCCCGCGATGCATCAGCAATCGGATCCTGAAGATCATCACCTTCGGTCAGAACGGTGAAAAAAGCGGTAATCGAACCCTGGTGCTCTCCCCCGTTACCGGCACGTTCCACCAGAGCCGGTAGTTTAGCGAATACAGACGGCGGGTAGCCTTTAGTTGCCGGCGGCTCACCCACCGACAGAGCAATTTCACGCTGGGCCTGAGCAAATCGGGTAAGTGAATCCATTAACAGCAGCACATCCAGCCCCTGATCACGGAAATATTCAGCAATAGTCAGAGATGTCTGACAGCCTTTCAGGCGCATCAACGGCGAGGCATCAGCCGGTGCTGCCACAACCACCGCGCGTTTACGGCCTTCTTCACCAAGGATCTCATCAATGAATTCTTTAACTTCTCGGCCACGCTCACCAATCAGGCCAACCACAACCACCTGTGCTGTAGTACCACGGGTCATCATGCCCAGTGTCACCGATTTACCGACACCTGAACCGGCAAACAAACCGATACGCTGACCTTTACCGACAGTCAGGCAGCCGTTAATGGCTTTAAGGCCAACATCGAGGGGTTCTTTGATAGGCTTTCGCGCCAGAGGGTTGATAGCATCAGCATTGAAAGAGGCACGGTTAGCAGTATAAATCTCACCAAGTCCGTCAAGCGGGTTACCACAACCATCAATCACCCGGCCTAACAATTCCATTCCGACCGGCAAGCCACTGTCCTGCAACATTGGCGTCACTTTCGCACCGGGCATGATCCCTGTGACCGACTCACTCGGCATCAAAAACAGAGTATCTCCGGAAAAACCAATGACCTCTGCTTCAATATCACCGTTTATGGTTTCAACTTTACACTGACTGCCTACAGGCGCACGGCAACCAACCGCTTCAATGGTCAGGCCGACAACCCGAACCAGGCGTCCAGAAGCGACCGGGCGGGTCGCCAGATTTTGGGTTTGGTAACGAGAAAGGCGCTCAGCCAGAGAGGATGACATTACTGCCCTCCATTCATCTGCTGACTGTTCACCCCGTTGAATTGATTAAGCAAATGACGAATACGATCTTCCACCATGTAATCGATACTGGAATCGCCGGATTGAACCTGCAAGTCACCACGATTCAGTGACGGCTCAGCTTGAAGGCTCCACTTACGCTCACTCAGGTTTTCTTCACCGTATGCCTGTTTAACGAGCTCTAAATCTTCCGGATGAAGATGGACTTGTACCTGACGGTCTACAATTGGCAGCGCACCGATGACTTCACGAATCGTGTTCAAAATCACCTGTGGATTTGTCTGAACTTCAACCCGGATAAGTTCCCGAGCTAAACTGGTCACCATGTTCAGCACTTGATTTTCCACATCACTGTCAAGCTGCTGCTGCGGCGTTGCCAGCTTATCAATCAGCGCTGTAAGGTGAGCAACGTGCTCGTTAATCTGAACCTGTCCCTGTTCCAGCCCTTGCTGTAGCCCCTGCTCCAGACCTTCCTGCTGACCAGCTTCCAGCCCTTCTGTCTTGCCAGCTTCAAAGCCTTCGGCATGACCGGCTGCGATACCTTCTACACGGCCTTCTTCATAAGCAGAATGACGAATATCTTCCAGATCAGCTGCCGTCAACGGCGGCGGGCCCAGTTCTTCCTCTTCTTCTGGAAGTTCAGGCTGCCATTGCGGATCATAATTTATTGCATTGTCGGTCGGAGCGCTGTGGTCATCGGCATAATCCGGATAAGCCCAGCGTTCCAGCTCCTGCGCCTGATGCTCAGTTACGCGCAGGAACCCACGACGACGTTCAAAAGACATAGTTTGTCCCTAGTGCGCAGCTCTTTGTATTAAGGGCAACATTACAAGAATTCATCAGCACCACCTCCGGACAACATCAATTCACCGGCATCAGACAGGCGACGAGCAATGGACAGGATCTCTTTCTGTGCAGCTTCAACATCAGCAACACGAATTGGTCCCATTGCCTCAAGATCATCCTGCAACATTTCTGCCGCACGCTTAGACATGTTACGCAGAATCTTGTCACGCAGCATATCGTCGGCACCTTTGAGAGCTTTCTGCAACTGTTCCTGAGGTACGTCACGCAGCAAGGTCTGAATACCGCGATCGTCGACTTCAGCCAAGTTGTCGAATACGAACATCAGATCTTCAATCTGAGCAGCCATATCTTCATCGTTTTCACGGATCTGATCCATCAACAGACCTTCAACATTGTTGTCGAGGTAGTTCATGATTTCTGCAGCAGCCTTAGTACCACCAATCTTCGCAGCCTGAGCACCAGCCTGACCAGCAAACTGTTTCTCCATGATGTCATTCAATTCATGAAGTGCGGCCGGCTGAACTTCTTCAAGGTTGGCGATACGCATCATAAGGTCAAGACGGACACGTTCCGGGAACTGGGACAGAATTTCTGCCGACTGCTCAGGTTCCAGATAAGACAGTACGATCGTCTGGATCTGTGGGTGTTCGTTAAGAATAATGCTAGCCACCTGACGCGGATCCATCCATTTCAGTGAATCCAGGCCGCGGGAGCCACTACCCATAAGGATCTGGTCAACCAGGTTGTTCGCCTTATCTTCACCCAGCGCAGCAACCAGAGCATTTCGAACAAAGTCTTCACTCCCCATACCGATGCTGGTGTATTTCTGGATATCTTCCAGAAAGTGGCGGTGAACAGCCGCTACTTTCTCCTGACTCAAATCCGCCATCGAGGCCATCATTCCACCGACACGCTGAACTTGCTTCGGCTCCAGGTGACGAATAATACTGGCCGCATCCTGCTCACTGAGGCTAAGCAGCAAAATCGCTGCTTTATCAGCCCCGGTCAGTGTCGAGACATCAAACTTTTTCTCTTCTGTGGTTGCGACTTCGTTAGCCATCTTCACTCACCCAATTCTTAACAACTTGTGCGGCCAGATCCGGTTCATTCGCAACCAGAGCCCTGACAGCTTTCAACAGGTCTTCATCTTTATGCAAATTCGGTAGATTCAGGCTGCTACTACTCAATTCGAGGACATCCGCACCATCAAGCTCGGCACCAATCAAATCAATATCATCATCACTGCTCGCTAGGATTGGCATACCATTTTCATCCAGCGGCGTGCCATCGGAAGCCTGATTTGGATAAAGTAGTTTACGCATTGCCGGACGAACCATAACAATCATGATAACAATAATCACCAATGCAGCTGCCAGCCAACGGATCCATGTATTAAAGTTCGGATGCTCCCAAATTGGCAGATCCGCTATCTGTTCTTCTTCCGGTACAGCGAACGGTACAGAAATCACTTCTAGCATATCGCCACGCAGATCAGAGAAACCGACCCCTCCTTTCAGCAGGCGGCTGATTTTTGCCAGCTCAGCTTCACTGACCGGAACACGGGTGATTTCACCGGTTTCGGGATTGACAACCTGCTTGTAATCAATCGCAACCGATACCGTCTGACGACTTATGATACCAGTCTGCGCACGCTTATGACGGATCTTGGTGTCCAACTCAAAATTACGGGTTGATTCACGGTGCACCGAGCCATTGTTAGAACCTTTGCCTGACTGCAATTCAGCAATATCCTGCGGGATGGAAGAATCGGCCGGCGGCTGATTACTCAGCGCTCCAGGAATACCAGCGACAATGTTGCCATTGTTGTAGTCTTCCAACGTATATTCACTTCGGGTTGAAGGAGTAGACGGGTCATATTGCTTCTGCGTCTCTTCAATTGCGCTGAAGTCCATCGTCACATCAACCTGGGAGGTATAATTACCTAGCCCCAGAACAGGGATCAGGATAGCGTCAATTTTCTCTCGCAGTGCCTGCTCCTGTTTACGTTCAAGCTCATATTCCTTACGCTGTGCGGTCGCGGCAGGATCTTCTGTGCCCGAACTCAGCAGACGTCCATGCTGATCAGTTACAGTTACGCGGGTCGGCTTCAAACCTGGAACGGCCGTGGCCACCATATCAACTATCGAGTCAACCTCTTGCTGCCCCAGAGAACCATTGCCACCCAAAGTCAAAAATACGGTGGCTGATGCTTCTTGATTGTGACGAACAAACACGCTCTGCTTTGGCATCGCCAGCAAAACCTGTGCTTTACGCACCTGACGGATTTGTTCGATCGCCCTTGCCAGCTGACGCTCACGGCTCAGCTTCAGACGCTCGCGCTCAAGACGCTGGGATACGCCGAACCCCATGTCTTTAAGCAGAATATCATCCCCTTCCTGAACCGTACTGTTCAAGCCGGCACGGGTCATTTCGAGCTTTATAGATGAAAATGTATCGGCGGGAACACGAATCGTATTGCCATCCAGGGTGTACTCGATTTTTTTCTGATCGAAGTGATCAAGAATAGGGATAAGTTCTTCTGTCTCAAAGGTGCCAAGTGGTCGCATCTCCGGCTCACGTAACCAGAAAACTACCAGTACAATCAATGCCACACAGATCGCAACAGAAAGCACCAAAATGACCTGGCGCAGCAAATCAAGGTTACCCAGCATGCTGTCGACACGCGTGGCACTTTTCTCTTCTGTATCAGGATCCTGCAATTCAAGCTCGGTATCGGAAACAACCGGAGCAGGAGCATTACCAGCAACAGCTAACTCATTGTTTGAAGATGGTTCAGACACTGATTAATTCCCGAATTAAACTGGCATGTTCATTAGTTCTTTATACGCTTCTACCAGCTTGTTGCGGACCTGTACGGTCGCTTCAAATGCAACACTGGACTTGTTACGAGCAATCATCACATCTGACAGGGATACGTTACGATCCCCCTCATCAAAACGTGTTGCCAGTTCACCCGATGCAGACTGAAGATTATTTACTGTTTTAATGGCATCGCCCAGAACAGCACCAAAATCGGCACTGACCTGTTGGCTGGTTGCCGGACGGTTTGTACTCTGGGCTTCCAGCTTCATCGCCTGCAATTCGGCTTGTAGTCCGTTGACTTTCATAACTCTTCCCCGCACAGTCAAAAGATTGTCACTTAAATCAAAATAGTGACGTTTTTATTCGTTTGAGATACTTTTCTACTGTTTCCTGCAAGCTTAACGCCAAGTCGGCTTAAAATGCCAATAAAATAGAATTCTCACCCTAAACCGGGATCTCTATCCCGGCGTCACGCATTTTCGCCAGTTTATAGCGAAGGGTTCGCGGACTGATCCCCAGTTTTTCGGCGACATCTTTTCGGCGCCCGTCGCAGGCTCGGATTGTCTCCAGGATAATCGCAAATTCCTGCTCTCGAAGCTCTCCCCCCAAACTTTCCGGTGTACCGGAAACCTGAACCGGTTCGAGATTCGGTACAGCGCTCGTTGATTCTACCGCGGTTTGCAAGCTTTGTGCATCCAGCCAGTCAAGTCCTTCCAGTAAAATATGCTCATTTTCAATATTACTGCCATCGCAAAGGATCAAGGCGCGCTGAATAACATTATCCAGTTCTCGCACATTACCTGGCCAGGCATATTGCTGTAACTTAAGTAATGCCGACTGACTGAATTTTGGCACCAGTAGTCCCTGCTTCACACAATGGCGCTCCGTCAGGTATGTTGCCAATGGAGCAATATCGCCTTTTCGCTCAGCCAAAGCAGGCCATACTAGCGGAAATACGTTAAGACGATAATATAAATCTTCGCGGAAGTGTCCTTCCGAAACATACTGTTTCAGATCCCGGTTACTGGTTGCCAACACCCGGACATCCAGTTTGATACTCTTACGGCTACCGAGGCGTTCTACTTCGCGCTCTTGAAGAACACGTAGAAGTTTTGCCTGGAGGTTCAGATCCATCTCACTGATTTCATCCAGCAAGATCGTGCCGCCCTGAGCTTGCTCGAATTTCCCCGGACAAGCCTGTACCGCACCGGTAAACGCCCCTTTTTCATAACCGAACAAGGTTGCTTCCAGCATGTTATCGGGAATCGCGGCACAGTTAATGGCAATGAAAGGACCTTCACTACGGTTTGAATGCTCATGGATATAGCGGGACATCACTTCTTTACCCGATCCGCTTGGCCCCAGAACCATTACGCTGGCATCAGTCTTAGCGACTTTTTCTGCCAGAGACAGCAATTTCAAAGATTTCTCGTCGGCAACAACCGCCCTGCCGGATTCATTTTTGACAGGTGCATAGCGGCTAACCATGTTCAGCAAAACTTCCGGCGCAAACGGCTTTGCCATATAGTCAATCGCGCCTTCTTTCATTGCCGATACCGCATCTTCGATATTGGCGTAAGCTGTCATTAACAGCACCGGTAATTTCGGCCAGTGCTGCTTAATACTGCGCAACAAACCCAGACCGTCCATTCCTGCCATCTGAACGTCGGAAACAACAATATCGACAGGTTCAGATTTCAGCAGCAACAGAGCCTGCTCGGCACTTTCGGCCTCCAACCACTGATAGCCAGCCAATGCCAAAGTATCAATCAGAGCTTCGCGTAGCCCTTCATCATCCTCAACAACCAGTACGCGGCTTTGATTCATCATAACTCTCCAATTGCTGCTTCGTTCTCGTTTTGGGCGGATTCAGGTATGGCGGCCTGAGTGTCAGCCAAAGGCAGTGAGATTGTAAAACACGCCCCCTGACCCGGCTCGGATTTCAAAGACAAGCGACCTTTATGGGCCGAGGCCACCATTTGTACCACAGCAAGACCGAGCCCGGTTCCCTGCTTTCTTGTCGTAAAAAATGGTTCCAGGATTTTGGCCTGCATCTCAGGCTCAATTCCGGGACCGTTATCCAGCACCGACAAATGGATGACACCATCTCGAAGCTGACAATTAACGGCAACTTTGCACTGCTTTCCAGCCATCTGCACGGCATTAGTGATCAGGTTGCCAATGGCACTTGCCAACGCATTAGCATTACCAAACACCTTCAGGCTTTCATCGTCACAGTCAATACTGAAATCGACTTGGTTAGAGACGATCATCGTCTCAACCATTCTTTCAAGCTCATTAAGCAGGCTTTCAAGCGTAAATAGCTCAACAACCTTATTGTCACCGCCTTTGGCAAACAGCAGCATATCATTGACTTGCTTTTCAAGATCATGAAGACGATCGACTAATTTAGCCTGAAAGCGGTCACGCGTCTGAGAATTCAGGTTCGGAGACGATAAATTCGAGGCATATAACATTGCGCTTGAAAGCGGTGTACGAACCTGATGAGCCAGTGACGCGACCATTTTACCCAATGATGACAATCGCTGCATTTCACTGATCCGTGATTGTAGCAATCGCGTTTCTGTCATATCAGTAATGAAAATCAATTGACCGCTGTCTGATGCCGAGATAGCTAATTTAACTTTGCGACCATTGCGTAGTGACACTTCATGGCCATCATCTTCCTGCGGAGAAAACGATCGTTGAATGACAGAAAACCATCGCTCGCCAACAAGCGGTTCACCAAGAAGGCGGTGAGCTTCAGGGTTGGCTTCGAAAACCTCACCTTTTGAGTCGAGAAAAATAACCCCTGAAGGCATCACATCCAGCGCCTGTTGGTAACGGCCAACCTGCTTAGTAAGGGAACCCAGCGGAGATACATTGTCGCCCATGAAACACCTGATCAGTTCGCAGAAAAGTCCTAATAAAGCACTTTCTATGCCAAAATAAAACCAATGGTATCAATAGGTTATTTACTTGAAAAGAAATTTGACGGCGTCAAGATTATGACACCGTCGGAATTTAATATATTTAGCGAAGATCTTCTTTATTCAGACCATACTTGCGCATTTTTTCCACCAGCGTGGTACGTCGCATACCCAGCATATCGGCGGCACGGGCTACGACACCTGTCTGCGCCTCAAGAGCCTGGCGGATCATCTCCACTTCCAGCTCTGCCAGCATTTCCTTCAGATTAACACCTTCAGGCGGTAGATCATTCACCGATGGAACATCCGGCTCAGAATAACTGGTTGCAAACATATCAGCCAACGCAGCCCGTTCCTGATCTTCTGTCGAAAGAAGTTGCTCTTCCGGTTGAAAGTCGGGCAGATCATTGTAACGATACTTCATCGGCAGATGGTTCACATCCACCATTTCCCCCGGATACAGAATGATCAAACGCTCAACCAAATTTGCCAGTTCGCGTACATTTCCCGGCCAATCGTGATCCATCAGAGAAGTAATGGCTCGCGGAGTGAAGTGCACTCGTTTAGCACCTTCTGATTCCATACGCGCTAACAGTTCCTGCAACAACAACGGAATATCGCAGATACGTTCACGCAGTGCAGGCATCTCAATCGGGAAAACATTCAAGCGATAATACAGATCCTCACGGAACGTATTTTCTTTAATCATATCATCCAGATTTCGATGAGTCGCAGCTACGATACGAACATTAGCCTTAATCGTACTGTTGCCACCCACGCGCTCAAAACAACGCTCCTGAAGCACGCGTAATAATTTAACCTGCATCGCCATTGGCATATCGCCAATTTCATCAAGGAATAAGGTGCCGCCTTCAGCCAGTTCGAAACGCCCTTTACGGGAAGAAATAGCGCCGGTGAATGCCCCTTTCTCATGACCAAACAACTCGCTTTCCAGCAAGTCTGGCGGAATCGCCCCACAGTTAACCGGCACAAATGGACCTTTACCACGGGAGGAATGATAATGAATATTCCTGGCCACAACTTCTTTACCAGTACCGGATTCGCCAAGAATCAATACACTGGCATCAGTACCTGCCACCTGTTCGACAAGATGACGGATCTCACTGATCGCTTCGCTACGGCCAACCATACTACGGAATAATGTATTTTTACGTGCCAGTTGAGGAACCTGATAAGCTCTCTTACCAAGAAACTCCTGACAATGACGTAGGGCATCCGATAGCTGCCCGTAATTCAGCGGTAGCTCAAGCTCACCAACATAATTCGGTAATCCCGCCAGTTCGCTGGCATGATCCGTTAACGCAATAACCGGGATATGGTTGTGGATTCGCAGGTAGTCAAGAATTTTGCTAAGTGACTTACCGGTAGTTATTTTACCCAGTAAACAGGCACTCCAATCCTTTTCCCAAAGCGAATTTTCCACCTCGCGCGTAGAGAAAGCCTCATGCTGTTCTCCAACAAAATTAAGAATGACACCAAGGTCATGACGATGCTGCTGATCGTCATCAATTACGAGGGTTTTAGCTAAACCTTGCATAGGAGAGATATTGCCTGCCTTTATAGGAAATTCTATTTCTGTGGCTTTTATACCAAACTGAACAACTTTCAACTTTTTACGAAGTTATTCAATTTTGTATTACTGAGGAACAGCAACCAAAAATTATTGCTTTCCATTGTAATAAAAGCTCAGGATAAGGCAACCAAGGACACACAAAAGCTGTGAACCCTGTACAAAGGAAAGTGCAATCCAGATCATTTTAGTTTATTTTTTGGCTTCCTGAAGAAGGAAGCCAATAATAAATTGATTGCACAAGGCAGAAAGGTGTTACTACATATCCAACTGCGTCATATTATGGTATTCCGCAGGGATTTGATCCCAAGCTGCTTTAATTTCACGCAACATATCAATTACATCATCAATCGGCTCAGGAAGATTGTCCTGGTTTGCCTTATAAATCTGCTGAATCATAAAGTCATATAGTGAATCTAAGTTTGACGCAATATCACCACCATCTTCCATAGAAAGACAGCTACGCAAACTAATCACAATATCCAACGCCTTACCCAAGCGCTCACCTTTAACTGCAATTGAGCCCTGCTGCATTGCAGCCTTGCCTTGGATCAAGCGCTCAATTGCTCCAGCCATCAGCATCGAGATCACCCGGTGTGGTGATGCTGATGTCAGCTGACTATCCACTGAGACTCGTTTATAAGCCTGTAGAGATCCTCTCATTGCCATTTTTTCTAACCTTACCGAAATTTATTGTATACCTGCATCGAGCGTTGCCCGTGCTGTAGTCGCTGAAGTTGGCCTGCAGATTGATCCCGGCGTTGACTGATCTGCTCAAGCAAACACGACGTTCGTTCAACGGCTGCCTGCCACGCTGATTTTTCCAGCTGTTCAGGCTTAGCCATTAATTCATGCAAGATCTGTTCACGCTGCTGCAATAACTGCTGCAACAGCTGCGGATCCACATCTCCATCGGTGGAGAGCATGGCCTCCAACTGGCCATCTAGCTGTTGTAAACGCTGCATGCTTAACTCTCTCACCTAAAATTCATTATGCTGCCGGCATCATGCTCATCATGGAGCTAAGCTGACCTTTCATCTGTCCCATAGCTCCATCCATCGCAGTGAACTGATCATGGGTACGCTGATAAACACTTTGCATCCGGCGATCCAGATTAGTCTGCTCTTTATTCAGACGCATCATCTGATCGTTAAGACTGTTCTGGCGACTTTTGATACTGCCAGTTATCCCGGTATGGGCATGAACCAAATCTTCGATCCGGCGGGCAAAACCTTTCCGGCTGCCAAAAAACTCACCAACATCGGTAAAATTTTGCTCCAGCTGTCTATCCAGCAGGTCATAGTCAATTTCCAGTCGCCCGGCCATTGTGGTCATCACGCCGAGTTCACTCAGCGTTTTGACTGTTTCCGGCGCGCCTTCAATCGGCGCAGAAAATGCGGAACGAAGCTGGTTATCTACCGTGCGGATAATACTATCGCCCACCAGCGGGCCTTTTTCCTGAGTTTCAGGATCAAATTTAGCCAGCTCCTGAGATGTTTGATAAAACTGGTTATAGGCGTTGACGAACTGCTCAATCGCCCCACCAACAGCAACGCGATCATAAGCCACATCAATAATGGCATCCGAATCACCCTTACTGTCTTTCAACGCTACCAGGTTGAGATCAACGCCTTTAATGGCATCTTTAATCGTATTGTTGTCACTGGTAACAGTGGCCAAACCATCGATGACGACCTTAGCATCCTTTGCAGCCTGCATTTCACTCATAGGGCTGACTTCATTATGTGCATTGAAGCCAAACTTTTGCAGTGTACTGGCTGGTGGTGCATCAACCCGAACCTTAATCGTATTCTGCTCACCGCTTTTATCAGCAGACAGAACCAATCGCGCCCCGGCGTCATCTTTAATCACTGACGCCATCACACCGGTGTTTGACGGATGACGATTAATCAGGCGTACTACATCAATAATCTTGCTTTCGTCCTCTGGGATCTCAACATCAAACTTAGTCGCCCCCAAAGAGATAGCCAGTTTACCTGCACCCATCTTTTCATCTTCGTCAAATGTACTTGATACAATCTTGTGTGACTGTGCAAGCTGGTCAACTTTGACGGTGTATTTTCCTGGAATAGCTTCATGTGATGCCTTTGCTGTCAGCACCTCATTGTTATCCGATGAAGCAGTACGTGCCGATAAGGTATGGTTACGACGAAAGTCAGCCATCATGAACTTCAGTTCATTCAACGAGCTTTTCAGTTTTCCATAGGCACTGATATTGACATCGACGTTGTCCCGGCGCTCATTGATTCGCGCTTCTTTCGGAGCCCGCTCAGATTCAACGATTTTGTTAACCATACCGTTAATATCAAAACCGGAAGCCGTGGCTGCTGCGCCTATATTCATTGACTACCCCAAATGATGTCGTTTTACACTTTCGTCTGTAACAATCCTCCCGAATGAGCGGCAAGCTGTCGGGATAAAGCTAACATATCTTCATCAGGAATTTGGCGAACCACATCACCGGTACGTTTATCGTAAATAGTGACGATGCTTTTGCCAGACTCTTCATCAATCCGAAAAGCCAGACCTTTATTCAGCGTATTTCCAACAAACTCTTCAATTTTTTCAACGACTTTCTCCAGCTCTTCACGCTGAAGGTGGCGCTGTTGTTCTATGTTGAAGCTTTGTTCTACGCGACGAACATCGGTCTCACCTTTATCGCTGCTTGATGCCACTGGTTGCTGATTGGATGAGTGAGCGGCAGCGGGTGTCCCCTGAGTACTACTACCAGATTTATTAGCAATATTTGTGCCAACAGAAGAATGGGTGCCATTCTCAGAAGAACGAGGAGGAAGTGAAGAAGTAGAAACGGGTTTGACATCCATATTCTTTCACCTTCTGAAAGCAGAAAACGGCAAGGAGCTGCCTCCTTGCCGTTATACGGAGGTATTAACCTAGCAGGCTTAGAGCGGCTTGAGGAGCCTGTTTTGCCTGAGCCAGGATAGACGTAGAAGCCTGAGAAAGAATCTGGTTCTTCGTCATGTTAGTTGTTTCTTTCGCAAAGTCAGTATCGCGGATACGACTGTTCGATGCGTTTACATTCTCGTTAACGTTGTCCAGGTTGTTGATTGTGTGGTTCAGACGGTTCTGAGATGCACCCAGTTCTGCACGGTGCGAGTCAACATACTTCATCGCGCCATCAAGAACTGCAACAGCCTGCTGTGCACCACCAACGGAGGTTACGTCAATTTCAGAAACAGTCTTGTCTGCCGCAACACCACCGATTGTTGCATCAACATCTTTACCGTCACTGCCAACCATGGTCATTGCACCGGTCTTAACGCCAACTGTACCTTCTGTAGTGAATAGCTGAAGCTCGCCTTTTTCAGAAACAGATGCGTTGATCTGGTCGTTCTGACCGTTGATGCGAGTCGCGATTTCTTCGATATCGTCGCCTTTAACCAGGTCAACACTGATATCAGTCGCCACACCAGAGATCTTGTCAGTAACTGTCAGGCCAATTGTCGTATCGGCTTTCAGTGTAGAGTCGGCTGGTGCAGTCTTGGTTGAAACCAGCATGCTACCACCCATCTTCGCTTCATCTGAACGGATGTTCTTGAAGTTCATCTGAACTGCTTCACCAGAGTCTGCACCAACCTGGAATGAACGAGAACCGAAGGTACCGTTCAACAGTTTAGTACCACCGAAAGAGGTTGTTTCTGCGATACGGTTAAGTTCATCGTTCAGCGCTGTTACTTCTTCCTGGATAGAGTCACGGTCTTCTTGTGAGTTAGAACCGTTAGCTGACTGTAGTGACAGGTCACGCATACGCTGCAGGATGCTTGTTGTTTCCTGCATAGAACCTTCAGCGGTCTGTGCCATTGAGATACCGTCGTTGGCGTTACGTACAGCTACGTCAAGGCCACGGCTCTGAGTTTCCAAACGGTTAGATATCTGAAGACCTGCTGCGTCATCTTTTGCACTATTGATCTTGCTACCGGTAGCAAGACGCTCCATTGAGTTACTTTGAGCTTCGGTCGCCTGACCCAGGTAGCGCTGAGCGGTCATTGCAGAAACGTTAGTATTTACTGTAACTGCCATAATGTCTCTCCTTAAAGTGTTCGATATGGCTTGACCAGCCCAGCCGGAAAAACCTAGTTATTCTTTGTACATGAGTTTTAACGGCATACGATTGGAAACCTTTAAGATTTTTTTTATTTTTTTTTGTGGTAGTTCAGAAATGTGATCAAGCTCATAAAAACCAACAATGCACAGCAAAGTTAAAATCATTATAAATCAACATCTTAGTCAAATAAGTCTTATTAAAACTTACAAGAAAGAAAAAACTGATATGTATGGAGAGAAGAGGCAATAGGTTAACTTTCACCACAAACAAAAACGGCAAGGGGCTGCCCCCTTGCCGTTTTCGCTCATCTGAGTTCGGAAAATTATTGTAACAAACTCATTGCAGCCTGAGGAACCTGCTTGGCCTGTGCAAGAATAGAGGTACTTGCCTGCTGCAGGATCTGGCTCTTCGTCATTTCCGTTGTTTCTTTCGCGAAGTCTGTATCGCGGATTCGGCTGTTAGACTCCGAAACGTTTTCAGAAACGTTAGCCAAGTTGTTAATGGTATGGCCCAAACGGTTCTGCTTCGCACCTAAATCTGCACGCATTGTATCAATGTATTTCAATGCAGCATCAATAATTGGCACAGCCTGCTGTGCGCCGCCTACAGATTCCACATCAATACCGCCGACAGTAACATTCTGTGCAGCACCGGCAATATCACCCGGAACGACTTTACCGTCTTCGTTCATCATGCTCATCTTGCCCTGTGTCACTGTCAGAGCACCGCCATCAGCAAACAGCTGAAGTTCACCTTCTTCGCTCACAGAGGCATTAACTGAACTATTCTGACCATTGATTCGGGTCGCGATCTCTTCAACATCATCACCTTTAAGCAGGTCAACACTTACATCGGTGACGTTACCCAGCTTATCGGTAATCTGGAAGCTTACCTTCGCATCAGCGTTCAGAATCGCTTTTGGTTCAATTTTTGTGGTCGAAACCAACAGGCTACCACCCATTTTATCATAATCGGCACGTACACTATCCATACCCATAATCAAGGCTTCACCTGAATCCGCACCGATCTGGAATGCCGCTTCACCGAATGTACCGTTAAGCAACTTACGACCACCAAATGCTGTCGTTTCAGCGATACGGTTAAGTTCATCCTGCAGTGCAGTTACTTCCTGCTGGATTGCCTCACGGTCTTCGTCCGAGTTAGCACCGTTGGCTGACTGTAGTGACAGGTCTCGCATACGTTGCAGAATACTGGTTGATTCTTGCATCGCACCTTCTGCAGTCTGCGCAATCGAAATGCCGTCATTGGCATTACGCATTGCGACATTCAGACCGCGCGTCTGTGCAACTAATCGGTTCGAAATCTGCAGACCTGCAGCATCGTCTTTAGCACTGTTAATCTTACTACCTGTAGATAGACGTTCCATTGAGGTATTAAGATCGCTTGTTGCTTTGCCCAGGTAACGCTGCGCAGTCATGGCAGACACGTTGGTGTTTACTGTTACACCCATTTTGCTCTCCTTTGACTTTCGCTATGTTAGCGAAACAGCCTACCCGCAACAGTCAGTTCTAAAGACAGTGAAGCGGGGCCAGCCATATGTGTAAACTTTCTTGGCAAGTCACTTGCCACCTAATTATTTCTTTTTAATATTAAGCAATCATCATGCCAAATTTTAAAAGCCTTAAATAACAGCAACTTAATCCATTTTGTTATCTTTTGTTTCAACAAGTGGCAACCGAATGCCCGTCTGGTTTGCCGTTTTGCCGCCTTAAAAACCGTTACCGAAGCAAAGGATTGGAATAGCTTTTATTAACCACTAGATATAGTTAAACAGATTCAGATCTTTGGTCTTAGCAAATGCCTGCTGAGAAGCCTGAAGCGCCATCATGTTTTCGTTCAATTCAATCACCGCGGTTGCATAATCAAGATCTTCCAGCGTACCGCGGGCCTGACTCATTACGATCTTAAAGTCTTCATGCATATCCTCCTGACGATCCAATGTCTGCAAACGAGTTCCAACTTCAGAACGAGCCCGGTTAATATGCTTGAAGCCTTCCGACAATTCCGCTGCCGTCTGGTGCAACTCAGCCGTTGCCGAGGCATCTGACACGCTGCTGTCAGACAGTTCGATACTGCGGCGGAATGAGTCAAAGATATTCACCTTATCCTGACGGGTAAGATCAATGGCATCACCATCTTCGATCTCCCCTTCGACATCGATCTTAAGTGTGCCCCATTCGATCCCTTTATTAGGATCATACTGAGCGGTACTAACTACACTACCGTTCTGAAACAATTGGTAAGATGTGCCAGCTGAGGTCGATGAAAATTCAACCCGGTAGCTGGACTGGTCTGCGTTATTGGTGTTTTGCGCCTGAGACAACAGAAGCAAAGAACCGCTCTGCAAAGCATAATCAGGCTGATAATCTCCGTAAGGGTTATCAACTTCCATAAACAACTTGTCGCCCGGGTCATTCACCGGAACATCTACAGCCGGTGCAACTTTCGCCATACGCTGGTAACTGTCACCGGCATAGGTCACATTACCGCCGTTATCACGAAAAAACGGCTGCTTGCTATATTGAGTACCGGCAAAGATAAAGTTGCCAGATTCGTCCTTGGCATTAACCAGGTTCATGAAATTATCGAACAACCCCTGCATATCCTGCTTGTGGGCTACACGGTCATCATCAGACAGAGAACCGTTGACCATCAGCATGGATTTGCGCTTGGCCTCATCCAGCATACTTTCAACTTCGGTGATCACTGTCTCTTCATTGTCCAGACGGTTTCGAGCCAATGTGATCGACTTCAGTGACTGTTCGATCTGAGTCGTCTGCTGATCAAAATTCTGAATATAGATAGAAGATACTGGATCATCTCCGGCAGTCAGCAAGCGTTTACCTGAAGCCAACTGCTCCTGGTTCTCCGCCACTTTTACCTGCTGACGGTTCATGTCATTTGCTACAGAGCTGTAATTGTGGAAACTGGCAATTCGGCTAATCATTTCAGTCAGTCTCCTCTATTAGCGTGACGCATTAAGTAGCGTGTCAAAAGTTTCATTCGCCACCGTCATGATCCGTGACGAGGCCATGTAGGCTTGCTGAAATTTCATCATGTTCGCCGCTTCCTCATCAAGGTTAACGCCCGCAATCTCAGCCACCCTGCTTTCCGCCGCATCTTTCTCTACCAGACCAACTTCCTTTAGGCGGGCTGCAGATGCTTTCTGCACACCCATTTCGGTATTCAGCCCCTGGTAGACATCAATCACTGTTGAGCGGCCGTCATCCATCATCTTGGTTGACTGCAACGTTTGCATTTTAATCAGGTTACCGTTGTCACCATCAGCATCGTTCAGGTTAACGGCAAACAGGTCACCACCAACCGCTCCCTGCCCTAGAGTGAATGCGGTACCACCAACATTAACTTCTCCTGTCGGCGGGTAAGGCTGAGGAGCCTGCAAAATATTGCCTTTCATATCCAGAACGGCAAACTGAGTGGCATCCGGTGATACCGCTACCTGAAACTCAGTCAGGCCACCAGCTCTGGTAATGTTAAACGGCGCCTGTCCTTGGGTCTTCGTTACTGAACTCAGATAACTTTGGGCGGCAATTTTTGCCGGATCAGTCATCGGTACATCAATTTCACCGGCCGCTGAGCGGGTAGGACGCAAAACAATGCGTTCGCCTGCCTTCATCGGCGCATCCATTTCAACCCGGAAACCATCCACCATAAAAGCGGGAGGATTACCACTCGGGATTACTTTCTGCTGAGAACCATCAGGCAATGCCAAGGTGTGCTGACTGCCATCGAACTTCAGGTCATACTCACCAACTTTCAGCGCATTCAAATCTTCGATATACACTTTCACATCAGCGGTCGAACCCGGTGGCAACATGGCCCTTGCCGCCGCAACTGCCGAATCGTTAACATCGCGGAACATGTTCTCCCCCACCTGACCATTTAAATCCAGGCCCTGGTGTTGAAGGTTGTTCACAGACTCCGCAAAACCGATAGCAATACGCCCCATCTCATCCATCGCATGGGAAAGGGTTTCATCACGGTACTGGAACATTGCTGCCATTTTGCCGCCAATATCATCGTTACGGATGGTCTTAAGCGATTTACCTTCAACAATTGCCAACTGAGTCTGCTGCGGATCTGGTTTGCCGTTCACCATGCGCAGTTCACTGCATTCGGTGCCCGAGACCAGGGTATGACCGCTGCCGATCATAATGTTGAAAGTTTCGTCATTCTTGCGGGAAACACTAACCTTGGTGTACTCAGACAGCTCGTTGATTAAGTTCTGATGGCGGTCCATCAAATCATTGTCGTGCTTTGAAACAGGCGACTTCACCAATGCTTTGTGCACATCCACCAACTCTTTGGCGATATCGTTAATACGTCCCAGCGTGCGTGACAGCGCTTCATTGGTTTCAGATTTCTGACGAGTAAGAATGGTATGATTGTCGTTCAGCCCTGCCGCCACCAGCTTCGCTTTTTCAAGCACTACTTTACGGGCCCCCATATCACTTGGGCTGTCAGCCAGCGCTTTCACTGAGTCATACCATTGGTTCATGTCCTCTGGAATTTTCTTGGCGCTATTTGCCAACATGCTGTCCAGGCGACCAAGCTGAGATTCACGTTCTGTTGCGTAGCTAAGGTTAGTGGTAGTCAGGTTTAGCTCATCGGTGGCAAACTGATCGTAACCGCGGCGAACTTCTGCCGCATGTACACCGGTACCATACTGGTTGCCCCCCCACCACATAGGGTCATTAGCTTGCTGTACCACAGACTGACGGCTGTAGCCTTCAGTATTAACATTATTAATGTTATGGCTGGTCGTATTTAACTGCCGTTGAGCAGTCAAAACGCCCTGGGTACCCATATTGAGCAAGTCAAACCCCATGAAGCCTCCAGTAATTTGAGGGGGTTACAATACATCTAGGGTTTATATTGCAAAAAGCGTTCCAACTTTTGCATCACTGTTAACCGTTTGATTTTAAAGAGGGAGAACATTGAGGGAGTGGTGTTTTTTTAAGCTGGGGCAAAGGGTTGCCGAAGCGAGTGGCGAGTCAAAATATCAGTTAAAGCACTAGAATAACCTATAGCCTTTACTTTCTTGCACGCTTCTCCTTCTTATTTCATTATTTTATTAACCCGATCCATCACGCTGATGATCTTATCGGAATAATTCGGGTCGGTGGCATAACCAGCTTTGTGCAGATTACGGATAAACGTCACCGGATCCTCTGGCTGTTGCAATGCTTCCGAATATCGCGGGTTAGTATTCAAAAAGCTGACATAATCGTTGAAGCTTTCCTGGTAACTGTCATAAGAACGAAAAGCCGCATTTTCCTGAACAGGAATACCATTGTGAAACTCCAGTGTTCGGGTCGCGACCTTTGAGCCGGACCACCGAGGATCGGCCTTGATATTAAAAAGATTATTGCTCGATCCGACAGCATTCTTCACCACTTTCTTACCCCAGCCGGTTTCCAACGCAGCCTGGGCAATCAAGACCGACGGATCAGTACCCAACGCATTAGCCGCTTTCTCGGCATAAGGACGCATGCGGGATACAAAGTCTTCCGGTGATTCGAACCTTTGTTCCATGTCAACCCGGTTCATTGAAGCAATAGCAGCAGGTGCAATGGCTTCAGGCTGTGGAGCAGGAGATTGTGGCACAGCTTTCCACGGCGAATTTACCAGTTGAGGCTGGCTATCATCGTTCCGGGAGGCAAACACATCATCCAACGGCTTTTCCTGAGGAGCAGCCGGACGAAGCGGTAAATCCTGAGCCTGCTCCTTATCGGATGAATCAGCTTTTGCTTTCTCTTTTAGCTCTTCGCCACCCAACTGCTCAACAATCAGATCAGCCAAACCAAGGGAGCCTGTCGCACTCAGCTCACTAGCCATCTGTTCATCATGCATCTGCTCGAAGAACTTGGTATTGCTACTGCTCATCAGGTCAGATTCAAAGGCTTCATTGGCCTCGCGCATCGACTTAAACAACATCTGAGTAAAGATCGCCTCGAACTGCTGTGCAGCAGCCTTCAAAGACGCCCCTTCATCTTCTTTGATCCCCGCCCTCAATCGCTCAAGGTTGGATATATCATGGATAAAACCCGGATCAGTTGTTTTCATATCACCCTCGAGACCCTAAAACCTCAATTAAATAATAATCAGCTGGCCTTCAATAGCGCCTGCCTGTTTTAGCGCCTGCAAAATAGCCATCAAGTCTGACGGAGCCGCACCCACTTGGTTAACGGCACGTACCAATTCATCCAATGTAACACCCGGCTCAAATTTAAACATCCGGGAATCTTCTTCTGTCACCTGAATGTCAGAGTTTGGTACAACCACCGTATTGCCACCAGAGAAACCATTTGGCTGACTCACCGAGTAGTTTTCTTTAATTGAAACAGTCATACCACCGTGAGTGATTGCCGCCGGTTTCAGTTTCACGTTCTGGCCAACGACAATGGTACCGGTCCGGGAGTTAACAATGATCTTTGCCGCCCCTTCTGCCGGATCAAACTCAATGTTTTCAACTGTCGACAGAAATGCCACACGCTGACTGACATCCCGCGGCGCACGAACACGTACTGATGTCGCATCAACAGCTGCTGCCATTTGCGGGCCAAGGAACTGGTTGATGGAATCAGCCATACGCTGAGCGGTAGTAAAGTCTGACTCATAGAGGTTAAAGGTCAGGAAGTCACCACGACCAAACGGGTTTGGCACTTCACGCTCAACAATCGCTCCGTTTGAAATACGGCCTACGGTCGGATTATTACCGACAACTTTTGAACCGTCAGCACCAGTGGCACTAAATCCGCCTACGACCAAGCTGCCCTGGGCAATCGCGTAGACTTTTCCATCCAGACCTTTAAGGAAGGTTTGCAGCAAAGTACCACCGCGCAGACTTTTGGCAGAACCAATCGAAGATACCGTAATATCAATGGACTGGCCTTGCTTGGTAAATGGCGGCAAAGTGGCATTTACGGCCACTGCGGCAACGTTTTTGGTTTTCGGCTTAGTGCCCGACGGCAACTGAATGCCGAAGTTTTGCAGCATGGCATTAAAGCTCTGGTCGGTAAACGGGGTGGTTTCACCTGTACCTGGCAAACCCACAACCAGACCATAACCCACCAGTTGGTTACTCCGTACTCCGGCAACAGCGGCAACATCTTTGATCCTTGCCGCCTGTAACGGCAGGGCCAGAAACATCATCAAACCAAGACAAAAAGTCCGTAATTTCACTATGAAACTCCGTTAGATACTAACGTTGAAGAAACGAGCCAGCCAGCCTTGCTCCTGGACATCCTGACGATCGCCGGTACCGGAATACTGGATACGTGCATTGGCTATTCGGGTGGAAGCAACTGTATTTTCCTGACTGATGTCATCCGGACGAATCGTGCCGCTCAGGCGGATATATTCATCTCCGGTATTCAGTGTCAGCCATTTCTCTCCTCGCACCAACAAGTTGCCATTTGACAGAACATCGATAACCTCAACTGAAATAGAGCCTTTGATACTATTGCTTTGGTCTGCTGATGTGCTGCCTGCAAATTTATTGGCATTACTAACTTCATAAGAAAGGTCGCGATCACCCATAGTCACCGCCTTACCACCTAGCTGAAGCGGATCCATCGACATATCTGTCGACTTGTCCAGATCTGAGCTGGCACTTTTCTTGGCCTGGGTTTTTTCTTCCAGTAATACAGTGACAATATCGCCGATACCACGAGGTTTGGTGTCGTCATACAAGTCCTGAGCACCATTCACATCAAACAAAGAGCCCGTTGCAGCGGCATAATGTTCTGGTTTTTCCTGCGGCCGTATACCTGTCCATGCCGGATCACCAGCTTGAGGATCTTCACGACGACGCATCATTTCAATCAGAGAAGGCCCTTGTTCAGTTGAGCCTTCTACAGCATCGACCATGGTTGTCGCCTGGCTGACATCAGATTCTTCAACCTGCAACTGAGTGCATCCGGAGAGGACAATCATGACACCTGCAAGAAGTTTTTTCATTGCCACTCTACTCCTGTTATAGCTGCTGGTTAACGTAGCTCAGCATCTGGTCGACGGTCGAGATCACTTTCGAGTTCATCTCGTACACGCGCTGAGCTTCAATCATGTTCACCAGTTCTTCCGTAACATTTACGTTCGATGTTTCCAGCATCGACTGACGAATAGAACCGAAACCGTCAAGACCAGGAACACCTTCCTGAGGATCACCGCTGGCACCGGTTGGCAAGAACAAGTTCTGGCCGATTGGTTCAAGGCCGCCCGGGTTGATGAAATCAACGGTTGTGATCTGACCCAGCACCTGGTTCTGTTGCTGCCCACGAATACGGGCAGACACCTCACCGTCAGTACCAACAGTAATTGCTACGGCATCTTCCGGTACTACAATCTCCGGCTGAACCACATAACCCGAGCCACTGGTTACCAGCTGACCTTCCGCGTTGATAGTGAACTGACCGTTACGGGTATAACCGATGTTGCCGTCAGGCAGCAGGATCTGGAAGAAACCGTCACCTTCGATCATCATATCCATTGCATTATTGGTCGTCTGGGTATTACCTTGGGTAAAGACCTTCTGGGTCGCGACCACTTTCGAACCGGCCCCCAGCATCAGACCTGATGGCAGTTCGGTATCCTGACTAGACTGGCCACCCGGCTGGTTAATGTTCTGGTAGAACAGGTCTTCAAATACAGCCCGGCTCTTTTTAAAACCTACAGTCGAGGCGTTAGCCAGGTTGTTAGAAATGGTCGAGATATTTGTTTGCTGGGCGTCAAGACCGGTTTTACTTACCCATAAAGCTGGATGCATGTTTTATTCCTTATTATCGGTTTAGCCTAAACGCAGCAGTGAAGAAGACGCAGCATCCATCTCTTCTGCGGTTTTCATTAATTTGACCTGCATTTCAAAATGACGCTGCAAATCGATCATACTTGTCATTTCACCCACGGCATTAACGTTACTGCCTTCCAGCGCCCCTTTCAGCAAGGTAACACCAGCATCCGCTTCATAAGTCATACCCGGATTTTTCGGCTTGAACAAGCCATTGACGTCTTTATACAAATCACGGTTATCAGGACGAACCAGCTTCAGGCGATCAACCACCTCCATCGCTTCCGGCGGAGCGCCCTGAGGAAGTACTGAAATTGTCCCGTCATTACCGATTTCAATTTTGCTGATTGGAAGAGGAATGAAAATCGGTGCGCCGCCTTCACCCAACATCAGGTTGCCGTTACTGTTTTGCAGCATACCTGTTTCGTCAATCTTAAGGTGACCGGCACGGGTGTAAGCTTCCTGGCCAGAGGCATCTAATACCGTCAGCCAACCGTCACCTTCTACAGTCACATCCAGATCACGTCCCGTGGTCATTACCGCGCCTTGAGAAAAGTCCTGTCCCGGACGTTCAGTCATCGCAAACACTCGTGACGGCAAACCTTCACCATAGGCCTGCATGCTTCGCGCCTGCTCAAGATCTGCCCGGAAACCGGTTGTTTTCACGTTGGCAAGGTTGTTGGCATGTAGCTGCATACCATACATATCTTGCTTAGCGCCACTCATGGCCAAATACAGTGCGCGATCCATTATCGACTCTCCAATCACATTCTAATGATTTTTAAGCAATAACTATGCCACCGAATTATGGTGTTATAAATCAAACAATTAGGAATAAGGCCTTAGAATACAGGCAGAGGAAGGACAAATTTCTGACAGTGAAGGACAAAATTTGCCGCTTGTTCGACACTTAGCAGAACAAGCGGCAATATTCTCACGACTGTTATTTTCTGTATATCGTGATTACCAGAAAAGCAGCTCGTTATTTATTAACGAATTTGCAGGATAGTCTGCTGTAGCTGATTATCCACTTCAAGAGCACGGGAGTTCGCCTGGAAGTTACGCTGCGCGGTGATCAAATCCACCAACTCCTGAGTCATATCAATGTTTGACTGTTCCAGCGTACCACTCTTAACGGCACCGAATGCGCCCTGGCTGGCTTCACCCCAGATAGCTGCGCCAGAATCCTGACTCACCACCCACTGAGTACCGCCTTTAGACACCAGGCCCTGCTCGTTAGGAACGCGTACCATACCTACACGGCCAAGGGTAACGTTCTCACCGTTACTATAAGTCGCAACAATCGAACCTTTGGCATCGATATCAACTTTAGCCAGGTAACCTGTTGTCGCACCATCCTCATTGAAACGACGAACTTCGAACGGCGCAGCATACTGAGTCGGATCGTCAAAATTAATAGTCAGTGCCTGATTTTCATCAGCACCATTAAGATCCAGCCCCGCACCAGCCGCTCCCAGAGGCTCGGCAATCACCGGATTACCGCCGTTGACCGATGCCACGGAACCGTCAGTGTTGAAGTCAATAAAACTACCTTTCTGACCAGTTGCTGTTGACGCGCCGCCATTAGTGATATCGACAGGCTTTTCACCATTCGCATCTGTTGCTGTATAGAAAACTGACCAACGGTTTGAGGCTGTATTATCTTTCACATAGTAAGTCGTCATCTTGTACGGCTGACCCAGTGAGTCGTAAATAGTGACAGAAGTCGACTTGTTGTAAGTGTTCGGATCGCTGAAATCAAATTGCTTAGGGTCTTTCGGATCACCACCTGCTGGCAGGTTAACGCCGACATTAAGCGTAGTTGAAGCCCGTGGTTGACCAAACTGGTCCGGTACCTTCAGCGACTGAGATTCATAAGACGTGACCTGATCGGTCTCCTGATCCACCTGATAACCCAGCAGGTACTGACCTTCTGAGTTAACAATATTGTTATCTTTGTCCAGGTGAAATGCACCATTACGTGTCAGGCTATTGTTCTGAGGCTGAAGTCGGTCATCAGCAACAGCAAAGAAACCACTGCCTGAAATACGAAGATCCATCGGGTTATTGGTATAAATACTTGAGCCTTCGTGGAACTGTTGAGCTACCACAGAAGTCTGAACACCGCCACCGGTTGTGGTCTTAGCATTCGAAAAGACCGAGTTAGAGTAAACGTCACCAAACTCGGCACGAGACTCTTTAAAGCCATAAGAATTGGAGTTGGCAATGTTGTTACTTGTGGTATTAAGGTCTTTCTGCGACGCTCCGATACCGCTCAGAGAAATATTAAAACCCATGTTATGAATCTCCTAAAAGCTTTATGCCTGGCCTACTTCAAGAACTTCGGCTAGTTTAAATGGCGAGTCGAAGCCCGCGAGGTTAAGCATGACATTGCCATCACCTTTACCAAGCAACACACTGTTGACATTCGCATAGGTAGACACATCGAATTCCCGGTTTTCGCCATCAAGCATACCTGATACTTTCAACTTGTAGCGACCTTCCGGCAACGCATTGCCACTATCGTCTTTACCATCCCATTCAACACGGTGATCACCTGCCGGTTTAGCCCCCATGTCGAAGGTTTTAATTAGCTGGCCCTGCTCGTTTTCGACCCGGACCATCAAATTGTTAATTGCATTCGGCAGCTTCACCATTCCGGTCATACCGCCTTCGCCTTTCTTAACTCCGGTTGCGCTCGGAATAAGCACATCACGCCCGACCAGCGATGAAGCCTGCAACGCCTGATTTGACGTCATGGCAGAGTTAAGGCTGCCGAACTGCTCATTCATCTGAGTGATCCCGTCAACCGTGGCAAATGATGCCATCTGGGCAATCATCTGATCATTGCCGACAGGCTTAAACGGGTCTTGCTGCGCAAGCTGCTTGGTAAGAAGGGAAAGAAAGTCTTCTTGCTTGAGCTCATTTTGCCCGGTAACTTTCTGATCTTCCTGCAGCTTTTTCTCTTGCATCCCCTTGAGCTGGTCAAGGTAGGACAGAGTGCTTTGACCTGCGCCGTTAATACCGGTCATAACAGATACTCCTTAACCCTTATTTACCCATCTGCAATGTGCTCATCAGCATTTGCTTACTTGCATCTGCCACCTGAACATTGCTCTGATAGGAACGAGAAGCTGAAATCATGTTCGCCATTTCTTCCATTACGTTGACGTTAGGCTTGTAGATATAACCTTCAGCATTGGCCAACGGATGATCCGGGTTATATTCCGCACGTAACGGCTTTTGGCTCTCGACAATGCCTTTCACCTGAACTGGCACACTGTCATCGCGCTGGTAACTGGCACTCTGCAGCGCTGCAGCAAATACCGGATGGCGCGCTTTATATGTTTCTTCGGCAGAACTACTTACACTGTTGGCGTTAGCCAGGTTACTTGATGTCGTGTTCAGGCGAACTGACTCTGCACTCATCGCCGATCCGCTGACATTAAAAATGTTAAACAAGCTCATTTATTATTCTCCTTTTAATGCCTTGCTCAGGTTCTTGAACTTAGAACCCAGAAAGTCGAGAGATGCCTGATATTCAAGTGAGTTCTGCATAAACAGGTTTTGCTCAAGTTGTGCATCTACGGTATTGCCGTCACCGGTATCCGGTTGAGTCGGTACACGGTACTTTTGCTCACCCATCAAAGTCGTAGAGGCAGAGATATGCCGATTATTGGTGCGGCTAAGGCCAATCTTTGCCTCCGATGTTGCCGCACTCAATGCCCGCTGAAAGTCGATATCTTTTGCTTTATAGCCCGGCGTATTGGCATTGGCGAGGTTACTTGCCAGTGTTTCCGCGCGCTTAGCGCGAACACCTACGGTGTGCTGATGAATACCTAGTGCTTTATCAAAAGAGATAGACATAACTGCCTCCAAAAATCGTTACCGATAAATAAGCAAAGGGTATGCCAAAAATTGAAGCCAGTGAGAATAGTGTCGAAAATTGAAGAAGTGAGTAAAAGATAAAATGGGGGAAGGAGAATTGAGTATCGAGGAACGAATTAGGTTCCTCGATTACTCAGGAGTCGATACGGTTGGAATTAATGCCAAACAGCTATGTCATGCTTTGTGCCTCTCCTGTCGGAGAAGCCCACCGCAACTATTTTAGCTTGTAAATAATCCCAGGATTACAGCGAATCATCTCAAACTTGTCAGTCAGCCCCGTTAACGATTCAGAGGCTCCCAGCAACAAGTAACCACCAGGGTTAAGACTTGCGGCCATCTGGTTCAGTACCTTCGCTTTCATTTCAGGCGAAAAGTAAATCAGTACGTTACGACAGAAAATCACATCGAACTTACCCAGCAACGCATAACTGTCTTTCAGGTTCTGCGGACGGAAATTAACCATTCGCTTAACCTTATCGTTCACTTTCATCCGGCCGTCACCATTATTTTCAAAGAAGGTACGGCGACGTTCCGGAGAAAGTCCTCGACTCAGTGCCAGGTTGTCATAAATACCGGCACGACACGTTTCCAGCATGGTCTGCGAAATATCTGTTGCCGTGATCTGTACACCACTGGCGAGCATACCAGGACGACGAGCCTGCGTTTCAAGCACAGTCATCGCAATTGAATACGGCTCCTGGCCCGAAGAACTGGCTGATGACCAAATCTTGAGCGGACGCTTGTTTGCCGCAAGATCCGGTAAGATTCGATCAGCCAGAACGGTATATGGGTAGGTATCACGGAACCACAACGTCTCATTCGTCGTCATGGCATCCACCGCAGCTACACGCAATTCACGATTACGGCCACTGATCACTAGTTGCAGTAACTCGGAAAGAGATGATAGCGAAAATCGGCTGACCAACGGACTCAGACGGCTGCGTACCAAATACTGCTTACTGTCGCCAAGTACAATACCGCACTGCGCTTCAAGAAAACGACAAAAATCGCGGTATTCCTGGTCTTTTATTGTTATAGCTGTCATCTACTACTCTATATTCAGGATTCAGGTTATTCCGGCATCGCGGCCTTAACCGCAGCCCCTAACTCATCCGGGTTAAACTTAGGGATGAATGCGTTGGCACCTACACGCTCAACCATTGCCTGGTTAAAGACACCACTCAGAGAGGTATGCAAGATTACATGCAGATCTTTCAGGTCGGCATGATTACGGATCTCTGCCGTTAATGTATAACCGTCCATCTCCGGCATTTCAATATCGGAAATAACCAGAGCAAGTTGCTCGTAGATACTTGACTCTTTCGCCATCTCCTTAAGCAGCTCGATGGCTTCCTTACCGTCTTTAACCATTACACATTCGCAGCCGATAGCTTCAATTGCACGCTGGATCTGCTTACGAGCAACAGTGGAATCATCAGCGACCAGCACTCGACGAACAACCGGCATATCATCAACCAGCTCTTCAAGTACCGTACCTGTGATATCGGTATCAACCGGAGAAATCTCATCCAGGATTTTTTCTACATCCAGGATTTCTACCAGTTCGTCATCGATTTCTGTTACCGCTGTCAGGTAGTTTTCCTTACCTGCACCTTGCGGTGGCGGAAGAATCGATTCCCAGTTCATATTAATGATTCGCTCAACAGATGAAACCAGGAAGCCTTGGATCGAACGGTTAAATTCCGAGATGATCACAAAACAGTTATCCAAATCATCAATTGGACGGCCGCCAGTTGCTAGGCTCATATCAATAACAGAGATAGTCTGTCCGCGAATATGAGCAATCCCTTTTACTAATGGGTGCAAATTTGGCATTGTAGTCAACTTAGGGCACTGAAGCACCTCTTTGACTTTAAATACGTTTATACCGTAGCGCTGACGTCTGTTGAGTCTAAAAGTTAATAGCTCCAACCGGTTTTGACCAACAAGCTGGGTGCGCTGATTCACTGAATCAAGTATCCCCGACATAAGGGTGACTCCATGTTATGCGTTTTTATTTCTATACGTGTACGATAAGCAGCCCTATCGTACACGTATGATGAGCTTCGAGACTAATTTTAGCCCCTGAGACTATGCATTGAAGAGTAGAAACCGTGACCCAAAGAACACATTTAACACTCTTAATATTACTAATCGGCCTGCCGGCAATTTTCTTTAGCACAAATATGTCAGCAGCGCCGCAAAATACCTTAGATAGAGTACAACATACCGCTGAGGAATTCGTCAAAAATGTTGTCGAAAAGCCAGAAAAAGGACAACTCACTGTCAAAGCAGCAAATTTAGATTCCCGACTCAAGCTGACACCCTGTCCAGCCCAACTTAAACTCTCAATACCCGGTAAACAGAACCTATCCGGTAATGTTACCGTCTTAGTTCGCTGTGAGCCAGAAAACTGGCAAGTTTATGTCCCAGTGCGTATTAAACTGCTCCTACCACGAGTGGTTGCGGCGAAGCCCCTTTCCCGCGGCGAAGTCCTTTCTGCCTCCAACCTTGATATCAGAATGGTTGAAACCCGCTTCCAGCGCGGCATTCTTTTTGATAATCCGCAACAAATCATCGGTTCGAAAGTCAAAAGAAACGTCAATATGGGTGACACCGTCGAAGGTGGTGACATCTGCCTGGTCTGCCGTAATGATTCTGTGCTGATCAAAGCCGGCGGAAACGGACTCAATATAGTAACAAAAGGAATAGCTCTGTCTGACGGCTCACTCGGAGAGCAAATCCGGGTTCAAAATACTAAGTCAAAGCGTATTGTCGATGGTATTATCACTGGCGTTGGTGAAGTAACCGTAAATTTTTAATTTAATGCTAAAGTTATTTTTGAGGTGGCCGAAACAAAGGCTGTATCTAATTTAATGCTCAAAGGCTTATTTTATGGCAAGTATTGATCAGCTACGCTCCGGCCATCCGATGACGACGGCCCGAAGCAGTAGCAACAGCGCGTCTGGCTCAACGTCAGAAGCAGCTAAAAATCAGCAGCTTGCGGCCTCCGGAAACGGCCAAAAGGATGCTGTTTCCCTGAGTTCGCAAGGTAAAGCTGTCGGACAAATTCACCAACAGCTCGCCGCTGAACCCAGCTTTGACAGCGCTAAAGTCGCTGCAATCAAAGAAGCTATTACCAATGGCGACTATCAGATTGATGCTGAGAAACTGGCGTCAAATATGATGAAGTTTGAAGATGAGCTGCGTGGTCTGTAAACGCAGCCTGTCACTTTGCAATTTGTGATTCAGAGAGATAATGATGTCCCAAACCATTGAACAGTTACTAGAGCTGCAACTGGCGACCCTAGTTTCTCTCTCTCGCCTGCTGGAACAAGAAAAAGAGGCAATAGTCGCCCGTAAAGCGGCAGATATTGCCCGGCTTGCAGGCGACAAACTGGCCTTGATAAACAAGGTACAACAGCAGGATCACCAAATTGCGAGTCATGCTCATCGACAACAGTTAACTGAAAACCCGGAGCTGGCGGAGAAGATTGAAACCATTCAGACAACTGTCTCACGCTGCAAAGAAATCAACGAAGTCAATGGCGAGGCTCTTCAGCGCGCCCAGCTTAGCTTCCACAAACTCAATAACTTGTTCCAGCAAAGCCGTGGCAAACAACAAATGACTTATAACAGTAGTGGTGTTGCCCAAAACATCCGCTCACTTGGCACAAATATCAAAGCCTAAGCGCGGCATACCGAATGTGCCTATTCCCTCTCCCCATAACTCCCTGCTGTATACGTCATCGTAAACGTCAGGCGTTTTTCTCCCCCCCAAAGACACCGCTAAAGTCAGTTTTTTTACATAAAACTCGTGCAGCAAGCATTGCCTCATCACAGTATCATCTCAAATTACTCGCTAACTCATGCTTCATGCTTCATGCTTCATGCTTCATGCTTCATGCTTCATTATCCAATCAGATCAAAAAGGCGAAGCGTGTAAATACATCGCTTCGCCTATTCTCTCAGTTCCAAATCAGATTGCTCAGATGAATTCCTAGAACAACGTCTCTTGGTTTGTCGGAACGTGATACACTTCTCCGTGCTCTTTCATACGATCCATCTGACGAAGATCAAGTTCCATCTCCGTTACGTAGCTGTCACCAACAGGATAACTACGAATTACCTTCGCACCACGAATGATGCCATCGACTGCGCCGTCGGTATTTTCAATTCCCAGCTGCTGATCTTCCAAGCCGGCACGGGCACTGATACGCATACCATAAACCTGTTCAGTTAATTCACGGTAAGCATCCAATTTGGATGCTCGCATCGCACGCACCTGCTTTTCTTCCAACGTTCTTCCACGTTGCTCACTGATAGAGGCATACCCCACGGCAGTGATCAAATCTTTATTTGGGATCTGGGTCAGAGGCTGACAACCAACCAGTAAGACAATTACCAGCATTAACCAATAACGCATAACAACTCCTAAGGTTTCAGCACAATATTATTGCGCTCAAAGGTATCCGCTTCATTACGGATAATTTTACCGTTTTGCAGACGCATTTTATTGAGAGTATCAAGATCCCGACCGATTCGATCTGATGGCAGGAATCCCTGTGCTGTAGCAATGACGACCCGCGAACGCATACCAATAATACGAGCATTGACCATAACACCACCACCCTGCCTTAGCATAGTCCCTGTCAGCACATAATCGACCGGTTGTTGGGATGCCAACTCCTGCCAATTTCTGCTAATAGCAAAGTCACCTGCTGGCGTTACCTTGATAGCCCCTGTCGCTTTATAATCAACAACGGTATAACCCCGCTGCTGCATCTGATAGATAAAGCCTTCAGTAACAGTATTGCCCAGCCAATTGGTTTCACTCATGTCCTGCAGATCAACAAATGATGTGACAGCCAGTGGTGTTTTGGCACTCAGGTACTGATTAGAAGTCACTAACTGCTCAGTGAGCCCTTCGACAAAAAAGTCCAATGTGTGACGTGGCGTTTCCGCTAACAGAAAAGAACTGCCGGTATAGGGCTCTTTACCGTTATATATCGGAGAATATGAGCAAGATACAGTCATCGCTGCCAGTATCAGGACTATCCATTTTTTCATTCTTGCCTGCTCCGGTGAAAAGATAGTTGTAGCCTGTTATCGTTCATTTTCAGAAAAACTTTACTGATTAATTCCTTATCATTACAAAAGTGAGTTAAGGAACACTCTTTGCATGATGTTCATATACTTGAAAGAAGAAACAGCACGTTTTATCTTCAGTTAAATACTTGGCAAGCAATTTTCGTACCTAAGTTGAATACAATGAATAGACAACTAAAAAAGCTCCTCGTCAGCCTATCTTTATTTGCCTCATTCCAGGCCAATGCCGCTTGGATGGAAGTAACAGGTTCAGCCATGATGCTGGAAAGTGAAAGTACTGCACGCATCAACGCCCTGGAAGATGCAGTATATCAGGCAATGAGCTATGTAGGAGCTGATATTGCCAGCTTCTCGCACTTACGCCCTTACCTTGCTACCGATCAGGAAGAATACCAATTCAGTGGCAGTGAAGTACGTCACGTAATGGTGTTGGATACGAAAAAGAAAAGCGGCAAATATTACCTGACAGCACGTATTGATGTTTACCCATCGGCAAAGACTTGCCACAAGGTACAGTACAAGAAAGGCGTATTGCTCGGTAACTTTACTATCACCTCACCACAGCATGCATCAATGGGTGGCGTTTACCAGCTAGGTAATGATTTTACCCAGATGCTAAAACGACAAATAGAGAGAAAGTCACAAAGCTTTATTGTTTCTGGCATAACACGTGTCCCAATAAACACCGGGCAACCTACCACATTAACAATGCTTGCCGAAGACACTGATGCCCAGTACATCGTCAATGGTCAAATTACCGACTTAACGTCAACGTTGGATCAAAATCTGCTGAAAAGTGACAAAATCAACCGTCAATTTGCAGCCACCCTGCAAGTTATTGACGGCAAGACAGGAGAACTTCTGTTACAAAATAATTACCGGGAAATTGCCCAATGGCCATTTTCTAAAGTCAGCCAAGTTGATACTCGCGGTGCTCGCTTCTGGCAGTCCAGTTATGGCCAGGCAGTGCAGAGAGTCAGCAGGAATATGATGCTGGACTTAGAAACAGCGCTTTCCTGCCGCACCAGCCTGCCGGAAGTCGTCAACGTGTTTGGCAATACCGTTCATATTAACATTGGTCGTATCCACGGTATCAAACGCGGTGATCAACTAAAACTTTGGCACAGCGCCGGCTTTATCGATCAACAGGGGATCCCGCGCAACCGGATGGTACAGACAGACATAACTCTGACGGCTGAACGGGTTTATGAAAAATCAGCCGAGCTCACAATCGAACAAACAGAGCTGGCTTCAAGCATCCAGCCTGGTGATTTACTAACCAAGCAGTTACCTTGATGATACTAATTGCTTAAAAAACGGAAAGATTCAGGTATAATAGCAAACCAAGCAAGTCTGGAATGCTCCCTTAGCTCAGCTGGATAGAGCGTCCCCCTCCTAAGGGGAAGGCCACAGGTTCGACTCCTGTAGGGAGCGCCATTTTCTTGGTTTGCCAATACCAACCATCATTTTGACTCTCTTGTTCTCCTGTTATAAAACAGCCCTCTTTGTCATATACATAGCTTCATTCGCCTCCACTGAATACAAGAACACTAACAGTAAGTACATCGCCAGTTTTTTATTTTGACAAATAACAAAAAACCCCGCCAAAGCGAGGTTTGATTCTCTTTCTCTTATTTGAGAAAAGATGAAATTTGGTGGAGCTAACCGGGATCGAACCGGTGACCTCTTGCATGCCATGCAAGCGCTCTCCCAGCTGAGCTATAGCCCCAAAAGCTGATTAAAGATACTAAAAATATAATTAAATCATGTCAATACATGACTCTCTATCAAGCCATACCACATAACAATTCTGTTAGCCGATTCACACTTTAAGACCAGCCCATTGCCTGCACCTTATCATGAAAAGCTCAACGAAAAACAATGAATCGCTTAATAAGAATTAAAAAAAATGATCGTGTTCTACGCTTTAACTGTATCAATTGGTAATGAATACACGAATAACCTGATAGTTAATTATGGAGAAGTCAGACGTATGAAAAAACTAGCCGCCCTTGGGGCAATCCTGTTGCTAGCTGCTAGCTTTGGCTCTTCTGCATATATCTTAACTGGTACCGATGCAGATCAACCTGAGGATGCTGTAAAGCATTGTGCTACAGCTAAAAATTATTGGGTATGTATCGAGAACTACAAGAGATTCAACAAATAATAAAAAAGCGGAAGAGACAGATCACCTCTTCCGCTAGCTTTAGCTTATATTAAGTAATTAAATTAAGCGTTAGCTTCACGCTCGGCAATGAACGCCAATGCCATATTGATACGAGCAACAACTCGCTCCTTACCAACAAGCTGCATTACAGCATCTACAGATGGAGACTGGCCTTGACCAGTAACAGCTACACGCAATGGCATACCAACTTTACCCATACCAAGTTCCAGCTCTTCACAGGTTTCCTTGATCAGGTTGTGCAGGTTTTCTGTTGTCCACTCCGCCATTGCCTCTGCTTTAGCAAGAGCCAACATCAGTGCTTCTTTTGCTACCGGGCGCAGATGCTTCTTAGCTGCACCGGCTTCAAACTCATTGAAGTCCTGGTAGAAGTAACGAGACTGTTCGGCCAGTTCAATCAGAGTATTACAGCGCTCACCCACCAGCTTAATCACCTCAGTGATTGCAGGGCCGTTAGTGATATCAATTTCTTTCTGATCCAGGTGCCATTGCAGGTACTCAGCAACATACTCAGGTTCAGCAGTCTTGATGTAATGGTTGTTCAACCACAACAGCTTGTCTGTATTGAATGCTGAAGCGGACTTACTGATTGAGTCCAGGCTGAACAGCTTGATCATCTCTTCCAGAGAGAAAATTTCCTGATCACCATGAGACCAGCCAAGGCGTACCAAGTAGTTCAGTAGCGCCTGTGGCAGGTAACCTTCATCACGGTACTGCATTACACTTACCGCGCCATGACGCTTAGAAAGTTTCGCACCATCATCACCAAGTATCATTGCACAGTGAGCAAATTCCGGTACAGGCGCGCCTAGAGCTTTGTAGATGTTGATCTGGCGCGGAGTATTGTTGATGTGATCTTCACCACGAACAACTTGAGTAATTCCCATATCCCAGTCATCAACAACAACACAGAAGTTGTAAGTCGGGCTACCATCAGCACGGCGAATGATCAGATCATCAAGTTCACTGTTAGCGATCTCAATACGGCCACGTACGTGATCATCAAAAACAACAGTGCCTTCTTTCGGGTTACGGAAACGAATAACGAAAGGTGTTTCTTCTGTTGCCGCTTCATTTGCTTCAATTACACGCGGATGCTTAGCATCGTAACGAGGCTTCAGGCCAGAAGCCATCAGCTCTTCACGTAGCTCATCAAGAAGCTCTTTCGGACAGTAACACTTGTATGCTTTATCTTCTGCAAGCAGCTGATCGATAAGCTGGTTATAACGATCGAAACGTTTAGTCTGATAGTATGGGCCTTCGTCCCAGTTCAAACCAAGCCATTCCATACCTTCAAGGATGGCATCAATCGCTTCTTGCGTAGAGCGCTCAAGGTCGGTGTCTTCAATACGAAGAACGAATTCACCATCCATGTGCTTTGCATGTAACCAAGAATATAGAGCTGTTCGAGCGCCACCTACATGCAAAAAGCCTGTAGGGCTCGGAGCGAAACGAGTTTTAACCGTCATTGAACATTACCTAATTTGTGAGGAAATTCGCAGTACGAACACTGCGAGATAGATGAACGCTATTTTACCACCGTGATGTAAATCTACAATGACTCGAAACAATGCAGTTTTAGCAGAAATAATTCTAACGTTTTTTAGTAACATTCATATTCTTTGCCTTATCCAAGTTATCTTCTTCTAATGGGGCTTTCGCAGCACGACCATCTTAAAACGCAACACAAAACAATGTAAAACCAGACGTGTGACCAAGCTCCTACAACCCAAACAATAACACCACAAATCTTTTTAAATTGATGATTTAACAAGTAAAATTACGATAAAAACACCTTGACATGGATTGGCCACATTTGGTGGGCGATAAGGAGAAATGATGAAGTTAAAACAACTTGCCTTGGCTGCAATACTCCCCTCTCTTTCATTTAATTGCGTGGCTGATGTCATTCTAACGCTGCCAGATAACGTTCGCCTCCTGGCAATCAATGAAGTAGAAGCAAATAAAGGATGGGACAGCATCTTCAAAGGTACAGACGAATCAATCACCCTCAAAGATGGAGAAAACCAACTGGTTTATCAAATTGACCATTACTTTTATAAAGGTGATACCCAAAGTGAGCGATACCGCTCTGGGCCGATGATACTGACATTCACTGCAGAAAATACAAATCTGCAACTGGCCCTGCCTACCTTTTCCGACATAGAGCAAGCCAGAGCATTTGCCAATCTACCGACACCAAAATTCACAGATAAGACAGGAAAACCTTACCCTTTTAAGCATGACAAACTCAGTATCAAGGGGTTAGCCATCAGCCATGATTATGCTGACTATGTAAAGTCATACAATGCACAAGGTGGCACCGCCGCTTGGACAAACTCTTCGGCTATAGCAATCGTTTCTCCAATCTCTAAGGCATCAACGCCAGAGATAATTCCAACGACTACAGTACAAAGTACAGAACCAAATAAAATTCAAACTAAGCAAAGCCAATCAGCGGTAGCCGCTGAGAAACTTAAATATTGGTTCAATCAGGCAGATGATAAAACTAGAAAGGAATTTATCAACTGGGCGATTAATAACTTATAACTGAAATTACTACCGATAAAAATAAAAGGGCCCAAAGGCCCTTTTTCATATTCATGCAATCTTAATTAGAAATAAACCATCTAGCTAATTTTCAAAAGCAAAATAACAAATAATGGGAGCCATTCAGGCCCCCATTATTAATATCTTAACTTAGGTATTAGATTAGAAACCGTATTCCATACCCAGGCGTACAACAAATGTATCCTTCTCGATCATTTGACCATCATCATTTGCTGATTTCAGATCACGCTGTGCTATACGCAAGTAAGGAACAAAGCCATTCTTCGAATACATCAGCTGACCAGAAAGAATGCTATCTTCATCATTATTTTTCTTACCGGCTGTTTCTGATTCAAAGTTCTCGGTATACCCCAGCTTAAAGCCCCAAGGACCATTCCAGTATTGACCGATAATAACGAAAGAGTCTTGATCTGTCTTCTCACCGCCAACGACATCACTTTCACCAGACTTATAAGCACCCGCTAAGCCAAAACCGGCTGGCAAAGATGCTTCAAAGCCAACTAGATAACCGAAAGTATCAGCCATTGTTGAGTCAACTTTATCAACTTTACTCCAAACAGGCGCAGTTTCAGGTTTCTTATCAGCATCAACCCAATCCCATTTTGCAGCCGAGCCATCTTTCAGCTTGCGGTCACTTTCTGATTCAAGTCCGACATGGAAAGTAACCATATCAGCGACACGATAATGTGCAGAAGCCCCATACCAGTTGTTACCGTCAACATCTTTATCACCACGGCCTGTCGCTAAACTAAAATTAAAGTCTCCGAAGCTGGGTGAGTCATAACGAGCCATATCACCATGGCGATCACGATGGAATTTAACATCACCACCAAAGTCCCAGGACGCACCCAAACCTGGGTTAGCATAAGGCCAATCAACTAATTCATACATTGGCGTTAACATACGACCAAAACGTACCTTACCCCAGTCACCTTTCATACCAATAAAGGTGTCTCGATTACCCAAGGTGGCACCTTCGCCATCTTCACCCACATAACCTGATTCAACCTGCATAAAGACGTTCAGGTTATCAAACATATCTTTACCGGCGCGGAAACCAATACGGGATTCGTTTTCGTAATCGTAACCAGTACTTGCATCTTTTGATACATTGGTTGAAAGGTTTGTTTCATCGGTATCATAATTAACGACAGAGATTGCAGCTACACCATAAACCTCTACATTAAAGTCATTATTTTCACCGATTTGGTAAGCATTAGCAGACGCAGATACCATAGCTGCTGTAGCAATAGCAGCACCCAGAACAGAGCGCTTAAAGATCTTATTCATGGAAAAACTCCTAAAAAATACTAGCTGTATACCGATGCCCAATAGGTTGGCCGCCGAAGGCACCGAGTAAGTCTCCCGATATTTCAACTCAATAATAACCGAGTTAAATCATACGTTTTAGTTCATTCAGAACTGCTGTTTCACTTCAGCTATTAGACTACTTTCGCGGCGCAAAACATCAATCAGAACTTAATTTATTGTTTTAAAAATATGATGAGTAACAAACTTTTGACGCTAAAGTGATCAGTATCATATATTCCACGCCAACAATAACACTCTGACTAAAAATCAATTAAATACAATAACTTAAAAAAATAAAGGTATGAATATTGTGATCGATTTCTAAGAGCAATAATGAAACTTACTTTGTTTCATTAACTAAAAACCAAATTTAACAGAATGGTTATTTGAGAATATTTCGTTTAAAAAAATAACCAAAAGGAATATTCGTGTATTAGGTGGGAGATTAGAGATTGGAGGAAATTATGGCGCAGACTTTTTGGTCTGCGCCATATTTACTGATGGGAATATTATTAACGATTCATGAAATCAACCAAGTCTTGCTCATCCCAGATTTCAATATCAAGATCCTGGGCTTTTGTCAGTTTTGAACCCGCTGCTTCTCCGGCAACCAGCAAATCGGTCTTCTTCGAAACACTACCCGTTACTTTGGCGCCAAGATCCTGCAGTGCTGCTTTAGCTTCAGAGCGGGTTAACTGAGACAGGGAACCTGTCAGTACCACAATTTTTCCGTCAAGCGGCAATTCAACACCTTCTTCACGCTTCTCAATCGCTGGCCAGTTGATCCCTTCTTCCAGCAACTCGTTGATCACTTTAAGGTTATGCTCTTCACGGAAGAAGTTATAAACGTGCTCAGCGACGATATCACCGACATCTGGTACTTTAATCAGCTGTTCTTTACTGGCCGCATTGATCGCATCCAGTGTTTCAAAATGAAGAGCAAGGTTAGCCGCGGTTGCTTCACCCACTTCACGGATCCCCAGTGAATACAGGAAACGAGGCAATGTAGTCAGCTTGGATTTTTCCAGCGCATCCACCAGCTTCTGAGCTGATTTCGGCCCCATACGTTCCAACACGGTCAACACGCCCGCTGAAAGCTTAAACAGGTCTGCTGGTGTGGAAACCATTTCACGGTCTACCAGCTGCTCAATAACTTTCTCACCACAACCATCTACATCGAGAGCTTTACGGGAAACAAAGTGCTTAAGGGCTTCGATACGCTGAGCCTGACAGAACAAGCCACCTGAACAACGGGCAACAGCTTCTCCTTCGACACGCTCAACTTTGGATTCACAGATCGGACAGGCTTCCGGGAAAATAATTGGCGTGGCATTTTCCGGACGGCGAGACTCCACTACAGACACGATCTGTGGGATCACGTCACCAGCACGACGAATAATCACGGTATCGCCAATCATCACACCAAGACGCTCAACTTCATCTGCGTTGTGAAGAGTTGCATTACTCACCGTCACACCACCAACAAAGACAGGCTCAAGCTTGGCAACCGGAGTAATCGCACCTGTACGACCGACCTGAAACTCTACGTTGTTCAGTAAAGTCATTTCTTCTTGTGCCGGGAATTTATAGGCGATCGCCCAGCGAGGTGCACGGGCAACAAAGCCAAGCTGATCCTGAGTCTCGACATCATCAACTTTGATAACAACACCATCGATTTCATAAGGCAGCGACGGACGTTTTTCTGCAATATCCTGATAATAAGCAATCACGTCGTCTAAGCTATTCAGCTGACGAATTTCAGGGCACATTGGAATACCCCACGACTTCAGCTGAACCAGGCGTTCATACTGACTTGCCGCCAGATCCATGCCTTCAACAACGCCCACCGAATAAGCAAAGAAGCTTAGCGGACGAGTCGCAGTGATCTTTGAGTCCAGCTGACGCAAACTGCCGGCAGCAGCATTACGCGGGTTAGCAAAGGTCTTTTCACCTTTCTTTTGAGCACGGGCATTCAGTTCATCAAAGCCTTGCTTAGGCATGAATACTTCACCACGCACTTCCAGACGCTCCGGCCAACCTTCTCCCTGCAACTTCAGAGGGATAGAACGGATAGTACGAACATTGGTTGTAATATTTTCACCGGTTGTACCGTCGCCACGGGTGGCAGCCTGAACCAAAATGCCATTTTCATACATAAGGCTGACAGCCAAACCGTCAAGCTTTGGCTCACAACAGTAGCTCAGAGATAGCGATGGGATCAGACGATCCTGCATTCGCTTCTCAAACGCACGCAACTCATCATCGTTAAACGCATTGTCTAGCGATAACATTGGCAGTTCATGAGTCACTTGCGTAAATCCATCCAGCGGCTTGCCGCCAACACGCTGACTTGGTGAATCCGGAGTAATAAGCGCTGGATTTTCAGCTTCCAGCGCCAGCAGTTGCTGCATCATCCGATCATATTCAGCGTCAGGGATCTCCGGGTTATCTTCTACGTAGTAGCGATGCCCGTGGTATGCAAGTTGGTCGCGCAGCCCCTTTAGTTGCTGCTGAATGTCTTGACTCATTGTTCTTCCTATCGAATAAAAAAGGCCCCGAAGAGGGGCCTGATTATAAGCTAATTATTTCTTGGTGTTATGCCCGAGAGTAGAGTTTTGCCTTTTCCCGATATTCATCAATACGGTGCGGGGTAATCATCGCCCTTTCATGGTCTAACACATCAGCTCCGAGCTCATCAGCAATTCGTTGAACCGTCTGAAGCATAATATTAAAGTTGTAATCCGCTCTGCCCGGACAAGGCAACATCAGATAAAACGCAATTCCCGGAGTTTCAAAACTATCATCGCCGCCCTCAGGGAACTGAGCCGGGTGAACCATGTTGGTGACCGAGAAAATAATTGCTCCGGTACCTGCATTTTCAGCATGACGGTGGTACACCGAATTTTCCCCATAGAACAGATTATTTTGTTCCAGAGTATTAAATAATTTACTACCAGTCAGAATCTCACCGTTACGAGCATGAATATTCAGAACCAGATAATCAGGTGGCAACACAGGCTCTGGCTCCACTGAAGACTCTGCAACTTCATCAGCAATCACTTCATTACTGATCGGTTGTTGTGGTTCAACGACAGGTTCTGCAGTTTCAGTTGGCTCAACAACAATCATCTGCTCTGGTTCTTTCAACTCAGGCTGAGGAAGCTCTGCCTCAGCTGTCACCTGCTTGATGCCTTCTGACTGAGGCTGAACAATTTGTGGCTGAGGTACATTCACCTCTGGCGTCATCATCGGCTCTGCTGACGGCTGACTGACCGCCTCTGCAACTTTAGAAGCCGGCTCTTGCTGAGCTGACATCTTCGGCAAATCAAAATCAGCAGACTCTTTAAAATTACCTGCGGCTGAATCCATCAGGGGATCAACCTCAGCCTTATCACCAAAGTGCAGTTCAGGTTCTTTACGAGGCGGTCGCGGATTTCCCTGAGCCGGTTCATCGCTGTTAACCACTCTTACGTTACCCACACCGTCTTCATCAAAACCATCCGCATCAACCGGCTTGGATGATTCATCTAACTTGCCCAGCGGCTTTTCACTGAACTTAGCGGGTTTTTCCTTTCGACTGCTCCAAAGGCCATGCAACAGTAACGCGGCAATCGCCAACGCACCGACAATAATAAGAACCAGACGCAATTCCTGCATATGAATACTCTGAATATACTCGTTACCCATTACGGGACTAATGACACACGATAATTCATCGGGCTGCCCAGAACATGAATCCATCAGGCCTGGAGTAACACCGAATAACTCTACCGATTCCTTTTATTATCTCGCTTATCCCAAGGCAGATAATAAAAGGAATCTCCAATAATGTACCAAATCTAAGATCATAAAGAGAAGTTGATTATATCGATTCCTGCAAGATAGTGTGGCTGAGCACAAAAACGGACAAAAATCAGCCGGAATATTGCGATATTTTACTTTTAATCTACACGATTAAGGTGATGATATTTGATTCACTGCACCGCTCACCGTTAATATGCACTCACCAGCCTTTTCTCATATTTAAGTTCATTGATAGAGAAAAGCCCATAAAGGAGAATCAGATGCGTCAGTCACCAGCAATCCAACACCCGGTCAGTGGTGCCCAGTATTTCTTCAAAGGAATGTCACTGGCCATGCAGCCCGGTACCCGCCGTTTCGTTCTTTTACCGCTGCTGGTGAATATTCTGCTTTTCGGAACGGCTTTTACTCTGGTGTTGAGTCAACTCAGCGAGTGGATCGATAGCTGGCTGGCTTACCTGCCGGAATGGATGGACTGGCTATCCTATATATTGTGGCCATTACTGGCTGTTGCCACCCTCGTCACCTTTTCCTATTTCTTCAGCACCATTGCTAACTGGATTGCAGCACCTTTCAATGGCTTACTGGCAGAACACCTTGAAGCCAAACTTACCGGTGAACGCCTGCCGGATGCTGGCATTAAAGCCATCATCAAAGATTTCCCTCGTATCATGCACAGGGAATGGGTAAAGCTGAAATACTACCTTCCTAAGGCCATTGGCCTGCTTATTCTGCTATGTATCCCAGCTATAGGCCAGACGGTGGGCCCAGTGCTCTGGTTCCTGTTCAGTGCCTGGATGATGAGTATTCAGTATGCCGACTACCCTTTCGATAACCATAAGGTACCATTTAGCGCGATGCGTGATGCCTTGAAAGTTAAGCGCGGTAAGTCACTAAGCTTCGGTAGCCTGGTGATGCTCTTTACTATGACTCCAATCCTAAATCTGTTTGTTATGCCAATCGCAGTCTGCGGTGCAACAGCCATGTGGGTAGACAACTACCGTGATGAATACAAACGGAGATAAGCTCAGATAATGAATAAAGGAAAGGTGAGTGTCTGTCGATTCTCGCCTTTCTTATTTTTAAAAGGCTTGGATAATCGACCTTCCCTCATACCAAGCCTTCACGGCTTAGCTCGTACCGCCCCTTAATAGTCCCCCTCTGACTCTGAGAGATTCCCTTGTAGGGGTCACTCATTTCCATCGCCTCCAACAATGCGCCTCTTATATAACAATAAGATATAACAATTAATTACTTTCCAAATGAACATGACCGATTATTCTTTAAGTGTCATTTTTACAGATCGCGTTACGAAGGAACGAAAAGCATGAGCAAAATCTACGAAGATAATTCCCTGACTATTGGTAACACCCCGCTAGTTCGTCTGAACCGTGTCAGTAAAGGTAATGTGCTGGCCAAAATAGAAGCGCGTAACCCAAGTTTTAGTGTTAAGTGCCGTATTGGCGCAAACATGATCTGGGATGCCGAAAAGAAAGGTATTCTGAAAGAAGGCGTCGAACTGGTTGAACCAACCAGTGGTAACACAGGTATTGCCCTTGCTTTTGTTGCAGCAGCTCGCGGCTACAAGCTAACCCTGACCATGCCGGAAAGTATGAGCTTAGAGCGCCGCAAACTGCTCAAAGCCCTTGGAGCCAATCTTGTCCTGACTGAAGCACCAAAAGGCATGAAAGGCGCTATTGAAAAAGCAGAAGAAATTGTGGCATCCGATCCATCGAAGTACCTGCTTCTTCAACAGTTCAACAACCCGGCTAACCCGGAAATCCATGAAAAGACCACTGGACCAGAAGTCTGGGATGCTACAGATGGCGAAATAGATGTCTTTGTCTCAGGCGTCGGAACCGGCGGTACATTAACTGGTGTCAGCCGTTATATTAAACAGCAAAAAGGCAAAGCCATTACTACTATTGCAGTTGAGCCATCAGAGTCGCCAGTTATTACTCAGACCCTGAACGGCGACGAAGTACAACCAGCTCCGCATAAAATTCAGGGTATCGGCGCAGGCTTCATTCCTGGCAACCTCGATCTGACATTAATTGATGAAGTTGAGCGAGTAAGCTCCGAAGAGTCCATTGAAATGGCTCGCCGCCTAATGGATGAAGAAGGGATCCTGGCCGGAATTTCATCTGGCGCAGCGGTGATTGCAGCAAACAGAATTGCAGAGCGTCCGGAGTACGCAGGCAAAAACATCGTTGTTATTCTACCAAGCTCTGGTGAACGTTATCTTTCAACCGCACTCTTTGCAGGGCTATTCACTGAAAAAGAAACCCAACAGTGATCACATTTTGAAAGATTAGGTTCACGATTGTTGCTCAAAAGCCCCCCAACAGGGGGGTTTTTTGTTGCATTTTGAACTGAGCTTTAATATAAATCCGTTGAATTTTATTTTAAGCATCAAAATAAAAGGTCAATAAACCGCCATCTTGATGCATCAAAAACAAGAAATGTCACAAAAATTTGACTTGGATTAAGCAAATACGACGGACTGTTGGGTAGTTTATACTCCAGATTAGCGAGCTAATGTTATCCGCGTTAAGCTTACTTTCAGTTAAGTAAATATCAAATACTACTATATCAATAATCGGGGTGAAATATGTATCAGAAGCAAGTTGAGATCACTGCAGAAAACGGTCTACACACTCGTCCAGCAGCTCAGTTCGTAAAAGAAGCTAAAGGTTTCGACGCGGACATCACTGTTACTTCTAACGGTAAGAGCGCAAGCGCGAAAAGCCTGTTCAAACTACAAACTTTAGGTCTGGTAAAAGGTACAGTTGTGACTATCTCTGCTGAAGGTGCTCAGGCACAGCAAGCTGTAGATCACCTAGTTGCCCTAATGGACGAACTGCACTAATTCGCAGTCCGTTTGTTACTTCCCCTAGTTTTAAGTTAATTTAAGGTAAGGCTATGATTTCAGGTATCCTGGCATCTCCTGGTATTGCTTTCGGTAAAGCACTACTACTGCAGGAAGAAGAGATTGTTCTAAACAAAACTCCTGTCGCTGCAGACCAAATCGAAAACGAGATTCAGCGTTTCTTCGATGCTCGAAAAAAATCCTCTGAGCAACTAGAAGTAATCAAAGAAAAAGCAAGAGCAACCTTCGGTGAAGAGAAGGAAGCCATCTTTGAAGGCCACATCATGTTGCTGGAAGATGAAGAGCTAGAAGAAGAAATCATAGCCTTCATTAAAGACAACAAAGCGTCTGCAGACCTTGCAATTCACTCTGTGATTGAAGAGCAGGCGACAACGCTTGAATCACTTGACGATGAATACCTAAAAGAGCGTGCAACCGACATCCGTGATATCGGTAACCGCGTTGTTAAGAATGCTCTGGGCATCAACATCGTAAACCTAAGCGCAATCAACGAAGAAGTTATTCTGGTTGCTAACGACCTGACTCCTTCTGAAACTGCTCAAATCAATCTGAAATTCGTTCTTGGCTTCGTGACTGATATCGGTGGTCGTACTTCACACACCTCTATCATGGCGCGTTCTCTGGAACTACCTGCAATCGTAGGTACTAACGACATCACAGCTCAGGTTAAGAATGGTGACATGCTGATTCTTGACGCAATCAACAACAAGATTGTGATTAACCCATCTGACGATGAGCTGACTAAATTCAAAGCTATCCGTGACGCATACCTAGCTGAAAAAGAAGAACTGGCTAAACTGAAAGATCTTCCAGCTATCACGCTAGACGGCAAGCAGGTAGAAGTTTGCGGTAACATCGGTACAGTTAAAGACTGTGACGGTATTCTTCGCAACGGCGGTGAAGGTGTTGGCCTGTACCGTACAGAGTTCCTGTTCATGGATCGCGATGCCCTTCCAACTGAAGAAGAGCAATACCAAGCGTATAAAGAAGTTGCAGAAGCAATGCACGGCGAGCCAGTGATTATCCGTACTATGGATATCGGTGGTGACAAAGATCTGCCGTACATGGATCTGCCAAAAGAAATGAACCCGTTCCTTGGCTGGCGTGCAGTTCGAATCAGCCTGGACCGTCGTGAAATTCTACGTGACCAGCTTCGTGCTATCCTGCGTGCATCTGCGCACGGTAAGCTTCGCATCATGTTCCCGATGATTATCTCTGTTGAAGAAATCCGTGAACTGAAGGCAGCTATCGAAGAATACAAAGCAGAACTTCGTGCTGAAGGCCTGGCATTCGACGAAAACATCGAGATCGGTGTGATGGTTGAAACACCTGCGGCTGCTGCAATTGCACACCATCTGGCGAAAGAAGTTGCATTCTTTAGTATTGGTACTAACGACTTAACCCAGTATACTCTTGCTGTTGACCGTGGTAACGAGCTGATTTCTCACCTTTATAACCCACTATCACCTGCAGTACTGACAGTGATTAAGCAAGTAATCGATGCTTCTCACAAAGAAGGCAAGTGGACTGGTATGTGTGGCGAGCTTGCTGGTGACGAGCGTGCAACCCTACTTCTACTAGGTATGGGTCTGGACGAATTCAGCATGAGCGGAATTTCGATTCCACGCATTAAGAAAGTTATCCGCAACGCGAATTTTGCTGACGTTAAAGCTATGGCTGAGCAAGCACTGGCTATGCCTACTGCTGCTGAGATTGAAGCACACGTAGAAAAATTCATCGCAGAAAAGACCATCTGCTAATTAATAGCTGCAGATAGAATAAAACGCTTAGGAGCAACGATATGGGTCTGTTTGACAAATTGAAGAAGCTGGTTTCAGACGACAGCAACGAAGCTGGTGCAATTGAAATCATCGCACCACTATCTGGTGAAATCGTAAACATCGAAGATGTGCCAGATGTTGTTTTTGCTGAAAAAATCGTTGGTGACGGTGTTGCTATCAAACCTGCTGGCAACAAAATGGTTGCACCAGTAAACGGTACTATCGGCAAGATCTTCGAAACTAACCACGCTTTCTCTATTGAGTCTGATGATGGTATCGAACTATTCGTTCACTTCGGTATCGACACTGTTGAACTGAAAGGCGAAGGCTTCACTCGTATCGCAGAGGAAGGCCAAACTGTTAAAGCTGGTGACGCAATCATCGAATTCGACCTAGCTCTTCTTGAAGAAAAAGCTAAATCAACTCTGACTCCAGTTGTTATCTCTAACATGGACGAAATCAAAGAGCTGAACAAGCTTTCTGGTGCAACTACAGTTGGTGAAACACCAATCCTGCGCATCAAGAAGTAAGATAGTAATATCTTCAAGAAAACGCAGCCTCCGGGCTGCGTTTTTTTATGGGTATAAAAGATATCAATATCGAGCATGAAGATGCGTGATATAAAAAAGCAAGAGCGGTGAACTCTTGCTTTTCTTGTCCTTCGAAGCAAAGCACACTCGCTTCTGCTATAAACTCTCTAAAACTTCCTTCGAAGGTGCAAAGAAATATGCGCCGTTAACAGCACGAGTGAAACGTAGCAGCTGATCAACTGTACCATCAGTTTCACCATACATGCTCTCCAGCATGGCGTTGAAGTTATGTTGCGTATTACAATAAGCAATAAACAGCAGGCCGTGATCACCAGTCACCGAGCCATATGGCAGGCTATGACGAACAATTTTAAGCCCTTTACCTTCCTCTTTGATATCAACACGACCAACATGTGAATCAGCAGGAACGTCCTCAAGCTCAACAGAATCTGGCTTAGTTCGACCAATCACTTTTTCTTGCGCTTCTACTGCCATCTTATTCCAGGCTGGCAAGTTGTGAATAAAGCGCTGAACCATAACAAAACTACCGCCGGCAAACTCACCATCAGCAATCAGAGCAACATTACGACGGGATTCTTCCGTTTTTGGGTTCTCAGTACCGTCAATAAAGTCGGTCATATCACGTGCGTCCAAGTACTTATAACCATAAGTCTCGTCCATAACTTCCACTTCCTGAGCAATTGGCTGCAAGAACTGCCGTAGCGTGTAAAAGTTAAGATCATGACGGCTGGAGTTCACGTGCAGCAAAATATCACCACCTGTTGCAGGTGCAGTAGTATCACCAGAACCTAACTGACGAAAATCGTCAAAACCAGCCGGGCAGCCTTTTTCCAGGCTCAACCAGAATGACTTACCAAAGGCGATACTAGCGCGCAGTGAAGCACCAGGCTGCTGCTCATTCACTTGCGCCAGCACATTATGAAGCTCCTGACATTGCTTGATCACAGCCTGCTTATCACCAGTAACTTTCATTACTACATACAGTGCAAACGGACCTGCTTCCGGCAAAATGGCTGGTTGTGCAATAGCCATATATTTCTCCTAATTATTATTAACTGACATCTTATACCCTGGCACATTAAAGTTACCGAGCAATCCCCTAAGTATCCTCAAAAATACTAGGGTATAAAGGCATAATTATAACGCTCAAGGTACCAAATAACTGAGTATTTCCTCTGCTATCAAAAATTAAATCTGCTCTTTACTTCCTTACGTTCGTAAACGAAAATTGGCACAGCTCACAAATACAAGCAATTGCATATAATGAAAAGCCTTCTGTCCCTATTCATCTCAATGTGTCTACTTGCACTGGCTGCCCCTTCGGCCGCCACTGAAAGCGTTTCTATACAGCTACGCTGGCTGCATCAGGCACAGTTTGCCGGCTTTTATATGGCAAAAGAAAAAGGCTTTTATCATGATGCCGGACTTGACGTTACTATCCTGCCAGGCGGTAACAACAAAGTACCAATCAAAGAAGTTCTTAACGGCAATGCTGATTTCGGTGTTGGCAACACTGAAGTGCTAGTAGCCTATGGCCGAGGGTTTCCTGTTACTGCTCTTGGGGCTGTTTTCCAGCTGTCACCATCTATCCTGATGGCAAACGCTGATAGTGATATTCAAACTATCCATGATTTAGTCGGAAAGCGTGTAATGATGTTTTCCGGCACTGAAGATGCTGAACTTATCCTTCTTCTTTCTCGTAACCATATCTCTCTTACCGATCTTGAACAAATAACAACATCAGCCAATATCAATGACCTACTTTCAGAAAAAGTAGACGCCTTCAATGGTTACCTGACCAATGAGCCATTCTTTTTTGAGGAAAGCGGCGCAAAAGCATTGATTTTCAACCCTGCAGATTACGGTATTCGCTTTTACAGTGATGTTATTTTTACCAGCCAGGCACTGGCTGAAAACCGACCTGAAACTGTTGATAATTTTCTGAATGCCACGATAAAAGGATGGTATTACGCCCTTACCCACATAGAAGAAACACTGGATGTCATAGAGCAAAAGTATCACCCACAGAAAAGTCGGGCTAACCTTGAGTATGAATTAAAGACAGCATCAAAACTGATCATGCCTGATGTTGTCGATATCGGTCACATGAGCCAAGCACGCTGGCAGCTCATTGCGGATGAGTTAGCTGAACTCAATATCATTCCACAGACGACTATAGATCAGAACTTCCTCTACCCGTTACGAAGCAAAATCGCCTGGCAGCAACTAAAGGTTTGGATTCTTATTGGCGCTATCTTGCTGACAATTACATCCATGGCTGCCGCTTACTTTTCTTATGTCAATCAAATGCTGAAAAAGGAGATATCGCGAAGGAAAGAAGCGGAACAAAGGGCTGAAGAAATGGCCCGAAAAGACACCCTTACAGGAATTGCTAACCGTTATGCCCTGGTCGAAAAACTGCATCATACGATAGCAAACAGCACCACCCGGAAACCTGCCTTGTTATTCATCGACCTTGATAACTTTAAAGCTGTTAATGACACCTATGGTCACTCCATCGGTGATCAGGTATTGCAGCGGTTCTGCGCACGAGTAAGTACACTGCTGGATAGTGAAACGACTTTTTTTGCCCGGCTGGCAGGCGATGAATTTGTCATCCTGCTTTACAACAGCAATAAACATGAAACGCGAAGACTGGCTCAATCGCTGTCAGCTTATGCCGGAAAACCCTTCTTCATTGATAACAATCGGATCCAAATTGGTGCCAGTGTTGGTATTACCTTTTATCGACAAAATGATACACCAGATTATTTTCTTTCCCGGGCCGACAGCAAAATGTACAGAAACAAAAAACGCTCCCAGAAGGAGCGTTTCAAAAACGTCAGTCATGTTCTTTAAATTCTAAACAGATGTCACTTCCACTTTCAGTTTCACTTGCTCATCTGCATCGCCATCAGAACTTTCAAATGATGCCGGCGAATTCAAACCAGTTGAAATCGTTGGTGAAATAATCGTCCGCCAGGCCCCGTCATCAAGTCGCTCCTGCACCTTAAAGGCGATTTTTACTTCTTCAGCCGATACTTCCAATAACTCTGCGCTACCAACTAATTCCCGACGATTAGTACTTTCATTATTGAAGCCGAAAAACACTTCATTATCAGTGCCAAAGAACACAGTCTCTTCACCCGGCAACAGGGACAGGGATGTATTCACTGTCTGGGTCATACCAGCGCTTGATAGTTCAAAGTCCACATCCAGAAGCCAATCAGCCATGGCTAATGGGCTTAAAAAGGCGCTAAAGAGGACTAAACCTTTACCCCAATCATTCATCTGCATTACCTCTCCAAAGGCTGGTCTGCAAATGTATTTCTAACCCTGGTGCTACGGATAAGATAGAGGCCCAGCCATACGGTTATTAACAGCGTTATCGCTCGGGACCAGCTAAATGCACCATTTAATAATGTCAGTTGATACACTTGCAGAGCACAATCTGTCATGTAGGCCGCGAGCAAGATCGATTTACCACGCCGCCACAATGCATTAATTAGTTTTTTGTTTTTGTGTCGTTGTCCGGTTACCCACATTAAAAACAATGCGGGTAACCCCATTACCATTGCGAAATAAAGGTTATTTCGCACCGGATACAAAATTTCTAAAACCTGGGCGCCCTGTTCACGACTGGCGCCGGCCATAACAAATATAATCCATGCTTTTGCATTAAAAATTAAAGTCAGCCAGAGCATTGCTGACGGCTTTAATAAGCCATGCTTGTCATAAGCATCTATCGGATAAAGCAAACTGATTCCCCGTACACCATTTCTCTTTTTAGCAATGGCGGCACAGATTACAGAATTCAACCTCAATAGGAGTAGCACGTTATATTTATTATGCTGATACCATAATTCATATCGCTCTAATCACAACCCGGCAGTGGTAAATTCTGTGGCTGACCGCACTTTTCGATTGTTTGTCTTGTAGCCCAGATCACGCTTTGCGTAGCTAATATCGTGTGATTTTCTCATTTTATTACATAGCTCACAGTCTGAATTTAAGTTTTTTTAATTCATTAAAACCCTCACCAAGCCATTAAATATCATTAACTTAGGCTTAATGATATAAAACAGTTTAGCCCGTTCATTTTTTGTTCACAATGTGAAATTTTCCTACATTTGTAAGGAAAATCTCCTAGTTGCCTCTCATCAAAAGCGTCCGACTTCAGGGTATAATCACCACAGAATAAATAATTCACTGTTCCTCATGGATTAATCATGGCTAAAAAAAACCAGCAAAACACCCCGTCGCCGGAAACTCAGGCTGAAGCGATGAGAATAGCGAAAGCAACACAGAAACAAGGCCAGACCAAAGAGCAAACCAAACTCATTGCCCAGGGAATTCAAAAAGGTATTGAGCAATACAAAAAGCAGCAAAAGATGAAGGCCCGCGAACGCGATAAATTCCGCAAAAAGCAGGCGAAAGAAAAACAAACAGTAGAAGCCACAGAAACTCATACGGCTACCGAGCAACAAACCATTTATAAACAGCACTGGCTACCTTGGCTATTGCTTGCTTTGTCATGGGTTGGTTTTGCTGCCTATACTTTTTTGCCGGCAGTAAAATAAAAGGGCTCTCCCTTTATTTGCTAACCGCTCGAAAGAACAAGGATCGTGTTATGAAAAAGGCATCAACTTATATATTGGTAATATTCTCCAGTCTGCTTCTTTTCGGTTGCTCTAATAGTGACCAGCAGCAGATAATGGCCGATCGCACCGGGTCTCCCTGTGGTGAAAAACCTAACTGCGTTTCAACACTGGAATCCAGAGAAGATTTTACACTGGCGCAATTTACGCTCAGCCAACAAGGTGGACAGAACTGGCAGGCTATTATTGATAATGCCCTTGAGCTTCCCGGAGCCAGCATGGCGCAACAAGAAGACAATTACTTCCGCGTAGAATGCCGTAGCCGGATCTTCGGCTTTGTAGATGATTTTGAAGTTCGCCGACAGGGCGATACCCTCATCGTCCGATCTGAATCAAGAACCGGTTATTCCGATTTCGGTGTTAATAGAGAGCGAGCAGAGCAATTTCGCCAACTGTTAATTGCTGCGGGTTTACTCAAGCCTTAATAACGTTAAAAAAGGTACAAAACACACTTGATAATGATTCCCATTTAGATCTATAGTTACCCTATCGATCCGGAGGGAAGACCATGGACAGACCATCATTTCTGGTATTAAGCATTATCGGCTTATTTAGTATGGTCGCCTTGCATCTTGCTGAAATTTGGCTGGGCGGGCAAGCTATGTCACTTAAGCAGTTCCTTCTCGAGTGGTTACCTCTTTACTGTTGCTGGGCAAGCCTGTTGCTTATCGGTGTGTTCAAGCGCTCGCTACAAAACTCAGAAAACCACTTTCACACGAGCTCTGGGAATTAACACCTGTAAAAAAGCCATGTCTCACGACATGGCTTTTTTTGATTAGCGATGTTCAGCTTCCAGAAATAGAAGCAGAGGCTACTCAAACTTCTTTGTCTTTACCCAAGGAAAGAAGCCAGATAGAAATGGCAGCCACCCCAACAAATCCTGTCAGGATAATCACCGGCATAGCGGCATAACCCAGGGTATGCCAGATAATCGACTCTAATGTACTCATCGTCTTTGTACCTTTCTGTTATTGCCGGGAATCCGGATTACCAGCCTTCCACATCTTTCATGTCAGGCAGTTTATGTGCGATCCCTTTGTGACAATCAACGCAGGTCTTCTCACCTGATGCCAGCGCAGTTGAATGCTGTTTAACGCTGCGCGCACCCTGTTCGGAGAAATCCATATATTCAAAGTCATGACAGTTACGACATTCCTTCGAATCGTTGTTCTTCATCCGGTGCCATTCACGGTTTGCCAGATACCCCCGGCGCTCTTTGAACTTTTCTTCGGTATCAATTGTCCCCATCGCAAAAGCCACCAGCTCTTTCGATGCCTGGACTTTACGAACAATCTTATCTGTCCAGTTATGCGGTACGTGACAGTCTGAACAGATAGCACGTACACCGGAACGGTTTGAATAGTGCACCGTCTCACGGATCTCTTTAACAATCGGAGCATGACAACCGGAGCAGAACTCTTCGGTGTTGGTCAATTCCATCCCGGTGTTAAAAGCCCCCCAGAACAGCAGGCCGCCGATAAAGCCCATAAACAGGACCAATCCCACAGCCACCTTACTCGGTGACGTCATCCGCCGCCAAAATGTTTTCAATATGTTCATCTATAGCCTCTCTGTGTCTGTTGGCTATGACTAGCGCAGCGCATCAACACGCTGGAAGTTATTTTCAACCAATGGCTTGGCATCAGCCTGTGGTACGTGGCACTGCAGACAGAAGTAGCGTGAAGGTGAGACATCTGACAGCACCTGGCCCTTACGCGGTGACTGGTAATGCGTCACACTGATCTTGGTTGCGCCCATTTCATTGGCATTTTTCCAGCTGTGGCACGCCAGGCATTTATTGGCATTCAGCGACACTTCGTAGTTACGAATAGTGTGCGGGATCAGTGGTGGCTGGTACACATAGTCACTGTCGATTGTGCCCTGATCGCGAGGGTAACGTTTCATCGGATCCGCCGCACGGGTCGTTTCCAGTTCAATACCACCACGCAGTGATTCCAGGCCACCAATTCCACCAGGATTGTTCAGTGCTTCTGCACTTTGTACGGCACCGGCTACCATCATGCCAACTGCCATCACAGCTAAAACTAAACGTTTCATGTTCTTCTCCGCCTTATGGCTAAATTCGAGTCAGGCTAGCTGCTGCCCGTTCCTCGGAACGGACAGGCTTTGCTATTACTTCAATGAGTTACACTTTAGTGATCTTGATTGGGCACTTCTTGAAATCGGTCTGCTTAGACAGCGGATCCGTTGCATCCAGAATCAGTTTGTTAATCAAAATCCGTGCATCAAAGAAAGGTACGAAAACCAGACCGACAGGCGGGCGGTTACGTCCACGTGTTTCAACTCGACAACGAACTTCACCACGACGGGAAGCAAGGTTGACTTCATCACCACGGCGCAGGCCACGAGCACGGGCATCATCCGGGTGGATATAACACACAGCATCCGGCACGGCTTTATATAGCTCAGGTACACGACGGGTCATTGTCCCTGTGTGCCAGTGCTCAAGTACACGGCCAGTACATAGCCACATATCGTATTCTTTGTCCGGCATTTCCGGAGCAGGCTCGTACGGTGCAAAGATGATATTTGCCTGACCATCCGGCTTACCGTAGAAACGGTAACCTTCACCGGCTGGTACATATGGATCCGAACCTTCTACGAAACGCCACTGGGTTTCTTTACCGTCAACCACCGGCCAACGCAGACCGCGAACCTGGTGATAAACATCGTAAGGCGCCAGGTCGTGACCATGACCGCGACCAAAGGCTGCGTATTCTTCAAACAGGCCTTTCTGAACATAGAAGCCCTGAGACTTAGCGTCATCATTCAGTTCCTGGGCTTCAGACAGCGGGAACTTATCTACCTGACCGTTGCGGAACAGCATGTCGTACATTGTCTTACCGCGGTATTGAGGTGCTTTCGCCAGCAGATCCTCTCCCCATACATCTTCAATCTTGAAGCGCTTGGAGAATTCCATGATCTGCCACAGATCCGATTTCGCATCACCCTGGGCTTCAACCTGTTGATACCAGGCCTGAGTACGGCGCTCGGCGTTACCGTACGCACCTTCTTTCTCTACCCACATTGCTGTCGGCAGGATCAGGTCAGCCGCCTGTGCTGTTACTGTCGGATATGGGTCAGAACAAACAATGAAGTTTTCCGGGTTTCGGTAGCCTGGCAGGCGCTCTTCGTTGATGTTCGGACCAGCCTGCATATTGTTGTTACACATTACCCAGTAAGCATTCAGCTTTCCGTCTTTCAGCATGCGATCCTGCACCACGGCGTGATAGCCCGGCTTCGGTGGAATAGTGCCTTCAGGTAGTTTCCAGATTTTTTCACTGATCGCACGGTGCTTAGGATTCTTAACAACCATGTCAGCAGGCAGACGGTGAGCAAACGTACCCACTTCACGCGCTGTACCACAGGCAGATGGCTGGCCGGTCAGTGAGAACGGGCCACAACCCGGCTTGGAAATCTTACCGGTCAGAAGGTGGATGTTATAAACCAGGCTGTTCATCCAAACACCACGGGTGTGCTGGTTCATGCCCATGGTCCACAGTGACATTACCTTGGTATTCGGATCCGCATACTGCTTCGCCAGTGCCAGCAGTTTCTCAGGCTCTACGCCTGACATCTCAGAAGCTTTCTCTAGTGTGTACTCAGCTACAGAAGCCTTGTACTCTTCAAAACTCATCGGATGCAGTTTGCCAGAGTTAGCATTCGCCGCTTTCTGCTGTAGCGGGTGCTCATCACGTAGGCCGTAACCGATATCTGTAGTCGCACGCTTGAAGTGAGTGTGCTTATTTACGAAATCCCAGTTCACCGCATCATTCTGAATAATGTAGTTCGCAATGTAGTTCGCAATCGCCAGATCGGTCTGAGGCTCAAAGATCATACCGTTATCCGCCAGTTCGAAAGAACGGTGGGTATAAGTCGACAGCACGTTCACTTTGACATGAGGATTGCTCAAACGGCGGTCAGTCAGGCGAGTCCACAGCACGGGGTGCATCTCGGCCATGTTTGAGCCCCATAGCACAAACGAATCAGAATGTTCGAAATCGTCGTAACAGCCCATTGGCTCATCGATACCGAAGGTACGCATGAAAGCACCAACCGCAGACGCCATACAGTGACGGGCATTCGGGTCGATGTTATTCGAGCGGAAACCCGCCTTCATCATTTTGGCAGCCGCATAACCTTCCATCACGGTCCACTGGCCGGAACCGAACATACCAACACCGGACGGGCCCTGCTTCTTCAGTGCTTCTTTCCACTTTTCAGCCATCACATCAAAGGCTTGATCCCATGATACCGGCTGGAAATCACCGTCTTTGTCGAACTTGCCGTTCTTCATGCGCAGCAGCGGCGTCTGCAGACGATCTTTGCCATACATGATTTTCGACAGGAAGTAACCCTTGATACAGTTCAGGCCCTTGTTCACCGGCGCTTCCGGATCACCCTGGGTAGCCACAACGCGGCCATTCTGAGTACCAACCAGTACTGAACAACCTGTACCACAAAAACGACAAGGCGCTTTATCCCATTTAATTTTGGTTTGATCAGAACTAACAATTAAGTTAGTGGCTGATGCCGGCAATGAAATACCGGCTACAGCGGCTGCCGATGCAGCGGCGTTTGCTTTCACAAACGCACGTCTTGTCATTTTCATGCGTCATCCTCAGATTGCGAGTCAAAGTGTTCAATTTGGTGGTAAACCAAAAAAGTAGTTAAAACGTGTTCTAAGTTATTGATTTTATCTATGGTGTCGGTCACGAAGCCCTGATTTTCTGTTTCCAGGACCACGATGATTTTGCCTTCTTCACTTTCGCCGTAAATTTCTGCATTTGGCAAAGTCGCTATCTGAGCCTTTACTCCCTCAAGGTGTTCAGGTTTAACGTGAACCACCAGGCTAGATATGTGCACTTCTTGTAATGCCATCGCTTTTACTCTTCTAATTGATGGGTAACCATAGTGATTGCCGAAGCCGGACATACCGACAAGCAGGCACCGCAACCAGTACAACCCTCATTATTCAGTACTGGCTGGGCAACACCGCCCGGTTGTAACCGGAAACTAATGGCCTGCACCTCACACATATCCCCGCAGCTCCGGCACTCGATTCGGTTCCGGGCCAGGCAGCCCTGACCAATGTCGGCCTTCAGAGCCCAGGGCGATTCCGTCCTGGGATGAAACAAAGCTTCGGGGCAGGCTTCAGCGCAGCCATAGCAAAACGTACATTCACCCTGGTTGAAGTCGACGGTCGGAAATCCGCCATCGCCTTTAATAATGATCTTGGTTTCACATGCATGAAGACATTTGTTGCAGCGCGTACATCGGTCAATAAACGTATCTTCATCGACAACCCAGGGCATTCGCTGCAACTGAGGCTTGCGACGTCGGGTCAGTAGGCTACGGCGGGAACGGTCAAACATATGCTCTTACTCCGTATAACCTTGGTTGAATATTGAAAATTTGATGTATTTCAGGCTGTACTCAATGCACTTTCTAGCATTAATAAGCTGTCATTTTTGTTTACAACCAGTGTAAATTCGGAAATAAATGCTTAAATACCCAGTAAGGGTTAATTAGGGGGTAAATTTGTCTTGGATCAATAAAAGAAAATGACATCCCTCACACTATCTACTACTGCCCTTTAAAGAACAGCGCTCAATAAATACTCAAAGGGTTAGTACAGCCTCTAAATCTCAGTGTAGAAGAAAGGACTTTAAGTGAAAAAAAGGCCGTTCAAACCCGTGACAACCACCATAGCCCGAGCCATGCTGGCTATTCTGCTGCTATCGGTGATGACCACCAGCTTTGCCCTGGTGACTCTGGCCTCCAGCCTCAACGATGCCGAAGCCATTAATGTTTCCGGCTCGATGCGAATGCAAAGCTATCGTCTGGCCTATGACATCCGTACCGATTCCGAACAAGTTGCCACGCATATCGCTCAATTCGAACAGTCGCTCTTCTCCCCCTCAATGGCGGCGCTGGAACACTGGACCGTACCGTCTGATATCCGGCTTCACTACTACAACCTGATCGGTCGGTGGGAGAACCTGCAACCCCTGATTGAAAACGGACAATCGCAGCAATTTCTTGACGAAGTCGCAACTTTTGTCGACAGGATCGACCGCTTTGTTTTTGAGTTGCAGGAATTCTCAGTCATTAAACTCCAAGTGCTTGCTATCACTGGAGGGATCGGCCTAAGCCTGATCCTGATCATCGTCCTGTTCACCATCCACTTTACTCAACGTAAAGTCGTGTCACCGCTCAACCAACTGGTTTCCGCCAGCAAACAGATCCAAAACGGCGTGTTTGATATCGAATTGAATGTCAAAAGTGATAATGAACTCGGCACACTGGCAAGTACTTTCTCTCAAATGGCTACTGAGCTAGGCAAGCTGTACCGGGGACTGGAAAAGAGTGTAGATGAAAAAACGCGCCGCCTGCGCCATGCCAATGAGTCACTCGAAGTCCTCTATCACTGCTCACAGGAACTGTCAGTCAGTCGTCTGTCATCGAAGAATTTCGCCGCGATGCTCGACACCATGGTAAACATTGAAGGCCTGACTGCAGCCAAGCTGATCATTGAAGAAAGCAGCGGCGGCAATACCGAAATCACTGCCGGACAACCTGCAGATCAGCAGTGGCAATATCAGGATTTAGAGCTGGATAACCAGGTTCTCGGCCAGCTATGGTGGCAATACACCCTGCCATGCCCGGACAAAAACCTGATCGACAATATAGCCCGAACCCTGTCACGGGGGATCTACTACAACCGAGCACAAAAACAGGCAGAGCAGTTATTGCTGATGGATGAACGCGCCACCATTGCCCGAGAGCTGCATGACTCATTAGCCCAGTCGCTCTCTTACCTGAAAATTCAGATGACCCTGCTCAAACGTCAACTTGGCAAGAATGAAATTGATAACTCCATGCAGATCATCACGGATATCGACAGCGGACTGTCCGGCGCTTATACCCAGCTGAGGGAGCTGCTCAGCACCTTCCGCCTGACCATCAAAGAAACCAACTTCGGTGAAGCCCTGGTTGAGATGCTCAAGCCGCTGGAAGAACAGAGTGATGCTTTGCTGATTATCGATAACCATTTGTCATCATTAAATTTAGATGCCCATCATCAGGTTCATCTGCTACAACTGATCAGAGAAGCAGTTTTAAATTCGATCAAACATGCCGAGGCCGATGAAATCATCATTGCCTGTCACCAAAGTGGCGATCAGGTCAACATCACAATCAGTGATGACGGTCAGGGTTTTGACCCGACGAGTGAAAAACTGAACCACTACGGCCTGGCGATCATGACTGAGCGGGCATCGCGCCTCAACGGCGAGCTAAAAATTAATACAAAGCAAGGTTCAGGCTGCGAAGTCGCCCTGAGCTTTTCCCTTGAACCTTAAGGATAACAATATGACGTGTTGGAAAATTATGATTGTGGATGACCACCCGCTGATGCGACGGGGGATCAACCAGCTACTCAGTTTTGAACCTGATTTTGAAATTGTTGCCGAAGCCAGCAATGGCGCAGATGCCGTTACTCTTGCGACAGAAAAAGATCCCGATCTGATCTTACTCGACCTCAATATGAAAGGGATGTCAGGGCTTGATACCCTTAATGCGATGAGAGCTGAAGATATTCAGTCAAGAATCGTTGTTCTGACTGTCTCTGACAGCCGCTCAGATATCAAAGCACTGATCAACGCCGGTGCCGATGGTTACCTGTTGAAAGATACCGAACCGGATCAGTTAATCGAATTGCTGAAGCAAGCTTTGCGGGGCGATAAAGCCTATAGTGATTTGGTGCGCGAATATCTGGAAGATGCCTCAGAGCAAGACTCTCTGCTCAATACCCTGACCGAGCGGGAAATGCAGATCCTGAAAGAAGTTGCCAAAGGCTATCGCAACAAACAAATTGCCGACTCACTGTTTATCTCTGAATCTACAGTTAAAGTGCACATGAAGAGCCTGCTGAAAAAGCTGCAGGTAAAATCACGCACGGCGGCAACCGTCCTTTACCTGGAATCATTGGGGCAATAATGCAGAAACGAACCTTCACCCTCTTTTGTCTTTTACTTCTTAGCGGGTGTGAAACCACACGGCTTCAACCACAAAGTGAAGATGTCCGGCTACGCTGGGACAGTGCAGAGCAATTTAAAACCTGTGATGAAAAAGGGGTAGTGACGGGTTCGGAAGGCAGCTGGTACTCATTCTGGTTCATCAGCAATGAGGATTTGACGGAAGGGGCAATTAACAACCTGAAGAACAAAGCTTCTGAGCGCGGGGCAAATACTGTCAACCTGTACAGCCCGCAATCATTCAGCACATCGGTAACATTAATGGGCAATGCCTACCATTGCCCATAATTACTGGTAACCCATCGCTTCTCTGATACACAAGACAAAGCCGTGAATCGACTTCATTAACTTGATACAGAAGAAACAATATCCTCTTCGCGGGACTGTACCCACTCCAAATCAAACGGTCCCCAGTCACTTAGCTGGTAATAACCATCATTATGGCGCTTGCCGTCCTGGATAAATGACAGCTCAATTCCAAAACCAGGAAGGGCTTTTAATACATCCTGAATAGTACGGCGCGGCCAACCCGTTAATTCGATAAGCTTCGGAACGTTCGGACGTTCCACTTTTTCAACAAGCAATGCGAGATAAAGACGACGGGCAAAAACCGGATTCAATTCCATTGAGACCTCCAAAATTTGAGGCTTCATTATTCCGCTTCTACCAATATTGATGTTGAGTTTGATCAAGATGCGGAAGGATTTATGGGCTACTTGAATATAAATAAGTGATTCATGTCTCACTTTTATTAAGCAACAAGCATCATTTCCAAAGCAACAGAAAACTAGCAAACTCTATATTATCAACGACTTGAAGAAGTACAAAAAACCAACAACGTGAGTTTTGAGTCACTTGTTACGCAAAAACACGAGCTGAAACACCATACATACAAAACGAAAAATAAATCAAATTTATTGCATAACCATATAGTAATTCTGTCTCTTTCATACCCTAAAGTAGCCCATTTACCATCATCACTAACCGACCACAACTACCTGACCACTTGCCGGATAATCCGTTCTACACTAAATACCAGATTCGATTTGATAAGGTACAACCTATGACACCGGCATTCTGGTGCATCATCATTTCATTTCTGATCAACTATCTGCTGGCTGCTATCGGCGGATGGCTGACGGTTCGCCAGACCGGGCGGTTTGATATCAACCAGCCCCGTATCCAGGAAAGAGAGCTAACCGGTGCCGCAGCCAGAGTTCAAGCCGCACAAGCTAATGGCTGGGAAGTAACACCCGTCTTCGCCTGCTGTGTTTTTATCGCTCATTTCGCCGATGTACCGCCAGAACAGTCAACCCTGCCCGCCTACCTTTTTGTTATCTCAAGAGTGCTCTACATGGTGTGCTATGCCTGTAAACTGAGTCCCTGGCGAACCATTGTCTTTGCCGTCGGCCTTGTGGCCTGCGCCTGGCTGATCCGAATGGCTGTCATTTCAACACCCTGATGCCACTACCAATCTTTCATTTCTGTCGTGAAGCCTTTGTTACCATTGCTAAGCCCCTGCATTCTCGTTATAAAGAAAGGCTAATTCGATAACAAAAAGTAAGTCAGTAAATTATGAACACAATTGCCTACGGTATTAAAAACTGCGATACCATCAAGAAAATGAAAAAATGGCTGGAAGCGGAAAGCATTGAATACAGCTTCCACGACTACCGTGTTGACGGCCTGGATCAGGCGATGCTGGAAGGCTTTGAGTCTGAGCTAGGCTGGGAAGCCATGGTCAACAAACGCGGTACCACTTACCGTCAACTGAGTGACGAACAGAAAGACAGCCTGAACCGCGAGACAGCAATCGCTCTGATGCTGGAATACCCGGCGATGATCAAGCGCCCGCTGCTGGTTCATAACGGCACCTATCACTTGGGCTTCAAGCCAGCCCAATACCAAGAAATTTTCCACTCGTAAGGATACAGGATGTCAGACAGCCCGGTAATCGCCCTGGCGAAAGACTTTATCAGCCGCATCTCGGTAACTCCGGAGGACGCAGGCTGCCAGGACGTAATGATTCAGCGTCTTGAGAAACTCGGCTTCACCATTGAACCGATGATCTTTGAAGATACTACCAACCTTTGGGCCCGCCGTGGCACCGAAGCTCCATTGTTTGTTTTTGCCGGACACACGGATGTTGTCCCGGCCGGGCCATCTGATCTCTGGCACACCCCACCGTTTGAACCGACCATCATCGACGGTTACCTGCACGGTCGTGGGGCGGCAGATATGAAGGGCTCCCTTGCATGCTTCATTGTGGCGATCGAACGTTTTCTGGAAGCCAACCCGGATCACAAGGGCTCGATTGCTTTGCTGATCACCTCTGATGAAGAAGGACCATTTATCAATGGTACAACCCGGGTTATTGATACTCTGGAAGCACGAAACGAAAAAATCGATATGTGCATTGTCGGTGAACCTTCCAGTACTCACTTCGTCGGTGATGTAGTGAAAAACGGCCGCCGCGGCTCTATTACCGGCGATGTTACAATCAAAGGCGTTCAGGGCCACGTCGCTTACCCACACTTGGCCGACAACCCAGTTCACCGGGCTATGCCAGCACTGGCTGAACTGGCGGCAACGACATGGGACAACGGCAATGCGTATTTCCCCCCGACCAGTTTCCAGATAGCTAACCTGTCTGCCGGCACTGGTGCCTCTAATGTCATTCCGGGAGAATTCCAGGTTCAGTTTAACTTCCGTTTCAGCACCGAGCTGACTGCTGATGACATTAAACGCAAGGTTCATTCGACTCTTGATGCCCACGGTCTGGATTACGAGATGCAGTGGACCCTGAGCGGTCATCCGTTCCTGACAGACCACGGTAAATTACTGGCAGCAACAGTCGAGGCTATCGAGGAAGTAAACCACCAGAAACCAGAACTACTGACCACCGGCGGTACTTCAGACGGACGCTTTATCGCCCGCACAGGTGCAGAGGTGATTGAACTGGGCCCGGTGAATGCCACCATCCATAAAGTCAATGAGTGCGTGAAGGTCGCGGATCTCGAAAAACTCACCGACATGTACCAGAAGGTATTAGAAAAAACACTTAAATGACCGACTTAACCTCCGCCCGGCACATGACTGCCGGGCAGCTTACCGGACAAGAAGACACCCACCTTGTCCCCCACCAGCAACACCTGCTGCACAAATCGATGCAGCCGGCTTTTGTCGACCTACAGCAAGCTGCCGCTAACGCGGGCTTTGAGCTTCGCCTTGCCAGTGCGTTTCGCCCTTTCGATCGCCAATTGCTGATTTGGAACAGCAAGTTCAACGGCACCCGGCCACTGCTGGACAGTCACAGCCAGCCGCTGGATGCCAGCCAATTATCGGAGCTGGAAAAAATCCACGCCATCCTGCGCTGGTCAGCTCTGCCCGGCGCCAGCCGCCACCACTGGGGGACGGATGTTGATATCTACGCTGCGAACTGTCTGCCAGAGGGAGTCAAACTTAGACTTGAACCCTGGGAGTACGAAACCGGCGGCCACCAGGCCGAATTCAGCGCCTGGCTAAACGAACACATGACCCAGTTCGGATTCTACCTGCCTTACGCCGAAGATCGCGGCGGTGTTGCTGTCGAACCCTGGCATATCAGCTATTACCCGCTCAGTAAGCATTTGCTCCAGCAGTTAACACCAGAGATGCTTTACCACACACTAAATGCATGTGAAATAGCCGGAAAGTCGCAGATCCTGGCAAACCTTGATAATCTTTATAGTAAATACATCGGGAATATCTGCGAGGTCTGAATGGAATGGCTACTTAACCCATGGGTTATCAGTATCATTATTGTCAGCGTGGTTGTCAGCAACATTGCAGCCTTGAAGTACACCGCGCATATGAAGTTCGGCTACAAAGATAAGATCAAGTACCTGCAGGAAAAGTACGACCGAGAACAACTGCAGAAAGAAGCCGAAAAGAAAGAGAAGAAATAGGTTCGAACAAGCTAAAGGCTTGCCTTGCTGAATTTCAACAAAAAACGGAAGCTGTGTAGGCTTCCGTTTTTTATTCATACCATCAAACGCTAACTTAAAGCGGAGCTATGCCACCTAAGACAAACACTCTAGAACAAAGAATAAGCGCGGAGTTTACGAACGTAAATGAGCACTTGTGATGACGTTATAGACTATTTGACGACGGAGGCATCGTTACGCGCGGGATAGGTAGTTTGCAACCCCCACCCACTTATAACTTGTCAGCTCTTCCAATCCCATCGGGCCACGGGCATGAAGCTTCTGGGTTGAAACCGCCACTTCCGCTCCCAGGCCAAACTGCGCACCGTCGGTAAAACGGGTTGATGCATTTACGTAGACCGCGGCTGAACCGGCTGCATTCACGAAACGCTCCGCTGACTGAAGATCGTTCGTCAAGATAGCATCGGAGTGGCTGGCGTTGTGCTTGCGCATGTGGGCAATGGCCTCATCCACATCCTTCACCACTTTCACACCCAGCGTGAAGCTCAGCCACTCTGTGTCGTAGTCACCGTCTGCTACCGGACGCAGCTCTGCGGCTTTACCTTCAAGCGCGCCGTAAGCTGCTTCATCGGCAACGAAAGTTACATTGCTTTTGTTCAGGCGCTCTGCAAGACGCGGCAGGAAGGCTTCGGCTACGTCTTCGTTCACCAACAAGGTATCAAGAGCATTACACGCTGACGGACGTTGAACTTTTGAGTTTTCAACCACATCCAACGCACGGGACAGATCAGCCGTCTTGTCGACATATACATGGCTGATACCGAAACCACCGATGATCACAGGAATCGTGCTGTTTTCTTTGCACATCTTATGCAGACCTGCACCACCACGCGGGATGATCATATCTACATATTGATCCAGTTTGAGCAGTTGAGAAACCAACTCACGATCAGGCTTTTCAATATACTGAACTGATGCCGCCGGCAGACCAGCTTTTTCAAGCGCCACCTGAATAACTTTCACCAACTCCATGTTGGAGTGGAAGGTTTCGCGGCCACCACGAAGGATACTGGCATTACCCGTTTTCAGGCACAGTGCTGCAATATCAATGGTCACATTCGGGCGCGCTTCATAAATCACCCCAATAACGCCCAGCGGTACACGACGGCGACTAAGGCGCATGCCATTTTCCAACACTCGTGTATCCAGCTCAGCACCGACCGGATCATTCAAGCTGATCACATTGCGGACATCGTTAGCAATTCCGGCAAGGCGGTCTTCATTCAGCAGCAAGCGATCAATCAGGGCATCTGTCATGCCGGCTTCCCGGGCTGCATCAATATCTTTGGCGTTCGCCGCCAGAATCAACTCGCGATTCGCTTCCAGTTCATCCGCGATAATCGCCAGCGCTTTATTCTTTTGTGCCGTCGCTGCAGTAGCCAATTCAAATGCAGCCTGCTGAGCTGCCTTACCCATCACTTCAAGATTCACAATACTTCCCCTTTATGTCCGTATATTTATTTTTAATCAGATGACAACCAGATCATCACGGTGTACTGCGACCGGTCCATATTCATAACCCAGGATCTGGTAAATATCCTGGCTGTGTTTTCCGGCAATTTTCGCCATGTCTTTACTTGAATAACGACAGATACCACGTGCTAGCAATGTTCCTTTCGCACTATAAAGACGAATGACCTCACCACGCTCAAAGTCACCTTTAACTTCGGAGATCCCTTTCGCCAGCAAGCTACTGCCCCGCTGTTGAACAGCAAATACAGCGCCATCATCAATCACAATATCCCCGGCTGGTGGAGGCCCGGCCAAGATCCAGCGTTTACGGCTTTCCAGTGGTGATTCAAGCGGAAGGAAACGGGTGCCGACAGCCGTGCCTTTAACCAGATCATTAATTACATCCGGTCGGCTGCCTGCGGCAATCACCACCTCAATACCGGCACGACGGGCAACATCGGCAGCCTGCAGTTTAGTCGCCATACCGCCGGTACCCAAACCGCCAACGCTGCCACCAGCGAGTTTGTGCAGGGTTTCATCAATGGTATGAACTTCGCGTATCAATTCAGCATCCGGGTTGTTACGCGGATCTGCTGTAAACAGGCCCGGCTGATCGGTCAGCAACAGCAATTTATCAGCACTGACCAAAATGCCTACCAGCGCAGATAGGTTATCGTTATCACCAACTTTGATTTCCGTTGTCGCAACCGCATCATTCTCGTTCACTACCGGAATGATTCCGTTATCCAGCAGCGCCAAGACCATATCGCGGGCATTGAGAAAACGCTCGCGGTCATTCAAATCGGCACGGGTCAGCAACATCTGGCCGACATGCAAACCATAAATTCCGAACAGGTGTTCCCATTCCTGGATTAGGCGGCTCTGGCCTACTGCGGCAAGTAGCTGTTTGCTGGCCATGGTTTTGGGCAACTCGGGGTAACCTAAATGCTCGCGGCCCGCTGCAATTGCACCGGATGTGACGATGATGACTTTATGGCCTTGACGGCGCAGCGATGCGCACTGACGAACCAGTTCCACCATATGTGCACGATCCAGCTTCAGCGTTCCGCCGGTTAACACGCTGGTCCCCAGCTTAATGACGATCGTCTGCGGAGACTGGTGTGAATGTCCAACCGTTTGGGCGCCATCCTGTTGAGAAATGTGCGTCCCAGCGTCCTGCGTTATAGCATTTGAGTTATTTGTATCTGCCATTGGGATAAAACAATTGTGATGAATAAATTTAGGTGCAATTGTTTTATCAATCCCCTTGGTAGATCACAAGAAAAATGCGCTATAAAAGCGCATTATTCTTTCAATTCCAAACTTGAGACAAATCAGGCAACACTACCAAGCTCTGCTTCCTCAAGCTCACCGGACGGTGTCAGCTCCAGATTAAACTCACCCTGAAGCAAGCCAGTCAGCTTAGGGTAAAAGTCATCCAGAGTCTGTAACACTGCCTGCTCATGTTTGGCTGGCACACTTTCCCGAACCCATTCGCCTTTGTTGTCAAAGCGACCAAAGTAGTAGCAGTATTCAAATCCGGTATCGGTTGTTGTCATCACCAGCCACCAGCCCCAGAACTCCCTTTCTTCCGGTGCTTTCTTGGCACTGATACAACTGGCGAGGCAATCAAAGAAGTAACGACCGTCTGAAGAATGCTGTTGACGCAGGTAAGGCCCCAGCGCCGTTAGCTTAGTGATCAGGCGTCCATGTGGCGGAAACGTCGTGTTTGTCGTCATAGCGTATCTCCATCCATAGTCAATAACACAATCACAGCAAGACAATAATTGATGATGCCGTACCCGTCGATTCCCGAGCCTATTCTCGAAGCGGCGGGCAGGTCATTGTTGTTATTCCATTTAAGCGACAAAGCCAAACAATAGCAACATTTTCTTTACATTCACAAAAGCCGGATCACCTTTATCAGGCCAGCTTTTCTTTTAGCCAGTCAACGACAACAAGCAACGCCCGGTGGTAACCATCGTACAGCGGTTTCTCCGCTATGGTCACCGCTTTACCGCCATAGCTCGACATCGCGATCAATTGGTTATCCATTTCGGTACAGACAGGATCGTTTTTCAGACCAATCCCCAGCATAGGAACATCCACCTTACGTCGTGCCAACAGTCCCTGCTGTTTTAGCGACCATGCCGACAAGTGTGATGTCAGACTCGCCTGGGATACCCCGTTCTTACCCATTCGAGAGGCAAGCATATCGAGGTACATACGAGGCATCGCATTCAATCGTTTGGAATCGGTAAGGATACTGTGGATCACGCCACCAAGGCTGACACAAGTCTTAAGTCGCCCCGGCTCCAGGAAACCAAGTCGAATCGCAGCATTACCGCCAAAACGGAAGCCAAGCATAGCGACCCGGGTATGATCGACCCAAGGCACTTCTTTGATCTGCTGGAGCAATGCCTGGTGCAAGCGGCTGGTGTCTTCTGTCAGAGCCCAGGCTGAACTGTGGCCGACTGAAGGCATATCCAATGTCACCATGGCAAAACCGGCCGGAGCCAGGTAGTCGTGATACAAACGCCACATGTCAGACTGCAAAGCATCCAGGCCACCACTAACGATAACGGTCGGCAACAACTTGTCTGTGCGGTGCATATGAATAAAGGCCTGAAAGGTTTTACCTTCATATTTCACGTCGATGGTGCGCATCTTGTGCGGCATGTAAGAAATGGCTTCCCGGTATGTCTGGTTAGCCTGCAGTTCTGCCTGTCCGGCAAGGGTATCACCTTTCAGGTGCGGATAAGCTCCGACACTATAGTACATACTGGCAGTCAGCAGCATTTCCGCAGCTTTTTCTGATTCACCGGCATTCACCAAATCACGGGCTGTTTTCTGGTACATCGCCCCGGCTTGGCTCCACTCATAAACCCAGTTACCCGGCTTATAACCAATTACCGTATCAAGCAACTCATCACTGGTTCTCGGAGCCTCTGAATTCGCCATGCGGGATAAGATCGCTTCTTGTTCAATCGGATCGATTCCCTGCCACGCCCATTGCGGACGCCTTAGCATCCGGTACCAGCCTTTCTCACTATCGCCATCGATCGCGTTATGGATCGGTTTAGCATTAGCATGGGCTAATTTGACCAAGCTGGAAGTTTCTTTTGATGTTTGGCGCGGCGCAAACAGCTTTTCAGATAAATTGGTTTTGGATGGTTCTGACACGGTACGCTCCATTTTCAAGTCTATCTATAACGTATTGCCCCTGAGAATGAACCTACTGAATAAGAGATATCAGCATTAGAAGACAGAGGCTATGTACGTAAAGATATTTATAGCAAAAGTATACCATCCAACAGTAGGTTGCAGTGTGCGCATCGAAACAAAAACATATCGCAAGTCTTAATCTGACAACAACTGGTAGCAGGAATAATCCCACTGATTTCTTATCCTAAGCTATGCTGATACTACTGTTAGTATTTTATACGGTGATGATTGTATGAAAAAAATACTCGGTATATTTGGCTTAATGTTGTTTTCAGGATCGGTTTTCGCTTTTGGTAGCGGAGGGGTATTAGGTGGAAATCCTGGCGAAGCTTCCGGCGCAGTAAACGCTAAAATCGCAGTCTGCCTGAATGCTTCCGGAGAGCAAATCCCTGGGTCTTACCAAACCAAACTCAACAGGCAATGTGAACTGACCGGTCGGGACATGATCGATCTTATCAACTACAACAACTTTTACCGTAACAAACCTAATGGTGAATCTCTGTCTGATATTCGTGCTAAGCGCAACAGTTAGACAGGTAACAGACGAGCATAAAAAAGGAGCCGGGTGGCTCCTTTTTTATCAGCATGTTAAATACTAATCAGTATCAGCGCTTATCGCTTCGCGATTGGATCAACAAAAGTTACAGCCATATCCCATGGCTGCTCGATCCACGTATCCTGAGCGATATCAACAACGTAATCATCTACCAAGTGCTTACCAGCTGGTTTTGCACATACAGTAACGAACTTCGCTTTAGGATACATAGCACGGATCATTTCAGCAGTGCCACCGGTATCAACCAGGTCATCAACAACCAGGAAGCCTTCACCGTCACCTTCAGCCTGCTTCAGTACTTTCATGTCACGCTGGTGATCATGGTCGTAGCTTGAGATGCAAACCGTATCAACATAGCGAATACCAAGCTCACGAGCCAGGATTGCAGAAGGAACCAGACCACCGCGGCTAACAGCAATGATGCCTTTCCATTGCTCAGCCGGAAGCAGTTTCTCTGCCAGCTGGCGAGTGTACATTTGCATGTTGTCCCAAGTGATGACGAATTTATTACTCATATCCGATGAACCTCTGAGTCAGCGAAACGTACGCTGAATATATTTTTAAAACTGTTATAAGAAGATAATTTTAGCAACAAACAAGGCTGCGATAACCCAGACGCTAATATTTACATCTCTTCCCTTGCCACTCATAACTTTGACAGCAGCATATGTGATAAAGCCAAGGCCGATACCTTCAGCGATGGAGTATGTTAATGGCATTAAAAGGCAAACTACAACAACAGGTGCCGCTTCTGTTAAGTCACGCCAGTCTACACTGACCAAACCCGACATCATAAGGATAGCCACATAGAACAATGCACCTGCAGTCGCATAAGCAGGAACCATTCCTGCCAGCGGAGCAAAGAACAGAGCCAGCAGGAACAATACGCCTACGGTAACAGCCGTCAGGCCGGTACGTCCGCCAACCGCAACACCAGAAACACTTTCAACAAATGATGTAGTGTTTGAAGTACCCAGCACAGCACCAATTGAAGTTGCCGTACTATCCGCCAGCAGAGCACGGTTAAGGCGAGGCAGCTTACCGTCTTCGCCGATCAGCTCAGCTTTAGTTGCGACTCCCACCAGCGTTCCTGCAGTATCGAACAAATCAACAAACAAGAAGGCAAACACAACAGAAACCAAACCGACTTCAAGTGCGCCGCCAAAATCCATCTGCATAAATGTCGGAGCCAGGCTTGGTGGCATAGACATCACACCAGCAAACTGGATATCGCCGAACAGAATTCCGAGAACAGTAACAGACAGAATCGCAATCAGTACCGCAGCTTTATAACCACGGTGTACCAGCGCAATTGTCAGGAAAAACCCCAGAGCAGCCATTACCGCCGGAAAGCTGGTTAGATCGCCGACATGAACCAAAGTTGCAGGATTATCAACCACAATGCCAGCACTCTGCAAGGCAATAAATGCCAAAAACAGACCTATACCAGCTGAAATACCGGTGCGAAGTGCGTTCGGAATGGCATTTATAATCCATTCACGCACTCGCAGAACACTCAGCGCAATAAAGCACAAACCAGACAGGAATACCGCCGCAAGCGCTACCTGCCAGGTATGCCCCATACCCAGAACAACACTGTAGGTAAAGAAAGCATTCAACCCCATACCCGGAGCCTGAGCGACCGGATAGTTCGCCACAAAGCCCATGATAAAACAGCCAACCATCGCTGCCAGACAGGTAGCGACGAACACCGCTCCCTGATCCATACCAGTAGTAGCCAGCATCGTCGGGTTAACGAAAATGATATAGGCCATTGTCAGAAAGGTCGTTAAACCTGCCAACATTTCAGTACGAACATCAGTGCCGTGTTCTTTCAGTTTGAATAGTTTCTCAAGCATTGCTCTCGGTTCCTTGGAGACATTTCGCCGCAAGTTAAAAAGTAAAACGTTTGCGCAAACGATTTTAGGCGACGATTATATGCGGCTTGCCTGTCAATTTCCAGAGATTAACGTAATTATCATTAGAGATTTCGGCCAACAGAGCAAAAAAACATCCAACCTAAAGTCACATTAAATTTATTCCCTTTAAAATCATCAACTTAACGTTTAGTTAACATATATAGGTACCGTAGCATTCAGCATTTTCTACTAGTACGCAAACGATAATATACATCAGGTTAAGTTTTTTATTGTCAGCTTGAAGCTATAGCCATAGTTATAAGGCTAAATTTAATGCAGATGGTGAGAGAAGGCTTATAAAGCCGTTTTTTTAGAAGAAGGAAATAAAAAAAACGCCACTTCAAACTGAAGTGGCGTAAGAATGTGTTGAATAACCAATTAGCGAGGGTATTCCGAATTCTCAAATCATAAAGGGGGTGAACAATACTGCTCGAACACCATGCCTGACTACCAGAGCCCGGCACAGTATCAAGAATTAGTAGCCGAAATAGCTTGGGTACTGGAAGTTTGCTGTGTACACAGAACGGTTATTCCAAAAATTTGCAATTGAATCAAATACTTTCATTTCTATCACCTTTAAATATTAAGTTTACTAAACACACATACATTTCGTGCTCAGCCATAGTGGCTTGACTTAATCTCAGTTCCTTGGAGGCGATACCTCGGGCTCGTCCTAAGCAGTTTCTGTGTATTTCTGTCTTCACCAGAAGATGTGTAAACTATACCCATCTCGTAATTAAGTTACAAGCATTTTCTTTAACTGCGTCACACTTTTTTTATTTATGTGCACTTGGACATACTTTTCTGTAATTTTATTACATTATCAATAGCGAGAATACGTCTCATTAGATGACATGAACTGGTTGAAAATTACGAAACGAATATTGAATAACTAAACGCAACAAAGGGATATAAGCACAAGGATATGACAAAAGAGTGAATACTCTGTTTTATTTAAGTGCAATCAATAGCACATCTTTCAACCTCAAAATCATCACTTCTTGCCAGTGATCACAAACTTAATCCCTGTATTTAGCTTTTTAAGATTTCACTATCACAGGCTTATCACCCGGTGGTATGCTTGAATCAATCGCGATAGATTAATCTGCTGCAATTACCAGCCCATTGGTTGATCTTCAGCTAATGGATCGCTTTAGCCCAAAAGTTTATAAGGGAGAATGCTGTGTCTGAAATCAGTCAACTGTCACCACAACCTGTGTGGCAATTCTTCGATCAAATCTGTTCTATTCCACATCCATCAAAGCATGAAGAACAGCTCGCTCAACATATTGTGAAATTTGCTGAAAGCGAAGGTCTTGAAGTTCGCCGTGACGCTACTGGTAACGTATTTATTAAGAAGCCAGCTACGCCAGGTATGGAAAACCGTAAAGGTGTAGTACTTCAAGCGCACATTGATATGGTGCCGCAGAAAAACGAAGACACCGACCACGACTTCCTGACCGATCCAATCCAGCCGTATGTCGACGGTGAATGGGTAACAGCAAAAGGAACAACCCTGGGTGCCGACAACGGTATTGGTATGGCGACTTGCCTGGCCGTATTGGCATCGAAAGATATTGAGCACGGTCCGCTTGAAGTCCTGCTGACTATTGATGAAGAAGCCGGCATGACCGGTGCGTTCGGCCTTGAACAGGGTTGGCTGGAAGGTGACATCCTTCTAAACACTGATTCAGAGCAGGAAGGCGAAGTTTACATGGGCTGTGCCGGTGGTGTAGACGGTTCTATCACTCTGCCTTTAGAGCGTGAAGCGGTTCCAACCGAACACGCTGCAGTAAAACTGGTGATTAAAGGCCTGAAAGGCGGTCACTCTGGCTGTGACATTCACACCGGTCGCGGCAACGCGAACAAACTGCTGGGTCGCTTCCTGTTCGGCCACGCTGAAGAACTAGGTCTTCGCCTGACTTCACTAAGCGGCGGTAGCCTGCGTAACGCTATTCCTCGTGAAGCTTTCGCAATGGCAACCCTGCCAGCTAAAAATGTCGACAAGCTAAATGAGCTGTTCACTTACTACCAATCAATCCTGGCTGCGGAGCTGGGCAAAATAGAAACAGACATCAACCTATTTATTGAACCAGCTGAGCTACCAGCTGACGTGATGACTGAAGCAGTTCAGAAACGCCTTCTTGCTGCACTAAACGCTTGCCCTAACGGTGTACTGCGTATGAGTGATGAAGTTGAAGGTGTAGTTGAAACATCACTGAACGTTGGTGTGATCACAACAGAAGCAGACAAAATCACTATTCTTTGTCTGATCCGTTCTTTGATCGATACTGGCCGCAGTAATGTGGAAGGTATGCTGAAAGCAGTCGCTGAGCTGGCTGGTGCTGAATGTGAATTCTCTGGCGCTTACCCAGGCTGGAAACCGGATGCAGACTCTGAAGTAATGCACCTGTTCCGTGATACATATAAAGGTATCTACGGCAGAACACCGAACATCATGGTGATCCACGCAGGTCTGGAATGTGGTCTGTTCAAGAAACCATATCCAACCATGGATATGCTGTCTTTCGGCCCGACCATCAAGTTCCCTCACTCTCCTGATGAGAAAGTGAACATTGAAACTGTCGGCCTGTTCTGGGAACAGATGATTGCAATCCTGAAGAACATTCCGGTTAAGGCATAAGTATCAGGATACAAGTGATAAAAGGCGAGTTTCGATACTCGCCTTTTTTATACCCAATTGGATAGTAAAACCCTACTTTAGAAAGGTTACTGTTAAACCTAGTTTGATTAAAAACCTTCGAAAGAAAGCTGCTGCGCCTTAAGCCCGAGCTCTAATCCTACACTCAGGCCTATCAGGCGGATTTCCCGTCCTTTCTGACGAGTTAAGGCTTCTGTCAGCAATGCGACAAACTGACTCTTATCCAGCTTTGGCTGGCCATGTTCAACTGTGGTTTGCTGAAAGTCCGCAAACTTCACCTTAATTCCCTGCTTAGCAATATTAAGATCAGGGCGAACCCGGCGAAGGCGCTTTTCGAGCTCAGGAAACAAACTTTCCACCACCTGCCAGCACTCGTCATAGCTGCTGATATTCTTAGAAAAGGTCCGCTCGACCCCAACTGATTTACGCTCCCGCTCAACAACAACTTCACGATTGTCGAGACCATGCGCTCGTGACCACAACGACTGGCCGAACTTACCGAACTGTTGCAACAACAAATGATGATCATAATTCTGCACATCACGCCCGACATACAAACCACGTTCATGAAGCTTTTGGATCGTGACCTTCCCTACTCCGGGGATCTTTTCCAGCTTCAAATCGGCAACAAAATCCGGCACCTCATCAGGAATGACGACAAACTGACCATCCGGCTTATTCAGATCAGAAGCCACCTTGGCAATAAACTTCACCGGTGCGACACCAGCAGACGCTGTCAAATCCAACTCTTCCCGAATTGCCCGGCGGATATCCTCGGCAATCAAGGTGGCCGAGCCATGCAGCAGCTCGCAATCGGTGACATCAAGGTAGGCTTCATCAAGGGACAGAGGCTCTATCTTGTCGGTATAACGCTGAAAGATAGCCCTGATTTGCTGGGAGACTTCTTTATAAACAGACATCCTGCCGGCAACTAACGTCAGGTGCGGGCACAACTTCATCGCCTGAGCTGTCGGCATCGCCGAACGTACCCCATACTTACGAGCCAGGTAATTACAGGTACTGATCACGCCCCTTTGCTCTGAGCGGCCGCCGATAGCGATAGGAATATCACGTAGCTCAGGGTTATCCCGCATCTCTACGGCCGCAAAAAAGCAGTCCATATCAATATGGATAATTTTCCGTTGCAGGTTGGAAGTCGGTGTTTGCTGCACCATGATTAAAATCGCTACCGGCCGTGATGAAGGTTCAAACAAGGTGATACAGTTTATCACTGTTTTTATATACAGTAATTATTATAGAAAGTTTTTTCAGAAGGAATCAACGTCTGTTATCAAAACTGACAGCCCGGCTTGCCGCACTTCTGACAACAATGTTATTAGTTTATATTTATAACCATAAGAATACTGGTGATTTGCCAGTTTCAGATAAGGATTCGAGATGTCGCGGTATAAAATACTGGTTGTTGAAGACAGCAGAGCCTTCAGAAACTATCTGTGTTTCCAGCTGAATCAAGCCGGATTCCAGCCAGTGTTTGCCGACAGCATCAAACAAGCGAAAGCCATTCTGAGCAACGAGCAAGACTTTCTCTGCGCTGTGCTTGACTACTGCCTGCCCGACGGTCAGGACGGAGAAATCATTGATCTCATCCTCAGCCAGAACATAAAGGTCATCGTTCTGACCGCCCAATTCAGCCGGAAAATACGCGATACCGTGCTGTCAAAAGGAGTGATTGATTACCTGCTCAAAGACAGTCCGGCCTCAGTCGCTTACCTCACCCCGCTGTTACAACGACTGGAAGCTAATTTCCGCCACAAAGCGATGGTGGTTGAAGACTCTGCAACAGTACGTCGTTATCTGGTTAACCTGCTGCAAAAGCAGAACCTGGAAACTATTTCGGCACACAATGGGAAAGACGCACTGAAATTACTGGCTCAACATCCGGACATCACGCTGATCATCACCGACAATGATATGCCTGAAAAAGATGGCCTCACCCTGATCAGGGAAATTCGCCAGCAATATAACCGCAACCAAATTGCGATACTTGGCCTGTCCGGCAGCAACTACAGCACTGTCACCCCCTTGTTTCTGAAAGCCGGCGCAAATGACTTCCTGAAAAAACCATTTAACCAGGAAGAGTTCTATTGTCGTATTCATCATATGCTCAATATGAAAGATACATCTGACAAGCTCTACCGAATGGCGAATCAGGATGCTCTGACCGGATTATGGAACCGACGCTATTTCTTTGATCAAGGCTGCGCTGACAGTTGCTGCAAAAGCCGTAACATTGCCATGCTGGACATCGACTTTTTCAAAAAGGTCAATGATACCTACGGTCATGATGCCGGTGATGTCGTGCTGGTGCATGTCAGTCAGCAACTGCAACACCATTTTCCGGATACCGATGCCACCGTTGCCCGTTTTGGTGGCGAAGAGTTCTGCATTCAGAGCTGTCTCGGTAAAGAATTATTTATCAACCAGTTGGAAAAACTGCGCGTCTGTATTGAAGAGCTGGTTATTGAGTATCAGAACGCCCCTATAAAGGTGACCATCAGTATTGGCGTTGCCAGTGGTGCCAAACCCTTGGGTGAGCTGCTAAAAGCAGCCGATGACGCGCTCTATGACGCCAAGCAAAACGGTCGAAACCAGCTAAAGCTGGCAGCTGCCTAGTCCCTTTCCATCCCAAGTAAATCCTTTTCTCAGGACGGGACAAGCAATAAATACAAAAAGCCCGGGCACAAACCCGGGCTTTAGTATTCTTTATCTTCAGATCTGACATGGAAGCAATCACCACCGCCATAAACAGTGGTTTAGGAATGACAACCAAAAATCAAATGATCTGGTTCTTTTTCCACTCAGCTTGTTTTGCCGCTCGTGCTTCACGCTTTTTACGTGCATCACATGGTTCCGGGCAATCACACTCTTTGGCAATGCCGATACCGTCTAGGCCACCGCAGCTGCCGCTAACTGTCTTACGCTGAAAAATATAGCCGACGGCCATTGCAACGATCACCAGCAAAAAGACGGCAAAGGTGGTTAGATATACAACCATGATATTTCTCTACTTCTTCTGCAAATAGGGAACAAAGGCATCAGATTTATACTCTGCGTATCCTTGCTCAGTTTTCACCACCAGCAGAACCGGCAGTTTCTCTTTCTTCGCCAACTCCAGCGTCTTCTTTTCGCCCATTACAGAAAAGGCGGTTGCCATTGCATCTGCCGTCATGCTCGACGGATGCAAAACCGTAACAGACACGACATGGTTAGAAATCGGCTTACAGGTTTTCGGATTGATCAGGTGCGAATAACGAACCCCATCTTCCTCGAAATAGTTTCGGTAATCTCCCGATGTTGCCACAGCCATGTTGCCCGGTTCAATAATTTCCTGCACCGCACGGCTACCGTCATCAGTTGGCTTCTCAATCGCAATACGCCATGGTGTACCTTCCAGGTTATTACCTTTCAGTCTCAGTTCACCACCGATTTCTACAAGATAATCAGCGGCATTCAGCTGCTCAAAGTAATCAGCAACCACGTCGACACCGAAGCCTTTGGCAATCGAAGACAGGTCAACATAAAGCTCAGGAATATCTTTCTTTAGTGTATTACCTTCAACAGAAAGATGGTGAATACCCACTATCTTTTTACGCTCAGCGATTTCTTCTGCCGTCGGGGTATGTTCCGGGCGGGCTTCAGGCCCAAAGCTCCACAAGTTCACCACAGGGCCAACAGTCACATCCAAAGCACCGTCAGTCAGCTTTGCCAGGCGAATCGCTTCTGTCACCACTTTAGCGGTATCGGCAGACACTTCAAACGGAGCATCACTCTTGTGCTGATTAAAACGGCTCAGTTCAGAGTGCTTGCGATAAGTCGACATCTGGTCATTAACCAGCTCGAGACGACGATCAATTTCAGCCTGCATCTCTTCAGCCGACGGTAATCCTTCCTGATTAATCACCTTAATCGAGTAATAGGTGCCCATAGTCGAGCCACTCAAGTGAACCATCTCTCGCTGATCACTACAGCCGGACAGGATAAAAGCAAAAACAAGCAACCAAATTGCTTTGCTCAGGAACGTTTTCATTCAACAACTCCCAAAAGGAAATACATCAATTTTTGTTGTGGTTGTCGCCATCGAGTAGTCGAAAACGAAAACCAGAATATACTCAAGTAACCTCAACATAGAGACTTAAAGGCAAAGTCACTTGGGTATATAAACATTCAGGACGAAAAAAGGCTGGCCCGAACAGGACCAGCCAGTTTCTTTCTGTGGGTGTAGCTAATTAGCCACCGAAATCATCCAGAAGGATGTTTTCGTCTTCAACACCTAGATCTTTCAGCATGCCGATAACAGCTGCGTTCATCATCGGTGGACCACACATGTAGTATTCACAGTCTTCTGGTGCTTCGTGATCCTTCAAGTAGTTCTCGTAGATCACGTTGTGAATGAAGCCTGTGTAACCATCCCAGTTATCTTCTGGAAGAGGATCTGACAGGGCAACATGCCACTCGAAGTTCTCGTTGTCTGCTGCCAGCGTGTCGAAATCTTCAACGTAGAACATTTCACGCTTAGAGCGGGCACCGTACCAGTAAGTCATCTTACGCTTAGACTTCAGACGAAGAAGCTGATCGAAGATGTGAGAACGCATCGGAGCCATACCAGCACCACCACCGATGAATACCATTTCGTTGTCAGTGTCTTTAGCGAAGAACTCACCAAACGGACCAGAAATAGTACACGTGTCGCCAGATTTCAGTGACCAGATGTATGAAGACATCACACCTGGTGGCACGTCAGGGTTGTTTGGCGGCGGTGTTGCAATACGTACATTAAGCTTAATCAGGCCTTTCTCTTCTGGGTATGACGCCATAGAGTAAGCACGGATTGACGGCTCTTTTACGATTGACTCGTAACGGAACAGATTGAACTTGTCCCAATCTTCACGATATTCCTCAGGAATATCAAAGTCAGCGTATTTAATGTGATGCGGTTCAGCTTCAATCTGAATATAACCACCGGCACGGAAAGGAACTTCCTCGCCTTCAGGAATTTGCAGCACAAGCTCTTTGATGAAGGTCGCTTGGTTGTCGTTAGAAAGAACTGTACATTCCCACTTCTTAACACCAAAGATTTCTTCTGGCAGCTCGATTTCCATGTCAGATTTCACGTTTACCTGACAAGCAAGACGTTCGCCTTCACGCGCTTCACCTTTAGTGATGTGATCAAGTTCTGTCGGCAGAATGTCACCGCCACCAGATTTAACTTTCACACGACACTGACCACATGAGCCACCGCCACCACATGCAGATGATACAAAAATACCATTTGCAGAAAGAGCACTTAGTAGTTTGTCACCGGCAGCAGTTGTAATTGCTTTTTCCGGATCACCATTTACTGAGATAGTAATATCACCTGATGGTACCAGCTTAGATTTAGCGAAAAGAATCACTAAAACTAGAGCCAGGATAATCAAGGTGAACATGACTACGCCAAGAATAATATCCATTGACTATTCCTATTATCCTGATTACAGCTGTACGCCAGAGAAAGACATAAAGCCTAACGCCATAAGACCAACAGTGATGAAAGTAATACCCAAACCACGCAAGCCTGCTGGTACGTCTGAGTACTTCATCTTTTCACGAATACCGGCAAGGGCAACGATTGCTAGCATCCAACCAGTACCAGAACCGATACCGTAAACTACAGACTCTAAGAAGTTATAGTCACGCTGTACCATGAAAGATACACCACCGAAGATTGCACAGTTAACAGTGATCAGCGGCAGGAAGATACCCAATGCGTTGTATAGCGGCGGAAAGAAGCGGTCCAGAACCATTTCAAGAATCTGTACCAGTGCAGCAATAACACCGATAAAGGTAATGAAGTTCAAGAAGCTCAGATCAACGCCTTCGACCAATGCACCGTCTTTCAGCAATAGGTTGTAAACCAGGTTGTTCACCGGTACCGCAATCGTCAGTACAACGATTACTGCAACACCCAGACCGAAAGAGGTCTTAACTTTCTTAGATACCGCCAGGAAGGTACACATACCCAAGAAGAACGAAAGTGCCATGTTCTCGATGAAAATCGAACGAACTAAAAGGCTTAGATAATGTTCCATGTTCCCCTTACTCCTTCGCTTCTACTTGTTCTGGACGGAAAGTACGGATAGCCCAGATCATGAAACCAATCAGGAAGAAAGCAGATGGTGCTAATAGCATAATACCGTTAGGCTGGTACCAGCCACCTTCAGAGATCAGAGGCAGAACCTGCATACCGAATAGCTTGCCAGAACCCAGTAGTTCACGGAAGAAACCAACAGTGATAAGTACGAAACCATAACCCAGACCGTTGCCGATACCATCGATAAGCGATGGCAGTGGCGCTGATTTCATTGCGTATGCTTCTGCACGACCCATTACGATACAGTTGGTAATGATCAGACCAACGAATACAGAAAGCTGTTTAGAGATATCGTAAACAAAAGCTTTCAGTACCTGGTCAACAACGATTACCAGTGATGCGATGATTGCCATCTGAGCAATAATACGCACGCTGTTTGGAATGTGGTTACGGATCAGTGATACGAACAAGTTAGAAAACGCAGTAACAAAAGTTACCGCCAGCGTCATAACAAATGCTGTTTCAAGCTTAGTCGTCACTGCCAAAGCAGAACACACACCTAGAATCTGAAGCGCGATCGGGTTGTTATCGATAAACGGCGCAAACAGAATCTTCTTCATTTCTTTAGTATCAGCCATTGTTTAGGCCTCCTTCACGCACTTTAGCTAGGAATGGACCAAAGCCCATATCACCCAACCAGAAGTCGAAGGTTTGCTGAACACCATTACCTGTTAATGTCGCACCAGACAAACCGTCTACACCGTGGATGTCGCCTTCACGAGCGCCACCTTTAACAATACTGATAGCTGGCTTGAAGTTGTCATCAAACAGTTTCTTGCCAACAAACTGATCACGCCAGCTTGGGTTCTCAACTTCACCGCCAAGTCCAGGAGTTTCACCCTGCTCGTAGTAAGTGATACCAGAAACTGTGTTGCCGTCTGTTTCAACTGCAACGAAAGCGTACATCATTGACCACAGACCGTTACCGTGAATTGGCAGGATCAGTTTTTCAATGTTGTCACCAGCATCTTTAACCAGGTAAATCGTTGCAACATCAGCACGACGGATGATTTTTGCTACGTCCTGATCAGCAGTCAGTTTGATTGACTGAGCCGGATCTTTAGCAGCTACACGCTGCTTGTACTGCTCGGCAGTCTGACCGGCTTCAGTTGCTTCAACGAACTCACCGGTTTTCAGGTCAACCAGCTTAGGTTCGATGAACTGAGCGTAAGTTTCTTTAATGTCCGCGTCTTCAGAAAGAAGACCGGCAACAGAAAGAATGTTGCGCTGAACATCAAGCACAGCGTTCTGCTGCTGCAGCGGACGCAGGCTAACAGCTGCTGTTGAAACCACGATAGAGCACACCAGGCTCAGTGCGATAACAACAATCAGCGTTTTTTTAATGCTATCGTTATTACTTGACATGACGAGCCAGTCTCCGTTTGATGTTGCCTTGAACCACCAGGTTGTCAAATAGAGGAGCAAACAGGTTAGCGAATAGGATTGCCAGCATCATACCCTCTGGGTACGCCGGGTTAACTACACGAACCATAACTGCCATAGCGCCGATTAGTGCGCCATACCACCATTTACCTTTGTTAGTGAATGCTGCAGATACCGGGTCTGTTGCCATGAACATCATACCGAATGCAAAACCACCCAGAACCAGGTGCCAGTGCCATGGCATGCTGAACATTGCGTTAGTGTCTGAACCGATGATGTTGAACAAAGTAGCTGTCGCAATCATACCCAGCATAGTACCCGCGATGATGCGCCATGAAGCGATGCCCATGAACACGATCATTGCGCCACCTAGGATGATAGCAAGAGTAGAAACTTCACCGATTGAACCAGGGATGCTACCGATAAACGCGTCCATCCAGCTGATTGTCTCGCCTGTTACAGTGTTAAGCAGTGCAGACTGGCCGCCCTGTGCCCACTGGCTAAGTGCTGTTGCACCAGAGAAACCGTCAGCAGCTGTCCATACCAGGTCACCAGAGATCTGAGCCGGGTAAGCAAAGAACAGGAATGCACGGCCTGCAAGCGCAGGGTTCAGGAAGTTACGACCTGTACCACCGAAGATTTCTTTCGCAACAACAACACCGAAGGTAATACCCAGTGCAGCCTGCCAAAGTGGTAGTGTTGGCGGTACGATCAGTGCGAACAGGATAGAAGTAACAAAGAAACCTTCGTTAACTTCGTGCTTACGCACCATACAGAAAAGCACTTCCCAGAAACCACCTACAGCAAATACAACTGCGTAGATTGGCAGGAAGTAGGTAGCACCAAGTAGCATTTTGCTACCCCAGCCAGCGTCTGCTGACATTGTGCCGCCCAGCATTTGAGTCAGCCAGTAGTGCCAGTCGCCTGCGATAACCGCAGCCAGCTGCTCACCAGCATACATGTGGTTCAGCGCTACAATCGCCTGATGACCGGCGTTGTACATACCCCAGAACATTGCTGGGAATACGGCGAACCACACCATGATCATGATACGCTTCAGGTCGATGCTATCACGAACGTGTGAGCTAGAACGTGTAACCTGGCCCGGCGTATACATCAGAGTTGCAAACGCTTCGTAAAGCGCAAACCACTTCTCATGCTTACCACCCGGCTCAAAGTGGTGTTCAATTTGCTCTAGGAAATTCTTGAGGCTCATGAATTACCCTTCCTTCTCAATTGTGTCCAGGCACTCACGCAGAAGTGGACCAAACTCATACTTACCCGGGCATACAAATGTACACAGAGCCAGATCTTCTTCATCTAACTCCAGCGCACCCAGTTGCTGTGCACTATCAACGTCACCGGCACACAGGTCACGAAGCAATAGTGTCGGCTCGATATCAAGCGGCATAATGCGCTCGTAGTTACCGATTGGCACCATTGCACGCTCAGAACCGTTCGTGCTTGTAGTCATGTTGAACAGCTGACCAGGGAAGAACTGGCTTAGGAATGAACGAGTAACAGAGAACTTGTTCTTACCAGGCACGATCCAGCCAAGAAACTCTTTCTCGCGACCTTCACGCAGCGCAGAAACCTGAACGTTGTAACGGCCAAGGTAAGCGTGAGGTCCTACAGCATGAACACCATTCAGAACAGAACCGGAAAGCACACGTAGCTCACCAGGCATCATTTCAGAATCAGTCAGCTGCTCGATAGAAGCACCAAGACGGGTACGAACAAGACGAGGGTTGTTTACTACAGGACCTGCCAGAGAAACAACACGATCAGTGTATAGCTCACCAGTCAGGAACAGATTACCGAATGCAATCACGTCCTGATAATTGATATGCCATGCCACATGTTCAATGCTCGCGCCAAACAGAGTATGAATGTGCGTACCAACCAGACCTGCAGGGTGCGGGCCGTTGAATACGTGTTCTTCAATATTGGATTCGTTTGAACGAGGAAGGCTTGCACCAGATTTACAAACCATCACTTTACCGCTGGTCAGACGAGAAAGAAGCGTCAGACCGGCAACGAAAGCGTCGCTTTGCTCATTAATGATGACTTCTGGGTTAGCAGCCAGAGGGTTGGTGTCGATGGCAGTAACAAAGATAGCCTGTGTTTCAGCGTCGATAGCCGGGATCTTGCTGAAAGGACGCGTACGAAGCGCAGTCCACATACCAGACTCAACAAGCTGTTCCACGATAACTGAACGCTCAAGTTGAGCAAGCTGAGCTGCATCGTAACTGTTGAATGTTACCTGCTCGTCGCCTTCTACATCAATCACAACTGATTGCAGAACACGCTTCGCACCACGGTTGATTTCAGCAACCTTGCCGCTGGCTGGCGCAGTGAATTTAACGCCTGGATTCTTCTTATCTTCAAAAAGAACCTGACCTTTTTTCACTACATCCCCTACGCGGGTATGCATAGTAGGACGCATACCAACATATTCTTCGCCAAGCAAGGCGACTCGAGTGATGGCTTTACCATCATTTATCGCCTGGGTAGGAGTCCCTGAAATAGGGATATCCAGACCCTTTTTTATTGTAATCATACGCACTTGCACTACATTAAAGGGAAAAAGAACTTTCTATTGCGTAATTTAGACACGACTTTCCTTCGTCCGAAGCCGGTTCAACTCCACCACCGACACCGCAACATCCTATTTACTTATCCATCACACTTCTCATGACGAATATTTTTAAGGCCGCGATTCTAGCATTAATTCACGTAATTTTACTATGCTAAACCGAGCTAAACGAGGTGAAAATCAGTAAACAATTCAAACGCAATACATTTGTTGGGTTATAAATTTGAGCTAACGCACAAATATGACAAGCAAGATGATTTATCAAAACATTTTCATCAAAAGCAACGGATTAACAACTAACAAACAACCCAAAAACAACCACAACAAACCAATAGCATTAAATCGCCTTATTTGTTTTTTATTTGTCACTTTTTGTTAATCCGTGTTCACATCTGCATTTTCTGTTACTTTACCGTACTTGCGAACCTCTGACAGGAACAACTTATAGGATGAATAGATACGCTCAAACACCGGATCTGTCTGACTTTTCTCTTCCAATAATTGCTGTGTTAACACTTTTAACTCAGCAAGCACCTCCGGCGGAAAAGGCCTAAGATCAACCTCATGCTCTCTCAACATGACATTTAAAGCCTGGATATTCTTCACTGTATACTCATCCAGCATATCCTGATTCACCGCCTGGGCCGCTGTTATCACAATCAACTGCAAATCATCAGGTAAAGACTGAAAAGCGTCCTTATTTATAAGAAACTCCATTAATGCGCCGGGCTCATTCCATCCGGGGTAATAATAGTATTTAGCAGCATTATGTAATCCAAAAGCGAGGTCATTATACGGTCCGACCCATTCAGCGGCGTCAATTGCGCCGGTCTCCAGCGCTGTAAACAGCTCGCCGCCTGACAAACTGACAGGAATACTGCCGATACGTTTCAATACATGAGCGGCATAACCGGCAAGACGAATCTTGAGCCCCTGAAAATCTTCAATCGTATTGATTTCTCTGTTAAACCAACCGCCCATCTGTGCGCCGGTGCTTCCTCCGGGAACAGGCAGAACACCATAGGGGTCATACAGTTCCTGCCAGAGTTCAAGCCCACCGCCATTATTAATCCAGGCGCTCATTTCCAGGCTAGTCATCCCAAAAGGGACAGCCGCAAAAAAAGACGCCGCCGGAATCCTATCCTGCCAATAATAGGCCGCCGAGTGCCCCATCTGAGCCGTACCTTTCGAAACGGCATTAAAAACTTCAAAGCTAGGCACCAGTTCACCAGCACCATAAACCCGGATCACCAACCTTCCTTGGCTCAATTTATTTATTTTTTCGGCCAGTCTTTCCGGTGCCAACCCAAGGCCAGGAAAGCCTTTAGGCCATGATGTCACCAGCTTCCACTCAATTGGCTTAACTTGCTTATTATCGGCTTCGCTCCCCTGCTGCCCGCAGGCAACCAAACCGAACAACACCAACACCCAAAAAACTATGCTACGACTCAGTCTTATCATTCCATGTCCTTCTGCCGAACAAAGCCCTGCCAGCCATAGCAGAACTTTACGTTTAACCAAGTATAGCCAGCCTTCTGACTTCTACTTGGGCCCGGCCAACTGCTCTCCCAGCGGATGCCCTGCCCGTCAGATAAGCAAAACCTGTTCAATAATAAGTCAGAATAAAGTCTAATGATGTCAGCTGACTCAAATTTCAGACTAAAAAAAACCGCAAAAATATGCGGTTTTTCAATCAATTCTGCAATGTGAGACTTTCAGCCAAGCTTAGACCCACCTCGGCAGGATGGTGTTGATGGCGCACCATCAAACAAATTCTGCCATTCACTCTCAGTGTAAGTATGCATAGCAAGCGCATGGATATCTTTTGCCAACTCATCCGCTAACACAGCATTCACAGCTCGATGGCGGCCAATCAGGCGCTGCCCTTCAAATTGCTCACTGACAATCACCACCTTAAAGTGGCTCTCGGAACCTGCAGGGACATTATGCATATAACTTTCATTAACGACTTCAAGATGGAGCGGTTCAAATGCCTGCAGTAACTTTTCTTTAATGCGATCCTGAATCATATTTGTCATCCTCGACGAGGCTACATACCCAAGTGACCTCATGATGCTCAGGTATATGGAAACTTAGTGAACACTCAGTGGGCACTTCGCGAACACTCCTTACTTTCTGGCGGTCATCTATTCCGGATGCGCGTTGGCAATCCCAAATTTATCAGCCACAAAGACTGTGTTTTTGTTTTCAGCGCAGGCTTGTTCTGCGAAAATAGATACCAAATCGTTAACATACCCCAAAGTAATCTTTAATGAAACCAGAGCTGACCCTGCATGAGCGTACGCTGACACTCCAGCGTTACCCTGCACGTAAGAATGAAACCCTGCAAGCATGGGATGCGGCAGATGAGTACATTATCAACCATGTACAAGACATGGAGTTAGATCCACAGCGCCCTATCCTGATCATGAATGACAGTTTCGGTGCGCTGGGCTGCTGGTTCGCAGAAAAAGGTAAAGTCACCAGCATTACCGATTCTTATATTGCCAAACAAGGCTGTGTTGCCAACCTGAAAGCCAATCAGCTACCACATATTAAGATTACTGATTGCCTTGCGGCGCTGCCGGAAAACCCGCAACTGGTTCTGCTCAAGCTACCGAAAAATAACCGTTTACTGGTGTGGCAACTTAAGCGACTTTGCAATTTGCTGCCAGAAGACTGCGTAGTTATCGGTGCGGCAAAAGCCAAAGAAATCCATACATCGACCCTGAAGCTGTTTGAAAAGCATCTGGGTGAAACTAAAACATCGCTGGCTGTAAAAAAAGCCCGCCTTATTTTCTGTCAGCCGAACCCGAAACTGGCGGCACCAATGCCGGCTCCCCAACAATGGGACGTGCCGGAACACAACATGACAATCACTAACCACGCTAACGTCTTCTCAAGTGACAGTCTGGATATTGGTGCCCGCCTGCTGCTAGAGCACATTCCGCAAAATGACCACCTTAAGGACATTATTGACCTGGGTTGCGGTAACGGCGTTATCGGCCTGAAGGCCGCAAGACTGAACCCACAGGCGAAGATCACCTGCGTTGATGAAAGCTATATGGCTGTTTCGTCGTGCCAGGCCAATGCAGAACTTAACCTGGAAACACCTGAGCAAATTACAGCTAAGGTCAATAACTGCCTGGATCAGTTTCCGGCAAAGAGTGTTGATCTAGTGCTGTGTAACCCTCCATTCCACCAGCAAACAGCCATCACAGATCATATTGCCTGGCAAATGTTTTGTGATTCAAAGCAAGTTCTCAGATCAAAAGGCCAGTTAATCGTGATTGGTAACCGTCACCTAGGCTACGATGGGAAACTAAAGCGCCTGTTCGGTAATGTTTCGGTGATCGCACAGAATAATAAGTTTGTCGTTTATAAAACAGTTAAGTAACCTAGTTACATTTGCTATTAAGTTGCTGTATGCGCGCAGCAATTTTTGTTAAGGATAGATAAATATGAAGAAGCTTCTTATTGCTGCCTCAGTACTGGCACTGACTGCCTGTTCAGCTCCGTCTGAACCTCAGCTAACCATCAACCCGCAGCCGGTTATTTCTGCTCAACCGACAGCAAAAGGTCAGGCTCTTAGCATCGAAAGCCGCGACCTGCGTACTGCACAGTTCATTGCAGTGGTTGATAGCGGCCGCCAGAACGTGCAACCACTTCACGCCACCCAAAACCTACGTGTGACTCTGGAAGAGGCCCTATCTCGCCAACTAAGATCACAAGGCTATACTTTGACAGAAAGTAGCCAGGGAACACTACGCCTAGATATTTTAGAAGCGATTGTGAATGTCAAACACAGCGTGATGAGCCATGAAATGACAACCAAGCTTCAGCTTCAGTTGGTTGTTGAGTCTCCGAAAGGTAAATTCGTTAAGCGTTACTCAGGTAAGTCTGCACGCAACGGTGCAATGAGCGCGTCTGTTGAAGATATGGAAGAAGCAATGAACAACCTGATCAGTGCAGTTCTGAAAGATATCTATGCCGATCCTGACCTGAATACTTACATGCAGGAGAACCTGTAATGCGACGTTTTCTTGTTGCACTACTTGTGTGTTTCGCGCTACCTGTCAGTGCTGCTACACAAGTACTGGTTACAACGAATCTGGGTGATTTTACCATTCAGCTTGATGAGAAAAATGCACCAGTTTCCAGCCAGAACTTTATCCGTTATGTTGAAGATGGCAGCTATGAAGGCACCATCTTTCACCGCGTAATCCCGGGCTTCATGGCTCAGGGGGGCGGCTTTGATAAAGATCTGAAACGCCGTCCGAGCTACGCGCCGATCAAAAATGAATCCACTAACAATCTGAGTAATGAGCGAGCCACTATTGCAATGGCTCGTACTTCTGATCCGGATTCGGCAACCCGTCAGTTCTATATCAACTACCAGAATAACGCGTTTCTTGATGCCCGCGGCAACCGTCCTGGCTATGCTGTTTTCGGTAAAGTTGTGAAGGGGTTCTCAGTTATTGAAAAAATGGCTGAAATTCCTACCACTACGGTACGCTCTATGGGTATGAAAGATGTTCCACAGCAGCCTATAGTTATTAAAGCAATAAAAATTATCAAAGAGTAGGCTAACGTCACCTGGCCGTTAGTCTGCGACCAGGTGACAACCATGCTTACATTGATTTCATCAAGGCCAGATACCAGCTCAGAATTAATTGATCAGCATATTGCTGATTATGCGCCGGCTCTGGCCCTGAGTACCCTCGCCACTCTCAGCGGGGAAGTCAGCTACGACTCCCTTAAAAAAACCTGCACCGAACACCTCAGTGACTGGTGGAAACTGTCAGTACCCTCAGGTTCTTCTCCTTCAAACCATTATGAATCAGGCTATTGGTATCTTCTTCACCTGCTTGAGTCACTTGAAGAACATGAGCTGCTCGGAAACACCTTTATTCAGTTTAAAGTCTCCACAACAGCACAATACCTCCTTGGCATAACTGAATATCAAAACAAAATGCAGGGAACCAGGCCTTAGAAATCAAACAAATGTTGAGAATAGACAAATATCAAAAGACAGGTGGCGAACATAATATCCTCGCTTACCATTACGTTTAATGTCTTATCCCCATAGCTACCATGTCAGTTTACTCGCCTCTCCATACCTTAATCCGGACATCTTGCCCCTTTTTGCTGAAGTTCTTACTCTGTTCGCTTTATAATCGAAAAAAACGTAACACCGGGATTAGGGGTTCATGGAAAAAACGATTGATAACAACAAACTCGGCTGGCGAGTCTATTTAGAGAAAAAAGTCCTGATCATGCTTGCTCTGGGTTTCTCTTCAGGGCTACCGCTACTACTGGTCTTCGGTACACTTTCTTTCTGGCTCCGTGAAGCTGAAGTCAGCCGGACTGATATCGGCTTTTTCAGCTGGGTAGCACTAGCTTACGGTTTTAAGTGGGCCTGGTCACCACTGATTGACCGCTTTCCTATCCCGGTTTTATCCCACTTGTTAGGCCGTCGCCGGGGCTGGATGGTGTTTTCGCAGCTGATGATCATTGCCTCTCTGGTCGGTATGGCCATCAGTAATCCACAAGTCGATTTAATGCAGCTAGCAATCTTTGCCCTGATTGTCGCCTTCTCTTCCGCGTCACAGGACATTGTAATTGATGCCTACAGAATCGAACTTGCCTGTGAGCGTTTACAAGCAGCGCTTGCCGCGGCCTATATGACAGGTTACCGATTGGCGATGATTATGGCCGGCGCAGGCGCACTGGCTTTTGCGGCCTGGTTCGGTTCCGATATCGGTTATGATGTGAACGGTTGGAAATACGCTTATCTCATCATGGCCTCCCTGATGTTAGTCGGTCTGTTTACCGCACTTTGCATCAAAGAGCCAAATATCGACAGCTCGGAAATAGACGATCTTGAGCATGACTATTGCCAGAAACTGCTGGATAAAGGCTTACCAACGAAAACGGCCAAACTTCTGGCATGGTTCTATACTGCCGCCATCATGCCATTCAAAGATTTCTTTACCCGCTATGGCAAAGACGCAATGGTCATTCTGGTGTTGATTGGCTGCTACCGTATTTCAGATGTGGTGATGGGGGTAATGGCGAATGCATTCTATGTCGATATGGGCTTTACCAAAACCGAAGTTGCTTCAGTGTCTAAAGTCTATGGTGTGATAATGACCCTGCTGGGCGCAGGGCTAGGTGGCATACTTGTCAGCCGCTTCAACACCATGAAAATCCTGGCTTTGGGCGCAGTATTGGCAGCCTGCACCAACCTGCTGTTTATGGTCTTTACCTATATGGGTAACAGCCTCCCAATGCTGACTCTGGTGATATCGGTTGATAACCTCAGTGCCGGTATAGCCACTGCCGCCTTCATTACCTACATGTCCAGCCTGACCAATGTCGCCTTCTCTGCAACCCAATACGCGTTGTTCAGCTCTATCATGTTACTGTTCCCGAAATTCCTTGCCGGATTTTCCGGCCTGTATGTCGACACTTTCGGCTATAACATCTTCTTCCTGAGCACAGCTCTGATTGGCATCCCGGTTCTGCTGCTGATTTTTACTGTGAGTAAAAATTCAAAATCAAGTTCAGAAACTCAATCCGAGAGTAACTGATCTTACCGTCGGGAGCATTTCAGTGCTCCCGACGCAAAAAACGGTAGTATTTTGTTGAAGCATTTTTCTTCCACTTTCCATATATCAAACTTTTCTCTCCGAAATACCGCTAAAAAGCCGCCATTAGATGAGCGCCTTATCACTTAGTTCAGAAAATATTCAGAAAAAACATAAAAAATAACGATCAAGATCACCAATAACCTGAAATGTAATGGATTACAGAAGATCGTGATCACGTTTAGAAAAGGATTGCGCAATCGTTACATTCCAAAAAGTGACTCGAAACCATAAAATCTTCGCCATAAATACGGGCTCCCCAAAAAAAGCCCGATTCTTAAAAAACAATTAGCGAGAGTTAACCATGCGTAAATCACTAGTAGCACTGAGCGTCCTAGCAGCAACAGCTCTTCCAGCAGCAGTAAATGCAGCAGACTACTCTGACGACATCCACAAGAACGACTATAGCTGGTCACAGTTCAACCTAATGTACGCTTTTGACGAGCTGCCTTTAGAGTCTAGTCATGACTACCTTGAAATGGAATTTGGCGGTCGCTCTGGCATCTTCGATCTTTACGGTTATGTTGACGTATTCAACCTAACTAGTGATCCAGATAGCGACAAGACCAAAAACAACGCCGAAAAAATGTTCATGAAATTCGCACCACGCGTTTCTCTTGATGCAGTGACTGGCAAAGATCTTTCTTTCGGTCCAGTTAAAGAGCTTTACCTAGCTACTCTGATGGAGTGGGGTGGAAATGCAGGTGTAAACACTCAAAAAATCGGTCTTGGTTCAGATGTAGAGGTGCCATGGTTTGGTAAGGTTGGCCTGAATCTATACGGCACATATGATTCAAACGCTAAAGACTGGAACGGCTACCAGATTTCTACCAACTGGTTCAAACCATTCTACTTCCTGGATAACGGCAGCTTCATCTCTTACCAGGGTTACATTGACTACCAATTTGGTATGGAAACTAACGGTAACCCAGGTAAAACAAGCAACGGTGGGGCGATGTTCAACGGTATCTACTGGCACTCTGATCGCTACGCTGTAGGTTACGGTCTGAAAGCATACAAAGACATCTACGGCCTGAAAGATGGCGGTTTCATCGGTAAAGCGACAGGTGTAGGCCACTACGTAAGCGTAACTTACAAATTCTAATTGCTTCAGCAATTAGCATGAAAAAGGCGCCTCATGGCGCCTTTTTATTTTACTGTCCCTATCTTCTCAGAAATAAGATCGAAATTACTTGCGAGACATCCCCGCTTTCTACTTCTTTTTCTTCCATATTTTTCACCACAATCCAAACCGAAACCTGAGATAAACGCCTTAGCTTTAAGACGGAGCCACAAGGCTGAGAGATTACGCTAGCCTTTGCTGTATGAGCGCAACGTAAATTTACCCCATAACACGCTCACAACCGCGACTTGTCGCAATATTTGCCCGACGGTATCTCCCCCATAGATACCGAAAAGCAACGCTGACAAGGATGCATCTCAAGCAATGGCAAATGGTTAGCGAGAACTCATCATGTATAGAACTCTGGCAGCTCTTAGCATCAGTACAGCTCTTGCCTTATCCGGCGCGAGCTTCGCCGTCGATTACTCTGACGACATCCGCAAGAACGACTATAAATGGTTCACTTTTAACTTGATGCAAAGTATCGACAACAAAATTCCTTTCGGATTTCAGGATGATACTTACTTTGAAATGGAATTTGGTGGCCGCTCAGGTTGGCTAGATCTCTACGGTTATTTGGATGTTTTTGATGTACTCAATTCAAGTAATTCTGACCGAAACAAACCTGAAGGTAGCGATGACTTTGCCGATAACTTCTTTTTCAAATTTGCACCACGCGTCTCTCTTGATGGAATAACAGGTAAAGATCTCTCATTCGGTCCAGTACAGGAACTCTATATCTCTACCGTGACTAACGTCGGTGATAACGCGTTATTTGAGCACTATATCGGTATCGGATCTGATATCCAGGTTCCCTGGTTTGGCAAAATGGGGCTGAATACCTATGCCCGTTACGTTCGTGAAAACTTTGGGGCAGCCAACGAAAGTGAGTGGGACGGCTATATGGTTTCCACCAACTGGTTCAAACCCTGGTATACCATGGACAGCGGTGATTTTATTACCTATCAGGGTTATCTTGACTACAAATTTGGTGCGTCAAAAATCTCTGACGGTATAAACCGCTCTACTACATCCGTCGAATGGTTTAACGGTATTTACTACCACACTCCGCAATGGGCATTTGGCTATGGCCTGAAATATTATAAAGATATGGCCCTGTTTAAAGACGGTGGTTTTGCCGGTGAAACCACAGGCTTCGGTCATTACCTCTCAGTCAACTATAAGTTCTGATCAAGCCCGACAGACATTACCAATATTCAAAAGTGTCAAACCAAAGAGCACATCATTCTGGTGTGCTCTTTCATAATTGATTAATTCAATTAATCTCCCGTGATATCCTGACGTTCTTTAATACAATGATCATCAAAGGGAGAGTTCTGGTGAGATTTACCGTGGTAGGAGCCGGTGCCATCGGACGTTTATGGGGATATAAGCTAAGCCTGCAACATCAGGTACATTTCTGGACCCGAAGCCAAATTCAGAAACTAACCTTCAGCTTTCACCCCGTTGAACCGGAAACCACGTCGCAAACAGCCTGTTTCCCGGCCAACCAACAAGAATTATTACAACACTCTGACTGTGTGCTAATCACAGTAAAAGCATTCCAGGTTCAACAAGCCATCCTTGATATTCGCCCTTTCCTGAGACCCGGTGCACCTGTGGTGATCATGCATAACGGGATGGGCAGCCAAGACTCAGCGCTGGCGCAGTTACCTGATAACCCTGTTATCTATGCCACCACCGCTCAGGCTGCATTTCGGCCGACAGAGCAAGAACTCAAACATACCGGTCTCGGTCAAACCTGGATGGGGGCATTAAACGATGCCGGAACTCATCATGAACACCTGGCAGAGCTTTTTGATCAAGCTCTGGCACCATGCCAGTGGCACTCTGACATCTACAATCCGTTATGGCAAAAGCTAGCCATTAACTGCTCAATCAATCCGCTTACCGCCATACATCAGTGTCGTAACGGCGAACTGGCTCATGATAAATATTCAGAAGAACTGGCAACCATCTGCAATGAAGTCGCTCAGGTTACGAGTGCCGAAGGCTATCCAACCAGCGGCAATGAACTCAAAGCACTGACTGACAAGGTTATCAAAGCAACATCCAATAACTTTTCTTCAATGAATCAGGATATTTGCCAGAAAAGAACGACCGAAATCGACTATATTACTGGCTATCTGATAGCACGGGCTAAAGCACACCGAATAGAGGTTCCGGCCAACACCCGGCTATGGCAACAAATTAAACAATTGGAGCAGAAATATAATGACCAATGACGCTCAGCTGCAGCGCCCGATTAAAGTTGCAGTTTGTATCGCACCGGGCAGCGAAGAAATGGAAGCCGTCAATACCATGGATATCCTTGTTCGTGCCGGTTTTGAAGTAACAGCAGCCAGCACGGCCTCAGACGGTGCTCTGATTGTTGAAGGCTCACGTGGCATCAAGCTGGTCGCTGATGTCGCGTTAGTTAACATTGCCGATGAACAATTCGACTGTGTCGTTCTTCCGGGCGGCCTTGGAGGCGCTGAATGTTTCCGTGACAGCCCGCTGCTGGTTGAATTTGTGATGCAACATAAATATGACGGCAAGCTGATTGCAGCCATCTGCGCTGCACCTGCTGTGGTACTGGAGCACCATAAGATGTTCCCGGAAGCAATCATGACGGCTCACCCTGCTTTCCTTGAGCAAATCCCAGAAGAGCGCCGCCGCACCAAACGTGTTGTCTATGATGTTAATCACAACCTGTTAACCAGTCAGGGACCGGGTACATCAATGGAATTTGCTTTCGAAATCATTAATCGTCTGGCAGGCAAAGACAAAGCGGTAGAAGTTGCTGAACCTATGGTGGTATGGCCAAACATGCACTATAACGTGCTACCGAGGAAGTAAGGTTCGAGGTATAAGTTTAAAAAGCCTTACCATTAAGTAATAAAAAAACGAGAGCCGAAGCTCTCGTTTTTCTTATTCAGATTCAACTCAGATTACGGACGGTAAACCTTCACGTTATCGAAGCCGTTTTCTTTCAGGTACAACGCCTGCAGACGGCTCATGACACCACGGTCACAATACAGCAGGTACGTTTTGTCCTGTGGCAGATCGCCAAACTGAGTCGCCAGCTTGTAGAACGGTAGGTGCTTCACCTCAACGTTATCAATTTCAAGCGGGTTCTCGTCTTCTTCATCCGGGCTACGGATATCAAGAACAATCGCACCAGCATCAATCTGATCAACCAGTTCGATTTCCGGTGCCTGCTCCTGGCTTTCTTTTTCGATAGCACGAATATCAATCACACGAGCTTCCTGAACAACACGATCTAAAACCGTAAAGTCGAACTTGGCTTCTTCAACTTCCAGCTTCTCTTTAACCGCTTTAACTGTCGGGCTCTTCGAAATCACACCACAGAATTCCGGCATCGTCTTAGCAAAATCTTCTGTGCCAATCTGACGAGCAACATCAATGATGTCTTCTTTATCCCAGTTGATCAGCGGACGCAGGATCAGAGTATCCGTTACATTATCAATGTGGCGAAGGTTAGTCAGAGTCTGGCTTGATACCTGGCCCAGAGCCTCACCGGTAACCAGCGCCTGAATACCGAAGCGCTCAGCCACTTTACCTGCTGCACGCATGAACATACGCTTCAGCACCACGCCCATCTGGCCGTCATCGATATTCTCAAGAATTTCAGCTACTACCGGCTCGAAATCCACAGCGATGAATTTAACTTTGGCTGATGAACCGTATTTCTTCCACAGGAAGTGAGAAACCTGCTTAACGCCGATTTCGTGTGCCGGACCGCCAAGGTTGAAGAAGCAGTAATGAACCTTACTACCGCGTTTGATGTGCAGGTAGCTTGATACACCGGAATCGAAACCGCCAGAAATCAGACTCAGCACATCTTCCTGAGTACCCAGAGGGAAACCACCCAGGCCTTTGTGACGCGCAAGGATCTGGTTCAGCTTCTCGTTAGCCACTTCAACACGAACTGTAATGTCCGGATTTTTCAGTTTAACTGACGCCGACTCAACAGCCTGATTCAGGCCACCACCTACGTAGCGCTCCAGCTCAATCGAAGTAAAGTCGTGCTTACCGGTACGCTTCGCACGTACACAGAAAGTTTTACCTTCAAGCTGATCACGTACATGTTCCAGTGTCTGCTCGTAAATATCATGCAGATCTGTAAATTCAGTTTGCTTTACTTCCAGAACGTGGTGAATACCAGGCGTTTGCGTTAATACCGCCAAAACCTCATCACGAATGCTGCCATCTTTGGAAGAGACTTCGATATGACTACGACGGTTGTGTACCGCGATAGAATCAGACAAACGCTGAAGGATAATGCGGATATTACATTCTAGGATTTTGGTAAAGCGTTTTCGAACCGATTCACTCTTTACAAAAATCTCTGGATGGGGTTTAACGATAAATTTCATAACACGCTTCGCTACACAGGGCCAAACAATACCATAAGGAATTAAAGGCGCGGATTATACAGCAAGCAAGCTGTTGCTGAAACAAAGATTATACTCAGATAACTTCAGAGCGGGTTACCCCGCCCTGAAGATAATACACGGTTAGGATTAGTGTAGGCTTAATTTGGGCTGCTAGACATTTCCTCGGAGTAATGCGGTTTACCCTGCATTATCGAGATTTCCACCCGGCGATTCTCTTTACGCAGCTCTTCGGTCTTGTTGTTATTCAACGGCGCAGTATCCGCCAAGCCAACAACCCGCAGGCGCTTATGATCAAAACCGTCAACTTTTTCCATCTCCTGGGCCACAGACACAGCACGCTGCGCAGACAAATCCCAGTTTGAACGATACAGCTCTGAGTCCAGCTTCTGATTATCGGTATGGCCAGACACCCGGATAACTCCCGGCACATCTTTAACCAAATCAGCAACCTGTCTAACCAACGGGCGGAACTTAGGCTGCAAGAATGCAGAGCCTGCCGGGAAAGAGCCTTTTTCCTTAATCCGGATCACTACCTGTTGACCAAAGCTTTCCACTTCAATTGCCCCTTCTTCAATTTCACGATCAAGGGCTTTTTGCAGCACTTCCAGCAACTGCTTCTGAGACTCTGACATCTCAGACTCACTACTTTCATTCAACTCCGTTGACGTCTGCGGGCTCTGACCACCGGTCAACTGGCCGGCATCACGCTGAGTGCCCCCCGCACGCTCAGATTCACCTTCATGGAAGTCCAGTGTCCGCTGGGTCATATCAATCGTCTGCTGCATGATAACTTCTATCGGTGTCGGCTCCGGTCGTCCCGGACGGAACTCCTGGGCAATCACGCTGGTTCCTTTCGGAATATCTTTAACTTCCAGCATATTTTGAACACCGAAGGCGAATTTCATCGAGCCTGCGATCTGCTTGAACTTCAATACGTCCATTTCAGAGAATGAAAGCAGCAGTACGAAGAAGCACATCAGCAGTGACATTAGATCGGCAAACGTACCCATCCATGGAGGTAACCCCGGAGGGGGGCATTTGCATTCATCTTCCATCATCCCCTCCCGTTACTCGTCGCCGTCAATAGTTCGTTTCTTTTCGTTGAGGTAGTTTTTCAGGTAACCATCAATAACCCGCGGGTTTTGACCATCCTGAATCGCCAGTACGCCATCCAAAATCAGACGACGGTTTAGTTTTTCCTCATCTTTACGCAACTCCAGTTTGGCCGCGATTGGCAACATCACCATGTTCGCCATAACCGCACCATAGAGCGTCGTCAAAAGTGCAACCGCCATTGCCGGACCGATCGACTTCGGATCATCCATGTTTGACAGCATAGCTACCAGGCCGATCAGTGTACCGATCATTCCCATCGCCGGGGCAACATCACCAATCGCCTTGAAAATTCCGGCACCATGTTCATGTCGCTCATTAGTCAGCGCGATATCTTTTTGCAGTGTGGCTCGAACCACATCGGCATCATGGCCATCAACCAGTAAGTCGATCCCCTTACGCAAAAAAGAGTTTTCTACTTCCATCTCTTCCAGAGCAAGAAATCCACCTTTACGGGCGGCATCAGCCATTTCGACAACCTTAGCGATCAGATCTTCCGGATTATCCGTTTTGAACATGAAAGCCTTAGCCGCAATTTTTGTCGCTCCAAGGAACTGCCCAATACTGTATTGCATCAGTACAACAAACATTGAGCCACAGCACACGATCAGGATCGACTGTGTATCAATGAACATACTGATACTGCCGCCCAGTACCATCGCCATGATGACAAAGGCAAATGACCCGATTAAACCTATAAGGGTAGCCAAATCCACCAGCAATTCTCCAATTTACGACATGATGCCAACTAACTTATCAACGAGTATTCTATCGAACTCGGTATTAATTTGAACAACCATCTTGCGATTCAGCGATGATCGTCCAGAGACTATATCGGCACAAGGCCGATTTGGTTTAGTATTCTCTCAGCAAAAATCGAAAATAACTGTCGGTTACACAGAATCCTGTGACATAATTTGACCCTGAATAGTCTCTACGTTATTTTTCCTGCACTTAACTCAAAGTGAACCCCTTATGGCAGCTAAAAAACCAGAAAATATGGCGTTTGAAGCCGCACTGGATGAACTGGACAGCATCGTAAATGAGCTGGAATCCGGTGAGATTGCGCTGGAAGATGCGCTGAAAAAGTTTGAACGAGGTATTGCACTTGCCCGTTGCAGTCAACAAAAGCTGACCCAGGCCGAGCAGCGTGTAGAAATTCTGCTTCAGGCAGATGATGAATCCCCTCTGACTGAATTTGATGCAAATAATGAATAACTCTTCGACTCTGTCACAGTCTTTGCAGTATTACGCAGAGCGTAATAACCAGCGACTTGCCGAGTGGCTTGCCGCCCAGCCTTTTGCAGATCAACCCCTGATAAAGGCAATGAAACACGGCACCCTGCTTGGCGGCAAACGCGCCCGCCCGTTCCTGACTTATGCCACAGGAGAGATGCTGGGAGCCAGTAGTGAAGAGCTGGATACTCCGGCAGCAGCAGTTGAGTGTATTCATGCCTATTCCCTGATCCATGATGACCTGCCTGCAATGGATGATGACAACCTACGCCGCGGTCAGCCAACCTGCCATATTGCCTTTGATGAAGCGACCGCCATTCTGGCCGGTGACTCTCTGCAAACCCTGGCTTTTGAAATCCTGGCTTCCGGCCCACTCAGCGAGCACGGTGAGAAATACCGGGTAAAAATGATTGCCGAACTGGCGCAAGCATCCGGATCCGCCGGTATGTGTATGGGCCAGGCATTGGATCTAGAAGCTGAAGGCAAACAAGTGTCGCTAGAACAGCTGGAAAATATCCATAAACACAAAACCGGAGCCCTGATCCGCTGTGCTATTCGCCTTGGAGCCCTGGCTGTAGGTGATAAAGGGGTCACAGTATTACCGCAACTCAACCAGTATGCTGATGCTATCGGCCTGGCGTTCCAGGTTCAGGATGATATTCTTGATGTAACCAGTGATACCGAAACCCTCGGCAAGCCGCAGGGTTCTGATCTAGAACTGGAAAAAAGCACCTATCCGGCACTACTGGGATTAGAAGGAGCCAGGGTAAAAGCGCAGCAGTTATATAAAGAAGCGCTACAAGCATTGGATGCAATACCCTACAATACAGACCAATTAGAAGTTTTTGCCCGATACGTCATCGAGCGCAATAACTAAAATCAGTAAAAGCGCCGTACTGTTATGACACTGGATATTTCAAAATACCCTCATCTGGCTTTAGCAAATACCCCAGATGAACTTCGACTGCTGCCAGCTGAAAGCCTGCCGGCAGTATGTGATGAGCTACGCACCTACTTGCTGAAATCAGTAAGCCAGACCAGCGGCCACTTTGCCTCTGGCCTGGGAGCTGTCGAGCTGACTGTAGCCCTGCATTATGTTTACAATACCCCGTTTGATCACCTGATCTGGGATGTTGGCCATCAGGCATACCCGCATAAAATTCTGACCGGTCGCCGTGAACAGATGTCAACTATCCGCCAAAAAGACGGGCTTCACCCGTTCCCATGGCGTGGAGAAAGTGAATACGACGTTCTGTCCGTCGGTCACTCATCAACTTCTATCAGCGCTGGCTTGGGTATGGCAATTGCCGCTGAAAAAGAAGGCCTTGGCCGTAAAGTCGTCAGTGTCATCGGAGACGGTGCTATCACTGCCGGTATGGCTTTTGAAGCAATGAACCACGCTGGTGATATCCACTCAGATATGCTGGTGATCCTGAACGACAATGAAATGTCGATTTCAGAAAATGTCGGTGCACTCAACAATCACCTTGCTCAGCTGCTTTCCGGCAGCCTTTACACCACCATCCGCGAAGGTGGTAAAAAAGTACTGTCCGGCGCTCCGCCAATCAAAGAACTGGTTAAGCGTGCAGAAGAGCACCTGAAAGGCATGGTTGTTCCAGGCACCATGTTCGAAGAACTTGGCTTCAACTACATTGGTCCGGTTGATGGTCATGATGTTGAAGAGCTGGTCAAAACACTGAAGAACATGCGTAACCTGAAAGGTCCGCAGTTCCTTCACATTATGACCAAAAAAGGTAAAGGTTATGCGCCGGCAGAAGCCGATCCTATCAATTACCATGCGGTTCCTAAATTCGATCTGAGCCAAAATCCGATCCCTAAAGCACCAAGCAAGCCGACATTTTCCAATGTCTTCGGCGACTGGCTGTGTGATATGGCAGAACAGGACAAAAAGCTGATGGCTATCACTCCTGCGATGCGCGAAGGTTCTGGTATGGTTGGCTTCTCGAAAAAGTACCCGGAGCAATACTTCGACGTTGCGATTGCAGAACAACATGCAGTTACGCTGGCAACAGGTATGGCCATCGGTGGCTATAATCCTGTTGTCGCGATTTACTCAACGTTCCTGCAACGCGGTTACGATCAGCTGATCCACGATGTAGCCATTATGGATCTGCCTGTAATGTTTGCCATTGACCGAGGTGGATTAGTTGGTGCCGACGGCCAAACTCACCAGGGCTCTTTCGATCTGAGCTTCATGCGCTGCATTCCGAATATGGTGATCATGACACCGAGCGATGAAAATGAATGTCGCCAGATGCTGTACACCGGCCATACCCATAAAGGCCCAAGCGCCGTTCGCTACCCTCGCGGCAGCGGAACTGGCGTAACACCTGAGCGTGAAATGACAGCATTGGAAATCGGTAAAGGTATTGTACGCCGTGAAGGTGAACGTATTGCGATCCTGAACTTCGGTACAACCCTGAGCTATGCACTGGAAGCGGCTGAAAACCTCAATGCAACCGTTGCCGATATGCGCTTTGTCAAACCGTTAGATGAAGCCCTGATCCTAGAACTGGCAGCTAAACACGACGTACTGGTGACAGTGGAAGAAAACGCCATTGCCGGCGGTGCTGGCAGCGGTGTCAATGAATTCCTGATGAAGCAGAAGGTACTGAAGCCAGTACTGAATATCGGCCTTCCTGACCGCTTCATTGAGCAGGGCACTCAGGCTGAACTGCATGCAATGCTGGAAATTGACGGTCCAGGGATCGAAAAACAGATCCGCGAATATATGGATTAAGAACAAGAGCCTAGTACCGAGATCTCTCGGTACTAGGCTTCCATCTCAATCAATTGTTCACCTTTTTCAGTACAACGCCTTCATAACCGCCAATCTCAATGTAACTTAAAGGTTCGCTCAATGAACCGTCATAACTGACACGTTGATATTCACCAGGCAGTGATACCCGAAGTGGTTTTGCCATCAAAAAGCTTTTGTCATTTCGCTCCCTGACTCCACGATACAGCACCAAACCGTCGCTATAACTGCGAGCAATCACCCCTTCTTTCGGAATAGCACCAAACCAGCCAGCACGATACAACCAGAACCAATCAGCAGGTCTGATCGGAATATCGGTAATCAGGTAGGCAGTTGATTTCACTTTGGCATTTTTGTTATCCCAAAAAACCGTTTTATATCCTTTAGGTGCGACTTCTGGGTGGCCGATATCCACTTCCAACATCGCTGACGGCTGATAAGCCCAGTTTTTGGGTATACCAGCCCGATACCAATTCTTCAGGGAAGTGTTGCCGCTGCCATAAACATAAGTTTGATTCCAGCTATGGTAATAGGTGTAGCCAGGTAAATTAAACAGATAATAAAGGGCAAGCCCGGTTTCAATATCTCTATGCCAGGCATCTGGTTCAGAAGGTTTAAGTTCACTCATTCCCCCTTTCATTGATGCCATGAGCAGGCTCTTATCACCGGCTTTTGATAAAGCAAAACTATCCCAGGATTGTTGCAAACGCTCCAGCCCCATTGCCGGTGTCAGATAGTGTTCTCTTAACCAGACATCAACGACATTCTGTAACTCGGGCGGCCAGGCTGAGTAATGCCACAAATTAAGTTCAGAAATATTCGCTGCCAGCCACTGCGTCTGGGTTTTCTTCTTTATCTGCTGCAAAAATGCAGCAAGCTTAATTGCGTAAGCACTTTCAGCGGCTTCAGTTCCGGCTTTATGAGGCATTTCAATGATCCCACCGCCAGAGGTAACCTCAAACTGATTGGCACCCAGCAGTTTTGCCATATCATCGTTATAAGCACCGCTTAAGCCCTGCTGCTGCCAATCTTCCCGGTACCAATTGGCATGCAAGTCGTTGAATTTCTCGTTAGCAAAATTAACTCGATGCCAGCATGTTCCCGGCCACATATTCACGGTCGGGATCAAACGGGCCTGATGACGAAAGCGGGCACTGGCACGAGTGTTTGCACGCTTGGAAAACTCACGATCATTCACATAACCGTCACCGTTTGCATCATTCGTGGCATCCCAGCCAGGAACCGTCATCTGCTGATTATCCAGTAAAAGCCATGGCTTAATAGCCAATGAATTCAACGTCGTTTCCTGAGACCAGGACAATTTAACCATCCAGGTTTTTAGCCCTTCATCCAAACCAACCTTACCGCTGTTTAGTTTACGCTGGCGATAATACGGCCATGCACTCAACCATGATTTGGTAAGTGCCAACTTACCGCTAATACTCTGGCTTATCCCTTTTTTATCCGCCCCGATGTTCAGTTCCCAATCCACTTTCAGCTTTTTCCAACCAGCAATGTTACCTTCATCATCGCTCAAATTTCGCTTTACCAGCGGCGTCGCAGTGGCCTGAACATCAAGGACATCAAAAGGATAAGAAGAAAAAACTACTATTTCATCTTCTGGCTGCAAAGTCAGAGGCAAACGGGCAGTCGAAAACTGATCATTACGGATCAACAATAAATGATAGGGCTTACCTTCAAGTAAATAATCTAAGCCTGAACTTGGGTTATTGACCGTCAAAACAGTATCTTCAGAAAAATGTAGAAAACCATCTTCCATATCGATACCCTCTTCAGCAGTATGTTTACTGAGCCAGGCTGAACGACGACCGGGGCGGCAATCAAGCTTCTGGGTATACATATAACCCATAGCGATCATTTCAAGGTTGGTATCAACATCCTTCATGCTTCCAAATACAATATCTGCGTGAGTCGCCTCCCACTCTTTAACTTCATCAGCCGTATCAAAGTAAGACGTTGCTAAAGGATCTGCCCATCCTCCCGGCAATACCCAGGCAGTCCCTGTTGACGGATAAACATCAGCAAACACCGGTAAGGCAACCAGCCCCCACATTAACCCTTTCGCCCAATGCGCCAACATAGAACCCCGCTTAATCATAGAGTTACAAAAATGAGGCCGAGCACTACGAACCGCTCCAACCAAATCAAATCTGATATAACGATAAGCCTAGACGATGAATGGTTAGCATGTTGATTTTATGAGCAAATAAAAAAGCCGTGCATCTTGCACGGCTTTGAATTTATAAATATTGGGAAGGCTTACCACCCCATGGCGTATCCGACACCCCACAAGGCAATCATGGCCATAAAACCGGCCAGGATATCATCAACCATGATCCCCAACCCGCCATGAATATGCTTATCAAGCCAGCTGATAGGCCATGGCTTGACCATATCGAAAAAACGGAACAGCACAAAACCGGCCAACACCCATTGCCAGGTCATGACCGGAGCTACCGCCATAGTGATCCAGAAACCGACGAACTCATCCCAGACGATACTACCGTGATCATGAACGCCCATATCATCTGATGTCTTCTGGCATATGGTGATACCAATCAGAGAAGCAACCAGAATAATCATCAAATAAGCAGCAAACGGCAACTGAGCAAGCAGTAAATAAAACGGAATCGCAGCCAGGGTGCCCATTGTGCCCGGCACGACCGGAAACAAACCACTGCCGAATCCTGTTGCTAATAAGTGCCAAGGATTTTTTAAATTAATTTTATCTTTTGGATTTCCCACATCTTACTCCGCAAAGTGGTCATAGCCGTGAAGATGCCAGTCAAGTTCCTGCCCGTCCCGGACAAGTCGGATCCCCGCTCCTGAACGCAGCTGTCCTATACAGGTCGCCTTCACACCGGAATGAACGAGCGCTGTGTCCAGTGCACCGCGATTCTGCTCCGGCACCGTAAAGCACAACTCATATTCTTCACCGCTGCTAAGTGCCATCTGGCAAGCTTTTATTTCATCGGATTCAAACTGACATAATTCAGGTGAAAGCGGTATTTTATCAACCTCAATGTCAGCGCCAAGCCCGGAACGCTCAAGAATATGGCCGAGATCGGAAATCAGGCCATCAGAGATGTCCAGTGCCGCCGATGCAATACCGCGCAATGCCTGTCCGGCCAGAATTCGAGGCTGGGCTTTATAGTGACGCTCCAGCAATGTGGCCTTCAGGCTTTCATCATCCGTGCTCTTCTCTCCCAGCAGTAAAGACAATCCTGCAGCGCTGTCACCCAGGTTACCGGTCACATACACCCAATCACCGGCTTCTGCACCGCTTCGAGTCAACGCCTGCCCCTGCGGGACAAAACCGTGCACGGTAATCGTGATACTCAGCGGCCCCTTAGTTGTATCACCACCAACCAGCTGAACATTGTAATACTCCGCCAGGGCAAAGAAGCCCTCACAGAAAGCTTTCAACCATAGTTCATCAGGACCCGGCATGGTCAGCGCCAGCGATACCCAAGCAGGGGTTGCACCCATTGCGGCCAAGTCACTTAAATTGGAAGCAAGAGCTTTATGGGCAACTAAGACCGGATCAGCATCAGAAAGAAAATGAGTGCCGCTCACCAGAGAATCGGTACTGACAGCCAATTGACTACCCGCAGGGACTTCAAGCAAAGCACAATCATCCCCGATAGACAAAGCAACATCACGGCGACTTACTTTCTGCTGCTCGAAATAGCGGGCAATAAGATCAAATTCGTTACTAGCCATATTGAATTCTTCAGACAAAAAAAAGGCCAGCTTAGCTGGCCTCTGGAATCGTATTCGATTACTTCTTGCGAAGTGATGGTGCAGCTTTATCAAGTACACCGTTCACAAACTTGTGGCTGTCTTCAGCACCGAACGCTTTCGCCAGTTCGATTGCTTCGTTGATTACCACTTTGTAAGGAACATCATCACGCTTCACCATTTCGTACATAGCAAGACGAAGCAGAGCCAATTCCATCTGATCCAGATCCTGAAGCGGACGAGACAGATATGGACGCATCTTACTATCCAGTTCCTGATGGTTCAGTACTACACCAGTTAACAGGTCACGGAAGTATGCAACGTCTGTTTGTGGTACTGCTAGCACAGGCGCGTCTGCCTGGTGCTCTTCTTCTTCAAAATTATCGCCAGATAGGAAGTGCTGCTCGATATCTGCAACATTACCTTTAGTGATCTGCCAAGAGTAAATTGCCTGAACGGCAAACTGACGTGCATTACGACGTGCGGCTGGTTTCACAGTAACCCCCATTAGGATTCAATTTGGGACAGGACATTAACCATTTCAAGCGCGCTTAGTGCAGCCTCTGCCCCTTTGTTACCAGCCTTGGTACCGGCACGCTCAATGGCTTGTTCGATAGAATCAACAGTCAGTACGCCAAACGCAACTGGAGTATTGTACTCAAGTGCGATTTGCGACAGACCTTTTGTACACTCACCGGCAACATAATCGAAGTGTGGAGTACCACCACGAATCACAGAACCCAGTGCAACAATCGCGTCATAGCGATCGCTCTTGGCAACCTGCTGAGTTACCAGCGGAAGCTCGTATGCACCAGGGCAACGAACAACAGTGATATTGTCATCGCTTACCTGACCTTGACGTTTCAGCGCGTCCAACGCACCTGAAAGCAAGCTTTCATTGATAAAGCTGTTGAAACGTGCAATTACGATAGCAACTTTAGCGTTTGGTGCCGCGATGGCGCCTTCAATTACCTTCATGGGCCTTCCTGTGACTATGTCTTTTCCGGTTTGAGAAACCGCGGGAGTCTATCACACTTTGATACTTATACCAATTGACATATTGCCTTGCCTGGCATAATCCCCAAAGCCGATGGTTAACCACTGTCCTAACCGATTAATTGTTATCACCCGTTAAGAAACGGGCACCTGATTATTTTTGCAAGCCTGCAATATTGCCTGCTGCATTATTCGCAAATATATTCGACCACTTCGAGGCCAAAACCTGACAGCGAGTGATAACGCTGAGAGCTGGATGAAAGCAAGCGCATTTTCGCCACTCCCATATCCGCAAGGATTTGAGAACCGACGCCGACCTGACGCGACTGATCTTTCGGATTCAGTTTCACCACAGGATGGCCGCTCGATTGCGCGGCAAGATTTCTCACCTTAGTGATCACCGCTTCCTGGCTTTCGTGTCGGCTCAGAACCACCAGCACCCCGCCTTCATCGGCGATACGTTTCATCGCAGTCGGCAGTGTCCACTGGGTTGCTCCAGAGTGGAGAATGTCTTTAAACGTATCTTGAAGATGAACTCGCACAATCGCGGGTTTATCTTTAGACACCTTGCCTTTACGCAATGCGTAATGAACTTGGTTATCGATCGTATCGCGGTAGGTGATCATCTCAAACTCACCGAACTCAGTCGGCAAATTACACTCAGCAATACGCTCAATGGTAGTTTCGTTATTGTTACGGTACTCGATCAAATCCGCGATAGTACCTAATTTAAGGCCATGCTTTTCAGCAAACACTTCCAGATCCGGGCGACGGGCCATGGTGCCGTCTTCATTGAGTATTTCAACAATTACACTTGACGGTTCCAGACCGGCAAGGCGGGCAACATCACAACCGGCTTCAGTATGGCCTGCGCGGGTCAGTACCCCGCCTTCCTGGGCCATCAGCGGGAAAACATGCCCCGGCATCACGATATCAGCCGATGTCGCATCCAATGCCACTGCCGCCTGAACGGTACGGGCGCGGTCAGCCGCAGAAATACCGGTCGTCACCCCTTCTGCCGCTTCAATTGAAATGGTGAAGTTAGTGCTGAACTGTTCGCTGTTATCCTGCACCATCAACGGCAGGTTCAGCTGACGGCAGCGTGACTGAGTCAGAGTCAGGCAAATCAGGCCGCGGCCATGGGTCGCCATAAAGTTAACCGCATCCGGGGTGATTTTCTCGGCAGCAATGATCAGGTCGCCTTCATTCTCGCGATCCTCATCATCCATCAGGATCACCATTTTACCCTGTCGGATATCTTCAATGATTTCTTTTGCGCTGCTTAGTGCCATAACAATCCCCTTTATAAACCTTGTATCCTGAGTCTTAACCTAAGAAACCGGTTTTAGCCAACAGATCCATCGTTACTTCTGACTTTTTACCCGCCGCCTTTTCACCCAACATTAGGCGCTCCAGGTAACGGGCAATCACATCGACTTCAAGGTTCACCTTACGGCCAACCTGGAATGATTCCATCGTCGTTTCAGCGGCGGTATGCGGTACGATAGTCAGCATAAATTCATCACCGCGAATCGCATTAACGGTCAGGCTGATGCCATCTACAGACACCGAGCCTTTTTCTGAAATATATTTGGCCAAATGAGCAGGCGCTTTTACCCAAAACTCAATCGCGCGGCCGGTATGAGTGCGCTCAATAATTTCCGCAACATCATCAACGTGGCCGGACACCATATGACCACCGAAACGGGTCGTCGGCAACATGGCTTTTTCCAGATTCACCTTCTGACCGGCTTTGTAATCAACAAAGGCCGTACGCTTCAGGGTTTCCAGCGACAAGTCGGCAATATAACCTTTACCTGTAAGCTCTACTACCGTCAGGCATACACCGTTGGTCGCAATACTGTCACCCAATTTTACATCGGACAAATCAAGCTTGCCTGAATCAACAGTCACAGAAATGTCGGCACCTTTTGGTGTCAGTGCTGTAATAGTGCCAACTGCTTCAATAATGCCTGTAAACATGAATTAAAATTCCTTGATCGTTAAACTTGTTTGATTCGGGCGGTGATCCGGATGTCCGGGCCAACCATGCGAACGTCGGTAATGTCCAACTCTGGAACTTGAGTCATCGCAGTTAACCCATTCAGATCAACCAAGCCACGACTGTCGCTCCCCATCAGTTTAGGCGCCTGATACAAAATCAGCTCATCGACCAGTCCGGCCGACAACAGAGCCCCGCCTAAACCGGCACCGGCTTCAACCCAGATATGATTGATATCCTTACCGGCCAACTCCCGAAGCAGAGCCTCAAGATCAACCTGTTGATTATCGTCACCCACAGCTGGAACTACCAGTTGTTCGACAGCCTCAGGCCAGACTTCATCCCCCAGACTTGTACGCGCAAGGTAAATGTTCCCCGGCAAATCAAAAAGCCGATGTTCAGGGGTGACACGATTCTGACTGTCAACCACCACTCGATAAGGTTGACGAAGGGATGATTCAGGATATGAATTCTGGACTGTCTCGCCCAATTCACTCCAGCGGACATTCAATGAAGGGTCATCGGCCAGTACGGTCGCACTGGTAGAAAGAATAGCGCCGGCCTGTGCTCGGAAGCGCTGCACATCGGCACGGGCGTCAGGACCGGTGATCCACTTGCTCTCACCATTGGCCAGAGCTGTACGGCCATCAAGGCTGGCAGCCAGTTTAAGCTGAACAAAGGGCATACCGGTTTTCATGCGTTTGATAAAACCGACATTTAGCTGATGGGATTCCGCTTCAAGCAAACCGATCTGAACTTCTATACCGGCATCACGAAGCATCTTAATTCCCCGTCCGGCAACGCGCGGATTGGGATCGACCATGGCACAGACAACACGGGAAACCTGGGCTTTTACCAATGCCTCGGCACACGGCGGAGTCCTGCCATAATGAGAACAGGGTTCAAGGGTCACATACGCCGTCGCCCCGTGAGCCTTTTCTCCGGCTGCACGCAAGGCAAACACTTCGGCATGAGGCTGCCCGGCCTGGTAGTGATATCCTTCGCCCACAATATCTTCGCCATGGGCAATAACACAGCCAACATTCGGATTCGGAGCAGTCGTAAATCGGCCACGTTTTGCCAGCTTAATGGCACGCAGCATCATGGCATGATCAATAGATGAGAACATCTGGCTTCATTTTCACTTCACGGAGTTATCGGTTGAAACAACGTTAACTCACTTACTTTTCCAACTTGGCGATTTCTTCACCAAATTCACGAATATCTTCAAAGCTTCGGTAAACAGAAGCAAACCGGATATAAGCAACCTTATCCAGCTCTTTCAGCGCTTCCATCACCAGATTACCTATCATTTCTGACGGCACTTCGCGCTCACCTGTCGCACGAAGACGGGATTTAATCGTATTAATTGAACGTTCAATGTCATCAGTGCTGACCGGACGCTTTTCCAGTGCACGCTGAATACCACCGCGAAGCTTATCTTCATTAAACGGTTCGCGGTTGCCGTTGGTTTTAATTACCCGCGGCATCACAAGTTCTGCAGTTTCAAACGTTGTATAACGTTCATTACAGGCCAAACACTGGCGGCGACGACGGACCTGATGGCCGTCTGCAACCAGACGGGAATCGATTACTTTGGTGTCATTTGCACCACAAAAAGGACAATGCATCATGCCTCCTCAAATTCGTCGACTCAGTGTAACCCATTTCAGTCATATATAGAGAGTATTCAGGTGTTTTTTCTGGCTATTTATGCTGCAAAAAGGCAAAAACCAATGGAAATAGCGTAATAAAAAAGGGCCTGCCTGGTGGCATGCCCTTTTCGTTGCGATTAATGCACCTTTTTCAGTACTATGTCCGAAGCATTAAAATGCCCGGAAAATCATGCATAAACAGGAAGGCGTTTACAGATCTCCAGTACTTTTTCTTTTGTTGCTTCAATCACTTCCGGGTTCTCGATGTTATTCATCACATCACACATCCAACCTGCCAGAGCTTTCGAATCATCAACCGTAAAGCCACGACGAGTGATCGCTGGTGTACCAACGCGGATACCCGAAGTTACAAACGGGCTGCGAGGATCATTCGGTACACTGTTCTTGTTCACAGTAATATTTGCAGAACCCAGCGCCGCATCAGCTTCTTTACCGGTAATGCCTTTGTCGATCAAATCAACCAGGAATAGGTGGTTTTCAGTACCGCCGGAAACAATCTTGTAACCGCGCTCCATGAACACCTCAACCATTGCTTTAGCATTCTCTACAACGCGAGCCTGATATTCTTTAAATTCCGGCTCCATTGCTTCTTTGAATGCCACCGCTTTAGCTGCGATAACATGCATCAGCGGGCCACCCTGACCACCAGGAAATACTGCTGAGTTCAGTTTCTTGTAAAAGTCTTCGCCTGCGCTTGACAGAATCAGACCACCACGCGGACCCGCCAGCGTTTTGTGAGTTGTTGTAGTCACTACATGAGCATGAGGAACCGGGTTCGGGTAAACACCAGCAGCAATCAGACCGGCAACGTGCGCCATATCAACAAAGAAGTACGCACCAACTTTATCGGCGATTTCACGCATGCGCTTCCAGTCAACAACCTGAGAATAAGCAGAGAAGCCACCGATGATCATCTTCGGTTTGTGCTCTAGTGCCAGCGCTTCCACTTCGGCGTAGTCAATCTGGCCGTTTTCATCGATACCGTAAGGGATGATGTTATAAAGCTTACCAGAGAAGTTTACCGGTGAACCGTGAGTCAGGTGACCGCCATGTGCCAGGCTCATACCCAGAACAGTATCACCGGCATTCAGCAGTGCCATGTAAACTGCGTTGTTCGCCTGCGAACCGGAGTGTGGCTGAACGTTCGCATACTCTGCACCAAACAGTTGGCAAGCACGCTCAATAGCCAGCTGCTCAGCCTTGTCGACATACTCACAACCGCCGTAGTAGCGCTTGCCCGGGTAACCTTCGGCATATTTGTTTGTTAGCTGAGAACCTTGTGCTTCCATTACACGCGGGCTGGTGTAGTTTTCAGAAGCAATCAACTCGATGTGCTCTTCCTGACGCGCAGTCTCTTCCTGAATGGCTGCAAAAAGTTCTGCGTCATAATCGGCAATATTCATGTCGCGTTTTAGCATCTGTATCTCCTGACTCAGATTGTTCTCATACAATTCACATAATCACCTGGATATTTCAAAACCTTATGTGAACTGGTGGTAATCACTATTTTTCTATCAAAAAGGCAAAACCACAAAGCTAGGCGCCGCCTGGACGCAAACGTTTTCGTTCCGCCAATATCTAACGCTGTATATTACATAATTTGATCTAAATCAGATAGCCCTGATTTAGCTTTTTATTGTCATTTCTGTTTCTAAATTTTCAACAATTGCATGAATTATTTTCATCTTGGTGAATGCCTCACCAATATCAATAAATACCCATTTAGACAGAATACAAGTGCAAAGGGAAGATTATCATTTACATTTTCGTAAACAGCACCTTACACAGCTCGGCAGGCTCTTTCCAGCTCTGTCTTCTTTTTTATAACAGTTCCAACTTATTATTGCGCCTCCCAAAAATAAGGAGAATTGAGTTGAGCGGTTATTATCACTCCCGAAAAGAAAATATTATTGCGATCCTTACCGGTACTTTTGTCGTTTCGCAAGGGGTGTTCTTTCTTCAGCAGGCAGACCTGTTAACTGGCGGTACCACCGGACTGGCATTGTTACTAAGTCAGTTTATCGACCTGTCTTTCGGCCAGCTGTATTTCCTGCTCAATACACCATTCTACCTAATGGCCTGGTTCCGGATGAGCAAACGCTTTGCCATTACCAGCATTCTCTCTGGTGGTATGGTATCTGTAATTACAGATAACCTTCACCATGTGCTTGAAATCAGCCGCCTTGAACCAATGTACTGCGCAGTGATCGGTGGCCTTTTGATGGGACTGGGTATGCTGATCCTATTCCGTCACCAAACCAGCCTAGGCGGCTTCAATGTCCTGGTGCTGTATCTGCAGGAAAAGTTTGGTATGTCGGCAGGCAAACTTCAGATGGGAATTGATATCAGTATTTTGATCGCCTCTTTCTTTCTGGTCAGCCCGGTTATCCTCGGCTGCTCAGTAATCGGCGCGATCATACTGAACCTGGTGCTAGCCATGAACCACAAACCAGGCCGCTACCAGGGAGCAGCTGTCGCAAGTTAATGCAACGCTGGCAAATTAGCGAGAAATAATAAAAAGGCCTGTCATATGACAAGCCTTTTTTACTTCTGTTTGTTAGATAACGCGTTTTTCGCTCCGGATCCTAAAATTTCTTTTGCAAAGCTGTATCATTCTTTAGCAAAGAGGAAGCGCGGAGTTTATAAGCATAAATGAGCACTTCCGATGCAGATAAAGGATGAAACAGCAAAGAAAAAGAATTTTAGATGGCGTCTTCATCCTCTTCACCAGTCCTGATGCGCACAACGCGCTCAACATCGAACATGAAAATCTTACCGTCACCGATCTTACCGGTTTGCGCTGTTTCGATGATGGTATCGACACATTGATCAGCCACTTCGTCTGCTACAACAATTTCAAGTTTCACTTTTGGCAGAAAGTCCACCATGTATTCTGCACCGCGGTATAACTCGGTATGACCTTTCTGACGGCCGAAACCTTTAACTTCGGAAACAGTCATGCCTGTGATACCAACTTCTGCCAGAGCTTCCCGAACATCATCAAGCTTAAAAGGCTTAATAACAGCTTCAATTTTCTTCATCTTTCATCGTCCTTTTCTGAGCAGAGATCCACCGGTGCGCCAGGCGTCACCAACTGCCTGATTAATATTGGTCAGTATTATCACAGATTTGAGGCTGAAAGCTCAATCTGATCACCAGCCTTTTGCATGCGGTTTTTCGGTATGAACAATAACTTCTGAGTCCATCATTCTAAGCAGCAATAACACAGCATAGACTAAGACAATACTGTTGAGAGCGACAATGGCTATCCGGCGATATTCCGGCTCCACCAGTGAAGGTAAAAATGGGATAAGACTGAATTTAAAAAACAAAGTGACGGCAGGAATGAAAAAATAAAGCGGGATAAATCCCCACATCTGGCCTCGAATCAAGCCGACCGTAGCTAACACACCAGAAAGCAGAACAAGGATAGCGACAATACTTGGCACAATTCCCACCTGGTTAAAGCTGAAAATAACGGCAAAAGTGTCGAAATAACGAAGCAGGCAGATAACCACCAGCACAGCCAAGCCCTTAGCTGCACTTACCATTCCATTGTTGTTGGGATATTCCATACCCATCTCTCTTCCGTGACAATGATTAGTCAACAAGCCATCTGCTCAAAAAATAAGCCACAGATTCTATGTGGGTTTAAGCAATGACTCAACTTAAAAATATGACAAATACCTCACCCACATCACACTCTTTGATTAATTTCTTAATAGACATCAGATAACTTATTAGTTCAACTTACATGCCTGCCTATATACACATTGTGGTTTTCACTAAATCTGCAAAGCCCGTTAATGAACGTACAACCCGAGTTCCGGGCCGAATTTCGGATCGAGTATCACTTCCATAGCGATTGAGCCAGACAGCTTTCATCCCGACTTGTTGAGCCGCCAATGCATCATTTTCAGGGTGATTACCGATATACCAACAATCCTCCGGGCTTTCTTTGGCTGAATTTATCGCAGCCTGGAATATTCGAGGATCCGGCTTGGCTACCCCGGCTTGTTCTGAGGTCATAACCAGGCTGAAATAATCCAATATTCCTGTCTCTCGCAGCTTTGCTGTTTGTTGTGAGTTAAAGCCGTTGGTAATAACAGCAAGGGGGGAGAGTGTGTGCAGCTGTTTCAGCGCCGGCTCGACATCAGAAAATAGCCGCCAGTGACGACGATAAATATCATAATACTCAGCAAAGAGCTGATCAGCTTCAGCAACTGTTAATGGTCGTTCAAACAATTCACTGATCCGCGCCCGGCGTTGTTCTTCAAAATTCAGCTCACCGGAGCGCCATCGAGCACGGTGTTTGTCGGTAATTTCCCGCCAAAGCTGCTCCGGCGTGTCCGGGTAAGGAATTATGCTATTACGATAACTCGCGAAAAAACTGCGTATGGCATCTCGCTCCGCGCCATCGTGATCCAGCAAGGTATTATCAAGATCGAAAAAAATCATAGGCCCTACCCCACAACACCATACTCTCAGCTTAATTTCATCTTATTCATAATGACGAGAAAATTTCGTGAAATAGGTAAACTCTATAAACTTCTGTCTCATCGATGGTGATTTTATACTGCTCTTTAACTGGATAAGGTACTCAATAACAACCGCTTTCTTTGGCCAAAAAAACCGCCCCGAAGGGCGGTTTAATCATTTTAATTACTTTTCCAAGCGAAGTTTATGGCTGGTAAGTCACTTTAATTGCATCAGCAGCAATACCGTAAGATCCGTAAGGATTGCTAACTCGAACTTTATACTGTTGCCCTTTAACTAAAGAAACTGTAGCTAACGCCTCAAAAGAGTGAGGGTTGTCATATAGGCTAACTAACTTCTCAGCTAGTACTTGATGACCATTAAGCAACTCATACTTAGTTTGCTTCGAACCATAGCCATGTGACCATCCAAAACCGCCAGGCGAATTAAACTCAACCTTATACCGGCCACTTTCAGCTACCATAAATGTCCATTCTGCCTGAGCAGATGTATCAGTAAAGAACAGATAATCAGCGCCATCCTGACCATAACTGTCAGACTTTAACTCACCTTCTACATTGACCGAAAAGTTCTCCGAACGATGACTCATCAGTCTGCCATCACGTTCAATGCCAACAACAGGCGGCTGGGCTACTTTACTCTTTTCAAGCTCACTAAGAGCTTTATCAAACTGAATCTTGAATGCCAACATTTTTTCCGTCGACATCGTGTTGTCAAAAGTAAATGTCTTCACACCTTCCAATACAGCTTCCAGCTTACGTACCGGCTCTTCAATTGTATATTGCCCCGGCTTATCTCCAATCTGTGCAGTTGCAACCAAATGTTCCGTGTGCGCAATCAAACGCTCCAGCTCACCGCCAGCAGACAGGTTTGTATTACCGGATACATACTCAATCTTAACGGCATCCGCCATCAACGGACCTGTAATGATTTCAACACTACGGTTATGCACCGTTACTTTGTAATCATGGTTGATATCAAAAACAAACTCACCCAGTTCAACATACTCACCGTTTGGTGCTAGCGGATAGTCAAATGGCGCCTTGTTATTCACACCTTCAACTAGGTTAAACATCCTATCTTGAGACTCACCAACCGTTGAGAACACATTATAACGAGCCCCGGTTGTTGCTCCATGCGGAGTAACCTTGTTTAATGGATTCCATGAATCTTCTGTTTTGACAAATTTTGACGGTGTACGCATCGACACACGGTATGTCCCGGCTTTATCTACACGGAACCACCACGCTGCATGAGCAAAGTAATTTGAGCCACTACCCGAAGCATAAGCATAAGTGCGCCCTTCTGTATCACCTGGACGATCAGTCTGATATGTCCAGTTCCCCACAGTTTCAAATGCCTCATCATCGTTATCAATGATACATGCTTCGCCAACTTTACATGTCACCGGCAGCTTGCTAACCAGGGTCACTGGTGGCAATGGTATATCACCTTCATGTGGATCCTTCTGACTCAGGAAGTTAGCGTCATTAACCGCCACTTTCTGGCCATTGCTGGTAAAGAAGTCACTCACCTGGCCAGTCATTTCAACGAATAGCCCGCCAGAACGCTTAAAGGAGTCTGCGGCTAAGTAAATAAGAGACAGGTGTTCCTTACCCATACCACCGGATTTAAATGCTTCCACCAACTTTTGGTTATCCACCAGCATGCGCTGAACATTATCTAACGCCATTACGGGAGAAACATGAGTACCACGGTTAAATCGCGCTACCACTTTAAGCGGATAACCATGCTCTGCGTTTACAGAAAAACCACGGTTTACTGAATAATCATCAGAAACTACCTCATCAGATCTTAACGACTTCAGTCCCATCAACTTAACCATAGGTTCAGTCCCCGCCAACGGTGCTGCAATACTGCCTTTGTATGGTGCAGTCGGCTTACCGTCAGCGCTGTTCGGAATAGTCTGATCTGGCAGTGTTGTCATTGGTTTTCCGTCTGCGCTGTACTGCTGATAACCATAGGCATCAAGAACAGGTGCACCACCGACTACCTCTGCCATATAAATACCAGTATCACTCGCTTTTAACTTAGCGGCATAGTTCAGCGGATCGGCACCATCGATCATACTCTGCAGAGTATAGAAATAATGCTCAAACGCTTTTGAACCCAGAGTAAGTGACTGATCAGCATCTAGGTGCTTCAATGCTCTCAGAATTTCGGGGCGGAAACTCGGTGAGTGCTCCAACAGTTTTGGTACACCACCACCGGTGGTTAAAAAGGCAGCCGCCTGAATTTTAGGCAGATTCGGATTGTACTGATGAACCAAAAGGTCATTATTAACCGCCACAAACGGCATACCCAATACACCACCCAGAGAATGGCCGACAAAATAAACCCGGCTGGTATCAAAATCACCGATACCATCACCATCAAGATCGATGTCTTTCAGTGTGGCATTCAGGTTCAGCAGATCTGAAATCGCCTGACGCATACGATCACGCTGGCTCAGCACATTACTGAAGTTCATAAAGGTTGAACCTGAGCTGCCTTCAAGCGAAGCAAGGTCCCAACTCATTTGCTTCATCTGACCTGTTGGAGTACGTGTCGCACTGAAATGACGCTCAACGATACCGTCCATTTCTTCCATGCGTGCATCAAGCTTATCTTTTTGCTGCTGATAATCCGGAGCCAACGGATCCAAAGCCTTCAACTTCTCATCTGTTTCTTTACGCAGTGAATCCATGCCAAAACCAATGAACGGTGAAGGTACTGCGGCAGTACCCACCAACAGCTGAGGCGAAATACCATGTAGCGGCAGGTCCATTGCAATCGTCGCAAAACAATCATTTTGCGGACGCTCTTTATCACACAGTGATGCTAATGCCATACCGGCCGGGAAGCTGTTACTACGGTCACCCAGAATACCATGCTGGAAAATCACAACCGGCCAGCCCTGTGCCGGTTTGTGCCTTGCTTCAGGCAATGTCACCAAGAAAGGAACTTTGTATTCGGCCTGCTGCTCAGGATACGGGAAAGCAGCCTGGGCACTTGTGCTCGTTGCTGTCTGTCCCGGATCGCCGTATTGCCATTCATCATTACCAAATGATGTCAGCGAGCCCGGTGTAATATGACCATTATTGTCTAAATCAGGCGCAGCAAGGTAATACGGCAGCGTGATATGTCCCTGAGCGAATTTGATTTTTGGATAGCCAAAAGAAGCAGAACTTAGGACAAAACCAGTAGTTGGATCTTTAAAGCCATCAGAAAGCAACTGATCCAACAGATCGCCATCCAGCTTAAAATCTTTGTACTGTAATTTAAGCTGATCAATTTGCTCCACTGGCATATTAAATTGATGTGCCAGCGCACGGCTGTCCAAAGAGTTGAAAACTACACCCAGCTTCTGCAGAAAAGGATCCAGCATATCACCAATAGACAGATCGCGACGGATAATCCCCACCTTACGTGGTTGAGGAACAGCATTACCATTAACCGTTGAAGCCAGTAATTCATCTGCTTCCTGCTCAGTCAGTCCCTGGTTGATCAGAGCCGCTTTCGGACTTGCCAATGCTTCCAGCACCTCAGTGCCAGCTGTCGTTGTAAAAGTGAAGGCATGAGCCACCTGCTCGCCTGCTTTTCGGCGTTCAGCGGACAAATAAGTAGACTTGCCTTTCTCCACAAAACCACCGGCAATTGCAGTCAAAGCATCGGTTGCCATACTATGCCAGCGAGCAACCGCATCCGGGATTGATGAACCAGATTCCTGCGACTGAGAGTGGCTGAAATTGTAATAATCATCAGATGGAACAATTGACTGACCATTAATGTCACGCAGAGTATTAGTCAGGATCACCAAGTACTTGGTTTTCGGTGAAAGCGGTACCAATGGGCTGATGCGCAAAACATTAGCTTCACCATCCAAAGTTACAACATTAGCGCGGATCTGCTGCTGGGCCAGTTTTGCGCGATCAATCAACTTACTGGCATTACCCTGGTAACTTTCCAACGCAATATAATCATTGCTGTTTGATTTCAACGGCAACACAAACACGTTCTGAGCCGCCCCCGAAAAGACCACACTACCAGGATCTAATGGCTTACTAAAAGTGACATCAAACTGCGCTGTAGTTGAAAAGCCATCGCTATGTGCTAGCGTCTGACCACGACGACCATTGACGCTTACCACACCGTCATCGGCTGTTTCATAGTTCACACCCGAAGCAAAGCGGGCTTCAAAGCGTAAGTCATTCACCAAATCCATTTGCTGACTATACGGCGCAAAAACCACATGCGGCTGATCTCCGGCATTTGAAGATGAGCTATCCAAACAGCCTGTTACAGACGCACTCATAGCCAGAATTACCACACTATCTTTCAGAGACAGACGGCGAGATCGTTTGATAGATTGAGATGAATTACAAAGCACTAGACACCAATTAATCTAAACAGTGCCACAGCCAAATTCATCACATCATCATTAACCGCAGAAATACTGCCGACAATAAACTTCAGAATTTGGGTGTGGAACTATGTAATGGACGTTCAGAAGTAAAATAAGGTACTGACAGAATTCAGGACTTGAATACTCAACCAGTTGATATGACCAAACCGAATAGTCATACAAATATACTTCCCGCGAAAGGAGCGGGATTATACAGAGCGGCCCTTACTGAGAGGTCGGATGTGCTTATTGAATTGGTGAATAAAAAAGCAGTCGGTCATACATAAAAAGGCGTTGAGCAAAAAGTGTGCTCAACGCCTTTTTTGATTGATTTTTATGAGTCAAATACGACCCAAAATCAAAGTGTTAATCAACCCATGTTTACTCGTGCATTTCGGAACATTCGCATCCACGGGCTGTTCTCATTCCAGTCATCCGGATGCCAGGAGTTAGCCACAGTTCGGAATACGCGTTCAGGGTGCGGCATCATAATAGTGACGCGACCATCCTGTGTTGTCAGACCGGTAATACCATTTGGTGAACCATTCGGATTAGCCGGGTATTTTTCTGTCGCATTGCCATAGTTATCCAGATAACGCAGTGCCACGGTACCGGACTGTTCAATCGCCGCCAAATGTTCCGCATTGCGAACCTCAACCCGACCTTCACCGTGTGATACCGCAATCGGCATTCGAGAGCCCGCCATGCCATTGAAGAACAGTGAATCACTTTGCTGCACTTCAACCAGACTGAATCGGGCTTCAAAACGCTCTGACTCATTGCGGACAAAACGCGGCCATAACTCCGCCCCTGGGATAAGATCGCGCAGGTTCGACATCATCTGACAACCATTACACACACCAAGGGCAAAAGTGTCATTGCGGTGGAAGAAAGCTTCGAACTGATCACGAGCCATATTGTTGAACAGGACCGACTTCGCCCAGCCTTCACCAGCTCCCAATACGTCACCGTAGGAGAAACCACCACAAGCAACCAAGCCATTGAAGCCGTCCAGAGCCACCTTACCGGACAGGATATCGCTCATATGCACGTCTTTAGCATCAAAGCCGGCACGATCAAATGCTGCCGCCATCTCAACATGCGAGTTAACGCCCTGCTCTCGCAGGATAGCCATCTGCGGCTTGGTGCCTTTATTAACAGCTGGTGCAGCAATAAACGGAGCGGCAACATCCTGATTAATGTCAAAACTCAGGCTTACATTCAAGCCCGGATCCGCTGCATCTTTCTTAGCTTCGAATTCCTGTAGCGCGCCCGCCGGATTATCACGCATCGCCTGCATCTGGTAAGTAGTCTCAGCCCAGATTGCACGCAACTCAGTACGACTCTGCTCCAGCACACGATCATTACCATTCCAGATGCGAACCACATCTTCATCAACAACTGTACCGATAACATGGCTGCACGCTTCAAGACCGTTGGCTGCAAGCACCGACTGCACAGCATCAAGTTCGTCAGTACGTACCTGAATCACCGCGCCCAATTCCTCGTTGAACAGCGTCGCCAACACATCATCACATTCATCGTTGTCTGATGTATTAATATCGACTTCCACCCCGGTATGACCAGCAAAAGCCATTTCTGCCAGCGTGACATACAAACCACCGTCACCACGGTCATGATAAGCCATTAGCTTACCGTCGCGGATCAATGTCTGAATCGCATTAAAGAAACCTTTCAGTAGCTCCGGACTATCGACATCTGCCGGTTTGTCACCCAACTGCTTGTAAACCTGTGCCAAAGCAGTAGCCCCCAGGCGATTCTGACCACAACCCAAGTCTATCAGCAGCAGGCTTGAATCACCTTTATCAGTACGAAGCTGAGGAGTAACTGTCTTGCGAATGTCTTCGACACGGCCAAATGCGGTAATGATCAGTGACAGCGGCGAAGTCACCTCTTTCTGTTTGCCATTATCTTCCCATTTGGTTTTCATCGACATGGAATCTTTACCGACAGGAATCGTCAGGCCCAGTGCAGGACACAGCTCTTCACCGACCGCTTTCACCGCATCATACAAACCGGCATCTTCACCCGGGTGACCCGCCGGAGACATCCAGTTTGCAGAAAGCTTGATGCGCTTAAGATCACCGATATCGGCACTGGCAATGTTAGTGAGCGACTCACCGACAGCCATACGAGCAGAAGCGGCAAAGTCCAGCAATGCAATCGGTGTTCGCTCACCCATTGCCATCGCCTCACCATGGTAGCTGTCATAACTGGCAGCAGTAACGGCACAGTTGGCAACTGGAACCTGCCACGGACCGACCATCTGATCACGGGAAACCAGACCTGTCACAGTCCGGTCACCGATAGTGATCAGGAACGTCTTCTCTGCTACAGCCGGAAGACGGAGCACCCGGTGAGTCGCTTCTTCCAATTCAATACCGCTACGTTCAATCGCTTTGCCTTCTGCCTTCTGTGATTTCACGTCACGGTGCATCTTTGGCGGCTTACCAAGCAGGATATCCATTGGCATATCAATTGGGGTGTTGTCGAAGTGGCTGTCTTCCAGTGTCAGATGACGCTCTTCAGTGGCCTCACCAACCACGGCATACGGTGCACGTTCACGCTGGCAAATAGCGTCAAAGGTCTCCATATTTTCTGCGGCAACAGCCAGCACATAGCGTTCCTGAGATTCGTTACACCAGATTTCCAGCGGGCTCATACCCGGTTCGTCATTCGGCACCTCTCGCAGCTGGAACTTACCGCCACGTTCACCATCATCCACCAGCTCAGGCAAGGCGTTAGAGATACCGCCCGCACCCACATCGTGAATAAAGGCAATCGGATTGGCTTCACCCATCTGCCAGCAGCGATCGATCACTTCCTGACAGCGACGTTCCATTTCCGGGTTTTCACGCTGCACCGATGCAAAATCCAGATCTTCGGCTGACTGACCAGACGCCATGGAAGACGCGGCACCGCCACCAAGACCGATATTCATTGCCGGACCACCCAGCACAATCAGCTTCGCACCAACCGGAATTTCTTTCTTCTGAACATGCTCGGCACGGATATTACCCATACCACCAGCAATCATAATCGGCTTATGGTAACCACGAATTTCTTCACCGTTATGGGAGCTGACTTTTTCTTCATAAGTACGGAAATAACCCAGCAGGTTCGGGCGGCCAAACTCATTATTAAATGCAGCACCGCCCAGCGGGCCTTCCAGCATAATATCCAGCGCGTTGACAATTCGGCCCGGCTTACCAAAGTCGGTTTCCCATGGCTGTTCAAAGTCAGGAATACGCAGGTTAGAAACAGTAAAGCCAACTAGGCCAGCTTTCGGTTTACCGCCGATACCGGTAGCCCCTTCATCACGAATTTCACCGCCGGATCCGGTCGATGCTCCCGGCCATGGCGAAATCGCCGTCGGGTGGTTATGGGTCTCCACTTTCATCAGGATATGGGCATCTTCCTGATGGTAGTTGTACTGGCGGGAATTTGGATCCGGGAAGAAACGGCCGACATTCGAGCCTTCCATTACCGCCGCATTATCCTTGTAGGCCGACAGAACATAATCATTGTTCTGCTCAAAGGTATTCTTAATCATCTTGAACAGGGATTTTTCCTGTTCAACACCGTCGATAGTCCAGTCTGCATTAAAAATCTTATGACGGCAGTGCTCAGAGTTCGCCTGAGCAAACATCATCAGCTCGATATCATTCGGGTTACGGCCCAGTCTGGTGAAGTTTTCCACCAGGTAATCAATTTCATCCTCAGCCAGTGCCAGACCGAGGGTAACGTTTGCATCTTCAAGCGCCTTATGGCCTCCGGCAAGGATATCAACACATTTCACCGGTGCAGGCTCCGCATGACTGAACAGCGCAGCTGCCGCTTCCATATCGGTAAACACCACTTCCATCATGCGGTCATGAAGCAATCCTTTCAGGGTTGCAAGCTGGGCTTCACTCAGATCAGCGGTGGTTTCTACGTAATATGCCGTACCGCGCTCAAGGCGTTTGATTTGATTCAGGGAACAGTTATGGGCGATGTCGGTCGATTTAGATGACCACGGGGAGATAGTACCCGGACGAGGGGTAACCAGCAGCAACAAACCGGTTGGCTCATGCTCTGCAATCGTAGGGCCGTAGGTCAGCAAGCTGGCCAGCTTATTTTGTTCCTCGGCATTCAGCGGTGCCGACAGTTCAGCAAAATGCATGAACTCAGCATAAATGCCTGACACAGGCAGCTCTAATTCGCGGCAACGCTCCAGTAGCTTGTTAACGCGAAACTCAGACAGTGCGGGTGAACCACGCAAAATTTCCATGTGCGTACGTCTCTCGATTAGCAGTTGAATGAAGGTGATATTGACCTAATCCCGGTTCAGCACCGGAAAAATCACGTCAATGTCACCTCTTTCCCGACTGTTTTTACAGCAAGCAGAGGCGATGCACTCATGACAGGGCAGCAACTAAACAGCGTTCTTCATTCCCGTACTACATAATTTTCGGGAGTTTCGAAGCAGGTGCTGGAAGCTCTGCGAGGCATAGTATAAGGGAAAAATTTTTGTGACGTAACACCTGACGCAACCGTTTGCGTGATTTTTTTTCATTCCTGTTCCAAACAATAAGAAAAAACGATGAGCCAGCTCAGCAGAGCTGAAATTGAACTAGTATTTAGATGCCGGGCAGCTCCCATACATACATTGTCCTGATGTCCGGAAATTGTAATTTGACGGGAGAATCATCACTGGGAGGATGGGAGTTGCTTTGCTGAATTGGCGAGCTTTGGTATAAAGAACATCAAATTATAATGATGAGCATATCTTGTTGAGCAATCTTCGATTAACTTCTAACCTCCGGTATACCCTGGCACTATTACTAAGCATGCTATTGCTTAGTGGTTGCAACTGGCTGCAACAGGACACCCGCAGTGATCTGGAGAAGATCCGTGAAAGTGGCGTCCTGCGTGTCGGCACGCTGAATAATCAGCTCTCTTACTATATTGGCAACGATGGTCCGACAGGTCTTGATTATGAACTTGCACAACGGTTTGCCGCCAAGCTGGGTGTCAAACTGGAAATGCAGCCAATGTTTACTCTGGCCGGACTTTTCCCCAGCCTTGAACGTAAAGATGTCGATATCATTGCTGCGGGCCTGACCATGACCGAAGACCGCCTGGCTGGATTCCGGGCAGCCCCCGCCTATTACTACGCCAGCCAAATCGTAGTCTATAAGAAAGGCCAGTGGCGTCCGCGTGACACAGAAGATCTGGCTAAAAATAAAGGTTCACTGGTTGTCGTTAAAGGCTCCAGCCACGAGAAAAGCCTGGACACTCTCAATGTTCTTTACCCTCAGCTTCAATGGGAAGCAATAGAAGAAACCGACAGTGATGAGTTGCTACGCATGGTTGCCAGAGGCGATCTGGATTACACCATTGCTGACTCAGTAGATGTCGCCCTCAGCCAGCGAATCCATCCGGATATTGCCGTTGCCCTGGAATTGACCGAAGATGAGCCGATCGCCTGGTTCCTAAACAAAACCACCGATGACAGCCTGTATGCGCTGCTGATCGAGTTCTTCGGTGAAATGAAACAAAGCGGTGAACTGGGCAAGCTGGAAGAGAAATATTTCGGCCATGTCGACAGCTTTGATTATGTTGACACCCGAGCATTCCTGCGAGCTATCGAGAAAAAGCTTCCTCGCTGGGAACCTCTGTTCAAAAAGTATTCGAAAGAGCTGGACTGGCGTCTGATTGCTGCACTTTCTTATCAGGAATCCCACTGGAACCCGCGCGCAGTTTCTCCGACCGGAGTGCGCGGTATGATGATGTTGACCCTGCCAACAGCAAAGTCTGTGGGTGTGAAGAATCGTCTTGATCCGGAAGAAAGTATCCGGGGCGGCGTTGTCTACCTACGCAAGATGATTGCCCGAGTACCTGACAGCATCGAAGAACATGAAAAAGTCTGGTTTGCCCTGGCGTCTTATAACGTAGGTTTCGGCCATATGATGGATGCCCGCCGCCTGACCAAAAAACAAGGTGGTAACCCGGATGCCTGGAGCGATGTTAAACAACGCCTGCCACTTCTGCGCCAGCGCAAATACTACAAGCAGACCCGTTATGGCTATGCCCGTGGTGATGAAGCGCTGAACTACGTGGAAAATATTCGCCGCTATTACCAGAGTATTATCGGCTATGAGCAAGCGCACAATACAACACCGAATCAGGACAAAGAGGAAGGTATCGCGGTCATCGACAGCTTAAGAACGATCACCCCGCCACTACAGCAAGATGGTAGCAAACAGACAAAACTTGAGGGCGAAAAAATAGATACCAGTCTCGCTAAACCGACCAAACTTGTCAGTAAATAACCATCCCCTTCTTTTTATAAGCAGCCCTGTTAATACAGGGCTGTGCTTTATATCAACCGACATAAAATTAGTGATAGAAATATCACAATGAGTATTGATGGTTTTGCAAAGAAAGCCGTAATTTTGCGATCGAGCTCATTCTCAAATGATGAAAATTTGGTAACAATCAACTCATAACCCTGAACAAGATTCAGGAAAATGATTGTAGTGTGGGCACACTCGTGCCTTTGCTTTATGGGAGAAACTTATGCGATTCTCAAAACAGAAAAAAGCGGTGAAAAGCCTGAAGAAACGCATGACATCAATCGCAACAAGACGAAAACGCATGCATGCTAATACCCGCAAGAAAGTGTTATGGCGCCAGCGCAGCTATGTTGTAGCAGCAACAGCCGCTTGTTAGCTTGCTAACAATAGAACGATAAACAAAAGCTAGCGACACCAATTGTCAGCGCAAAGAAACAGAAAAAAGCCCGACTCAATGAGTCGGGCTTTTTGTTTGATCACTGGCTCTCAGCCTGGCGGGCCTTTTTCTCGGCTTTTTTCTCTGCCCGTCGACGTTTAAAAAACGCCTGTAACTGAGCCCGGCATTCCTCTTCCAGCAACCCGGATTCACAGGCGACATGATGATTGACCTGCTCATAACTCAGCAGATTCATAATACTGCCCGCCGCACCAGTCTTCAGATCGCTGGCACCAAACACCACCTTACCAATACGACTGTGTACCATAGCACCGGCACACATAGGGCACGGCTCCAAAGTGACATACAAAGTTGCGTCCAGCAGGCGATAGTTCTGAATCACCTTGCCTGCTTGACGAAGAGCCATCATCTCAGCGTGAGCTGTAGCGTCATGCTGACCAATAGAGCGGTTCCAGCCCTCTCCAATCACCTGACCGTCATAAACCACAACCGCTCCAACAGGAACCTCTCCTTCCTGCTCGGCTTTGGCTGCCAGCTCAATGGCTCGGCGCATATACAGTTCATCTTGGTTTTGATCGGTCACAGGCTTTCTCAAATCATTGCAAACATGGGAGGCGCATTATAATGCCTTGCTCTGCCCTTACCAACTTATTCCCAGTCAAACAATGCCGCAAAAACACTCTCCCTCTTTCACCCTCAATTATTACCAGACAGTAAAAGTAATTTGCACAACAAGGTGATTATCATCTCTTTTTGAAAAAATATAATACTTGCCATCACAACGAGGAACGCTGCTATTAACCAGCGTCATCGACATGAGGTTTATCTTCTACAGTGTAATCATAGCTATGCGTCAATAGATAAGCGCAAAGCTGACAAGAAAGAACATAAGCCTTAATGAACAGAATCCAATCACAGAATAAGCGAGAACAGAATGTCTGAGCAATTTATCAAATCCAAAGCAGCCATTGCCTGGGGTCCGAATCAGCCACTGTCGGTTGAGGAAGTCGATGTTATGCTGCCGAAAGCCGGTGAAGTTCTGGTACGTATTGTAGCTACCGGTGTTTGTCATACCGATGCCTTCACCCTGTCCGGCGACGATCCGGAAGGCATTTTCCCGGCGATTCTGGGTCATGAGGGCGGCGGTATTGTTGAGATGGTGGGCGAAGGCGTTACCAGTGTCGAAGTTGGTGATCACGTCATCCCACTTTACACCCCGGAATGCGGCGAGTGTAAATTCTGTAAATCAGGTAAAACCAACCTGTGCCAGAAAATCCGTGAAACCCAGGGCAAAGGCCTGATGCCGGACGGCACAACCCGTTTCTACAAAGACGGCCAGCCAATCTATCACTACATGGGCTGCTCGACTTTTTCTGAATATACAGTACTGCCTGAGATTTCACTGGCGAAAGTCAACAAAGATGCGCCACTGGAAGAAGTCTGCCTGCTGGGCTGCGGTGTTACCACTGGTATGGGTGCGGTATTGAAAACAGCCAAAGTACAAAAAGGCGATACTGTTGCTATCTTTGGCCTGGGCGGTATCGGCCTGTCAGCAATTATCGGTGCGACGATGGCCGGTGCCAGCCGTATCATCGGTGTTGATATCAACGAGAGCAAATTCCAGCTGGCGAAAGAGTTGGGTGCTACCGAATGTATCAATCCGAATGATTATGACAAACCAATTCAGGAAGTGATCGTCGAAATGACCGACGGCGGTGTCGACTTCTCCTTTGAATGTATCGGTAACGTCAACGTTATGCGTTCCGCACTGGAATGCTGTCATAAGGGCTGGGGCGAATCTGTCATCATCGGTGTTGCCGGTGCCGGCCAGGAAATCTCAACCCGCCCGTTCCAGCTGGTGACAGGCCGCGTATGGCGTGGTTCTGCCTTCGGTGGTGTAAAAGGTCGCTCTGAGCTGCCGGAAATTGTTGAACGTTACATGGCTGGCGAGTTCAAACTTGATGACTTCATTACCCATACCATGGGGCTGGAAGAGATCAACAACGCCTTTGACCTGATGCATGAAGGCAAGAGCATCCGTAGCGTGATCCACTACGACAAATAACCCCTGCGTCACAGTATAAGCGCTGCTTCGGCGGCGCTTATTATTGTTGAAATAACCCGTTGAGATAAAAAGATAATGACTCTGGAAAATATCAGCACCAATAAAAGCTTTGGCGGCTGGCATAAGCAATATAGCCATCACTCAGCAACGCTCAACTGTGACATGCGTTTCGCCGTTTACCTGCCGCCACAAATTGCCGACGGCACCAAGGTGCCTGTTCTTTACTGGCTGTCCGGACTGACCTGCACAGACGAAAACTTCATGCAAAAAGCCGGAGCACAGCGCATTGCAGCCGAGCTGGGTATTGCGATAGTTGCACCGGATACCAGCCCACGCGGTGAAGATGTTGCCGACGATCCACAAGGCAGTTACGACTTCGGCAAGGGAGCCGGCTTCTACGTAAATGCCACCCAGGAACCATGGAACCGCCACTACCAGATGTATGACTACGTGGTAAATGAACTGCCGACGCTGATCGAAAGCAATTTTCCGGTTACTGAGCAACGAGCTATCAGCGGTCACTCTATGGGCGGACATGGCGCACTAATGATTGCCCTTCGTAATCCGGAACGTTACCGCTCGGTATCAGCATTCAGCCCAATCAGTCATCCGATAACCTGCCCTTGGGGCAAAAAAGCATTCACCGGTTATCTGGGCTCTGACCTTGAAACCTGGAAGCAATATGACAGCTGTGAGCTAATGAAGCAGGCAACGGGCAAACTGCCAGCTTTTGTTGATCAGGGGACAGAAGATGAGTTCCTGACCGAGCAACTTAAACCTGAATTGCTTGAAGCCGCAGCGAAGAAAAATAACTACCCGCTCGAACTGCGCATGCAAGAAGGCTACGACCACAGCTATTACTTTATTGCCAGCTTTATCGAACATCACCTACGCTTTCATGCTGGCTACCTAAAGTAAAACCCGTTAAATAAGCAAAAAAAATAAAATCAGCCTTCATAAAAAAGCCCCGCAATGCGGGGCTTCAGTCTGAAAACAATTATCAGGCAAAATTACATGCTGTATGAATACGGTGCCTGAATACCCAGTGGAATACCGAACGCCCAGTAAGCCAGCAAGAACAGCGTCCAGCCAATCAGCATCGCAATCGAGTAAGGCATCATCAGCGACGCCAGTGTGCCGATACCTGAACTCTTCACATAACGCTGGGTGTAAACAACCACCAGCGGGAAGAACACCATCAGTGGGGAAATGATGTTAGATACAGAATCACCAACACGGTAAGCCGCCTGAGTCAGCTCAGGAGAGATACCGACAGCCATCAGCATTGGCACTAGGATTGGACCAATCAGGGCCCACTTCGCCGACGCCGAGCCAACCAGCAGGTTAACAAAAGCTGTCAGCAGGATCATACCGACAATAGTGATCTGACCCGGCAGGTTCATCGCTTTCAGCAAGTCCGCACCAGACAGCGCCAACAGCGTACCGAGGTTAGACTGGCTGAATGCTGCCAGGAACTGAGCACAGAAAAAGGCCATTACGATATAGCCGCCCATGGTTCCCATGGTTGCCGACATCGCTTTAATAATGTCATCGCTGGATTTGAAAGTACCGGCAACACGTCCGTAAACCACACCCGGAATAATAAACAAGATGAAGATCAGCGGCACGATTGACTGCATCAACGGCGCAGAGAATGCGGTAATTTGACCATCAGGAGAGCGCAGCGGTGATGTTTCCGGATAGACCGCCGCAACCAGAGCGACAATACCCAATACCATAGCCCAACCAGCGCGGTTAAAAGCTTTCGATTCAATTTCGCTGAATGAACCCAAATCCGGCGCTTCTTCAGCATCATCATCAATCGGAGTATTACGCAGGCGCGGCTCGATAACCTTCTCAGTCACATACCAGCCAATTGCAACAACAATAATGGAAGACAAACCGGTGAACATCAGGTTCGAAAGTGGGTTTACAACATACTCAGGGTCCAGGATTTGTGCCGCCGACTGAGTGAAACCGGCCAATAGCGGATCAATACCGGAAGGAATGAAGTTAGCCGAGAAACCACCGGATACACCGGCAAAAGCTGCCGCAATACCGGCCAGAGGATGACGACCTGCTGCATGAAAGATAATACCGCCCAGCGGGATAACCAATACGTAACCTGCGTCAGCTGCGGTGTGAGATACAATCGCAACCAGGATCAGCATAGGTGTCAGCAGCTTAGCCGGGGTGAAGTTCAGCATCTTCTTCAGTCCGGTGTTAATGAAACCGGATGCTTCAGCAACACCGACACCCAGCATCGCTACCAGAACGATACCCAGTGGTGCAAAACCAGTAAAGGTTTTCACCATACCTGCCAGGAAGCCAGCCAGTGACTGGCCAGTAAGAAGGTTATTGATTTCGATGGCCTGCCCCGTAACAGGGTGGATCAATCCGAATTCGAACTGAGAAAGTAGTGCAGACAGGCCCCAGACGATAACCAGTCCCCAGAAAAAGAGAAGTGCCGGATCGGGGATCTTATTACCGGCTCGTTCGATGAAGTTTAAAAACTTATCCATTGCCCCCGACGAGGCAACAGGTGCTTTATTCACTGCTTGATTGCTCATGGGTACTCCATGCTCGTTGATGTTGTTAATTTGCGGCGGTGTATTTAATGATTCTTTCGCCAGTCAATCCATATTTCCCGAGAGGGATTACAGGAGATTGTAATAAACCACTCAGTAAAAAGCGCACATCGAACCACTCATTAACAAAAAAGCACCACGATATATTGTAAGAAGATATTAACAAGAAACAAAACACCAACAATACAAGATCACTTGCGCAACATGAACACAAGCGCAGTCAATATAAGCAGCCCACTGATAAATAAGAGTAATAGTGATAACAAAAAAGGCACCCGAAGGTGCCTTTTTCATAATCATGACCAAAAGTCAGTTATCTAATGGGATATTATTCCCACTCGATAGTTGCCGGCGGCTTACCAGATACGTCGTAAACCACGCGGGAAATACCATCAACTTCGTTAATGATACGGTTAGAAACCTTACCCAGGAAGTCGTATGGCAGGTGCGCCCAGTGCGCAGTCATGAAATCAATTGTTTCAACAGCACGCAGAGAAACAACCCAGTCATATTTACGGCCGTCACCCATTACGCCAACAGAGCGTACAGGCAGGAACACAGTAAATGCCTGAGAAACTTTGTTGTACAGATCAGCGTTGTGCAGCTCTTCAATGAAAATTGCGTCAGCACGGCGCAGCAGATCACAGTACTCTTTCTTCACTTCGCCCAGTACACGTACACCCAGACCTGGACCCGGGAACGGGTGGCGATAAAGCATGTTATAAGGCAGGCCAAGTTCAAGACCAATCTTACGTACTTCATCTTTGAACAGCTCTTTCAGCGGCTCAACCAGGCCCATTTCCATATCTTCAGGCAGGCCACCAACGTTATGGTGAGACTTGATAACGTGTGCTTTACCGGTTTTTGAAGCCGCAGATTCAATTACATCCGGGTAAATAGTACCCTGTGCCAGCCATTTCGCATTCTTCAGTTTCTTCGATTCTTCATCAAAAACATCAACGAATACGTGACCGATGATCTTACGCTTGGCTTCAGGATCAGCTTCACCTTCCAGCGCAGACAGGAAGCGCTGCTCAGCATTCACGTGAACGATGTTCAGACCGAAATGGTCACCGAACATTTCCATTACCTGCTCACCTTCGTTCAGGCGCAGCAGACCGTTATCAACGAATACACAGGTCAGTTTGTCGCCGATAGCACGGTGGATCAGCATAGCAACAACCGATGAGTCCACACCACCAGACAGGCCAAGGATAACTTCGTCATCACCTACCTGCTCTTTGATACGCTCAACAGCATCTTCGATGATATTTGCAGAAGTCCATAGCTTCTCACAACCACAGATATTCAGAACGAAGTTTTCAATGATACGCATACCCTGGCGAGTGTGCGTCACTTCCGGGTGGAACTGAACACCGTAGAAGTGCTTATCTTCGTTTGCCATCGCTGCATACGGACAAGTATCCGTTTCTGCAACTTTGACGAAGTCAGACGGGATCTCAACCACTTTATCACCGTGGCTCATCCATACGTCCAGCAATGCAGTGCCGTCTTCAGACACAGCATCTTCAATGTTCTTAAAGAAATCAGTTGGCTCAACCACTTTCACCTGAGCGTAGCCAAATTCACGTTCAGTCGAACCTGCAACCTTACCGCCCAGCTGCTCAGCCATAGTCTGCATGCCGTAGCAAACACCAAATACAGGAACACCAGCTTCAAACACATATTGTGGAGCACGAGGTGAACCTTCTTCCGTTACGCTCTCCGGACCACCAGAAAGAATAATACCGTTTGGATTGAAATCGCGGATGTCAGCTTCATCCACATCCCAACTCCACAGCTCACAGTAAACACCAATTTCACGAATACGGCGTGCGATTAACTGCGTGTACTGAGATCCAAAGTCCAGGATCAGGATACGTTGGTCATGAATATTTGTGGTCGTGGTCATTATCGAGCGGTCTCAAACTTATTGAAATGAGGGGGCTAAAATCGCCCCCGATCTTATACAGTTTTTTTATTTAGGCAAACGTTTTCGCCCATCACTTATCCGGCTGGTGAAAATTAGCCCAGACGGTAGTTAGGAGCTTCTTTAGTGATGGTTACGTCGTGGACGTGCGACTCTTTCATACCGGCACCGGAGATACGAACGAATTCTGCTTTAGTACGCATATCTTCGATTGTCGCCGAGCCAGTCAGGCCCATGCTTGAACGCAGGCCGCCCATTTGCTGGTGAACGATTTCTTTCATGTGGCCTTTATAAGCAACACGGCCTTCAATACCTTCAGGTACCAGCTTGTCAGCAGCGTTATCAGACTGGAAGTAACGGTCAGAAGAACCTTTTGACATCGCGCCCAGTGAACCCATACCACGGTATGACTTGTAAGCACGGCCTTGGTAAAGTTCAACTTCACCCGGTGCTTCTTCAGTACCGGCGAACATAGAACCAACCATTACACATGATGCACCGGCTGCAATCGCTTTACACATGTCGCCAGAGAAACGGATACCACCGTCTGCAATAACAGGAATACCGTACTGGTCAGCCACTGATGCCGCTTCAGCGATAGCGGTAACCTGAGGTACACCAACACCGGTTACGATACGGGTAGTACAGATAGAACCAGGACCGATACCCACTTTAACTGCACTTACACCAGCTTCAATCAGTGCACGGGCACCTTCAGCTGTCGCTACGTTACCACCAACGATTTGCAGATCAGGGTATGCTTCACGAGTTTCGCGGATGCGCTGCAGCACACCTTCGGAGTGGCCGTGTGAAGAGTCAATCAACAGAACGTCTACGCCCGCTTCAACCAGCGCCTTAACACGCTCTTCGTTACCGGCACCTGCACCAACTGCAGCACCTACACGCAGACGACCGAACTCGTCTTTACATGCATTAGGTTTACGTTCTGCTTTCTGGAAATCTTTAGCAGTGATCATGCCGCGTAGCTGGAATTCATCATTAACAAGCAACACCTTTTCTACACGGTGTTTTTGCATGATAGCTTCAACTTCTTCACGTGATGCACCTTCTTTCGCTGAAGCCAGCTTGTCTTTCGGTGTCATCACTTCTTCTACTTTCAGGGAAAGGTCAGTAACAAAGCGAACATCACGGCCGGTAATAATACCTACCAGCTCGTTGTTGTCAGAAACAACCGGATAGCCGGCAAAACCATTTTCGGCAGTCAGGCGTTTCACATCTTCAATTGTGTTGTATGGCTTAACCGTAACAGGTTCAGAAACCACACCGGCTTCGAACTTCTTAACCATACGAACTTCGTTAGCCTGCTTCTCAATCGACATATTCTTGTGAATAAAGCCAATACCGCCTTCCTGAGCAAGGGCGATAGCCAGGCGACCTTCTGTGACGGTATCCATAGACGCTGAAAGCATAGGAATGTTCAGCGAAATTTCTTTCGTCAGACGGGTGCGCAGATCGGCAGTGTTAGGCAGTACAGTTGAGTGGGCTGGAACCAGCAGGACATCATCGAAAGTCAAAGCTTCTTGTTTGATTCGTAACATTGCAATATCTCACACCAAGTAGAGGTTTTTAAAGAAGGATAAAATATTGCGGACGAATTATACGTATGGTGCAATCGTTTGGCTAGTAATTTTTTAAATTTTTTTATTGACATTTTTTTGTTGATCTGTAATATATTTCGGTTAAGTTTCCGGTGCTGCGGTCTTTCAATTACGGTCAAGATCTGTCCATAGATCTGCCTGGTGATTTTTCGTTACATTTCCGTGCACTACTTAACCTCTCTACAGCAGGTGTCCAGCCTCGTGACCATGTTTGCCCAACAAACTCAATCTAACGATCGCATCTATACAGTTTCCAGCCTTAATGCTCAGGTTCGTCTCATCCTTGAAAACGAAATGGGTGTCGTCTGGCTGGTCGGTGAACTGTCTAACCTGTCAATGCCGGTATCCGGCCACTGGTATTTCACCCTAAAAGATTCCCGTGCCCAGGTTAAGTGCGCCATGTTCCGCGGTAATAACCGCCGGGTCACCTTCAAACCAAGTAACGGTACTCAGGTTCTGGTCAAAGCTCGCCTATCGCTATATGAGCCGCGCGGTGACTATCAGTTAATCATTGAGAGCATACAGCCGGAAGGTGACGGTCGTCTCCAGCAGCAGTTTGAACAACTGAAAATGTCGCTGGCAGCCGAAGGGCTGTTTGCCCAGTCGCTGAAAAAGCCTTTGCCGGATCAACCTAAACGTGTCGGTATTGTTACCTCAAAAACCGGAGCTGCGCTGCACGATATCCTGAATGTACTTCAACGCCGAGATCCCGGCCTGCCTGTCGTTATCTATCCGACTATGGTGCAGGGAGAAGGCGCTGCGATCTCGATTGCTCAGGCTATCGGCCGGGCTAATTCCCGACAAGAGTGTGATGTTCTAATTGTCGGTCGTGGCGGTGGTTCGCTGGAAGATTTATGGGCATTCAATGAAGAGATTGTGGCGCGTACCATTGCCGCCAGCCAGATCCCGATTGTCAGTGCTGTTGGCCACGAAGTAGATGTTACTATTGCCGATTTTATTGCTGATGTCCGGGCACCGACACCGTCTGCGGCGGCAGAGCTGATCAGCCGGGATATGACTCATCAGACCCAGAAAATCAACCAAAAGACTCAGCAGCTTCGCCATGCAATCCGTCATTATCTTTCCGGACAGCAGGCAAGAATCGTCAACCTCCAGCACAGATTGGATCGCCAGCATCCGCAAGTTCGACTGAACCAGCAACAGCAACTGCTGGATGAGCTTTCAAGCCGTATGGAGCGAGCGATACGTCAGCTGATCAGTGGCCACCAGCAACACATCAGCCATGCCGAGTACAAGCTGGCTTTGCACTCCCCGGCGCACATGCTAAAACAAGAGAGTAACCGTTTAGAGCAGGCCAGGCACCGCTTATTAGATGCCATGGATCGCCGCCTGCTAAATGCAAACCATAAGTTAGCAATGGCAGCAGAAAAGCTGGAAACCGTCAGCCCACTGGCTACTCTGGGGCGCGGTTACTCCATCACCCGCGATGCCAAAGGCAAGGTGATCCGCAAAGCCGAACAGGTACAGGCAGGCGATACCCTGCATACCACAGTTGCTGACGGAGAGATTCGTTCTGTTGTCCAAAAGTAAGCTCAAGAATAAGCTTCCGAAACAGGAGCAAAACATTCTTGTAGACATAAAAAAACGCCGCATCTAAATGCGGCGTTTTTTATGGTCCTTTTTTGTCTTTACTATGCTAAAAAATTAACAACTATCATGCAACTTCATCCACCAGCATACAGGCATCAATCAAACGGCGGGTATATGCTTGCTGTGGGGCTTCGAAAATCTGCTCTGCGGTGCCCCGCTCCACCACTTCCCCTTTTTGCATCACGATAACTTCATCTGAAATAGCCCGGATAACCGAGAGATCATGGCTGATAAAGAGGTAAGCAATATTGTGCCGTTGCTGAATATCTTTCAGAAGCTCAAGTACAGTCTGCTGCACTGAACGGTCGAGCGCAGATGTCGGCTCATCCAGCAAAATAAACTTAGGTTCTAAAATCAGCGCCCTTGCAATCGCAATCCGCTGGCGCTGACCGCCGGAAAATTCATGGGGATAGCGATTGATACAGCCCGGCTCCAAACGTACTTCTTCCAGTGCCTTACGGGCACGCTGCATTCTTTCCTGCTTAGTCAGCTCAGAAAAAACCGTCAGCGGCTCTGTGATGATTTCGCCGATGGTCATTCTCGGTGACAAAGAACCGTACGGATCCTGAAAAACCATCTGCATATTGCGTTTCAGGTCATAACGCTGCCGGGCAGTCATCGTATAAAAGCTCTGACCTTCAAACTTGATATTGCCACTTGAAGGCAGCAACTGCATCAACGCCCTGCCCAGCGTTGATTTCCCAGAACCTGACTCTCCGACAATACCGACTGTCTGACCCGGACGAATGGCCAAACTAATTCCTTTCACGGCCTCCAGATATTCTGTTTCCATACCCAGCCAGTTGGTTTTCAGTACATACTTGACGTGAATATCTTCGGCCTCAAGCACATAGGGAGATGTACTTTCCAGACTCTTGTCATGCCGCTTTGGCTCAGCATCAAGCAACATTTTGGTATAGCTGTGGCTAGGATAAGTAAAAATATCTTCAACACTGCCAGTCTCAACAATCTCCCCGAGCCGCATAACAGCCACATCATCAGCAAAATGCCGAACTACTCCGAGATCATGGGTGATAAACAAAATCGCCATCCCCATTTCGTCCTGAATAGCTTTCAGCAAGTCCAGCACTTCGGCCTGTACCGTCACATCCAGTGCGGTTGTCGGCTCATCAGCAATCAAAATATCCGGTTTGTTCGCCAATGCCATTGCAATCATGATCCGCTGCAGCTGACCGCCGGAAAACTCATGAGGATAATGACGAAGCCGTTTTTCCGGCTCGGGTAGCTTAACCTTGTGAAACAGTGCCAGCGTTTCTTCCATTGCCGCTTTGCGAGTTACCTTTCGGTGGCACACTACGGCTTCGGCAACCTGCTCCCCAACCGGAATGTAAGGATTGAGGGATGTCATCGGCTCCTGAAAGATCATCGCAATCCTGTTCCCCCGAACACTTCGGAGTGCTTTCTCCGACATGTTGAGCAACTGTTGTTGCCCGAACCGAACTGAGCTTGCCGGCTCCACTATCGCATTCGGGGGCAGCAATCCCATGATACTGCTCGATGATACCGACTTACCTGAGCCGGACTCTCCCACCAAAGCCAGAGTCTTGCCCTTCTCTAAATGAAACGAGATCCCTTTTACTGCCTGAACGGTTTCATCTTCCATCCGGAAAGATACGGAGAGGTTATCTACTTGCAACAGTGGTGATTTTGATGTCATGCCAATATCCCTATTAGTAATCTCAAAGTGTTAATGATAATTATTATCAAAATAACGTGATTACTTTTGATTTACCACTTTTAAGTATAAAAGCAGGGGTAGAGGCCAGTCGGGGAACACAACAGAGAAGAAAACGAGAGTAGAGGGCAGAAAGAGAGACTCGACAATTGAAAGCGGAAAGCAGGGCTTTCCGCTTTCAATTCAAAAACAGTTACTTCACTGCTTCAAAAGTAATTTTAACCCGAGATTTTGACTTCAGCTCATTACAGCTATTGCAAAAATAGCTCGCCGCACCACAAGCTTGCAGCTTTTCCAGTTCTCTATCGCACTCAGGGCAGAACGCCCGCTTCTTCACAGGATGCAGGCAAGTCGCACAGTAATATTGGCCATCTTTCCAATCCAGATCGCTTTGACAATCCGGGCAAATATTATCGCTCATGTTTATCCCTCTAAACTTATTTAATACCTATAGGGAAAAGTATAAAACCCGACACGCTTACCTGTAGGCACCCGAGGAATAATCGATGATTGCAGACATTGACGCAATGAAAAAAACCGATCGTTACAAGATCCTTTGATCCGGCTCAGTTTCTAATGATTGCGACCATGATCACGGAATGAGTCATAAAATGTAACCGGTTTCTGTAACCGGTTACATTTCTGCGTTAACGTATTCAGGTCTTCCAAACGAATACAAGGTACGCTGCTATGACCGATGTAAAACATGTTTCCGCTTTTCCCGATAACTTCCTGTGGGGAGCGGCTTCTGCTGCCTATCAGGTCGAAGGCGGTCACGATGCCGACGGCAAAGGCCCATCCATCTGGGATATCTTCTCCCATCAGCCGGGCACCACTCACGAAGGGACTAACGGTGATGTTGCAGCCGATCATTACCATCGCTACCGGGAAGATGTTGCACTGATGGCTGAAGCCGGACTACAAAGCTATCGTTTTTCCATCAGCTGGCCTCGCCTGTTTCCTGAAGGCCGAGGCAAAATGAACCCTGCCGGGCTGAAGTTCTACAGTGACCTGATTGACGAGCTAATCAAACATGGTATCAAGCCAATGATCACGCTGTACCACTGGGATTTGCCACAAGCGCTACAGGATATTGGCGGCTGGGAATCTCGCGAAACGGTCGATGCTTTCGAGCAATATGCCCGCCTGTGTTTTGAAGCGTTTGGCGATCGCGTTGAGCTATGGTCAACCTTCAATGAAACGTTAATTTTCATCGGAATGGGTTATTTTACCGGCGCTCACCCACCGGGCCTGACCGATGCAAAACGTGGTATTCAGGCCTGTCACCATGTATTTATCGCCCATGCCAAGGCTGTGAAAGCTTTTCGTGAATATAAAGACAGCAGACTGATTAACAAAAAAAGCCAGATCGGTTTTGTTAATGTGATGCAGCCCCACGACCCTATTTCCGACAAGCCGGAAGATATTGCTGCCTGTAAAATGGCCGACGATTTGCTGACCCACTGGCTGTATGATCCTGTGCTGAAAGGCGAATATCCGGCGCATATTCTCGAAATCGCCCAACGAACCTGGGGAGTTCCTGAATTTGCTGATGGTGATGAAGCTTTGCTGAAAAGCAACATCTGCGACTTCATTGGAGTGAACTACTATAAACGTGAATGGATAGCGGCAAACCCAGATGTCGACAACACCAAAATCAACACCACTGGCAAAAAAGGCTCAGGAAAAGAATTCGGATTCAAAGGCTTGTTTAAGTTTGTTCGCACCCCTGAATCAACCTATAGCGACTGGGACTGGGAGATCTACCCGCAGGGATTGTGCGTCGGTATGCAGCGACTCAAAGATCGCTACGGCAATATTCCGTTTTATATCACTGAAAACGGCCTTGGTGCCAAAGACCCGATCATTGAAGGTGAAGTGCTTGATGACCCACGCATCAAATACCTGTCCGACCATATTGCTGCGGCTGAATCGGCCATAAAACAAGGCATTGATGTGCGCGGTTACTACCCTTGGTCTTTCATCGACTTGCTCAGCTGGCTCAATGGCTACCAGAAACAATACGGCTTTGTGTATGTCGACCAGGAAAATAACCTTGCCCGTAAACGCAAGAAATCATTCTTCTGGTATCAGAATGTTATCAATTCAAATGGCACAAAACGCTGATCATTTTAGTTGATCATCAACGGGATCATGCCCGACAATGCTCGGGCATTTTTATCAGCAGCGGAAAAACCATTCATGGCAACCATCAACGACGTTTGCAAACTGGCAGGTGTATCCAAGGCAACAGTTTCACGGGTATTGAACAATACCGGCCAGGTCAAACCGGCAACTGCCGAAGCCGTTTACCAGGCAATGAAAACGCTGGGCTACAAACCCAATAGCCTGGCAAGGGCACTGGCAACCAATAAAACCAATACGCTGGGTCTGGTCGTTTCCGCATTTGAAGGTGCCTATTTCAGCAGCCTGATGCGCCAAGCATCGGAAACCACCGCCAAATCAGGCAAACAACTATTGATCATGGATGGTGGACACAGCCAGGAATCAGAATGTCAGGCAATCAACAGTCTGGTTGAGCAAAGGGTTGATGCCATTATTCTCTATACCCGCAAGATGCCACCTGAGCAATTAAAGCAGATGATGCAAACCCTTTCGGTCCCTCTCGTGGTTATTAACCAGATGGTGGAAGGTTTTGAGCCACAATGCATTTGCTTTGACCAATATAAAGCCGCCTGCGAAGCCACCGAATTTTTGATTAACAGCGGACACCGTAAGATTGCCTGTATTACCGGCCCGGAAGATTCGGTCAACTCCCGCCTGCGCCTGAAAGGATTTCATGACACACTGGATAAACACCAACTTACCGCCACCGGGTTCTATCATGGCAACTATTTCACCCAAAGCGGTTATCTGGGTTGTCAGGCATTGCTAGATAAACAAAAACCTTTCACTGCGCTGTTCACGGCCAATGATAATATGGCGATGGGGGCCATCCGTGCCCTACACGAACATGGACGGCAAGTGCCCGGTGATATTTCGGTTATGGGTTTTGATAATGATCCGGCCGGTGAATTTCTCATTCCGAGCCTGACAACAGTCACCCTGCCAGTTGAAGCCATGGCTCAGGCCGCCATTGAACAGGCTTTGCTTCTAGTAAAAGATGAAAAGATCAGTCCGGTCGATTTGTTTGCTGGAGAATTGATCGTTCGCGAATCCGTTGATCAACTTCAAAAGCCATCGTGATCAGCGATCAGGTACCAAAAGAACATTTATCAATACACTTCCCGAAAGCATAAGTTACATGTTCTGCATTTGGATTTTAAGCAGGATATTATCCTTATCTTTCCGTAAAAAAGCCAAAGATCAAGTGCAAGACAAAATAAGCAGAATGGTATTTTCAATCGGTTCAGCCAGTCTTGATTACTGATAAAAATGCCAATGGCAACAACGTAGAACGGAAGAATAAGTAAAACAGCTTATTGAAATATATAAAAAAATCGCCACATCGGGCGATTTTTTTATCTCTGATTGCTATCAGGCGCTGGTTTTTGTCAGCATAATGAGCTCCTGATCACTCTCCAGCTGAAATTCCACTTCAAGCTTACCGTATTCAGTTAAAGAACAGATATGTGTACCACCACAAGGGATCTCCACCAGATAATCCTCTTCCAGCTGGCAACGCCAGTAGCGGCTGTCAGTCAGCGCTTTACCTTCACGATGCATGGTCACTGCGGCTCCCTGCTGTCGCCAGATTTCCAGCTGCTGATTCACCCTGTCTGCCACTACATCAAGCTGAGCAAGCAGATCCGCACTGTTCAGCCCGCGCTTTCGCAACGTCTTACCCAAGCGATATGTATCGGTGCTGCAATCTTCACTCACTCGACTTTCGGTCTGGGCGTAACTGTGAAAATCATAATGACCCATTTCATCTTTACGTGAAGCATCCTTACGCCAGAAATCATGGTGCAAAACTTTATTCAGCGCCAGTGACGACAAATGCCCCCCACTATGGGCACGGCTCAACGCCTGTTGATATGCCTGATCAACCTTAAGTTCAACTTCAGCACCAATAGCCAGTTGCTGTTCCTGCTCAATATGATGAACAACAACAAATACCCAGCCAGGCTCATTACGCTTAACCGGAATATCTGCATCGACATACAGTGTCTGCGTAGCCAACTCAACCGCACCGGTATAGCAACCAGCTACCTTATAGCTGGTTCCATCAATCACTACCTCACCACGATCCGCCGGATGATCTGGCCAAATATGGCTAACCGGATGAAATGGAGTCCGATTAGTTACCAGCCAGCTTCCGCCAGTTGAAGCAGGGGCACACAGCTGGATCTCAGCGGTCGCCTGCCATTGTGGCTCGGTAAATAAAACATTGGTGGGGGTTACTACAGACATGTTGTTTCCTTCAAATGTATTCCTAACTAAATCGCAATTATTGTATACCTGTCGGCAAACATTAAAAAACCCGGCCGAAGCCGGGTTCTAATTTAAACAGGTAAACCTTAAAGCCAGGGATTACTTCTCACGGCTTTCACGGTTCTTCAGCGCTGTTGCCAGACGCTTGCGCTGTCGTTCCTGAGAAACCGTCAGCTTCTGCTTCTTGGTTTCAAACGGGTTCTCGCTGCTCTGGAACATGATACGAATTGGTGTACCCATCATTTCCAGCGACTTACGATAGTAGTTCATCAGGTAACGCTTATATGAACCCGGAAGTTCATTTACCAGGTTACCGTGGATCACGATAATCGGCGGGTTGTAACCACCTGCGTGCGCATACTTCAGTTTCACACGACGGCCGCGGATCATCGGCGGCTGGTGATCGTCCTGCGCCATCTGCATGATACGGGTCAGCATTGAAGTACTGATACGCTTAGTTGCAGACTGGTACGCTTCCTGAACTGACTCATACAGGTGACCAACACCAGTACCGTGCAGTGCTGAAATAAAGTGGATACGGGCAAAATCAACAAAGCCAAGACGACGGTCAAGCTCAGATTTAACGCGCTCTTTCACTTCATTATCCAGACCATCCCATTTGTTAACTGCAATCACCAGTGAGCGACCAGCATTCAAGGCATAGCCCAGCAGGCTCAGATCCTGATCGGAAATATTTTCACGGGCATCGATAACTAGCAGTACCACGTTCGCATCTTCGATTGCTTTCAGCGTCTGGACTACCGAGAACTTCTCTACCGCCTCATGCATGTTCTTACGGCGACGGATACCTGCAGTATCAATCAAAACATATTCCTGCCCTTCACGCTCCATTGGAATATAAATAGAGTCGCGAGTTGTACCCGGCATATCGTAAACAACAACACGCTCTTCACCAAGAATACGGTTGGTCAGGGTCGATTTACCCACATTCGGACGACCGATAATCGCCAGCTTGATTGGCTGCTCCTGAAGACGCTTGTATGCAGCCTCTGCATCCGCTTCAGACAGGTTAGCATTTTCAATATCTTCAACAGAGTTCAGATCTTCAATGCTTACTTCGTCTTCATCACCGGCTTGTTCTTTCAATTCTTCGGCAAATGGAGCCAGCGCGCGTTCCATCAGTGCAGTTACGCCACGGTTCTGTGCTGCTGCGATCTGGTACATCGCATCCACACCCAACTGCCAGAAATCTGCACAAGCACTGTCTGCATCAATACCGTCAATCTTGTTTACAACAAGGAAAGTCGGCTTGTTACGACTACGCAGGTGCTTGGCAATCGCCTGGTCTGCTGCTGTCAGGCCGGCACGACCGTCAACCAGGAACAGAACCACATCAGCTTCTTCGATAGCTGCCAGCGACTGCTCGGCCATCTTGGTTTCAACGCCATCTTCAGTGCCGTCAATACCACCGGTATCGATAACAATAAATTCGTGCTCTTCGAGCTCAGCTTTACCGTACTTACGATCCCTTGTTAGGCCAGGAAAATCTGCAACCAGCGCATCCCTTGTACGGGTAAGACGGTTGAACAGCGTCGATTTACCCACATTCGGGCGCCCGACAAGGGCAACAACAGGAATCATAACTACCTCTTACTTTTCATAGTCTTAATGACATATTTTCCATTCATTCTTGCCTCCAGCAGCCTGTTTGGCTCCCTTCACCCGACAATAATATAGCGAACGGACATAACGATAACGGCTCCTGACTGCACAACACAGCAGGAGCCGACAATATTTAATGCGACGGGCATTATACCGACAATTTACGGCATTTGCATTTTGTTAATACGTCCGTCACGTGTTACGACCAGATAGCCGCCGTCGTTCAACAGTACCGGCGGTACAGCAATACCACTGCCATCCGTTTCCTGCTGAGCGACAAAGTCACCGGTATACGGATCCAGCCAATGCAGGTACCCTTCACTGTCACCAACAACAACATAGCCGTTAAGGACAGAAGGTGCACTCAACAAGCGATATTCCAGACTCTGGTTCTGCCACAGTTCTGTACCACTGCGAATATCCACAGCAACCACATGATCTTTATCTGTCACCAGGTACAACTGGCTGCCATCAATCACGAAATCCGTTGCTGAAGAATAGCTTCGCTTCCACGCTACCTGACCAGTACGTAATTCAATAGAAACCAAATTACCGTTATAGCTGATAGCATACAAACGCTCACCGGCAATAACCGGCGCAGCATCTACATCAACCAGACGGTCAATCTCAGTTGCACCTTTCGGCGTACCAATCGGCTGTTGCCACAGCATCTGACCATTGTTCATCAATGCGCCAGCGAGACGGCCGTTAGCCTGTCCCCAGAAAATACCACCGGAAATGGATACAGGTGAACTTTCGCCGCGTAGGGTCAAGGTCGGTACTTCACTGCTTAGCTGCCACTTCAGTTCACCGCTGTCTGCATTCAGCGCCTGCAGAATACCACGACTGGTATTAACGACGACCATCCCTTCATCAACCAATGGCTTTGAAAGAACTTCGCCTTCAACTTTAGTGCGCCAGACAATGTCACCAGTCTCTTCATCAAGGGCTATCACTTCAGCATTTTCTGAACCGATGAAAACTTTACCGTAAGACAGAGAAATACCACCGGCAAGTTTGGCAGTGACATCACCTTCCAGATCCTGCTCCCAAAGCACCTTACCGTTTTCCGGATCCAGCGCCTTGACAAGGCCATCACGATCAGCAACAAAAACTTTACCATAACCCACAGCCGGAGAAAGTTTGGAGAAATAATGTTCGACACCGCCACCGATACTCTGGGACCAAGTTTTTGCCGGAACAAAAGCGCTCTCAACTTTTGGCAGTGGTGCCATCTGGATTGTATCTTCTTCTCCTGCACAGCCGGCAAGAATGCCGACTGCCAGTGCTACGGATACGGCCTGCTTAAACACCTTCTGCATACGTATCAACCTTTACTGAGCCAGATCATCAAGTTTGATCTTCAGCGCAGACGAGCCGCCCAGCTGTTGAGCCTGAACGTAGGCTTCACGAGCAGCAACACTGTCGCCTTTCTGCAACAGTACATCACCACGCAGTTCAGCCACTTTAGCCTTCCAGCTTTCAGCCGTCACTTTATCCAGTTCAGCCAGTGCTTCATCAAACTTTTCCTGCTCAGCATAGATACGAGCCAGACGTGTCTGGGCAATTGGCAGAATCGCAACATCCTGAGTATTACCGATAGCCCAGCTCAGTTGTCCGGCAGCTGCGTCAAGCTCACCAGCCTGTACCTGCACTTTTGCCAGCTGAAGGGCTGCCAAAACAGAATACTGGCTACTTTCATTAGCCGTGATGAAAGCCTGTACATCAGCAATAGCATCAGCATTGCCGCTTTCCAGACGATTAATAACCTGAGTGTAGGCATCAGATGCCTGCTCCTTGGCTGCCTGAACTTCCGACTGGTAATAACGCCAGCCATACAGGCCGCCCAGACCAATCACAGCACCCAGAACAACGGCCTTGCCGTTTTCTTTAATCCAAGCCTTAATCTGTTCAACCTGTTGTTCTTCTGTGATATTGATGTCCACGTCCTGTCCTCTCTTAAATCAATTCTGCCAGCTTCGCTGCTACATCGTCCTGTGCCATGGTAGTTTGCTCACCACCACGAAGATCTTTTACAACCACGGTGTTTTCGGCGATTTCATTCTCACCAAGAACCAGAGCGACTGCAGCACCAACGTTATCAGCACGTTTAAACTGCTTCTTAAAGCTACCACCACCGAAGTGAGTCATTACGCGCAGGCCAGGAACTTCTTCACGAAGTTTTTCAGCCAGCTTCATTCCGGCCATCATGGTGCCTTCACCAGCAGTTACCATGTAAACATCAACCGGGCGACGAACCTCAGTCAGCTCCAGGGTCTCCATCATAAGAACCAGACGTTCAAGACCCATTGCGAAACCAACTGCCGGTGTTGCCTTACCACCCAATTGCTCTACCAGACCGTCGTAACGACCACCAGCACATACAGTGCCCTGAGCACCGAGGCTTTCAGTGATCCACTCAAAAACTGTGCGGTTATAATAATCCAAACCACGTACAAGACGTTCATTTACCTGGTATTCGATACCAGCAGCGTCTAATAGTTCACATAATCCGGCAAAATGTTGCTTGGATTCTTCGTCCAGGTACTCAGATAGCTTAGGTGCATCAACCAGGATTTCCTGAACAGCTTGGTTTTTTGTATCCAAAACACGCAGTGGATTCGTGTGCATACGACGCTTGCAGTCTTCATCAAGAACGTCAACATGCTTCTCCAAAAATGAAACAAGAGCATCACGATAGGTTGCACGAGCTTCAACTGAACCGATTGAATTCAGTTCCAGGCGAACGTGCTTGTCAATACCCAGCTCACGCCACATGCGAGCAGTCATCATGATCAGCTCAGCATCAATATCAGGGCCATTAAGACCAAATACTTCAACGCCGAATTGGTGGAACTGGCGGTAGCGGCCTTTCTGCGGGCGTTCGTGACGGAACATAGGGCCTATGTACCACAAACGCTGCTCTTGGTTATAAAGCAAACCGTTCTGGATACCGGCGCGTACACAGCCAGCAGTGCCTTCAGGACGTAAAGTCAGGCTGTCACCATTACGGTCATCAAAGGTGTACATTTCCTTTTCAACCACATCCGTTACTTCACCAATCGCACGACAAAACAAATGCGTCGACTCGACGATTGGCATACGGATTTCACTACAACCGTAAGCGCTTACTACTTGTTTGATGGTACCTTCCACTTTTTGCCAAAGCGGAGACTGCGATGGTAGGCAATCGTTCATGCCTCGAATTGCTTGAATTTGTTTCGCCACGTTTTTTCTCGTTAACCGATGGGGGAATTGAATCGAATATATAGGTTCTGACGGAAATAGTGAACCACGCCCCGATTATCAAGGCGTCATTCAGAGGTATTTCTTTATTTTTCCGTTACATCAATGCGATTTTTGGTATCCAGCATTGATGCTTTGGCACGGATTTTGGTTTCCAACTGCTCAATGACGTTGTCGTTGTCAAAGCGTTCTTTCTGACGGACACCGTCTTCATAGAACGCACTCTTGCGGTTACCGCCAGCAATACCAAGATGAGACACTTCAGCCTCACCCGGGCCGTTTACGACACAGCCAATAACAGAAACATCCATAGGGACAGTGATATCTTCCAGACGCTGCTCCAGCTCATTTACCGTACCGATCACATCAAATTCCTGACGTGAACAGGTCGGACAGGCAATGAAGTTAATACCACGGGAACGAATGCGTAGGGATTTCAGGATATCAAAGCCAACTTTGATTTCTTCAATCGGATCAGCTGCCAGTGATACACGCAGGGTGTCACCGATACCTTCTGCCAGCAACATACCCAAACCTACCGCAGACTTAACTGCGCCAGCACGGGCACCGCCCGCTTCGGTGATACCCAGGTGCAACGGTTGGTCAATTTGCTTAGCCAGCTTACGGTAAGAATCAACCGCAAGGAAAACATCAGAAGCCTTCACACTCACCTTGAACTGATCGAAGTTCAGGCGATCAAGGATATCAACATGGCGCATAGCTGATTCAACCAGCGCTTCCGGCGTCGGTTCACCGTATTTCTGCTGGATATCTTTTTCCAGCGAACCACCGTTAACACCGATACGGATAGGTATGTTCTTATCGCGGGCACAATCAACAACGGCACGGATACGATCTTCGCGACCGATATTACCCGGGTTGATACGCAGACAGTCAACACCGTATTCTGCAACTTTCAGCGCGATACGGTAGTCAAAGTGAATATCCGCCACCAGCGGCACACTCACCTGCTGTTTGATTTGCTTGAATGCTTCGGCAGCATCCATGGTTGGCACTGATACACGAACGATATCAGCACCGACATTTTCCAATGATTTGATCTGCGCAACAGTCGCTTCAATATCAGTCGTTCGTGTATTAGTCATTGACTGAACAGCAATCGGCGCGCCGTCGCCAATCGGCACATTACCAACATAAATACGGGTAGACTGGCGACGTTTAATTGGAGATTCGTTATGCATTACACTTACTCTGTTTACTGCGGCAGCTTCAATCGTGCTACTTTTCCAACCGGATACCCGCTGAGATCAACCGGGTTGCCTTTATAGCTCAGTTTAACAACACCTGGTGCACCCAGCACCACTTTAAACGGTGCCGCGCCATCTAAATTCAGTACTTCACCGGATTTCTTAATCCCAGACTCCAGACGCTTACCGTTAGCGTCTCGAATATCAACCCAGCAGTCACCGCTGAAAGTCAGACTCAATACAGGCTCTGACGTCACAATCGCTGTTGGTGCATTATCATCCGTCTCTGCGATCTGGCTTTCAGCACCATCTGTTATCTCTGCAACAGGCTTCTGCTCTTCATTAGTTGGAGCTGTACTGAAGCTATCGTCAAAATCAGCTACAGATTCTTCAGCCATCTCAGGAACTGCTATTTCTTCTGCAGTCTCTTCTGTCATCACTGCGGAACCTTCCGACGCCGCACTGATATCTGCCGGGGTCAGTTCACTGTCAGTTCCCCCGGCCAGTGATTCATCCAACGGCTGAACCTGCTGGTCTTCAACCGTAATTACATCTTGTTCCTGCTCCATCTGCAGGCTCTGCCACCACCAGACACCAGTAATACCGATAAAAATAACAGCTAATACCCATGTTAGGCGCATAATGCGGCTGTCGTGAGCCTCGCGTTTAGTTCGGCGCGAAAAACTCTGCATTTCTTGTGCCTGAGGCTGAGCCTGTCCCAACTGATCAAGCTTTGCCAGTACATCTTCGGCATCCAGGCCGACAAATTTGGCATATGAACGCACATAGCCACGTGTAAACGTGGCTAATTGTTCTTCTTCGAATTTGTTATCTTCAATGTCATTGATCACCTGGAGGCGAAGTCGCAGGCGATTGGCAATATCCTTTTGTGAATAGCCAAGCTTTTCGCGAGCCTGGCGAAGCATATCCCCGGGACGAATGACTTCTTCTTCTGTTCGCTCTTCGTTCTGTTCAGTATTCATTGGCTAGATATTTTTGATATTGCTGCGAATCCGGATACTGCGCCTTCAACAAGTCAGCATACTTATCGACCTGTGTAAATCGTCCGGCTTGCTTCTCAAGTCGAATCAACAACCACAGGCTGTCAACTTTGTATCCGTAGCGCTTATTAAACTTAAATAGCATGACGCGTGCTTCTTTCAAGTTCTGAGAGTCGATTTCCAGCTGCGCCAACTGTAACATTGATTTCGGCCGGTACGGATCATAGGACAGGGCTTTCTCAAAATATCCCTTTGCTTTTGCCTTATTTCCGCTTTTCAGACTACATAGTCCGGCATTTTCATAACTGGCCGAAGTCAGATAATAATAGGGCTGTTCTATGGCTTTCTCAAAAAAAACAATGGCTTCATCATAACGCTCCTGGCGACAAAGAAAGACACCATAGTTATTCCGGATATCACCGTTTTTCGGCGAATCACGCAAAGCTTCCTTGTAAAAAGCTTCAGCTTTTTCCGGTTCATCTACCCGTTGATAATAATATGCTATAGCATTCTGTGCACGATAATAATCCGGTGCGTACTTAAGCGCTAACTCAAGATTATCACGGGCACGCTGCCACTGTCCTGACTCAAGGTAGTTCAGACCAAGTGAAATTCTGGCCTCTGAAGCTTCAATCCTATTGAATTCTTTCTTATTGCCATCTTCATCGACTGTAACACAGCCCACCAATAAGCTACACAATAAAGGGTAAACCTTCCACCGTTGCATACTTTCCCCAAGTCCATGGTTCAATACAATTCCGGCGACAGGTTACCCTAACAACTTACCTCACTGTTATGAGACAGCTTTTACTGGAATTCGTTCTGCATTTTCATCATTGGCTTTTGTTCGTTTCGTGCGGTCAATCACATCACCGACTAACTGGCCACAAGCCGCATCAATGTCATCACCACGGGTCTTACGTACAGTAACCGTGAAATCGTACTCCATCAGAGTCTTCATGAAACGGTCAACACGTGAGTTACTCGGTTTCTTGTATGGCGAGCCCGGGTACGGGTTGAACGGGATCAGGTTTATCTTAGCCGGCGTGTCTTTCAGTGTCTTAGCCAGCTGACGCGCGTGCTCCATATCGTCATTCACATGATCCAACAGAACGTACTCAACGGTTACACGACCACGGTTTGCATTAGATGAAGCAATGTAGCGACGAACTGAACCCAGGAAGTCATCAATGTTCCAGCGATCGTTGATTGGCATAATCTGCGAACGCAGTTCGTCAGTTGGTGCATGCAAAGAAATCGCCAATGCAACATCAATGTTGTCAGTCATCTGATCAAGACCGGATACCACTCCTGAAGTAGAAACCGTTACACGGCGCTTAGACAGGCCAAAGCCCAGATCATCCAGCATAATTTCCAGAGCTGGAATCAGGTTCTTCATGTTCAGCAGCGGCTCACCCATACCCATCATCACCACGTTGGTGATTGGGCGGCGACCGGTTTCTTTTTCAACACCGATCTCTTTGGCTGCACGCCATACCTGACCGATAATTTCTGATACACGTAGGTTACGGTTAAAGCCCTGCTGTGCCGTTGAGCAGAACTTACACTCAAGCGCACAACCTACCTGAGAAGATACACATAAAGTGGCTCGGTCATCTTCCGGAATGTAAACCGTTTCTACATCCTGATCACCAACACGCATCGCCCATTTGATAGTGCCATCAGAAGAGTGCTGAGCTTCAGAAACATAAGGAGCACGAATTTCGGCAACCTGCTTTAGCTTTTCTCGCAGCTTCTTGTTGATGTTGGTCATTTGATCGAAATCATCACAACCGAAATGATACATCCACTTCATTATCTGATCGGCACGGAATGCTTTTTCACCAAGCTCTTCAGCGAAATACTGACGCAGACCCTTGCGATCGAAATCCAGCAGATTTGTTTTGACTGTTGTCATCGGTTGTTGCCTCACTAAAAAATGACTGATTGTGCCTTGGCAACCTTTAGTAGGGTGGTTGCATGTAACAGGACAGTTCAAGGCGCGAAATTGTACAGCCTTTACCGCTGAGTTTCCACTTGTAACCCATAGGGATATATTAGCAAGAAGGCATTTGAGACCATGAAAAACGAAACGGGGAGCCGAAGCTCCCCGTCAATTAACTGTTTTGTTTAAAATTCAGCCAGCAGTTTAGCTGCGAGGGAAAATTTCATCGTCAGCAAAGAAATAAGCCACTTCACGCGCCGCTGATTCAGGGCTGTCTGAACCATGTACTGAGTTATGACGAAGGCTCAGAGCAAAGTCTGAACGAATGGTTCCGCATGCAGCATCTTCCGGGTTGGTTTTACCCATCAGCTCACGGTAGCGGGTGATCGAGCTTTCCCCTTCCAGCACCTGCACCATCACCGGACCGGATGTCATAAACTCAACTAAATCAGCAAAAAACGGCTTCCCTTCGTGCTCCGCATAAAAGCCTTGCGCTTTTTCGGCATTCATATGGATCATCTTCGCCGCCACAATTTTCAGGTCGGCATTTTCAAAACGCTGGTAAATCGCACCAATCAGGTTGCGATCAACAGCATCAGGCTTAACGATTGAGAGCGTTTTTTCAATTGTCATTATTATTTTTCCCTTTGAATCAGTTCATTTAAGCAGTGGGACAAAACCGGCCGCAATGGCCGGTTATCACACGCTAGAGCAACAAGGCTGCGATATTGGCCACCCCCTGACCTGTCGCCCCTGCCGCCCAGCGGCTGTCGGCACTATCCTGAAAACAAGCCGCCAGATCAAAATGAATCCAGCTGCTGTTATTGGTATCGACGAAACGTGACAGAAAGGCAGCTGCATTGGAAGCCCCTCCCATTCCGCCGCCTTTCTGCGCCCGGCTGTTAGCCGTCTCCGCATAATATGAAGGACAGTTATCCTGATGCCATTTTTCCAGCGGAAGCGGCCAGGCTGGCTCATGAACCAGCTCAGACAGCTCCTGTGCTTTGAGCAACAGAGACTTATCCATACTGAACAGAGCATTATACTCAGTTCCAAGTGCCATCATTGCAGCGCCAGTAAGCGTTGCTGCATCAATGATTAACGGCGCTTTAGTCTCACTGGCAGCAATCAGGCCATCAGCCAATACCAGACGCCCCTCTGCATCGGTATTGACGACTTCGACCGTCATTCCATTCTTGTACGTTAGCACATCACCGAGCTTATAGGCGTTACCAGCCACCATATTTTCTGCGCAACATAAGATCAACCTCACACGTTGGCGCAAACCTTGCTCAATCGCATAGCCCAAAGCTGCGGTAACTGTCGCCGCGCCGCCCATATCGCACTTCATGGTCACCATACCTGCGCTGGACTTCAGGCTATAACCACCTGAATCAAAAGTGATCCCCTTACCGACCAGACAAGCAGCAATCGGAGCATCTTCAGCACCAGTCGGATTGTAGTCCAATGTCAACATGACAGGTTTTCGGCTGCTCGCACGACCGACACTGTGAGTGCCGACCCAACCATGTTCCAGCAACTGGTCTCCGGCCAAGATTTCATGGCTGATATGCTCACCGGCAATAGAGGTCAGAAACTCCACTGCTTCAGCGGCCAGTTTCTCCGGGTACATATTTTCCGGTGTCGCATTAACGACACGGCGAACCCACTCAATGCTGCGGCGACGGGCACTAAGCAATTCCACTTCATCTTCATCAATCGGTGACCATTCGAGCTCCACCGGTTTATTTGGTGTGGCAAAACCGCAGTAAAACGCCCACTGACGTTCATAATTCCAGCCATTACCTTCAAGGCTAATTTGTTCAGCCCCCTGTGACTGCAAGCGACGTGCAGCCTGCTGGATCCGGCGCAACGGGAATTCCCCGTGATAGTGAATCACTGCACCGTCTTCCCGATAAGAAAGCAAGGCCTTCTCACCCCATACTCCGGCACATGGCTCCGCTGATAGTGTAATCCTTAACATGAACACCCTTTTTGTTTTGGCTGTAGCAAACAGAACGTATTCAAGAACATTTCAAGGCTCTTGTTCTTTGAATAAATCCAGTTTTTGTTTCACCTAGCTGTCGCTGGCTCGACGACAACCAGGCTTTATCAATCAAGCTTTCTTGAGCAAACATCTCAATCAAACTGTGTAAAAGTAGTACCTATGTAAAAATACCGCTTATTTTTCATTACACAGGATATTAGCGAGAGTGCGAACACCCATGCCAGTTGCACCAGCCCCCCACTTGTCAGTAGCAGACTTACGGTAAGTACCGCTGGCATCAATGTGCATCCAACCTTTTTTGTAATCTTCAACAAAATAAGACAGGAAGGCGGCAGCAGTACTGGCACCGGGCAAAAACTCGCCCTGCGAGATATTCGCCAAATCGGCAAAGTTTGATGGTGTCATTGAGCGGTGCTGCTCAGCCAGCGGCAATGGCCAGAAGCCTTCATGTTCTTCACTGGCCGCCATCAGAGTTTTCTGTGCTAATTCATGGTCGAAACTAAGCAGAGCATGGTAATCATTACCCAATGCATTTTTTGCTGATCCGGTCAGAGTTGCACAGTCAATGATCATTTGCGCTTTCTGCTCAGCCGCATAAATCAAACCATCAGCCAAAACAAGACGTCCTTCAGCATCGGTATTCAGCACCTCAACAGTTTTACCGTTCTTATAAGTGATAATATCGCCAACTCGGACAGCACGACCTGAAACCATATTCTCGGCACAGCACAGAACCAGCTTAATGCGTTTCTTGGTTCCGCGGGCAATAGCCAGAGCAAGAGAACCGGCAGCCAGTGCAGCACCGCCCATATCCGCTTTCATGGCAATCATGCCGGCAGACGGCTTAAGGCTGTAACCACCGGAATCAAAAGTGATGCCTTTACCTACAAAGCATGTATGCACAGGTGTATCAACATCACCGGTCGGGTTGTAGTCAAGGCGCAGCATAGCCGCAGAGTGGTCGGAGCCACGACCTACGGTATGGATACCAGCCCAGCCTTCATCCAATAAACTGGTGCCTTTAACAATCTTGTAAGTTACATGATCCGGAGCCAACGATTTAATGAACTCACCAGCACGGGAGGCCAACTGTGACGGACGCACAATCTCAGCAGGCTGGTTAATAATTTCACGCACCCAATTAGTCGCCTTCAGTCGAGCCTGAAGTTCTGCTTCATCTTCTTCATTCAGACCACTCCAGCTGACCTCATTACCAGGCTTGGCATTACGGTGCCCCTGAATAAAGGCCCAGATACCTTCCAGCTCCCAACCTTCACCAGACAGTGTCACCTGCTTGATGCCCTGCCCGTCCAGTTTACGTCCGGCACGCTGCAACGCTGTCAGTGGATTATCATCATTCAGATGGATCACGGCACCTTCCGCACTGAAGGTCAGCAATGCATTTTTACCCCACTTCTCATCGGCTGCTTGCTGGGATTGAAAAACAAACATATTGGCAGACATGAATTACTCCTTGGGTTCGGCGCTCCATAACCGGCTCTGCTCGCGGTAGTATGGAGAAAATAACAAGGGTCAGCCTGTTCAGTGATATCCCAAACACTCTCATGTAACAAAGATACGACATCATGGTTACCACACATACAAGACGTTATGAGGGCATTATAAGGAAAAGCGCTGCTTTATCAGCAACAAAGCAAACTGTCAGGCTGCAATTAGTGAGTCAATACTTTTAGCAAAAACTCAATTTTTAGCAATATTCACTAATGTGCACCGATAGCGCCAAATAAACAAGATGTTTACATCGAGACTAAGAGAAAGATCGGACTGGAGAAAATAAAACAGGGCCAGAAGGCCCTGTAGAGGAATAAAAATAAGGTTAGCGGTGTAACGAAGAATTAATCCATTTCTTCAATCCAGCATTGCTGGACAGCTTCTAATACCTTTTCACCACAGTGCTTCGGATCATCATCAAAATCATCCAGCGCCAATATCCACTCACGAAGATCGGTAAACAGGACTGTCTTAGGGTCAACGTCCGGAAACTGTTCAGAAAGCTCAATAGCCAAATCACGAGAATCAATCCATTTCAGTCCCATAGCACTACTCCTTTTCTGCGTTGGACAATACCTGACAGAACAATAGCCTATAGCTTTCCTTTTTACTATCAGGCCGGATATTCAATTCGGTTTAAAATAGCTATTCCCTTGTCTCTTACGGTCGCTATAAAAAAGCAAAAAGCCCACAAGCATAAAACAAAGAAACAAGGGGACAGCTACTAGTGTAGCCGACCTGCTGGCAGCCTTAAGGCAAACAGCAGGCCGTATTCAATTAGTGGTTTTCAGAAGCCAGGTTAACGGTGTATTTTGGAATTTCCACCACCAAGTCTTCATCCGCCACTTTCGCCTGACAACCCAAACGCGACTCAGGCTCAAGACCCCATGCTTTATCCAGCATATCGTCTTCAAGCTCACTGCTTTCATCCATTGAGTCAAAGCCTTCACGAATGATCACATGGCACGTTGTACAAGCACACGACTTTTCACAAGCATGTTCAATGCCGATGCCATTTTTCAGGGCGACATCCAGGACGGTTTCACCAGTTTCTGCTTCCAGGACAGCTCCCTCTGGGCATAGTTCCTCGTGGGGTAATACAACAATTTTAGGCATGCCTAAACCTCATCAATTGACTGACCAGCCAAAGCTTCACGGATAGACTTATCCATTCGGCGTGCGGCAAATTCCTGACTGGCCTTATCAGTTTTCTTAATACCCTGTTCAATTGCATAAGGGTCTGTACCCTGGCGTAATTGAACAAGTTCCATCATTACGGCTTCCAGCTCGTCACGCTCTTCTTTGCTCAGCAGGGTTTCACCATCCTGAGCCAGCGCTGTAATCAAACCTTCCAGGACGCGATCCGCTTCAACCTGTTGCTCAGCCAGGGCTCGGGCATCTTTATCATCCTGCGCATAAGTCATCGAATCCCGGAGCATTGTCGCGATTTCGTCATCAGTAAGACCGTATGACGGTTTCACCTGGATCGAAGACTGAACTCCGCTGCTCTTTTCCATCGCGGTCACTGACAGCAGGCCGTCAGCATCAACCTGATAGGTTACGCGAATGTGGGCAGCACCGGCAGCCATTGCCGGAATACCATGCAGGGCGAAACGAGCCAGCGAACGACAGTCGCTCACCATCTCACGCTCGCCTTGCACAACATGGACAGACATCGCGGTCTGGCCATCCTTGAATGTCGTAAACTCCTGAGCACGGGCAACAGGAATTGTCGTGTTACGTGGAATGATTTTCTCAATCATGCCACCCATGGTTTCAATACCCAGTGACAGCGGGATCACATCCAGCAACAGCATGTCAGAATCCGGCTTGTTACCTGCCAGAATATCAGCCTGAATAGCGGCACCGATTGCTACCACCTGATCCGGGTCGATAGAAGTCAGCGGCGCTTTGCCAAAGTAATTACCAACCATTTCGCGTACCAGAGGAACACGGGTAGAACCACCTACCATCACAGTTTCGATCACTTCGTCGATTTCAATACCGGCGTCCTTAATAGCACGACGACATGCCATCAGGGTTTTCTTAACCAGCGACTGGATCAGAGCATCAAACTGCTCACGAGTAATCGCACCTTGCCAACCCAGCACATCAATCTGTGCTTCATTGGCGTCTGTCAGGGCAATTTTTGCTTCTGTGGCAGCATCTTGCAGAGTGCGTCGCTGCTGTGCAGTCAGCTCACTGTCCATGCCAGCCTGTTCAGCAATCCATTCAGCCAGCAGGTGGTCAAAGTCATCACCGCCAAGCGCTGAATCACCACCGGTCGCCAGTACCTCGAACACACCTTTTGACAGACGCAGGATCGAAATATCAAACGTACCGCCACCCAGATCGTAAACAGCAATTACACCTTCCTGACCAGAATCCAGGCCATAAGCAATCGCAGCGGCAGTCGGCTCATTCAACAGACGCAGCACATTCAGGTTCGCCAGTTTGGCCGCATCTTTAGTACCAGCACGCTGGGCATCATCGAAATAAGCAGGAACCGTGATAACAACACCTTCCAGCTCGCCGCCCAAAGTATCTACTGCGCGTTCCGTCAGAGATTTAAGGATTTCAGCTGACACCTGTACCGGGTTTACCGCACCACTACGAGTTACCAGCTGTGGCAGGCCGTTATCTGTCGCCTGATACTGGTAAGGGAGTTTCGGGTAACGCTGCTGAATATCAGCCAGTGAACGCCCCATCATGCGCTTAACCGAAATAATGGTGTTCTCCGGATCCTGCTGAGACAGGTTCTTGGCATCATGACCAGTCAGCACGGCCTCTTCGCCAAAATGCACAACCGACGGCAGAAGCGCACGGCCCTGCTCATCTTTTAACGTTTCCGGAACGCCGCTGCGTACTGCAGCCACGAGAGAGTTGGTAGTACCCAGATCAATACCCACCGCCAGCTTATGTTGGTGCGGTGCAGCACTTAGACCTGGTTCAGCAATCTGTAACAGTGCCATTATCGTTCCTGTGGAATTTATGCTGGAATAATTAGTCGAGAAGAGTCTCTTCCAGACGTTCAACTTCTTCGCGCAGCTTATCAATAAACTTTAGCTTACGCACGGCATCGGCCGCCTGTTCCCAGCTTTCTTGATTTAACAATTGCTCAAGGCCCGCGAGCTGTGACTTGTATAGTGCTGATGCCTGCTGTTCAAAGTCAAACAACGCACTTTCTGGATCACTGGCATCTGGAATATCTTCCAGTGCTTCCCGCAGTTCCATCTGCTGCATTAAAAACTCAGGGTCCTGCAATGTCTTACTTTCGCCGCGAATATCAAAGCCGTTTTCCGACAACATATATTCTGCACGGGAAATCGGGTTCTTCAGGGTCTGGAAGGCATCATTAATCTGCGCCGCTTTCTGCATGGCCATCATGCGGTCACGTTCAGAAGAGGTCGCAAAATTATCTGGGTGGAAACGACGTTGCAGTTCCCGGAACTGAGTCGAAAGAAGGCTACCATCCAGTTTGAATTGGAAAGGTAGCCCGAAGAGTTCGAAATGATTCATATCGCAATCAGTATCTGTAAAGACAGAATCTAAAATGACCGAACCTGACTACACCAAAGACCGGAGCAATCAGGTTCGATTGAAACAGCGATTAGACGTTGAAGCTTTCACCGCAACCGCATTCACTTGAAACGTTCGGGTTGTTGAACTTAAAGCCTTCATTCAGCCCTTCTTTGGCAAAATCCAGCTCAGTACCGTCGAGATAAAGCATACTTTTTGCATCTACGATGATCTTGATGCCCTTCTCTTCGAATACCTGATCCCCTTCATCGAGCTCATCAACGAACTCAAGGACATATGCCATACCTGAACATCCTGAAGTGCGAACACCTAAACGCAGGCCAATGCCTTTGCCACGGTTTTCAAGGAAAGTAGCTACGCGACTTGCCGCCGCTTCAGTAATAGTAATGGCCATACAACAACCCTCTGGAATTAATTAGTTTCTTCGTGTTTCTTCTTGTAATCAGTCACTGCCGCTTTAATTGCATCTTCTGCAAGAATTGAGCAGTGAATTTTTACAGGTGGTAGCTCAAGCTCTTCAGCAATTGCTGAGTTCTTGATTGCAGCAGCCTCATCCAGAGTCTTGCCCTTCACCCATTCAGTGATTAGCGAGCTTGATGCGATCGCTGAACCACAGCCATAGGTTTTGAACTTCGCGTCTTCGATAATGCCTTCTTCAGTTACTTTGATCTGAAGTTTCATTACGTCACCGCAGGCCGGTGCACCCACCATGCCGCTACCTACATTTTTGTCACTCTTATCAAATGAGCCCACGTTGCGCGGGTTCTCATAGTGATCGATTACTTTTTCACTGTATGCCATGATAATTTCCTCGAATACTTATGACCGCAAGAATTAGTGGTGTGCCCACTCGACTGTGTTCAGGTCAATACCTTCTTTGTACATATCCCACAATGGAGACATTTCACGCAATTTATCTACCGCACCGCGGATTTGAGAAACAGCGTAGTCTACTTCTTCTTCTGTCGTGAATCGACCGAAAGAGAAGCGAATTGAGCTGTGTGCCAGTTCATCGTCCAGACCCAGCGCACGCAGTACGTACGAAGGCTCCAGGCTTGCAGAAGTACATGCAGAACCGGAAGATACAGCCAGATCTTTAAGAGCCATCAGCAGTGATTCACCTTCAACGAAAGCAAAGCTGATGTTCAGGTTATTTGGCAGGCGCTGTTCCAGATCGCCATTGATGGTCATCGCTTCGATGCCCTCAAGGCCTTTCAGCATACGGTTACGTAGTGAAAGTGCATGCTGGTAGTCCTGGTCCATTTCTTCTTTGGCAATGCGGAACGCTTCACCCATACCGACGATCTGGTGAGTAGCCAGTGTACCAGAACGGAAACCACGCTCATGGCCGCCACCGTGCATCTGAGCTTCCAGGCGAATACGAGGCTTACGGCGAACGTAAAGCGCACCAATACCTTTAGGACCGTAAATTTTGTGTGCTGACAGAGAAATCAGATCAATCTTCATTTCCTGAACATCGATTGGCAGCTTACCCGCTGACTGAGCAGCATCAACATGGAAAACCACTTTCTTTTCTCGGCACATTTCACCGATAGCCGCGATGTCCTGGATCACACCGATTTCGTTGTTCACGTGCATGATAGAAACCAGAACAGTGTCTTCACGCATAGCATCGCGAAGCTTAGCCAGATCGATCAGGCCGTTTGCTTCCGGCTCCATGTAGGTCACTTCGTAACCTTCACGTTCTAGCTGACGGCATGGATCAAGAACCGCTTTGTGTTCTGTCTTACAGGTAATAACGTGCTTACCTTTTTTGCCGTAGAAGTGCGCAGCACCTTTAATAGCCAGGTTGTCAGATTCCGTTGCGCCTGACGTAAAGACGATTTCACGAGGGTCTGCATTCAGCAGATCCGCGATTTGTTCACGTGCCGTATCGACTGCTTCCTCTGCCTGCCAACCAAAACGGTGAGAGCGCGATGCCGGGTTACCAAAAGTGCCATCCATAGTCAGGCATTGCATCATTTTTTCGGCAACACGGGGATCTACTGGGCAAGTAGCGGAATAATCAAAATATATTGGCAGTTTCATCTTCTTCTCCGAAACACGGACGTCTGGACTTTAGGAGCGAACATCGACACCTATAGTGGCGTTGTCGTGTGTTGTTTTATTTCCAAATGACGTTTTATTTAGTGTCTGATCCTGACGATCAGAAATTTCTTGTACGTCATTGTCTTGCATCAACTCACCAAGAGTGATGTTGTTTAAAAAGCCGCTGATACGGGAGCTCAGATCACGCCACAGTGTGTGTGTCAGACAACGTACGCCGCCCTGACAGTCACCTTTTCCATGACACTTGGTAGCATCAACCGATTCATCAACAGCCGCAATCACCATCCCAACCGCAATATCGTTCGCATCTTCACCCAAACGGTAACCACCGCCCGGGCCACGAACACTGGCTACCAAGCCAGCCTTACGCAGGCGGGAGAAAAGCTGTTCCAAATAAGACAGTGAAATACCCTGTCGCTCTGAAATATCAGCCAGAGGGACAGGACCATCTTGAGAATGCAGTGCCACATCCAACATGGCCGTTACTGCGTATCTTCCTTTTGATGTCAATCTCATAACACACCGCTACCCACTTACAATGTATGGAAGCAGTGTCGCATACCCGACTAAAACGGTCAAGTATTTACCTGACTATTTTACTCGGACTTTTAACCATGTGGACTTTGTGTCTACTTATCGCGATTTTCTAGCGATTTTTCGACTGAGGATAAGATACCACGCAGAATATTCAGTTCTTGCTGTTCAGGCCGGGCTCGGGTAAATAGTCGACGAAGCTTCGCCATTACCATTCCCGGGTGATTCTTATTTATAAATCGGGTCTGCCTGGTTACTTTTTCAAGGTGTTCATAGAACATTTCCAGCTCTTTAACGCGAGGGTATTCTTCCACCTTGTTATCACCGGCATGCTTTTGCTGCTCCAAAAAAGCCATGCGAACCTCATAACTGACGGTCTGAACCGCCATAGCCAGGTTCAATGAACTATATTCTGGGTTGGCAGGAATATACACATGGCAGTGACATTTTTGCAGCTCTTCATTGGTCAGGCCGGTACGCTCACGACCAAACAGAATTGCCACATTGTGACTACCCGCTTCTGCGATAGCCTTAATGCCACACTCACGAGGATCAAGTTGAGGCCACTCCAGAGTACGAGAACGTGCACTGGAACCAACAACCAAGCCACAATCAGCAATCGCTTCATCCAGTGTTGCGACAATTTTAGCGTTTTCAACTATGTCTGCAGCACCTGCTGCTAAGGCATAGGACTTCTCATCAATTTCACAGGCTGGATCGACCAATACCAGATTTGTCAGCCCCATCACTTTCATAGCCCGAGCTGCCGAGCCGATATTGCCCGGATGAGACGTTCCTACCAGAACAACACTGATTTTATCTAACATGTAGTAGCTATTTTCCGATGAATTCTTAAAGCGCTAGGATTTTATCACAGCCTCCTCAAAAAGGTAGGAAACATGTAAAAACATTATATGTATGACTATAAAATCGACCACGCCGAAAAAATAACCACTTCCTTTTTGCCCTAGCTCTGATATACTCGCCGCCGCTTTTTAGTTCTTTAACATCCGTTGGGAAGATCCTATGCATCCGATGCTTAATATCGCCATTCGTGCTGTACGAAAGGCTGGTGACCATGTCATTAAATCTCTAGAAAAACCTCAAGCAATTGAAGTTGCTAACAAAGGTAATGATGTTGTTACCAACATCGATCATGAAGCAGAAGCTATCATTATCGAGACTATCCTTAAGTCTTACCCTGATCACTGCATTATTGCAGCTGAAAGCGGTAACAAAGAAGGTAAAGACAAAGAGTGTCAATGGATCATCGACCCACTGGATGGCACCAAAAACTTCGTTCGCGGTCTACCTCACTTCGCTATCTCTGTAGCCCTGCGCATGCGCGGCCGTACTGAGATTGCTGCGGTTTACGACCCGGCTCGTAACGAACTGTTCACTGCAACACGCGGCTCAGGCGCTCAGCTAAACAGCCAGCGTATCCGTGCTTCTCAGCCACGTGACCTGACAGGTACAACTCTGGCTACAGCTCTTCCATTTGCTGCTAAACAGCACTCTGAAAGCTATATTAAGATCCTGAACGCACTGTTTGTTGAGTGTGACGACATGCGCCAGTCTGGCTCTACTGCTCTGGATCTTTGCTACGTTGCTGCTGGCCGTGTAGACGGTGCATTCAAGCTAGGTCAGAAGCCTTGGGAAATTGCAGCTGGTGAACTGATCGCTCGTGAAGCTGGTGCTATCTGTACTGACTTTACCGGTAACACTAACTACATGGCTTCTGGCAACATCGTTGCTGGTAACGCTCGCGTAGTTAAACCAATGCTGGCGAAAATCCGTGAAAACGGTAGCGAAGCACTGACTAAGTAATCGCTGATTACTCTGCCAGAACAAAGCCCTGCCGGCTCAGCCAGCGGGGCTTTTTGTTATCTATCGTTCTAATATTGCTTAAGCAATATCCCCTTCATGACGCCCTATGATACTGTATGTCTATTCAATAGACCGTCGTCTATGTCTCAACATTATCAATAGGTACCACAATAATGCTTTCTGTAAAAAAGCGCGTTTTTCCCTTTTATGCACTATTCACACTCTCAGCCATGCTGGTTGGCGGATGCAGCAAACACTATGAAACCGTAAAAGAAATCCCGTTTGCCGATGAAAACTTTCGTGCCTGTGTATTAAAAACAGGCGAAGTCTACCCGGAAGATATCGTCGAGTTGGACTGCCGGGACAGCAATATCCACTCAGCCAATGAAGTTCAGTACTTTGAAAACCTGCGCGAACTGACACTAAGTAGTAACGATCTGGAAGAGCTGGACCTGTCTAACAACCCGGAGCTTAGGGTGCTGAACCTTAGCAATAATGAACTACACACTCTGGATTTGTCGGAAAACGAAATCATTCGAGAAGTACAGTTGAATAACAACGAGCTGGAAAGCATTGTACTTGGCGAACAAAGTAAGCTGGAAAAGCTGGATCTGAACTCTAACAATCTGGAAAAACTGAATGTCACAGAGCTGCCAAATCTGAAAGGCCTGTTCGTTGCGTACAATGAGCTGACTCAGCTGGATATCTCCAAAAACCCTAAGCTGGCAGAACTGAATGTAATGAAAAACCAACTGGAAAGCCTGGATCTTTCAAACAATAAAAGGCTGACAATGCTTCAGGAGAAAGGCAATAAAATGAACGGCGGTAAACAACGCCCGGCCAGCGAGTGGTCATCTCGCTAAATCACATAAAACAGAACAAAAAAAAACGGAGCCATGTGGCTCCGTTTTTTATTAAAGTTCTGATGCCGACTTAAGGCATTGCATCGAACTCTTCACCTTCTTTGTCTACCTGCGGCGGCATCAGGTGCTCACGGGTAATACCCAGTTTCAGCGCCAGAGCAGAAGCCACGTAGATAGATGAGTAAGTACCAACAGTGATACCAATCAGCAATGCAGCAGCAAAGCCGTGGATCATACTACCGCCCTTCAGGAACAGGGCAATAACCACGAACAATGTGGTTGCAGACGTGATCAGGGTACGACTCAGAGTCTGAGTAATTGAGCTGTTCATGATCTCAGCCGGCTCACCCTTACGCATCTTACGGAAGTTTTCACGGATACGGTCGAATACAACGATGGTATCGTTGAGCGAGTAACCAACAACCGTCAGCAGGGCTGCCACAATCGTCAGGTCGATTTCGATCTGAGTGAACGAGAAGATACCGATTGTAATGATAACGTCGTGCGCCAGTGCCATAACCGCACCAGCAGCCAAACGCCACTCGAATCGAATCGATACGTACATCAGGATACAGATCAACGATACCAGAATTGCCAGACCACCAGCTTCAGCCAGTTCGTCACCCACATTCGGGCCAACAAACTCGATACGACGCATTTCAACGTTCTGGCCGGTACCGACTTTCAGGGCGTCGATGATCTGGTTGCCCAGCTTCTCACCCTTCATGTCTTCACGTGGCTGCAGGCGAACCATAACGTCACGTGCTGTACCGAAGTTCTGTACAATCGCATCACCAAAACCGGCCACTTCCAGTGACTCACGGATTTGTTTCAGATCAGCCGGCTGTTCAAAGCCCACTTCGATCAAAGTACCACCGGTAAAGTCCAGACCCCAGTTTAGTTTCTGAGTCGACACGGTAGCGATAGCCGCAACAATCATAATTGCCGAAAGCAGGAAAGCCCCTTTCGACCAACGCATAAAGTCGATCACTTTATCCGCTTTCAATATTTGAAACATTTCAGCGTCTCCTTAGATCGACAGTTTATCTACGCGCTTACCGCCGTAGATAAAGTTAACAACTGCACGGGTACCGACAATCGCAGTAAACATTGATGTCAGGATACCGATCGACAGCGTTACCGCGAAGCCTTTGATTGCGCCCGTACCCACCGCAAACAGGATGATTGCAGTGATCAGCGTAGTGATGTTGGCATCGGCAATGGTACTGAATGCGTTCGCGTAACCTTGCTGAATCGCATGCTGAGGACTGCGGCCCTCACGAAGCTCTTCACGGATACGCTCGAAGATCAGTACGTTGGCATCGACTGCCATACCTACCGTCAGTACGATACCGGCAATACCCGGCAGGGTCATGGTTGCGCCAGGCACCATAGACATCACACCGATGATCAGAATCAGGTTCATACCCAGAGCCATATTGGCAATCAGGCCGAACTTACGGTAGTAAACCAGGGTAAACAACATTACCGCGATCATGCCCCAGATACAGGCCTGAATACCCATGTCGATATTCTGCTGCCCCATAGAAGGACCAATGGTACGTTCTTCAACGATTGAAATCGGAGCAATCAGCGCACCGGCACGCAGTAGCAGCGCCAGGTTGTGAGCTTCAGCCTGAGAGTCGATACCGGTAATACGGAAGTTACGGCCCAGAGCTGTCTGAATCGTTGCCTGGTTAATCACTTCTTCGTGTTTTTCCAGGAGCACTTTACCGTTAGGATCGCGTTCGCCACTGTCTTTGTATTCAGTGAAGACCGTTGCCATCAACTTACCCACGTTGTTACGTGAGAAGGCTGTCATCTTGCTGCCGCCTTCGCTGTCCAGCGAGATATTTACCTGCGGACGACCGTATTCATCGGCACTTGAGCTTGCATCTGTGATGTGAGCACCAGACAGGATCACACGCTTCTTCAGTACAACCGGACGCTGGTCACGAGTGAATTTCACTTCGCTGCCCGGTGGTACACGGCCAGAAGCCGCTGCTGCCAAGTCTGCAGCGCTGTCTACTTCACGGAATTCCAATGTTGCGGTTGCACCCAGAATTTCTTTCGCACGAGCTGTATCCTGAACACCCGGCAGCTCAACCACGATACGGTTGGCGCCCTGGCGCTGAACCAATGGCTCGGCAACACCCAGTTCGTTAACACGGTTACGAAGGATGGTAATGTTCTGGTCTACCGCATAGTTGCGAATTTCTTTCAGACGAGCATCGGTAAACTGTGCAGACAGAATGAAGCGACCGTTGCTGTCATTGTCGGTAAACAGCATGTCCGGGTGAAGCTTAACAAGTGCAGCTTTAGCTTGTGACAACTGCTCGGCATTACGCAGGCGAACTTCAACGGTAGAATCCGTTTTGCTGATCGCACGGTAGCGGATTTTCGCCTCACGCAATTCAGTACGGAAAGTTTCTTCCTGCTGACCCAGAAGCTTGTCCATCGCGGCGTCCATATCAACTTCCATCAGGAAGTGCACACCACCACGCAGGTCAAGACCCAGTTTCATTGGTGTTGCGCCGATAGATTCCAGCCAGTCAGGAGTTGAAGCAGCCAGGTTAAGAGCAACAACGTAGTCGTCGCCAAGCTGTTCATTAAGAATATCGCGGGCACTGATTTGCGTATCAGTATCGTTAAAGCGGACCAGTACAGTACCGTTTTCGAAAGCGACAGATTTGTAAGAGATGTGATTTTGTTTTAAATCTTCGGTGACAGCATCCAGCGCAGCCATATCTACCGAGGCGCCACGCGCCCCGGAGATTTGAATTGCCGGATCTTCACCGTAAACATTGGGAAGTGCGTAAAGCAAACCGATGATCAGTGCAAACACCACCATCAGGTTCTTCCACAAAGGATAACGGTTTAACACTGCTATGATCCTTCAGAGCAAATTTTTACAGAGATTTCATTGTGCCTTTAGGCAAAACAGCAGAAACGAAATCTTTCTTGATAGTAACTTCATTAGTGTCATTCAGAGCGATCACAATGTAGTCGTTATCTTCAGAAATCTTAGAGATTTTACCAACCAGACCACCGTTAGTTAGCACTTCATCACCTTTTGACATCGAAGACATCAGGTTCTTGTGCTCTTTAACGCGTTTGGCCTGTGGACGATAAATCATGAAGTAAAAAATTACAGCGAACAGGCCAAGCATGATGAAAAGCTGCATGCTGCCACCCTGTGGTGCGCCTTCAGCTGCTGCGTGTGCTTGAGAAATAAGACTCATTTACTAACGTCCTCGTTTATTTGTTGTCATTCAGTGGTGGAACTTCACGGTCACGACGCGCGTAGAATTCTTCTACAAATGCATCGAAACGATCTTCTTCAATCGCCTTACGGATACTAGCCATCAAACGCTGATAGTAACGTAAGTTATGGATTGTATTAAGACGCGCACCCAGGATTTCATTACATTTATCCAGGTGATACAGATACGCCTTGGTGTAATTGCGACAAGTGTAACAGTCACAATGCGGATCAAGAGGTGTTGTATCTGTTTTATGTTTCGCATTACGGATCTTGATCACACCGCCAGTCACAAACAGGTGGCCATTACGGGCATTTCGGGTAGGCATTACGCAGTCAAACATATCGATACCGCGACGAACACCTTCCACCAGATCCTCCGGCTTACCAACACCCATCAGGTAACGTGGCTTGTCTTCAGGCAACTGCGGACAAGTGTGCTCCAGGATACGGTGCATATCTTCCTTCGGCTCACCTACAGCCAGGCCACCTACCGCGTAACCGTCGAAACCAATATTAGTCAGGCCTTCAACAGAAACATCGCGCAAGTCTTCATATACACTACCCTGTACGATACCGAACAGTGAATTTTTGTTACCAAGTTTATCAAAATGGTTACGGCTACGCTGAGCCCAGCGCAGTGACATTTCCATAGACTTCTTCGCTTCATCGTGTGTCGCCGGGTATGGTGTACACTCGTCGAAGATCATTACGATGTCAGAACCCAGGTCTTTCTGGATTTCCATCGACTTTTCTGCGTCCATGAAAATCTTGTCACCGTTTACCGGGTTACGGAAATGTACGCCTTCTTCGGTGATCTTACGGATATCACCCAAACTGAATACCTGGAAGCCGCCTGAATCAGTCAGGATAGGGCCCTGCCACTGCATAAAATCATGCAGGTCGCCATGCATCTTCATTACTTCCTGCCCCGGGCGCAGCCACAGGTGGAAAGTATTACCCAGCAGGATCTGAGCACCGGTATCTTTTACTTCTTCCGGAGTCATACCCTTTACGGTACCGTAAGTACCAACAGGCATAAATGCTGGCGTTTCAACAGTTCCACGTTCAAACTGCAGGCGACCGCGACGGGCGCGTCCCTGAGTTTTATCTAATTCAAATTTCACAAAGCCTCCAAAAGCCAGAGAAACAATCTGACATTACACTCAGTACAAAAGGCCAGTTGCCTGATGTACGCTTTTCTCGCCACGCTTAACAAGCCTAGCGGAAGAAACTCAAACTGTGGCATAACGTATTTCGTTCATACCACTTTTTTATCTGTACTATAAAGCCGACAAAGGCTGCAATTTTAACAAAAGCAGCCTTAAGAGACACTGACTTAGCAATCTAAGTTCAATTTACTTCGTTTTGCGGGTAACAAACATCGAATCACCATAGCTGAAGAAGCGATATTTATTCTCTACCGCCTGACGATAGGCATTCATAGTGTGTTCGTAACCGGCAAAGGCACTGACCAGCATGATCAGTGTTGATTCCGGCAGGTGGAAGTTAGTTACCAGCACATCCACTAGCTGGAATTCATAGCCAGGGAAGATGAAGATATCGGTATCACCGAAGAACGGCTTCAGCTCAGTACCTTTTTTCACAGCATCCTGTGCAGCACTTTCCAGTGAACGAACCGACGTCGTACCTACTGCGATAACGCGGCCACCGCTGGATTTAGTTTCATTAATCGCCGCAACTACTTCTTCTGGTACTTCAACATACTCAGCGTGCATGTGGTGATCTTCAATGCTGTCGACACGAACCGGCTGGAATGTACCGGCACCAACGTGCAGGGTAACAAACGCAAACGAAGCGCCTTTAGCCTTAATCGCGGCCAGGATTTCTTCGTCGAAGTGCAGACCGGCAGTAGGAGCTGCAACCGCGCCTGGCTTAGCATTGTAGACTGTCTGGTAGCGCTCTTTGTCGGCATCTTCATCCGGACGGTCAATATAAGGAGGAAGCGGCATGTGGCCAACATCTTCCAGAATTTCCAGCACGGTTTTGTCACTGTTGAAGCGAATTTCAAACAGCGCATCATGACGAGCTACCATCTCTGCCTGATATTCATCATTTTCACCCAACAGCAGCTCTGTGCCCGGCTTAGGTGATTTTGAACACCGAACGTGAGCCAGAATGCTCTTGTCATCCAGCATACGCTCTACAAGCACTTCTAATTTACCGCCTGAAGCCTTACGGCCAAAAATACGCGCTGGGATCACTCGGGTGTTGTTGAACACCAGCAGATCGCCAGGCTGAACCAGATCAAGAATGTCTTTAAAGCCTTTGTGCTGCACCTCACCGGTGTCACCGGTCAGCTGAAGCAAACGGCTGGCAGTACGCTCAGGTTGCGGATAACGAGCAATCAGCTCATCTGGAAGGTCAAAGTGGAAATCAGAAACTTGCATCATTCGGGCCCTAAATTACAGCAGGCAGCTAGTATATGCTGCCTTACTGCAATATCAAGAAAAGATGGTTTCTGATTGATGAGGAAACGATAAGCATCAGACGATAGATATAATACGCCGACGCCAATAACCAACAACTAGCAAACCCAGCATACCACCTCCACCGATATACCCCCCATCTCCATCACCGGAGTTTGGCGTCACATTACCACCGGAGCCGAGCCCTTCTCCGGCATTGCTGTAATCACGGGTAAATGGATTCGATGCGAAAATCGAGGTTGGTTGAGTATTAACGGCCGCACCGACTTCCTGCTCAATCCAGCTTTGGTAGTTAGCAACTTCGGTGTAAACACCGGGCAAAATGCCAGCACACCCATTACCAAAACTAACCAGGCCAACTAAGCGCAGCCCGAAATCACTATCACTGGAAGCCTGTGGGTCTTGCCAGACTAACGGCCCACCAGAATCCCCAAAACAACTATCCCTTCCCAAAGTAGGGGAAACAGATCCGGCGCAAAGAAAAATCGGATAATCCAACGGACTCATATTAGAGCCCCACTGGGCATCGCAAGCGATATCAGGTACGCCGGAAAGTACAGTTTGTCTCAATCGGGTACTGCCAGAGCTGGTATTATTCGGATCAGTCGCCCCCCATCCGGAAACCAGCAAGTTTGGTTCACGTTCAGAATTGGCAACCCAACCAAGATCAAACGCGTTATCAACTCGATTCTGCGTTGCGCTATCTGTCATTTTTATAGGTATTGCCGTACTCGGCAAAGATGTCGCCAGTTTCAGGATTGCGATGTCGTTAGCGAAACGGGCTGAATTGTAAGAAGGGTGAATCACAAACTCACTAACATCGATAGCATTGAAAGAACTAAAACTGAACAGACTAACGCCCCCCGCCCAGACTTTGATATTTTGCGTCGTCACTGTATCTGAACCATTTCGCAAACAGTGTGCCGCGGTTAATACAACATCCTGACTTATGACCACTCCACCACAAACAAAGGTACTCTGACCGCCGTTTCCATTAGGAAAAGTCATATTGAGATAGGCTTGCCAGGGGATCTCATTCGCAGACGAATCAATACCACCAATAATTTTCGGTGTCACACTACTTAACATCACATTAGAGGCATTTAACTGGCCTGAAGGGAGTTCATCCTCAGCAGCAGCGAAAGGAACCGCAAGGAAAGAGAACCATATTGATAATGAGAACAACAACCGAAACAGTAACTTACACATCAAGTCATACCCTCTGGGAATGTTGTACATTGATTATACGACACATCCTCAGAATTAACCGGAAACAAACAAAAATGAAACAGAATAACAACTGGTAAAAATTTTGATTCCGGTCATATGTAGTCAGCGCAAGATTAGCTACATTCAAATTGCAGTGAGATGAAATAAGTGAGTGAACAATAAATGGATTAATTCAGCAGTCGCTACGGAGGTTTATATGTTTACAGTTGCTGACATGATGACACCGCATCCGCATACCCTAACCTCAACCCAAACTTTGGCTGACGCAAAGAAGCTCATGGAAGACAAAGGAATACACCACGTTCCCGTTACAGATAAAGACAACCACTTAGTTGGCCTGGTCAGCCAGCGAGATATCCTTTCCGCGCAGGAATCCAGCCTGGAACAGGTACATAAGTCTACCTTTATCTCAGCTCTGGATATTCCGCTGGAACAATGCATGCACCGCAGCCTATTCAGTGTTGAGCCCAAAGCAGGCCTGAAGGAAGCCGCCCTTTACATGCAGAAGCATAAAATCGGTTGTTTGCCTGTACTACTACACAACAAACTGGTCGGGATAATTACCGATTCGGATTTTGTCGCAATCGCAATTAACTTGTTGGAAATTCAGGAAGAAGTGGAGCCGACAGAAACAGAAAGCAATGAAACAGGTTTATATTAGTAATTCATGAATTTTCTGGCACACCTGCACCTTGCCGATCGCTGCCAAAGCCATCTGGCGGGTAATTTACTGGCTGATTTTGTCCGGGGGGATCCTTATGCGCGCTATGAGCGTCCGGTCGCTGACGGAATCAAGCTACATCGCTTTGTTGACAGCTACATTGATGCCATGCCGGAAGTCCTCTGCTGCCGGCAGCGGTTTTCACCGGAAACACGAAGGGTTAGCGGCATTGCGCTTGATATCACATGGGATCACTTTCTGGCTAAACACTGGGAGCACTACCACCACCAGCCATTAACCGTCTTTGTCGAGCAGGCACAAAACCAGGTAGAACAATTTCAGGACAACCTGCCTGACAGCTACCGCCAGACAATGGCAAGAATGTGGCAATACCAGTGGCTATTACAGTACAGAGAACGCACAACTATCACCACGGCACTGGAGCGAATGGCGCAACGACGTCCGAAGCTGTACCAGCTGGCTAACTGCCCGCCGTTTATCGCACAGCATTACGACTTCTTCGAACAACAGTTTGCAGCCCTTTACCCGCAAATTATTAAGGCAGCCGAAGCTTTTCGCTCACAGCAATAAAATCATTCTTTGCATATAAACAACCACTTCTACAGCCCCAAAATAAAAGAAGGGAGCGCATTGCGCTCCCGAACCATAACAGAAGTTATGTATCACATCATACCCTGTAGCAACCTACAGTTAACCCAATAAATAACAACAATTAGCTAGGGTGATTCCGTTTAAAACTGATCTTCCTCAGTGGAGCCGGTCAGCGCTGTAACTGAAGACTGACCGCCCTGAATGGTGTTGGTCATCTTATCGAAGTAACCAGTGCCCACTTCCTGCTGGTGAGCCACAAAGGTATAGCCCTTCTCTGCCGCCGCAAACTCAGGGCGCTGCACCATATCCACATAATGCTTCATACCTTCGCCCTGAGCATAGGCATGAGCCAACTCGAACATGTTAAACCACATATTGTGGATACCCGCCAGAGTAATGAACTGGTACTTGTAGCCCATATCCGACAGCTCCTGCTGGAACTTGGCAATGGTCTCGGCATCCAGGTTTTTCTCCCAATTAAATGATGGCGAGCAGTTATAAGCCAGCAGCTGATCCGGATACTGAGCATGAATCGCTTCTGCAAACTTACGAGCCTCTTCCAGACAAGGCGTCGCCGTTTCACACCAAATCAAATCAGCATAAGGCGCATATGCCAAACCACGGGCAATCGCCTGGTCGATACCGGCACGGACACGATAGAAACCTTCCGCTGTACGCTCACCCATAATGAAGTCTTTATCATACGGGTCGCAATCTGAAGTCAGCAGATCAGCCGCATTGGCATCTGTACGGGCAATAACCAGCGTAGTTGTTCCGGCAACATCAGCAGCCAGACGCGCGGCAACCAGTTTCTGCACCGCTTCCTGGGTAGGAACCAGTACCTTACCGCCCATATGACCACATTTTTTCACCGAGGCCAGCTGATCTTCAAAGTGAACACCGGCCGCACCGGCATCAATCATGTTACGCATCAGCTCGTAAGCATTAAGCACACCACCAAAACCCGCTTCTGCATCCGCAACAATTGGCAGGAAGTAGTCGATACCGTCTTCCGGTGTGGCACCATTAGACCACTGGATCTGATCCGCGCGACGGAAAGAATTGTTAATGCGTTTAACCACCGCAGGTACAGAATCGACCGGATACAGAGACTGGTCAGGATACATGCTTGAAGCCGTGTTATTATCCGCTGCCACCTGCCAGCCAGACAGATAAATCGCTTCAATACCGGCTTTCGCCTGCTGAACTGCCTGACCGCCGGTCAGCGCACCCAGACAGTTAACGTACCCTTTTTTCGCCGAACCATTGACCAGTTCCCAAAGCTTGTCCGCACCACGCTGGGCGATAGTGTTGGCCGGAGCAAACGAACCTCGGAGGTTAATCACCTCTTCCGCTGTATAAGTACGCTTAACGTTCTTCCAACGTGGATTCTCAGCCCAATCCTTTTCAAGTGCTTCGATTTGTTGCTGGCGAGTCAATGTCATAATGATGTCCCTCGTTTCATTTGGCGATAGTCCGCTTAACGTCTCCGTTATCGGTCAACTTCTTCTTAAGGCTTCCAGGCCCTGCCAAAACCCCGACATGCAGAGGCCTTTCTCTTCTCTCTAAATTCTCCTGCTACTGCAGGTACTCATATCCCGGTAGTGTCAGGAAGTTCACCAACTCATCACTGGTAGTCAGCTTTGACATCAGCGTGGCGGCTTCCCGATAGCGTCCCTGGCTGAACACCTCACTGCCAAGCTCCTGCTCAAGCACTATCATTTCTTCTTCCAGCATTTGCTCAAACAGCGCTTTCGTCACTACCTCACCGTTACTCAACGCTTTACCGTGTTTTATCCACTGCCAGATTGACGCTCTGGATATCTCGGCTGTTGCCGCATCTTCCATCAATCCATAAATCGGCACACAACCATTACCGGAAACCCAGGCTTCAATATACTGAACCGCAACACGAATGTTATGGCGCATACCTTCATCGGTTCGTTCACCGTCACATGGCTCAAGCAGATCTGCTGCCGTGACCGGCGCATCTTCTCCCCGACGTATATCCAGCTGGTTATTACGTGCACCCAGCGCATCGTCAAACACGGCCTTGGCTGTATCGGCCAACCCCGGATGGGCAACCCATGTTCCGTCATGACCATTGTTTGCTTCCAGCGACTTATCGGTCTGAATTTTATTCAGCACCCAGGCATTACGCTCTGGCTCTTTGGACGGGATAAATGCCGCCATTCCCCCCATCGCAAATGCACCGCGACGGTGGCATGTTTTCACCAATAAGCGCGAATAGGCATTGAGGAAGGGTTTATCCATAGTCACGACCTGACGATCCGGCAAAATCCGGTCCGGATGGTTCTTCAGTGTCTTGATGTAGCTGAAAATGTAATCCCAGCGACCACAGTTAAGGCCTACGATATGATCTTTGAGGTGATACAGAATCTCATCCATCTCAAATACCGCCGGTAATGTTTCAATCAACACCGTTGCCTTGATAGTGCCTCGCGGCAGGCCAAATTCATCTTCAGTAAAACTAAAGACATCATTCCACCAGGCAGCTTCCTGATGGGCCTGCAACTTAGGGATATAAAAATACGGGCCGCTTCCTTTTGCCAGTAACTGTTTGTAGTTATGGTAAAAGTACAAAGCAAAATCAAATAAAGATCCGGGGATAGGTTCTCCGTTCCAGAGCAGGTGTTTTTCAGGCAGGTGAAGACCACGAACACGGCAGATCAATACTGCGGGGTTGTCATTAAGCTGATACTCCTTGCCGGATTCCGGGTGGGTGTAAGAAATGCTACCGTTAACGGCGTCACGCAGATTTCGCTGTCCGTCCAGAACAGCATCCCAAGCCGGAGCAAATGAGTCTTCAAAGTCCGCCATAAATACTTTTACATTGGCATTTAAGGCATTGATCACCATCTTACGATCGACAGGACCTGTTATTTCCACTCGGCGATCCTGAAGATCTTCAGGAATATTCCGGATCGTCCAGTTCCCTTCTCGAATGTCCGCCGTTTCAGGAAGAAAGTCCGGCAGTGCACCGGCATCAATCGCTTTCTGGCGCTCTTCCCGAGCAGCAAGAAGCTCAGGGACTCGCGAGGAAAATCGTTGAACCAGTCGCCCAACAAACTGCAGCACGTCATCATTTAATATCTCTTTCTGCTGCTCTGTCAGTTGTGCCTGCAAAGTCAATTCACTTTGCTGAACGGGTGGAGTATTTCTGTCCATTTCCTACGCTCCCTTCAGTTTGTAACTTAATCACCACTTTTATTAGTAGTCATTATTCATCCATATTAGCAAATGGTTCCTTTAACATTTTGCTTACATTGCCGAAGCAAATAAATAAATGCAAATATGCCGCCTCAACCACCTGACGTTAAAAACCAGCAATGACATTTAAAATCAAACACTTAAATAAAGTAGAGCTATAACTCAAAACACTGAATTAAAACAAATTCCAGCAAAATGCTCGGTTTTTAGCCATTCTTGTCCACCAGCCCAAAACTGTAACTACTTACGTAATTTAATTACACAAAGTACCCTTGTAAATATTGGGGTTAAATAGTGTTTGAAACACAACCCTAACCGTAAATATGAATATTGAAGAATAAAAAACAATCACTTAAGCATCGAATATGCATTTGATTTATACAAACATGATGCATTTTGTTACTCAATCAATTTCATTTATTCGCAAAGCGAAACAGAAAAAGTCTACAAACCGGTATGGTTTTTACTGGTGCTGCAAGGTTGGGAAATATCGGGAAAGACAAAAAGAGTGGAATAAAGTGCTGACAACGCAGGGAAACGGTCAGCACGATAAGAAAAGGGCTACAGAAGCTCCCGAACAATCTCGGCCAAGCGATTAAATGTACGAACCCGGCTGGATGTCGGACGCCATACCAGACCAATTTCGCGATATGACTCCTGACCCGGCGGATCAATGATAACCAAGTTCTGATTATCCAGTAAGCCGTGGTCAATCGCCATCTGTGGAATGAAAGTCGTCCCCAAACCATTGGCAACCATCTGAACTAATGTGTGCAAACTGGTAGCCGTAAACGGGTTGATCTTCTCTTTAGTCGTCAACTTACAGGCAGAAACAGCATGCTCAGTCAGACAGTGCTCTTTCTCCAAAAGGAAAACGGATTCATCCGGCAGATCAGCATAACGCAGCGGGACACTAACGCTTTCAGCCTGGAGCTTACTGATCACCATCTTAAATGCGTCACGGCCTACCACCTGACTGTGCATACCGTTCACTTCCATCGGCAAAGCCAGAATCAGTACGTCCATCTCGCCATTACGCAAAGCCGTCAGCAAGTTTGCCGTAGTATCTTCACGCAATAACAAATGCAGGTTCGGGTGAAGGCGGTTTACCTCCTGAACCAAATCGCACAATAGGAATGGGGCAATGGTCGGAATACAACCGATCCGCAACTGCCCTTCCATACCGTCTCCGGTACAGTTGGACAATTCCATCAAATCCTGGCTGCGAGCCAGCAGTTCACGACTGCGCACCACGACATCTTCACCGGTAGAGGTAAAGACCAGGGATTTGTTATCTCTTTCTATTAACTGACAACCAATCAACTCTTCCAAATTTTGGACACCAGAACTCAGCGTCGACTGGCTGACAAAGCATTTCTTTGCCGCTTCACCAAAGTGCCGAGTTTCAAACAAAGTCACCAGATAATGCAGCTGTTTAAGGGAGGGAAACTTGTTCATCGTATTTTTCGATTACATCAATCTATTTATTCCGCTTTTTCCAATTTATCAGTTTAGCTATAGTTTGTCTCGTCCAAACACGGAGGCTAACCAAGTAGTTAGCAGGTAACCGAATTTTTCAGGAGCAACCAAATGGTACTAGTAGGTCGTCAAGCACCAGATTTTACTGCTGCAGCTGTTCTAGGTAACGGCGAAATCGTTGAAAACTTCAACTTCGCAGAATTTACAAAAGGTAAAAAAGCGGTAGTTTTCTTCTACCCACTAGACTTCACTTTCGTATGCCCATCTGAGCTGATCGCTTTTGACAAGCGCTTCGAAGATTTCCAGGCGAAAGGTGTTGAAGTAATTGGTGTTTCTATCGATTCTCAGTTCTCTCACAACGCATGGCGTAACACTGCGGTTGAAGACGGCGGTATCGGTCAGGTTAAGTACCCACTAGTTGCTGACGTTAAGCACGAAATCTGTAAAGCTTACGACGTTGAGCACCCAGAAGCAGGCGTAGCTTTCCGCGGTTCTTTCCTAATCGACGAAGACGGTGTTGTACGTCACCAGGTAGTTAACGACCTGCCTCTTGGCCGTAACATCGACGAGATGCTGCGCATGGTTGACGCTCTGAACTTCCACCAAAAGAATGGTGAAGTTTGCCCTGCACAGTGGGAAGAAGGTAAAGCTGGTATGGATGCATCTCCAAAAGGTGTTGCTGCATACCTGTCTGAGCACACTGAAGACCTGTAATTCTTCGCCAGCGAAGAGTTAACAACACCATGCTCACGGTGTTGAGGTAAAAGAACGCAATAGCGTAAAGCCAAAGTCAGCCAACTTGGCAAAAAAATAATGAGGCCCGGACACACCGGGCCCTTTTTATATCTGCACTAATCTCGCCTCTCAATTATCCTCCCTCCTGTCGCCAGCTCTAAAACAATCCATTACACTGCCTGTACGTTCCCAACCATAATCCGTTCCTATGCTTAACCACCTCGAAGTTTGTATTGATAACATCGAATCTCTCCACTATGCGCAGCAAGGTGGCGCCACCCGTATTGAGCTATGTTCATCCTTGGCACTTGGTGGCCTGACCCCGAGCTTTGGCTTTATGAAGCAGGCAGCCCGCACCGCTGACATTCCTGTCTATGCCATGATTCGTCCGCGCCAGGGCGATTTTCTGTTTAACGACGACGATGTCGAAATTATGCTGGCCGATATTCACGCGGCCCGAAGTGCCAGTTTGCAGGGTGTTGTTGTTGGCGTATTGAATGCACAGGGAGAAGTCGATACCGATATTCTCCGTAGTTTGATGAAAGAAGCTCAGGGCCTAGGTGTGACTTTCCACCGCGCTATTGATCAATGTATCGACCCTTTTACCGCCCTTGAGAACATCATGAGCGCAGAATGTGAGCGCGTACTTACTTCTGGATTGCAGGCTAATGCATTGTCCGGTGCAGATACCATTGCGGAAATGGTCCAATTCTGCGGCGATCGCCTGAACATTATGGCGGGAGCTGGTGTCACAGCGAATAATGTAGCGGAAATTATCAGTAAAACCGGAGTGAAAGAAGTTCATCTTTCAGGCAAAACCACCCGCCCAAGCATGATGATTAACTATTCCAAACAGGCTTATATGGGCAATGCCGATGTTGATGATTTCAGTGTTCCTGTTACCTCAGCAGAGAAAGTGAAGGCCGTTTTAAAAGCTCCGCAATAACCACATAAAATAAGATCCTGCAAATGCAGGCTCTTTTATTTCAAAGTCATCAACCTTTCTCATCACTCATTTCCAAAACGCATTACTATTAAAGAGATATAAGCGTGCGAAACAGCCAGGGAAATGGAGTGATGTATGGGCAGTAAGAAACTCAAAAAGAAAGACTACGAGAAAGAACTTGAACGATTGCAGGTCGAGTTGGTCAAGCTTCAGGAATGGATAAAGCACTCGGGCATGAAGGTTCTCGTCATCTTTGAAGGACGAGATGCGGCAGGGAAAGGCGGAGTGATCAAACGTATTATTGAAAAATTGAACCCGCGGGTATGCCGGATTACAGCCCTGTCAAAACCAACGGAAAAAGAAAAAACACAATGGTATTTCCAGCGCTATGTTGCTCATCTACCGTCTGCTGGCGAAATGGTGCTGTTCGATCGCAGTTGGTACAACCGGGCCGGAGTGGAAAAAGTCATGGGTTTTTGTACTGATGAAGAATACGATGAGTTTCTCCGCTCCTGCCCTGAATTCGAACGCATGTTGCAACGTTCGGGTATCATCATCCTGAAATACTGGTTCTCCGTCTCCGACGAAATACAGGAAAAGCGCTTTCTTGAGCGAATTCACACCCCGGTAAAACGCTGGAAGTTCAGCCCGATGGACTTGGAATCCCGTGAGCGCTGGGCGGAATATTCAGAAGCCAAAGACAAAATGTTTGCTTATACAGATACCAAGAACTGTCCGTGGTGGGTGGTGAACAGTGATGATAAAAAGAAAGCCCGCATCAACTGTATTTCACATTTGCTGTCGCATATTCCCTACGAAGAAATCCATTATCCTCACATCGAACTTCCGGAGATCAGCAAAGAAGGTTATATGCGACCGCCAATGGATACCCAAACCTTTGTCCCGGATCTGTTTGATAAAGATTAATCGTGCTAAAAATAAAAAATCCCAGCTGTGTTAGCCGGGATTTTTCTATTGAATTAACAAGCCAAAGTATTATTTCAGAAACTCTTCCAGTTCGTCATGGCTGGTATGGCGAATATCCTTGCCTTTAACGAAATAGATAATGTACTCGCAAATATTCTGGCAGCGATCCCCTACCCGCTCAATTGATCGGGCAGACCACATAACCTGAAGCACATTCGGAATCGAGCGCGGATCTTCCATCATGTAAGTCATCAATTGGCGAATAATCGCTTCATATTCACGGTCGATACGATCATCTTCCTGATAGACGCGAATGGCCGCCTTCACATCCATCCGGGCAAAAGCATCCAGCACTTCATGCAGCATTCTGACAGCGTGAAGGCCCAGCGCCTCTAGCGAAACCAGCAGGTTGTACTGCTTATTAGAAAAATTCTCCAGCGCCACCTTGGCAATGCTTTCGGCCACATCGCCAATGCGTTCGAGATCGGTAATCGTCTTGATAATTGCAATCACCAAACGTAAGTCACTCGCGGTTGGCTGACGCTTGGCAATAATACGGGTACAAGCTTCATCAATCGCCACTTCCATGGCATTTACTTTGTGATCGTCTTTAATTACCCGCCGGGCCAGCTCATCATCCTGCTTGTGCATCGCTTTCAGCGAGTCAGCCAGTTGCTGTTCAACCAGCCCCCCCATTGCCAATACATGGGTTCGGATGCTCTCTAACTCGGCATGAAACTGGCCGGAGATATGGCGACCCAGACTTAAATTATCCAACATGCTCCTGTTCCTTAACCGTATCGGCCAGTAATGTAATCTTCAGTTCGTTTCTCTGTCGGAGTGGTGAAAATATCATTGGTATTCGCATATTCCACCAGTTCCCCCATATGCATAAATGCTGTGTTATCTGAAACCCTGGCAGCCTGCTGCATGTTATGGGTAACAATGATAACGGTATATTTTGTTTTCAGATCGTTAATCAGCTCTTCGATAGTCAACGTCGAAATCGGGTCCAGTGCCGACGTCGGCTCATCAAGCAGTAACACTTCCGGCTCAATGGCAATGGCGCGGGCAATCACCAGTCGCTGCTGCTGACCGCCGGACAAACCGAAAGCATTTTCATGCAGGCGATCTTTTACCTCATCCCACAACGCGGCACCGCGCAATGAGTTTTCGACCGCATCATCCAGTACCCGCCGCTCTTTGATCCCCTGCAGACGCAACCCATAAATCACATTTTCATAAATGGATTTCGGGAACGGATTCGGCCGCTGAAACACCATTCCGACACGGCGGCGCAAAGCTGCGACATCCACTTTACTGTCGTAAATGTTCTGGCCATGCAGCATGATTTTGCCTTCGACCTTACAGCCTTCCACCAGATCATTCATTCGGTTGATACAGCGCAGCAAGGTTGATTTACCACACCCTGACGGACCGATAAATGACGTCACCTTCCCTTTGGCAATCCGCATGTTGATATTAAACAGGGCCTGATGACTCCCGTAATGGAGATCCAGTCCTTCGATTGACATCGCCGTTTTGTCTTCGGGTAACGAAGTCAAATCTTCCGGCTGAAACAGGCCGATGGGCGAGTTAATTGAAAACATATCAGTCATGGGGTCATGAGTCTCATTAATATTCCAAAGAGCGGTATTTTTCGCGCAAATGGTTGCGGATCCCGATTGCCGTCAGGTTCAGACCGACAATCACGGTGACCAGTAAAAACGATGTAGCATATACCAGTGGCCTTGCCGCTTCTACATTCGGGCTTTGAAAACCGACATCATAGATATGATAGCCAAGGTGCATGAACTTGCGATCAAGGTGCAGGTACGGGAACTGCCCATCAACCGGCAGGGTCGGTGCCATTTTTACCACCCCGACCAGCATTAGCGGTGCCACTTCCCCAGCAGCCCGCGCTACCGCCAGAATCAAACCGGTCATAATGGCCGGACTAGCCATTGGCAACACAATTCGCCACAAAGTTTCAGCCTGAGTGGCCCCGAGCGCCAACGAACCGTGACGTACCGAATTCGGGATCCTTGCCAGCCCTTCCTCGGTAGAAACAATCACCACCGGCAAGGTCAGGATCGCCAGTGTCAGTGCCGACCATAAAATGCCCGGCGTTCCGAATGTCGGTGCCGGAAGCTGATCGGAAAAAAAGATCTCATCGACACTACCACCAACCATATAAACAAAGAAACCAAGCCCGAACACTCCGTATACAATGGACGGCACACCGGCAAGGTTAATGACCGCAACCCGTATCAGGTTAGTGAAACGATTTTTACCAGCATATTCATGAAGATAGACTGCCGCCATAACACCCAGCGGAGTCACCACCACGCTCATCAGCAGCACCATAAATACCGTGCCGAATATCGCCGGGAACACCCCGCCTTCGGTATTGGCTTCCCGCGGGTCTTCACTGACAAACTTGCCGACTTGGTGCCCCCAGTGAGCCAACTTTTCAATAAAGTTCAAATTGTTCGGATACCAGAGATCGAGAACCTGCCCCAGCGGCAATCTGACCATAACGCCAGCCATATCCCGAACCAGAACCGCGTCTTGTTCCAGCTTTTGTCGCAAAGCAAACAACCGTTGCTCCAACGCACTGTAATCCTGTTCCAATTTTTCACGCCGGAGTTCAAGCTCAGGCTGTTGCCCCTGTTTTCGCTCTTCCAACCGCAGCAATTCCAACTGACGGTTAATCTCGGCGATATCGGTTTGTTGCAGTTGCCTGATTTCATCCCGCACCTTATCTGCTGCCGATAAACCGTCCGGCAAATCGGTCATCGACTTGCTGACACCATCATCAATAAAACTAATCGGATAGCCATAGAACTTACCGTTCTTCACCCGGTCAATCACGGCAATTCCATCCGCCAGGGTACGGCTTTCCACCTGTGTCTCAAGCACAGTGATAAAGTCCAGCTCAACACGCTCACGGTTTCCGGTTTTGATCAGGTAACGCTCAACCCGATCACCGTCTATCTGTGAAACATCAACACCGGCTTCGGCCAATTGTTTTACCGAGATTGATTTCTTTTCATAAAGCTCACCAATCACAGTTTGTTTATTACCGCTGATATCAAGCTCAAACTGATACACAGGTGCCGGCCAGAAATAACTCAACCCCTTCCAGCCAATCAATAACAATAAACCCAGTACAGCCGCCAAACTCAGGCTCACCGCGCCTGCCGTCATCCATATCCAGGGAGCACCTGACTTAAACCAGTTACCCATCAGTTAGTTAAATTCATTCTGTTGATAGCCTCAAACATTACAGCGAGCTGTATTTCTCTCTCAAATGCTGACGGACAAGTTCAGCGATGGTATTAAATACAAAGGTGAATACAAACAAGACAAAGGCTGCCAGGAAAAGGATCCGATAGTGGGAACTGCCCACTTCACTTTCCGGCATCTCAATGGCAATGGTTGCAGAAAGCGTGCGCAAACCTTCCAGCACATTCCAGTCCATAATCGGCGTATTTCCTGTTGCCATCAGCACAATCATGGTTTCACCCACGGCGCGGCCCAGCCCCATCATAATGGCAGAGAAAATCCCCGGGCTGGCTGTCAGTAACACCACGCGTGTCAGTGTCTGCCAGTGTGTCGCTCCCAGTGCCAGAGAGCCGCTGGTTAGGTGAGCAGGAACGGAAAAAATGGCATCTTCGGCAATGGTAAAAATGGTCGGGATCACCGCAAATCCCATCGCGATACCAACCACCAACGCATTTCGCTGATCGTAGCCAATCCCCCACTTACTGGCGAGATACATCTTCAGATCGCCGGAAAAAAAAGCCTGCTCAAAATACGGGCCGAATTGGAAACAAACATAGAACAAAAGCACAATTACCGGGATCAGTAATATAATGTGAAATCCACCGGGTATCCGGTGTCGCACTTGTCCCGGCAACAGCGACCAACAAAGGCCGACTAGCAACAATACAAGCGGAAATACAGGAACCAATAACGCAATACCGGCCAAGTTTTCCTCAACGATAGGTGCCAGCCATATTCCGGCCAGAAAGCCCAGAATAACCGTTGGCAACGCTTCCATAATTTCGACTGTCGGCTTAATGACCCGGCGCATTTTCGATGACATGAAATAAGCGGTATAAATCGCTCCTGCCAATGCCATCGGGATCGCAAAGAACATGGCATAAACGGCGGCTTTCAGAGTACCAAAAACAATCGGCACCAGGCTCAGCTTAGGCTCAAACTCATCACTGGCCGATGTCGACTGCCAGACATAATCCGGTTCCGGGTAGCCCTCATACCAAATCTTCTGCCACAGTGAGGCAAAAGCAATTTCCGGATGGCGGTTTTTAACCCGATAGATCTGCCACTGATCGCCGTTTACCGTGATTAACCGATCTGCCCGAGGGGAAATTGCCACATGTTCAGGTAACGTATCAAAATGTTGTGCACGGTAAATGGCTTCTTTCACCGAAGTATAAAAAGCTGACAGCTGACCATCCTGCTGAACAGCAAAAAAGCCTTTGCGGGAATATTCCGGAACCAATTGAACAACCGGACTGTTGCCAATTTCAAAGTGGCGCGCCTTAATCATTTGCCGCTTACCGTCACGCAGTACTTCAAACCACTGTGAAACCAAGTTGTCACTGGTTGTAATCAGCAACGAATTTGCGCCGGATAATAGTGTCAGCTGTTCTGGCAAAGCATCGTCAGTGCTGACATCCACCGCTTCCCGTATCACAGGCTGCTTACCGTCCAGCACAACCACGTAAAGGCTGCTACCGGCAATGGCATAGAGAGTGCGGCCATCTGGGGTTACCGCCAGTGATTTAATGTCCTTGGGTAAACCATCAACAACAAAAGAACGCGACATCCAGGACGAATCGTCTCCCAACAGACTCTCCTGATGGCGAAACACCATCACTCTTACCCGATGATCGGCAGTTGCTCCGGCAATGACGGCCTGCTCATCGCGCATTGATACCGCCAGCTTCACAATCGGTTGCCCCTCGGGATCAAGCTGCACTTTTTGTCCTAACGGATAATCAATTCCGGAGATGGTTTTCTTATCACCATCGGAAAAATCAGTACGAAAGGTCGGTTTGAACACCACCACCTCACCGGACTGGCCGCCATAACCGTAAACCTCTTCCTTTGGCAATGTCCGGGCAAAACTGGCTGGGGATGCTGTCACTGTATATTCATTTAACAACGCACCAGTCTGTGATGAATTCAAGTCAATAAAGCTCAGTCGCCCCTGCAGTGACATGCGATAGGCGATATTATTTTGCTCATTGATACGAATTGCGGCCGGATGATCAGAAAAAGAAACAGAGAAGGCCTGTTGCGGCTTCACCTTTACCGTTTCGAATATCGGCAAGATGACAAATAGCAGGTAGAAAAAGATCAGAACCAGGGTAATAAGTACAAAAATCCCGCCAGCCGTTACCCCATAGCGCGCCAGTCTGTCTTTTACCCGGCGGCCAGGGCTGTCACTCATCAAAAATGCACTGGCGTCTGCCATTATTACCTCAAAAATTTTATAGGTTTACGAATAATATTTCTTTTAGGTGACAATTATATTACAGCGCGAACCCGTCCGGCTATGTCTGCATCAGAGTTATCAAACCATCACTGATGGGTGACAAAGCTTTGATTATGGATGACCTAGTTTTGCAGCTAAATGTCATTAATCTTAATGCTTTATGAACTAAACTTCATTTAAGTGATATGCGATCCAGGCATCTGGACAGCTAATGCACACAATCTCATAATGAATTGGCATACAACGAAAAAGGAAGTCGTTATGAAGCACCTTATCATTACTGTCATCGGCAAAGACCGCCCCGGACTGGTGGAGCTACTTTCAGATACGGTTTACCAAAATAATGGTAACTGGCTTTCCAGCAGTCTGAGTAAACTTGCCGGTCAGTTTGCAGGGATCCTGCAAGTCGAAGTCGCCTCCCAATATATTCCGCTATTAAAAAACGCTTTATCACAAATCAATGAGCTGCAAATCCATATTGTTGAGGATGACAACAGTAATGCGCCCGCCACTGCTCTTCACAACCTCACCGTCACAGGCAACGACCGTCCGGGCATAGTCAAAGACGTAACGGCTCGCTTGAACCAACTTGGTATCAATATCAACAAACTCAAAACCGAAAACCAAAGCGCGCCTAACTGGGGCTATCCGATTTTTACCGCTCATTTCCAGCTCGAATTACCACAAGGATTAGAACTGGATGTAGTTCAGGATTCTCTTGAGCAAATCGCTGATGATTTAACCGTTGATATGGATGACAACTGATAACAACTAACCCCGTTTCTTTTGGCCCATAAGCTTATTAGCAGGATGACAATGAGCACGGAACCTCTCTATATTGAAAAAGAATTAAGTTGGCTGTCTTTTAACGAACGCGTGCTGCAGGAAGCGGCAGACAAATCTGTCCCGCTGATTGAGCGAGTGCGTTTCTTAGGGATTTTTTCTAATAACACTGATGAGTTTTACCAGGTACGTTTTGCTGATGTAAAACGCCAAATCCTGATCAGCCAGGAACAAGGCGGTGATGACAGCGCCAAACAACTGTTAAGTAAAATCCAGAGCCGGGTGCTAAAACTGAATCAGGACTTCGATAACCTGTACAACGAAATCCTGCTGGAAATGGCACGCCGCCATATCTTCCTGATCAACGAACAACAGCTCGATGACAATCAGAAAATATGGCTGAAGAAGTATTTCCGTAATGCAATCCTTCCGCACATCACCCCGATCCTGCTGACCAAAGATATCGATCTGCTGGAGTTCCTGAAAGACGAATACTCTTACCTGACAGTCGAAATGCAGCAGGGTAAAAAGAAAAAATACGCCCTGATTGAGATCCCGACCGATCAGTTGCCACGATTTGTCCAAGTACCGGAAGCCAAAGGCAAACGCAGAAAGACTTTAATCCTGCTCGACAATATTATTCGCTTCTGTCTGGATGATATTTTCAGCGGCTTTTTCGAATACGATAAGCTGACCGCTTATTCTATGAAAATGACCCGGGATGCCGAGTATGATCTCGGGCTGGAAGTCGAGCACAGCCTGCTGGAACAGATGTCAGAAGGGCTCAAACAGCGCCTTAATGCCATGCCGGTCCGCTTTGTGTACCAGCGTGACATGCCCAGCGACATGATCAAAGAGCTTTGCCGCCTACTGAAGGTCTCCAGTTATGACAGTATTATTCCCGGCGGACGTTACCATAACTTCAAAGATTTCATCGGCTTTCCGAATGTGGGCAGGAAGTACCTGGAAAATCCTCCGCTACCACCAATAGAGAGCTACCATTTCAGTTGCGCCCAAAATGCGTTTGATGCGATCAAGGCACAAGATATCCTGCTGTATTACCCCTACCACACCTTCAACCATATGACGGAGCTTGTGCGTCAGGCCGCCTACGATCCGAAAGTACGCAGCATCAAAATCAACATCTACCGGGTTGCCAAAGACTCCCGGATTATTGAATCAATGATTGAAGCCGCCAATAACGGTAAACGGGTAACGGTAGTGGTTGAATTGCAGGCCCGTTTTGACGAAGAAGCCAATATCATCTGGGCCCGCCGCCTGACCGAAGCTGGTGTACACGTACTTTTCGGTGTACCGGGTCTGAAAATCCACTCCAAACTTTGCCTAATCACCCGTAAAGAAGATGACCGTTTTGTCCGCTACGCCCACCTCGGCACCGGTAACTTCCATGAAAAAACCGCCCGGATTTATACCGATTTTGCGTTTTTCACCTGCGATGAAGAAATTACCAATGAAGTCCGACAGGTATTCGGTTATATCGAAAACCCGTACCGTCCGGTTGAATTCAACCACTTAGTCGTGTCACCACGTAATTCCCGCGCCCGACTTTATGACCTAATTGACAGGGAAATTGCCCATGCCAAGCAAAACCTGCCTGCTGGTATTACACTTAAGGTGAATAATCTGGTCGATAAGGGTTTGATAAACATGCTTTATCAGGCTAGTAGCGCTGGCGTTGAGATCAAATTGATCATCCGTGGTATGTGCTCATTGATCCCGGGGATCAAAGAGATCAGCGAAAATATCACCGCAATAAGTATCGTCGACCGCTTCCTGGAACACCCTAGAGTAATGGTGTTTGAGAATAACGGTGATCCGGAAGTGATGATCTCGTCAGCGGACTGGATGACCAGAAATATCGATAACCGTATCGAAGTCGGCTGTCCAATCCGGGATCCGGTACTGAAGAAAAAAATTATCGATATCCTGAATATCCAAATGTCTGATACCGTCAAAGCACGGATTATCGATAAAGAAATGAACAATCATTATGTGCCGCGAGGTAATCGTCGCAAGATCCGCTCCCAAACAGCGACCTATGATTACCTGAAAAATACGGAAAAACAGCTCCGAAAAAAAGCCGAAAAAGCGATGAAAAACAATGATTGAAAATCAACGTCCACGCGAAATCGCAGCAATTGACCTTGGCTCGAACAGTTTTCATATGGTCGTTGCCAGAATCGTCGGCCAGAGCCTGCAAATTATCAGCCGGCACAAACAGCGTGTACATCTGGCTTCCGGCCTGGATGCCCACCAAAACCTTGATCAGGCCGCTATTCAGCGCGGCCTGAACTGCCTGGCAATGTTTGCAGAACGCCTGCAAGGGTTCGAACCGGAAAATGTCCGCATTGCCGCAACTTATACCCTGCGTCAGGCTCAGAATGCCCACGTTTTTCTCAAGCGGGCCGAAAGCCTGATCCCCTACCCGATAGAAATTATTCCGGGTACGGAAGAAGGCCGCCTGATTTATCTGGGGGTCGCTCATACCCAGCCGGAAAACGGTCGTAAACTGGTAGTTGATATCGGTGGTGGTAGTACCGAGCTTATCATCGGCGAAGACTTTGACACTCATCTCGTCTATAGCAAGCACATGGGCTGTGTCAGCTATGACCAACAGTTTTTCCCTAAAGACAAAATCAGCGCAAAAAGCATGGCTGCCGCCAAACTTGCCGCCGAACAAAAGCTGGAAAGTATCGCCAGTAAGTACCGCAAGAAAGGCTGGCAATATGCAGTCGGCTCTTCCGGCACTATCAAAGCTATTCGTGAAGTACTCATCGGGATGGGCTGTGCAGATGGCATTATTACCGGCAAACGACTATGCCAGTTAACCGACAAAATCCTGGAATTTAAGAACGCACAAGACCTTAACTTCCAGGGACTAAGCGATGACCGTAAACCGGTATTTGCGGCTGGTGTCGCTATCCTCAGCGCTGTATTCAATTCCTTGGAAATTGAGCAGATGACCTACTCTGACGGTGCCTTACGGGAAGGCTTGCTGTATGAAATGGAAGATCGCTTCCGTCACAGTGATATCCGAACCCGCACCGCCGATGCCATGGCAGCGCAATACCATGTTGATATGGAGCAGGCTAACCGGGTGAAAAATACCGCCGAAATGCTCTACAACCAAATTGAACCTCAGCCGGGACTGGCAAAATCAGAACTTTCAACCCTGCTTGGTTGGGGGGCATTGCTGCATGAAGTCGGTTTGAGCATCACCTATCCGGGATTCCATCGCCATTCTGCCTACCTGTTGCGCTACAGCACCATGCCGGGATTTAATCTTGAGCAGCAAACCGTATTGGCTACCCTTGTTCGCTTCCAGCGCAAAAGCCTCAAGCTGGAAGAAATGCCTGAACTCAATATCTACAAGCGCAAACACCTGTATCCGCTGATCAGAACCCTTCGCTTGGCGGTCGCCCTCAACGGCCAGAGAACCGATGATCCTCTGCCGCAAATCAAAGTAAAAGCCGACAAAGAAGACTGGCTGTTAAGCCTGCCGAAAGACTGGGAAAACAATAACAAACTATTGGCGGCCGATTTACGCCAAGAGCAGGAATACTGGGCTAAAGCAGGATGGGGACTCAACATAAAATAGCCTGATACAGCTCAATAAAAGCGAGCAATATGAGTAGAAAAAACAAGCCAAGCTAGTCTCAGCCAGGCTTTCTTATTCCGTGGGTTTAAATTATTGAGCGGATATCAATTCGCGCTCAAACCCAGAGTCTTCATATCCTCTGCCACAATCGAGGCAGGTAAAGGCACATAACCGTCTTTCTCAACAATATCCTGCCCGTTACGGGAAAGAATAAAACGGATAAATTCAGCATCTAGCGGCGGCATGGCTTCGTTCGGGTGCTTATTTACATAGATATATAAATATCGGGCCAGAGGGTAGCTACCATTGATAGAGTTCTCAATCGTCGCCTCGACAAAATTGTTTCCATCCCGTGCAACCGGAATCGCACGGATCCCCGTGGTCTTATAGCCGATCCCAGAATAACCAATGGAATTGAGTGAACTGGAAACCGATTGTACCACTGATGCAGAGCCCGGTTGCTCATTGACGTTATTGCGAAAATCGCCTTTACACAGCGCGCGCTGTTTGAAATAGCCGTATGTACCGGAAACAGAATTTCGGCCAAACAACTGAATACTGCGTTTTTTCCAGCTGCCTTCCAGCCCCAGTTGCCCCCAACGAGTGATCGACTCTAAAGCACCACAGCGCAGCGTCCGGGAGTAAATCGCATCAAGCTCAGCAAAGTTGATCCCCTCAAGCGGGTTATCCTCATGAACGAACACGGCCAGCGCATCTATTGCAACTCTGATCGCCGTAGGCTGATAACCATGCTCTTGCTCAAAAGCTTCAATTTCGCGCGATTTCATCGCCCGGCTCATCGGCCCGAGCTGCGCAGTTGCTTCAATCAGAGCAGTTGGTGCGGTTGAGGAACCTGCAGCCTGAACCTGAATATTAACGCTCGGATAAATCCGCTTAAATTCTTCCGACCAGTAAGTCATCAAGTTGGCAAAGGTATCTGAGCCAACCGATGACAGGTTGCCGGAAATACCGCTCACTTTGTAATATTCAGGTAGCTCCTGATCAACAGCCGATGCTCCCCAACTGACAAGCAAAGCCAGCAGGCATCCTAGTTTTCTGAACCTTGCAGTCATATGTTCCTTGTAAACAGCAAAAGCGGCCGAGAGCCGCTTGTATCATATCTATATTGTCTGGCTGGTGTTAAACCCCTTATCAGGCAGCTTTGGCAACCAACCTTTCAGGCAAGGTGAAAGAGAAAGTACTGCCTTCACCTACCTCGCTTTCAATTTCCAGGTGCGAGTCATGGTGGCTCAGGGCATGTTTCACAATCGCCAACCCAAGACCACTACCTCCGGTTTCCCTGGAGCGGGCTTTATCAACCCGATAGAATCGCTCGGTCAGACGATGGATATGCTGCGGCTCGATCCCCTCACCACTGTCTTTTACTTCCAACCTTGGTCCCGTCGCAGACAGATACCAGCGCACCGATACTTCAGCATTTTTCGGCGTATGTTTCACCGCGTTATACACCAGGTTAGAAATCGCACTGCGCAGCTGATCTTCATCGCCCAACACTTTAAGCGACTTATCAACTTCGAAGGTAAACAGGTGCTTATCACCGCCACTGAGTGAAATAGCTTCTTTTTCCAGAATATCCAGCATCGCCGGCACATCCACCGTTTCTTCCAGCTCAATGTTCGGCGCAGCTTCAATCTTGGACAAAGTCAGTAACTGCTCAACCAGCGAATTCATTCGCAGCAGCTGCTCAGTCATTACCCCATGAGCTTTATCCCACATCGGCCCGACCAGCATATCTGGATCTTTCGCCATTTCCAGATATCCCTGCAAAACCGTCATTGGTGTACGCAGCTCGTGAGATACGTTAGCAAAGAAGTTACGTCGCATACCTTCAAGCTGCTTAAGCTGTGACACATCACGCACCACCATCAGGTACTCACCTTCGGTATAGTGCATGATCCGCAGTTCAAGGGTACGGTCATAGTTAAATGGCGAGGTGATCTCCAACGGCGTCTCAAAGGACTGTTTAGCCAGATAGCGGACAAAATCGGGACTGCGGAGAAGGTTGCTGATCGGTTGACCGGCATCATCCGGCCAGCGAAAACCCAGCAAGTGCTGAGCCAGTTTGTTACACCAGACGATATTCCCTTCGCTTCTAAATACAACAACGGCATCAGGAAGGGATTCCGCACCATTGCGGAAACGGCGGATTAAAGTAGCCAGCTCTTTGCGGCGGCGTCGGTTACGCTGCTGCAAGCGATAAAGGCCGTTAAACAAAGGCTCCCAGCTACCAGAGCCTGATGGTGGAGTCAGGCTGCGATCTTTCCACAACCAATCGGACATCTTCAGTTGGTTATGAAAATGCCAGATGAGTTGGATCCAAGTGGCAATCAGCAGGAACCATGGCATATAGCCAAAAATCATTCCCAGTGCGATCCAGGGCAAGTAGAAAAAGGCCAGTTCAAGAACCAGCTTTTTCCACGACAGCCGTTCAACCATTTATTACTCCATCCAAACGAAAGCTTCTATTCGCTTTCGTTTTTTGTTTCAAATTCGCCTGTATCAAAAGCTAACTTAACGCTAATAACTAGGTACGGGTAGAGAATCGGTATCCGGCACCGCGTACAGTCTGAACAAGTTTGTCATGACCACCAGCTTCCAATGCTTTACGCAGGCGTCGGATGTGAACATCAACCGTGCGGTCTTCAACGTAAACATTAGTACCCCAGACATTATTCAAAAGCTGCTCACGGCTGTAGACTCGCTCTTGGTGAGTCATGAAAAAGTGCAGCATCTTGAACTCTGTCGGCCCCATATCCAGCGGTTCGTCATTCGACGTCACACGGTGTGAAACCGGATCCAGCTTCAGCCCCTGAACATCAATCACATCTTCCAATGATGTCGGCGACACCCGGCGCATAACCGCCTTCAAACGAGCCATCAGCTCCTTCGGAGAAAAAGGCTTGGTAATATAGTCATCCGCACCGGCTTCAAGGCCACGAACCTTGTCTTCCTCTTCGCCGCGCGCAGTCAGCATCACCACAGGGATCTTACGGGTCATTTCATCCCGCTTCAGATGTTTCATCAGGTTGATCCCGGAACCGCCGGGAAGCATCCAGTCCAGCAGAATCAGTTCAGGATATGGCTCGCAGATTTTCTCCAATGCAGAGTCAAAATCTTCAGCTTCAATCGCCTCATATCCTTTCTGTTCGAGGACAAAGCACAACATTTCACGAATCGGTGCTTCATCTTCTACAACAAGAATCCGTTTTACCATAGCAATAGTTACCCAGTAGTAGTTGCTGTCTGTCGAGCGTCATTATGTGTTTTTATTATGACACTTTTGTGACTCGGCGCGATAAAAGCCAGCCCGTATGTATTGGATTACATTACCAAAGTGTTCCAAGAACTGTTCAGGAACTGTCCCGGTTCGGTTCCAAACCGGGCAGTTATCATCCCGTCTTAACACCTCAGGCCAGCCATGAACAACGAGCCTGCAAGTTACCAGCCTAGCTGTAAGTCAAATAGGAAGTTTAGCCCCGGACGGACACCTTACTGCGACCACCACCCTGTGCCTCAACCGCCACCTGTACTCCTATCCGCTCAACCATGGTACCAACGTGGGAGATCACCCCAATCTGACGGCCATCAGCCTGCAGGGCATCCAGACAGGCCAGAGCCATTTCCAGGCTATCCGGATCAAGCGTACCGAAACCTTCATCAATAAACAGGGAGCCCAGTTGACGTGTATCGGCCGCCAGAGAAGCCAGCGCCAGTGCCAGTGCCAGGGAAACCAGGAAGCTTTCACCGCCGGACAACGACTCAACGCTGCGAACTTCATCCCCCATGTCATGGTCGATCACCTGCAACGCCAGCGGGCTGTTCGGTACCGGCTGCAGCGCATAACGCGGTGCCAGATCCTGCAAATGTTCGTTAGCCAATACCACCAGCTGCTGTAAGGTCAGCCCCTGTGCCAGGGTACGGAACTTATTACCGGTCGCCGAACCAATAAGCTCACTCATCTGCAGCCACAACTCGGTTTGTTGCTGCTGGCTCATCAATTTATCGGTCAGCTCACCAGCCTGCTGCTCGGCCTGTTCAGCCTGAACCTGACGCTGACGGGACTGAAATACCTGCTCATCCAAGACCTGCTTCTGCTGGTTCCAGTCTTCAAACAACTGCGCCTGCTGCTCAGTATCTGCACTGATAGCATGCTGTTCAAACCACTCCCGGGCACTGTCTGCCAACGGTTTATGATCAATCACGGCTTGCTCGCGCTCAACCAACAGAGTCTGGGCGGAAGATACCGCCTGATCAATGGCCTTCAGCGCCTGACGCTCTTCTTTCAACCAGGCTTCATCTTTACTCAGCAACTGCATCAGCTGATGTTCATTAAGGCCCAGCTTTTTCTGCCATCCCAGCCAGCTTTGTACCACTTTGCGATGTTCAGCCGCCGTTTCATCTTCCTGCTTACGGGCGCTGTTCAGTGCCGCTTCTGCCGCAGCCTGCGCTTCACCGGCCTGACGCTGCATGACTTCAGCCTGGCTCAACGCTTCCTGCTGGGTGTTAATTGTAGCTTTATGCTGAGCTTCCAGTTGCTCTGTATCCTGCTCACCCACCAACGACAACCTCAACTGCCAAATCTCAGCCGTTTCATGCTGTAGCTGACCGGCTTTTTGCTGCCAGTCAGTCAGCTGTTTCTCAAGGGCAACCAGCGAGGTTTCAATTTCCGCCAACTTAGGTGCCAACTCGGACAGCTGCTTTTCAATGTCCAGCACTTCACGCTGGTTCGCCAAGAACTGCTCAACCTGATATTTCAGCTGCTGAATATATTGCTCGGCACCGTACTGACGCAGCATATCCAGCCACTGATCATTACCGTACTGCTCGTTAAGTGCTTCAGCACGGGAAGACAAAACGTCCTGCTGAGTCTGGCTCTGTTCATCCAGAGACTGCAGGCGTTCCTGCCACTGGGTCGCATTCTGCTCCAGCTTGTGTTGCAACTCTTTCAGCTCGCTTTCCGCCTGTTGGATACTCTGCATTTGCTGCTGCAACTGGCGTGCCTGATGGATGTGGTACTGACGTTTCTCCAGGCTATGCTGAAGCTGCTGCAATTCAGCATAAGTCAGCTCGGCTTCCTGCTGCCACTGGCGGATTTGCTGCTCCAGTTGCTCACTGGCTACATCCTGCTCAAGAGAATCCGTCAGCTCCAGCTGTTTCAGCAATGCCATCATCTGGCTGAACACCTGCTCGATATATTGCTCAAAGCGCTGCAGTTCAGCGGCAATCAGCTGTAATCGCTGCTGGCATTGCGGCAGCTGCTGTTGCAAATGCTGGCGCTCACCTTCTCCGGCCTGCATCTGGTGCTGCAGCTCATGCAGACGCTGGCGCATGCTGTGCAGAACCCCTTCAACCGCCGGATGCTGTTCGGCATACGGGTGCTCAGTCGAACCACACAATGGGCAAGGCTCATCCTGTTTCAACTGACTGCGGTATTCACTCAGGTTGACCACCGCCATACTCTGCTGGAAGGTGTGCTCGGCTTCCTGATATTGGGTTGCCAGCATTTCCAACTGCGGCTGAAGTTCTTTCAGTCGCAGCTCCGCTTTATCCTGATAGCTCTGCCACTCCTGCTGCTCGGCTTTAAGTTTGTCTTTCTGTTGCAGCAGTGATGCCCACTCTTTCGAGCCGGACATAGCCTGACGCAAGGTATCGAGCTGCTGTTGCTGCTCATTGAACCGTTTCTGCTCATCGCTTTGCGCCTGCTCAAGCGATTCCACATCCATTCCTTTGAGCTGAGCGTCAACCATCGTTTTCTGCTCAATCACCGTCTGCATCTGTTGCTCAAGCATCGCGGTATCACGCTGATGGTTCTGCTGCTCAAACTGGATCTGCTGTTTGTCTTTGCTCAGGCGAACCAGCGTCCGATGAGCCGTCAGGTACTGATCCAGGTTATCCAGTACCGGCTGATACTGCTCGGCGACACCAGCCAGCTCGCGATTCTGATCCAACACGACAGCCAGCTGATGATGGCGCTGCTGCAATTGATGACGCTGCTGATACAGTTCCTGCTGGCGCTGCTGTTGCTCGTTAAATACCTGAACCTGTTGCTGATAATCTTTGTCGATATCACCAAGCTGGCGTTTCAATGAATCCAACTGCTGATCCAGCGCGCTGGCCTGTTTTATCTTCGGCTCCTGCTCCTGCCACTGCAGTTGAGCCTGATTCAGAGCATGTTTAGCCGTCTGAGCCTGATGGTCGGCATCAATGAGTTTCTGTTTTTCCCCCTGCAGCGCGGCTTCTGCATCAGACAGGGTTTTCTTCAGCTTCGATAATTGCAGCTCGGTTTGCTGCAACATCAGAAAATCACCGCTGGCAGGCTGAGCTTTTTCAATTAAATCCAACTGCTCATAACGAGGCTGGGCTTCTTCCTGCTGTGATTTGGCATCAGCCTGAGCCTGAGTCGTTTCGGCCACACGCTCTGCCAAAATATTTTCTGACTGCAACGCTTGTTGATGTTTGGCAAAAACATTGATCTGCCCTTCCAGCTGCTGCACTTGCTGTTTCAGGGCTTCAACCTGCTCAGTCAATTGCTGTTTCTCTTCGTCACTGAGCAACGCGATATCGCCCAGCTTGTCCTGCAACTGAGCCAGCTTCTGTTTTTCTTCCCGGGCACGCTCGTAGGCTGCCACCGACAAGCGACCGTATATTTCACCACCGGTCATACGTTCAAGCAGCGCGGCACGCTCATCGGCACCGGCTTTAAGGAAAGCGGCAAACTCCCCCTGCGGCAACATCACTGCCCGGCGGAACTGCTCAAAAGAAAGGCCAATCAGACGCTCGATTTCAGCCTGTAACTCTGCTTTTTTGCCGGCAAATCGCTGGCCGGTCTCAATATTTTCCAGCCACTGCTCAGCAGCCTGGATCCTGCCTTCGGCGCGACCACGGGCACGACGGACATGCCAGTGTGCCCGCCAGTGACTGCCGTCATTGGCGACAAAATCGACCTCGGCAAAACCTTCTGCTTTACCGCGGGTAAGAATGCTGCGGACATCGTTGGCTTTGATCCGTGCGGCATCACCGTCACGACCGATTTCCGCATCATTTTTCTTGTTCGATTGCAGGCGTGGGATCCGGTCATATAACGCCAGACAGATGGCATCAAGCATGGTCGATTTACCCGAGCCTGTTTTACCGGTAATCGCAAACAGGCCGGCTTCACCTAATCGGCCGTGGGCAAAATCAATCTCAAATTTATCTTGTAAGCTGGCAAGGTTCTCGCCACGTAGCGCTAAAATCTTCATCGTTATTTTTTTCTCACCACTTATGCTTCACTTTCTTCAAGCTGAGTCAGCAGGGTTTCAAATGCTGCTGCCATCGCTTCGTCCGGCTCACCGTCATATTTTTTCGACCAGCTGAGGCTGAATACCTGCTGCGGTGACACTTCCGACAAGCGGCGGTAGTTCAGGCTGTCCTGCTGCTCCTGCTGTCGGTAATGCGGTGTGATTTTTGCCAGCCGGACAGCTTTTCCTTCCAGCGCACCCAACACTTTTTCCCGCAACAACGCCTGCGGCTTATCAAGCAGGATATGGACTTCCAGAAACGGCTGCTGCTCGCGGGGACATTCTTCAACCTCCAACGCCTTCAGCTCTTCCAATACCTGCTCCAGCGGAGCCGGCGAACCCGGCACTTTCAGCATGTCAACGGCACGCGGGATTGGCAGAGGCTCAATCTCTGTCACCTTGTCGCCATCAAGATCCACCAGCACGACCTGATGGTTATAGCCTCGCTCCGACATCGACAACGGTAACGGCGAACCGCTGTAACGAATATGCTCCTGTTTGGCAACGCGCTGGGCCAGGTGCAGGTGTCCCAGTGCGACATAGCTGATATCGTCGGCAAAAATAGAAACCGGCAGCGCATGCTGGTTACCGCCCAGTACCCGGCGCTCCGACATTTCAGACAGCTTGCCCGACGCCATGTAGGCGTGACCCATTCCAATCAGGGCCTGCTCCGGCGTTTTCTGGTTCCGGGCAACTTCCGTCATTTCGGCATACAGGGTTTCAACGCCTTTGATCAGGCGGTCATCGTCTTCTTGCAAATCCTCGGTACGCAGGTCGGCACTACGCAAAAACGGAACGGCCAGCACCCACGCCGCCTGCTCTCCGGACTTATCGGTCAACGGCACCAGCATTCGCTGGTGATCCAGCTCACCGTTCTCATCACGGTGAATACCGCCGACCATGTGCAAATCAAACGCTTTCAGCAATTCATGCGGGGCATCCAGTTTGCTCGGCGAATCATGGTTACCGCCAATCATCACCACATCCAGCTTCGGCATGGTCTGCGCCAGGCGTGCCATAAAACGGTACAGCATCCGCCAGGCACTGGCCGGCGGGTTGGCTGTATCAAAAATATCACCGGCCACCAGCAGGGCATCTACCTGCTGTTGTTCCAGTGTTTCTGCCAGCCAGTCGAGAAAAGTCTGATGTTCGTAATCGCGGTTATAACCATGAAGCTGATGGCCTAAATGCCAGTCGGAGGTATGGAGGATTTTCATTACGATATGTATATGCCAGTCAGGAAAACTTACCCGATTGTACCCCACAATTTTATTTTCCCAAGCCGCAAAGCCAGAGAAAAATGCGACAAAACCAGAGCAATGCAATAAGATTGTCAGCCTGATGCACAACCTAGGATTTGTAACTGCCATGATGTGGTTTAAAAACGTACTGACATATCGCTTTAGCCGTGAAATTGAGCTAAATCCGGATCAGCTGGAAAAACAGCTTGAAGAGTTTCGCTTTACCCCTTGTGGTAGCCAGGACATGCAAAAATTTGGCTGGGTTCACGCTCTGGGCAAGCACGGTGATATGTTCACCCATGTAAGTGGCGACAATATTCTGATCTGTGCCCGTAAAGAAGAGAAAATGCTACCGTCTTCAGTGATCAAAGAATCAATGGCAGCCAAGGTTGAAGCGCAGGAAAAAGACCTGGGCCGTAAGCTGAAGAAGACAGAAAAAGACACCATCAAAGATGAAATCGTGATGGATCTGCTACCTCGTGCTTTCAGCCGCCACCAGCAAACTTACGCGCTGATCATGCCGAAACAGGGCTTTATCGTAGTTGATGCAGGCAGCTTCAAAAAAGCAGAAGATCTGCTGGCGCTGCTGCGTAAATCTATCGGCAGCCTGCCGGTTGTACCGGTAACGCCGGAGAAACCAGCTGAGCTGACCATGACTGAGTGGGTACGTTCTAACACTTCACCAAACGGCTTTACTGTCGGTGAAGAAGCCGAGCTGAAAGCAGTACTGGAAGACGGCGGTGTGGTTCGTTGTAAGCAGCAGGATCTGAGCAGCGATGAAATCATGGCTCACATCGAAGCTGACAAGCTGGTAACCAAGCTGGCTCTGAACTGGCAGGATCGTATCGACTTCGTGCTGGGCGAAGACCTGACTGTTAAGCGCCTGAAGTTCTCTGATGACCTGAAAGACGAAAATGACGACATCGACCGTGAAGATGTTGCTCAGCGTATCGATGCTGACCTGTCACTGATGTGCGGCGAATTCTCTGCCTTCCTGCCTAACCTGTTCGAAGTACTGGGCGGCCTGGAAGCGAAGGAATAACAATTTCAAAAGCGAAGTATGGGGGACAAGTTTCGAGTCTCTGTACTTCGCTTTTATTATTCCCACCCTCTGCTCTACTGACTCTTCTCTCTTTTTCTTGCCTCTCAATACTTAAAACTCACCTCTTTCCCCCGTTTTCGTTGCCTTTGTGGTACGGATCACAGTAAAATCGCGCCTCACACCCGTATCCCCCTGCGATACGGCCTGATTTGCAATCAGACACTGGAATATAAGAGCTATGTTTAAACCTGAATTGTTATCGCCTGCGGGCAGTCTGAAAAACATGCGTTACGCATTCGCCTACGGTGCAGATGCTGTCTACGCTGGCCAGCCACGTTACAGCCTTCGTGTTCGTAACAACGAGTTCAACCACGAGAACCTGAAAATCGGTATCGACGAAGCACACGCCCAGGGCAAGAAGCTTTACGTGGTATGTAACATTCAGCCACATAACTCTAAGCTAAAAACTTTCATCCGCGACCTTAAGCCAGTTGTAGACATGGGCCCTGATGCCCTGATCATGTCTGACCCTGGCCTTATCATGCTGGTTCGCGAAAACTTCCCTGAAATGCCGATTCACCTGTCTGTACAGGCGAACGCAGTTAACTGGGCAACCGTTAAATTCTGGGAAAGCCAGGGCGTTGAGCGTGTCATTCTGTCACGCGAGCTGTCTCTGGAAGAGATCGAAGAAATCCGTGAAAAATGCCCGAACACCGAACTGGAAATTTTCGTTCACGGTGCGCTTTGCATGGCTTACTCTGGTCGCTGCCTGCTTTCCGGCTACATCAACAAGCGTGACCCGAATCAGGGTACCTGCACTAACGCTTGCCGCTGGGAATACAAAGTAGAAAAAGCGACTCAGAACGATGCTGGCCAGATCGTTGAAGTTCAGGACGCGGTACAAATGCAGGACGCAGAGCGCCCTGACAACACTATCGGCCTAGGCAAGCCAACTGATGAAGTTATGCTGCTGAGTGAAAGCCACCGTCCTGAAGAGAAAATGGCGGCATTCGAAGACGAGCACGGCACTTACATCATGAACTCAAAAGATCTGCGCGCTATCCAGCACGTTGATCGCCTGACTAAGATGGGCGTTCACTCGCTGAAGATCGAAGGTCGTACTAAGTCGTTCTACTACTGTGCACGTACCGCTCAGGTTTACCGTAAAGCAATTGATGACGCAGTAGCGGGCAAGCCGTTTGACGAAAGCCTGATGGGTACGCTGGAAAGCCTGGCACACCGTGGCTACACCGAAGGCTTCCTTCGCCGTCACACTCACGATTCATACCAGAACTACGATTACGGTTACTCTATTTCTGACTCACAGCAGTTTGTCGGTGAGTTCACAGGTAAGCGCCGTGGCGACCTGGCTGAAGTTGAAGTGAAGAACAAATTCGTTGTCGGCGACAGCCTTGAAATGATGACGCCGCAAGGCAACGTGATCTTCACCCTTGAGATGATGGAAAACCGCAAGTCAGAGTCAATCGACGATGCGAAAGGCAACGGCCACTTCGTATTTATCCCAGTTCCTCAGGATATGGATCTGGAATATGGCCTGCTGATGCGTAACCTGAACACAGGTGAGAACACTCGTAACCCTCACGCACCTAAAGACAGCAAGTAATCGCTATGGCACTGCTAATTACCAAAAAGTGCATTAACTGCGACATGTGTGATCCTGAGTGTCCAAACGAAGCGATCACCATGGGTGATGAGATCTACGAGATCAACCCGGATAAATGCACAGAATGTAAAGGTCATTACGACAAGCCGACCTGTCAGTCAGTTTGTCCGATCACCAACTGCATTATTACCGACCCGGATCACGTTGAGACCGATGACGAACTACTTGAGAAGTTCGTTACCCTACAAGGTCTTGCATAATCTCGGGTTCACTAAAAAAAGCGCCAGATGGCGCTTTTTTTATATCAGTGACCCGTATTAGTTTCGTAACAACGCCAGACACTGATCCGGTGGCACGGGGGCTTTCTTCTTCGCTTTCTTGGCCACTTTCTTTGGCTTTTCCTTCTTCGGTGTCAGCTTAGGCTTCCAGGAAGTTAACTCAGCACCGCAACCATCCCCGGCTGGCGGTGCTTTCTGTGCCTTGCAGTTACTGTCGCCGTCCGGGCAATGGAGCCGAACATGGAAGTGGTAGTAGTGCCCCCACCAGGGCCGGACTTTGCGCAACCAGCTCCTGTCTTTCCATTCCTGCTGGCACAGTTGTCCTTTGATAACCGGGTGGACAAAAATCCGCGCAACCCGCTCATCAACGGCAGCCAGGCTGATCAACTGCGCCTGCTCCTGTCCCCAGTTATCCTTGTTGATTTTGTAATCCTTGAGGTGAACCATAGGCAGCGGCTGGACATCAATCAGCTCTTCTTCAGAAAGTGGCTTATCGGTCAGCTTAAGCCAAATATCTGCATCCAGCCCCGTTTGATGACTGGCATGACCGGATGAAAAACGCCCGCCACGCGGCATGGCAATATCACCCACCAGCAACTGCCCCAACTCCAGCTTATGCACTTGCTTCGACAGATCTCGCAAAAATGTGATGGTTTCCGGATGACCATAATAACGCCCACGGTGAGAACGCATCACTTGATAACCTTCGCCCTGCAAAGGCAGGTTTTCGCCTCCGGCCAGACAACCATTGTTGTATGTCCCAATCGACTGCGGCTGCTCTTCGGTTGGCGATTCAACCTTCTCCCAAGGACTTGCCCAAACAGGCAATGCCACCATCAATCCAAACAGCGGTAACAATAAACGTCTTAACACTTTGTCCCTTCCCTGCCCGTTGAAAAATATCCCTCGTAAAAGCATAGCAAGCGATGACAAATCACAACCACAAAAAAGGGCTGCTCACCGGCAGCCCTTTCCAAACCCAATAAAGCAATCGCGCTTACTTCATCTGCTGATCCAGATTAAGAATCGTCAGCGCATTACTCACGCTGGTTGCCAGTACATCAACCACACCGGAGCGCAATGCACCCAATAATGCCAATGCCTTACTGTTTTCAGCTGCCATTACTACCACAGTCGGGATATGGCGCAGCTCATCCATGCTCAGGCCAATCACCCGATCACTCATTCGGGTATCGGCTTTCTTGCCCTGACTGTCAAAAAAGTCATAACCGGCAATATCACCGACCACACCTTTACGGATACGGGCCTCAACAATTTCCTGCGGGGTAAACCAGCCCAGTTTCACCATATGGCTGTTTTCATCCATATCCCCGACACCAACCAGTGCAACATCAGCGCGGCGGGCACGATCCAGCGTCTCTTTCACCGTCCCGTTCTTCATGAAGGCTTCTTTTACCTTAATGTCTTCAACATAGGCCGGCGCATACAAGGTCTCACTGATCCCGTCGTATTTCTTTGCCAGCTGACGGCAGATGTGGTCTGCATTAATCGCATTACCGGAGCGGTGCGTACCGCCAATCCCGCACACAAAACGGCATTTACGCTGAGGTACAACGCCAACATGGCCGGCAATAGAAGCAATATTTCGCCCCTGCCCGACCGTTACCACCATGTCGTCGGTCAACGTCGATGCCAGATAGCTTGAAACCAGACTTGCCACTTGCTGGCGCTGAGTTTCATCGTCCGGCTGATCCAATGCAATCAGCGCCCGCTTCAAATTGAACCGCTCTATCAGTTGCTGCTCAAGCTTTTCACTGAACACCGGGTGATACTTGACGGTGATCTCAACGACGCCCTCATCACGGGCCCGTCGCAGCATACGACCGACTTTGGCTCGTGACATACCGAACTTTTTCGAAATCTCTTCCTGCGTCGCCCCGTCCTGATAATACGCAATCGCGATTTCTGTCAGCAGATCACTGTCTACATGTTGAGGGTCACTCATCACCTGGCTCATTTTGCCTTCCTATTCCTCTTAGCATCTTTGTGTACGGCTTACATCACAATGGGAGCCATGTTACCTGATCCGGCCAAGGCATGAAACGGAGGAAACAGGTCATTACCCACAAACTGATACCAGGGAACTATTGGTAATAATTACCGTCTTATTGTTATTTATCAGTATTTACATTCCTTATAGTCTTTATTTTATTACCAACACAAACAAATAAAGCTGAGTAAAAATAGAATATAAAAAACTCTCCAGCATAATTTAAATAATCATACAGAGATAAATAAAGCATCGACATCATTACAGGTAATTAAAAGTAATCCGTCTGTATTTTAAGTCAGTATTCGGTGTTTATGGGTATAAATAACAGCACGACCTTCACGACAAAAGCCCACCAATGTTAAACCTGAATCATCAGCCAGCTTTATAGCTAAAGCGGTAGGTGCTGATACGGCCAATAATATCTCCACGCCAACAGAGGTAGCTTTCTGGACTATTTCGTAACTTGCCCGGCTGGTGATAAGAATTGCGCCTTGCTGTAAGTCATTATTTTGTGCCCGGGCACCAATCAGCTTATCCATGGCAATATGCCGCCCCACATCTTCATAAACTGCCTTGACCTCTCCGACCGTATTCAGCCAGACAGCTGCATGGGTGCATCCAGTGGTCCTGGCTAGTATCTGGCTGTCATACAACGACTTAACAGCTTGATTTATGACAGATAAGTTAATATTACTAGTATCCAAAACCAACGATACCGGCTTAATTGCCTGCTTAAGATGCTCAACACCACATAAGCCACATCCCGTTCTTCCTACCATATTACGGCGCCTTTCCTTTAACGCCATAAAGCGCCGCATTTGCAGTTCAATATGAACTTCAACGCCAACTTTATTATTTATTATTTCAATATATTTTATTTCTTTAATATCATTTATGATTCTTTCTGATAAAGAAAAACCTATCGCAAAGCTCTTTAATTCAGAGGGTGTCGCCATCATTACTGCATGGGAAACACCATTATAAATAAGTGCTACCGGTACTTCTTCAGCAATAAAATCGACACATTCTGTTTTTATTCCATTCTCATATTTAATTATTTCCATCTCTGAATACTCTACGTAATCATGAGATTCATCACGCGATAAATTACAAAGCATAGAACTTAATATATTAATAATTGACGACATTAAAATTGCAGTTAGAATAACCCACTTCCTTTGTAATACAATTATTATTTAATAAAGTGAGCGAGTTGACTTTGAATATAAGTAGACGTCAATTATTTAAATTATGCGCAGGAAGTGTTGTGAGCACTTCAATCGCATCGCTGGCAGCGATCCCGAAAAAAGCCTGGGCTCAGGCGCGGGAATTCAAGCTAACTGCCGCGAAAGAGACACGAAATTCCTGTTCATACTGCTCTGTCGGTTGTGGCCTGCTGATTTACAGCCTGGGTGACGGTGCAGGTGATATCAAACAAAAAGCCTTCCATGTTGAAGGGGATCCGGATCATCCGGTAAGCCGCGGCGCTCTTTGTCCTAAAGGCGCAGGTCTTGTCGACTTCATCAACAGTGAGCAGCGCCTGAAATACCCTGAATACCGCGCACCGGGTTCAGACAAATGGCAGCGTATTTCCTGGGAAGAAGCCTTCAGCCGCATCGCCAAACTAATGAAACAAGACCGCGATGCCAACCTGATTCAAACAAACGAAGAAGGCACCACAGTGAACCGCTGGCTTTCAACCGGCATGCTGTGTGCGTCGGCAGAAAGCAATGAAAACGGCTGGTTAACCCAGAAGTTTGCCCGCGGTATCGGACTGGTATCAGTTGACACCCAAGCTCGCGTTTGACACGGCCCTACGGTAGCAAGTCTTGCTCCAACATTTGGCCGCGGCGCGATGACCAATCATTGGGTAGATATTAAAAACGCTAACCTGATCCTAGTTATGGGCGGTAACGCCGCTGAAGCTCACCCTGTCGGTTTCCGCTGGGTAGTGGATGCACAAAAACACAATAACGCAGAACTCATTGTTGTCGATCCCCGCTTTACCCGTACAGCGGCACTGGCAGATCACTATTCGCCGATCCGTTCAGGTAGTGATATCGCCTTCCTGCTAGGTGTGATCCGCTACCTGATCGAAACCGACCAGGTGAATCACGAATACGTAAAAGCATATACCAATGCGAGCTTTATCGTTCGTGACGACTATGCGTTCCACGATGGTCTGTTCTCCGGCTACGATGCGGAAAATCGTCAATACGACCGTAGCAGCTGGTTTTATCAGCTTGATGACAACGGCCATGCACTGACGGATGAAACCCTACAGCATCCGCGTTGTGTGTGGAACCTGCTCAAAGAGCATGTGGCCCGCTATACCCCGGAAGTTGTCACCAACATCTGCGGTACGCCAATCGACGACTACAAGAAAATTTGTAAATTACTTGCCGCGACAGCAGCCGACAATAAAACGGCGACGATCCTGTACGCGACAGGCTGGACTCAGCACTCAAAAGGCGCTGAAAACATCCGTTCGATGGCAATGGTTCAGTTGCTGCTGGGTAACATGGGCATGGCCGGCGGCGGCGTTAACGCCCTGCGTGGTCACTCAAATATTCAGGGGATCACAGACCTTGGCCTGCTGGCACAAAGCCTGCCGGGATACCTGAAGTTACCGTCGGACAAAGACATCAACTTTGATACTTACATTCAGCATCATACACCAGTGCCGCTGCGACCAGATCAGACCAATTACTGGCAGCACTACCCGGCATTTTTCGTCTCCCTGATGAAATCATTCTGGGGCGACAAAGCGACTGCCGAAAATGGCTGGGGCTTTGAGATGATGCCGAAGTGGGATCAGATGTATGACATGATGAAGTACTTCGAGATGATGAACAAAGGGGAAGTGAACGGCTATATCTGCCAGGGCTTCAACCCGCTTGCGTCCATGTCGAACAAAAACAAAATCATCAACAGCCTGTCTCAGCTGAAGTACCTGGTTGTTATCGATCCGCTGGTAACCGAAACCTCAACCTTCTGGCAACACAAGCCGGATGTGAACGAGGTTGATACCGCGAGCATTGAAACTGAAGTATTCCGTTTGCCGACCGCCTGCTTTGCCGAAGAAGACGGTACGATTGTGAACTCATCACGCTGGCTGCAGTGGCACTGGAAAGCCGCAGACAAACCGGCCGAAGCCAAAGGCGATGCCGAAATCCTTGCCGGTATCTTCCTGAAGATGCGCGAGATGTATCAGCATGAAGGTGGTACTTATGCCGAGCCAATCCTGTCGCTTAACTGGGATTACGCTAATCCGGAAGAGCCGCAGACAATTGAGCTGGCAAAAGAGCTGAACGGTAAGAACGCTCAGGGCAAACAGCTATCAAGCTTCTCGGAAATGAAAGCCGACGGCTCTACCAATGCCGCTTGCTGGCTTTATGCCGGTAGCTGGACCGAAGCAGGTAACCAGACGGCACGCCGTGACAACAGCGATCCATCCGGTTTAGGCCTGGCGCCAAACTGGGCATGGTCTTGGCCGGCAAACCGCCGCGTTCTGTATAACCGCGCTTCCACTAAGCCGGACGGTACACCGTGGGATAAACGCCGTACTCTGGTGGAATGGAAAAACAACCGCTGGACAGGCCCGGATGTGCCTGACTTCAACGCCAAGCTTCCGCCATCGAGCAATGCCGGTCCGTTCATCATGCAGCCGGAAGGCGTCGGCCGTCTGTTTGCGCTAGATAAAATGGCCGAAGGCCCGTTCCCGGAACACTATGAACCATTCGAAACGCCGCTGGGCACTAACCCGCTGCATAAAAATGTGGTTTCGAATCCGGCAGCACGGATCTTCAAAGATGATTTGGCTCAGCTTGGTGACAAGGAAACTTTCCCGTACATCGGTACCACATACCGCCTGACGGAGCACTTCCACACCTGGACCAGCCATTCGCGCCTTAATGCGATTGTCCAACCGGAGCAATTCATCGAAATCGGTGTTGAGCTGGCAAACGAGAAAGGGATCAAGAATGCCGACATGATCCGGGTATCGTCAAAGCGTGGCTTTATCGAGGCGAAAGCCTATGTGACCAAACGGATTGCTCCGCTGCATGTTAACGGCCAGACCGTACATACCGTGGGGATCCCGATCCACTGGGGCTTTGAAGGCCATACCAAGCCAAGCTACCTGGCTAATACCCTGACGCCGAGCGTTGGTGATGCCAACTCGCAAACATCCGAGTACAAGGCATTCCTGGTTAATGTGGAAAAGGTGAAGTAAGCCATGACAATGCAATCTCAGAATATTATTCGCAGCTCTGCAACTTCGTCGCTTACGCCACCGGCTCAGGGACGACACCATCAGGTAGAAGTGACCAAACTGATCGACGTAACCTGCTGCAGCGGTTGTAAAGGCTGCATGGTGGCCTGCTCGGAATGGAACGATCTGCGTGAAGACGTCGGCAGCTTCCAGGACTCTTACCAGAACCCTGAAGATACGACCGCCCATGCCTGGACCACGATCCACTTTAAGGAAGTGGAAGAAGACAACCGCTTCAAGTGGCTGTTCAGCAAACATAGCTGTATGCACTGCTCGGATCCGGGCTGCCTGAAAGCCTGTCCGCAGCCCGGTGCCATCGTTCAGTACGAAAACGGCGTGGTGGATTTCAACTCTGAAAAATGTGTCGGCTGCGGCTACTGTATCGCCGGCTGTCCGTTTGATATCCCACGCCTGAATCCGGTCGATAACAGGGTGTACAAGTGCACCCTGTGCCTCGACCGCTTGCAGGCTGGTCAGGCGCCATCGTGCGTAAAAACCTGTCCGACCGGGGCTCTGCGCTTCGGTGCTAGGGAGGAAATCCTGCACTATGCCGAGCAACGTGTTGCTCAACTGAAAGCCAAGGGACACAGCAAAGCCGGGATCTATAACCCGCAAGGCGTTAACGGCACCCATGTGATTTATGTTCTTCATGATATCACTCAGCCGGAGCACTACGACCTGCCGAAAGAGCCGAAGATCGGCACCTCGGTAACCTTGTGGAAAGACGCGCTCAAACCGCTGTCGGCAGCCGGTTTTGTCGGCACCCTGGCGCTGGCAGCCATCCACAGGATCACTGTCGGTCGTAACCGGGTCAGAGCCGAAGAAGAAAGCGAATCACACCAGGACAGCAAGGCAGAAGGAGATAAGTAATGAATGGGGGAAAAACCATTTTACGTCATAAGCCGTTAGATCGCCTTGCCCACTGGACAGTGGCTTTCACCGGGGTGATGAGCCTGCTTTCAGGCCTGTCATTCATGTTTGCGCCGCTGCACTGGCTGAGCTTTATCTTCGGTACGCCGCAACTGGCACGCATCCTTCACCCTTTCTTTGGGGTGGCGATGTGTCTCGGCCTGTTCTTCCTGGCTTTCCGGTACTGGCACCACAATCACTTTGAACAGGGTGATCTGAAATGGATGCTACGTATTAAGGATGTGCTGCTGGAAAATGAAGAGCGGATCCCGGAAGTCGGTCAGTACAACCCGGGGCAGAAACTGATCCTGCGTCAGTTCCTGGCATCAGCCGTTCTGCTGTTGGTATCCGGTATCGTCGCATGGCGGGCCTATTTCTCCGCTTACTTTGATATTGAGTATGTTCGCCTTGCCCTGCTAACCCACTCGGCCATTGCTGCGCTATTTGGTATCAGCCTGCTGATCCACGCTTACATGGCGTACTGGGTTGAAGGTTCTATCGAAGGCATGCTTGACGGCAAAGTCTCACCGGCTTGGGCGAAACAGCATCACCCGCGCTGGTATCGCGAATTGTTTGCTAAAAAAGCACCGAATAAAAAGACCCAAAGTAAAGAAACACAAAAATAAGTCGTTCGCGGCTTCAACAGAAGCTTCAGGCATATGCCTGCAGCTTCTTTATTTTTCTTAGAAAGGTTAACCCATGAGTGTTCGCATTCTTGAAAAAGACACCATCACCCGGCAGTCTGCCGATGGTTTCAAACCGCTGATCATCGGTCAGCCGCAAACCATTTTTGAATCCCGTGCAGCCCGACTACGCCAGCTGGCCAAAGAGTCATTTATGGCTGACTACCTGCTGCTGGTCGGCCAAATCACCCAGGTACAGGCAAACCTAACCGCAGCCTACCAGGATAAAGTTCAGCTTCAGCCTCAAATCAGTGAGCAAATGCCGCTGAGTGTTCAACACTTTGAGCCGGAAAACATCTGGCTAGATATCCTGAATGATCTGATCGAACAATTGGCTCCGCTGGTTAGTGACGACATCAAAACAACACTGGAGCAACTGAATCAGCAAGCAAACGATGCGCTGGTGAATTATGGCAAAGCACTGCGTCAGGGCAATTTCGAACTGGTGCCAGCCGAACAAGCGATCTTCATCTGGGCGGCACTCAATACCTTCTTCAGCCTGCTTGTAGCCAACAGCCGTTTTGAATGGCAGCAGGAAGGAAATGAAAACCTGCTCCATTGCCCACTTTGCCACAGCGCGCCGGTTGCCAGCATGGTTAACGATTCAGGGCACCGCTATCTCCACTGTAGCCTGTGCGAAGCACAATGGAACAGTATCCGCGCCCAATGCACCCAGTGCGGTGATAGCCGCCAAATCAAACTGGCCAGCCTGGAAGAAAACGACGCTCAGGTTCGCGCCGAAACATGCGATGAATGCCAGAGCTACCTCAAGCTGATGTTCCTTGAAAAAGACCATCAGCTTGATGCTGTTGCCGACGATCTGGCCTCGCTGGTCCTTGATGTCAAACTCAGCGAAACCGCCCTGCTGCGCAGCGGCTTCAACCCGTTCTTGCTTCCCGTTTTACAGTGATCAGAAAAAATCATGACTGCGAATAACTTATACGGCCGACTTCCGAGCGTCGACAGGCTCCTGCACCTTGCGGAGCACCACAACCTGCCTGAACGACATGGCCGAACCAATACCCTTGTTCGGATTCGCCAGCTTCTCGATGAAGCCCGCCAGGTTATTCGCCAGCAACAGCAACTTCCCTCATGGATTGGTAACAGGGACATTGACGAACCACAACTCTGCCGACTGTTGGCTGACGGACTGGAAAAGCAGTCCCAGCCGGGTCAGCGCCGGGTGTTCAACCTGACCGGCACAATACTCCATACCAACCTTGGCCGGGCCCAACAGGCCGAAGCCGCGATTGCCGCAGTTACTCAGGTCATGCGCCATCCGGCGACACTGGAATACTCACTTGCCAACGCACAACGAGGCCATCGAGATCAGGCCATCAGCCAATTACTGCAAGAACTAATCGGATGCGAGGATGCCTGTATCGTCAATAACAATGCCGCCGCCGTGCTTATCATGCTGGCGACAATGGCTGCCGGTAAAGAGGTGATTGTCTCTCGCGGTGAACTTGTGGAGATCGGCGGTTCATTTCGAATTCCGGATGTCATGAAGCAAGCTGGCTGCAAACTGGTTGAAGTGGGTGCCACCAACCGCACCCATTTACGTGACTATCAGCAAGCTATCACGGATCAAACAGCCTTGCTGATGAAAGTACACACCAGCAACTACATGATTCAAGGCTTTACCAGTGCAGTCAGTGAATCCGAACTGTGCCAGCTTGGCAAAGAACAACAGCTCCCGGTTGTCAGCGATCTGGGCAGCGGTTCACTCATCAACCTCGCCGAATACGACCTGCCAGCCGAACCCATGCCACAATCTATGATTGCTGATGGCATCAACCTGGTCAGTTTTTCCGGGGATAAATTACTTGGCGGCCCACAGGCTGGGATCATTGCCGGTGACAAAGAACTGATTGAACTAATCCAGCACCACCCACTCAAGCGGGCACTACGTTGTGACAAGATGACACTGGCATCTCTTGAAGCGACTCTTAACCTCTACCGTCACCCGGAACGACTACCTTGTGAACTGCCAACACTGGCGAAACTCACCCGTCCACTAAGCGAGCTGAATGCTCAGGCGCAGCGGCTTCTCCCTGTACTTCGACAATTGGCAGGCTCGCATTTCCACCTTCAGGCTGAGCCAAGTATGGGACAAATCGGTAGCGGAGCACTACCGACAGAACAGCTGATGTCAATTGCTATCACCTTCAACCCTAAATCAGGCTCAAACCAAAGCCTTCATCATCTGGCTGAGCAACTGGCAGGCGGAAACATCCCGATTATTGGCCGGATTCATCACGACAAACTTTGGTTATGTATGCGCGGCCTCAGTCACGAAGCCGATTTCATTGAACAAATCAACACCCTGATTGCCAACCAGCACCAAGAGATACCCGCATGATTATTGTGACAGCCGGACACGTCGACCACGGCAAAACCCACCTGCTACAAGCACTGACCGGAACTGATACCGATCGCCTGCCGGAAGAACAAAAGCGAGGTCTTACGATCGATCTGGGCTACGCGTTCATGCCACTGTCTTCGTATCATCAGTCATCGGATAATCAACAATCAGATAACCCAGAGGCTTCCCCGGACAACATCCTCGGCTTCATTGATGTTCCCGGCCATGAGAAATTTCTCAGCAACATGCTGGCTGGTGTCGGCACCGCCCGGCATGCCATGTTTGTGGTCGCCAGTGATGAAGGTCTCATGCCGCAAAGCTACGAGCACCTGAAAATTTTGCATCTTCTGGCAATCGAAAGCCTGACGGTCGTGTTAACCAAGTCAGATAAAGTCAGCAAAGAACAACAACAAAACAGAGAAGCAGAACTGGAAAGGGTTCTCACACAATATGGTTTTTCATCATGGAAGCTATTTGCTTGCTCTGCATACACCGGTGACGGCATCGCCGAATTGAAACAACACCTCAAAGCCCTGACAGATAAATGCAATCAGCAACCCAAAACTATCAACAGCTTCAGACTTGCCATAGACCGAGCCTTTACCGTCAAAGGCACAGGACTGGTTGTGACCGGCACCGTCCTGAGCGGCCGGGTAAAAATAGGCGATCATCTGTATCTAGCATCACGACAATTACAAAAGCCTATTAAGATCAGAGTAAGAAGCCTGCATTGCCAAGGAAAAAAAGCCGAACAAGCACATGCCGATCAACGTGTCGCTCTCAATCTGAGCGGTGATATTGATAAAGACAAACTGTCACGAGGGGACTGGTTGTTTGCTATAGAGCCACAAGCACCCAGTTCTCGGATCACTGTCACTCTAAAAGCAGATCAGGCCATAAAACACTGGCAGCAAGTACAGGTATTCCATGTTGCTTCCCACATAACTGCCCGCTTGGCGCTACTTGAACAACAACATATTGATGCCGGGCAATCAGGGCTTGCTGAGTTGGTGTTTGATAATCCACTGCACATTACCGAACAGGACAAATTGTTGATCCGTGATCCGGCCGCCAAGATCAGCCTGGGTTCAGCAACAGCCATAGAACTATCACCGCCAACCAGAGGCAAACGCAAACCTGAACGCCTAACCCGGCTGAACCAGCGGGCCACACTCACTCAACCGCAAAATATATTGCAGCTGTCACTACAAAACGCGCCGGTTCATATCGACGATTTCTGCTGGCAACATCAATTATCACCAGAAGATCTCTCAAAGCAGGTTGATAATGATAAGCAGCAAATAATTCAAAGCTGGCTTTGCCATTTCTCTTACTTGGAAGATTTGGAAAACCACATAATAGAGAGCCTGACCCTCTATCATCAAAACTGCTGTGATCATCTTGGAATAGGCCGGGATCGCCTTCACCGAATGGCTGCACTCAGCCATCCAAAAACAATCGTCGATCATCTACTGCAAGTAATGGTGAATAAAAACAAGCTGTGTAATACCAGAGGCTGGCTGCACCTGCCGCAGCATCAATTACAGCTAACAGCTGAAGAACAGATTTTATGGCAACAAATCGAATCTGAATTTGAAAAAGCAAAAGCACCATTATGGATTCGGGACATCGCCAAAGCTTGTAATCGAGAAGAAAAAGCCCTGCGCCTGTTCAGCTATAAACTAGCTCAACTCGGCTTCATCACCGCCATAGTCAAAGACCGCTACTGCACGAACCGCGCACTGATCACCATTGCCGATATCATCAGACAAAAAATAGCTGAAGAGAAAAAGTTAGAAACCGCAGATTTTCGAAACCTCACCGGGCTTGGGCGTAAAGTTGCTGTACAGCTATTGGAATACTTCGACAAAATCGGCTTTACCAGACGCTATCAAAACCATCGTCTTCTAAGGGATGAGGGGTTATTTAAAGAATAAGAGAAGAGAAGAGAAGAGAAGAGAAGAGAAGAGAAGAGAAGAGAAGAGAAAGTGGCGGAAGAACATAGGAGTCGAACCTACCCAGGACTGCTGGCAGCCCTACCCGGATTTGAAATCCGGACGCATCACCGGATACGCCGTTCTTCCGTCTAATTTGTGTGACATATTTTATGTGCAAGCAGCCTTCTTTTCAATACTTTCCTCATAAAAGAATCGAATTATTTATTAAATAAATCAGTTGATTAACCTATCCTGCATCAATATAAAACGAGCCTGTTACTCAAGCAAAAAACAGGCTTTATACTTGAATTCAGCATGTTACTTTTCCTCCTCTTCGGCTTATCAAGCTTAGCCATTCTGATCGAACCATTCCTCAGGAAAACACAGCCCATAAGCTCAGATTTAGCGACCGCTTTGAAGCCTCATTATCAGCTCAATCACGTACAACTTTATTACCCATGATGAGCTAAAAGCTGAACGCTTTTTCATTTATTACTTTTCCCTCTACTTTTACCACAATAAGTATCTGATTTTTAATGATTTTATTTCTGTACAGCTTTTTTCCCACTATATTCTAAAAGCTAAAAGAGCTGTACATGCTTTCATTTTTCTACTTATCACGCTAACAACAACCTACTTAATCACATGAAAGTAGGGAAAAAATGCGAAGAGAAACAAGTCGACAGTCGGAGTCGGCCTTTTGGGCACGACAAGAAAATAAAGGGCTTTCTGGAAAGCTGGGGACAAATAAAAAAGGGTTAGAGCAGCAGGCGAAACGGCCGGACTTGCGTTCAATTAGACGCGCAGTCTGGGCTTCTTAATAAGTGGCGGAGCGGCCGGGCTGGCGCTCCAGCGGGACTCATTCGGCCGAAGGACGAACACAAGTCTCCAAATACAAAAAAGCCCAAGTCTTTCGAC